>NZ_CANTJS010000014.1 GCF_947654275.1 uncultured Oscillibacter sp. | reverse complement strand
GATATAAAAGTTGACAGACTACCCCCTTGGTGTAGCCTGTCAACTTATCATGGTGGACCTGAAGAGATTCGAACTCTCGACCTCTCGGATGCGAACCGAACGCTCTCCCAACTGAGCTACAGGCCCAAACTGCTTATTCTCATGCTTCTCTTGATACGGCTTGCAGTCTATGTCCTGCGAAAACAGCCCAACAGACCGCCGGGCCTCTTCCGCCTGACACCGTCACTACCTGACAGCAGAAGTTATTATACCATATTTTCCGGCATTGTAAAGTGCTAATTTAAAAATTTTCGAAAAATGTGATCCAAATCTTTTATGCGGCCCCGGTCCGGGTGGAACCTGCTGAATCGAAACAGCAAAGGAAAAATCACGAAAGCCAAAGCCGTTGTCGAAACTCACTTCAGGACACCGGCAAGAAGACCGGCACCCCCATAACTTCACCCGGATTCACGACCCGGGCCATGCCCCGGCGTCATTGGTGACACCGCTCTTTCTCTGAACCTGGCTCCCGGCAGCTGCCCCTATGACAAAATCACCGTTCCCGGGCGATTGCCTCACCGCTTTCTACGAATGCAGTTTCATCACTGACTTCCTCACTCCAAGTAAACACCGCAAAAAGGGGCGGTCTTACCTGAAAATGGAACATTTCTGTACCAATTGCGGCACCATCCCTGCCGGGTCTGTGACAATCCTCTTGCCAATTTCAGACATAATCCGACCCTTACCTGCATCTTTGGCGGAACCGGCTCCGGCGGACCTGAATCGCCCACCGTCCTCCGCCGGGTGGTTCAGGTCCACCGGATGGCCTATCTGGAAGACGGCGGAACACGCCCTTCAAAAGGCGAATGGTTTTCCTGATACAGGGCCTGCCGCCGGGTATCAGAAAGAAGCAGGAAAAACCAGGTACAGCCGGGAAAGGGACCCCTGACGGGGTCCCTTCCGGTCGTTCTTTCTGGGCTCTCTCGAAACCCGTTTTCAACGGGATCAGCCTGTAATATCCCGGTAAAGATACGTGACGATGTTGGCTCTGGGGGAATTCTGGCCGGGTACGAAGGCGGAGCCCACGCCGGTCAGCAGGCCGCTGCTGTCCGCCCAGGCCACGGCACCGGGGAAGTACTTGTCGGGGTTGGCGCTGGCCAGGGCGCTGGCCCCCACGGGGTTGGGCTCGCCGTTGGAGCGCCAGAGGAACGTCACTACATGGCCGCTGGTGCAGGTGCCCCTGGGATTGAAGGTGGTGGCTGTGGTTCCGGTGGTAATGCCGTTCTCCTGGGCCCACAGGATGGCCTTATAAAAGGGGCTGGAGGAGGCCACGTCGGTAAAGGGATTGGTCTTGGTCCGGGGCTCGGGACAGCCCTTGGCCCGCCAGAGGAACGTCACCACCTGGCCCCGGGTGCAGGTGGAATTGGGCTGGAACTGGGTCTCCGTCACGCCGGTGGTGACGCCGTTGTTCAGCGCCCACATAACCGCGTCATGATAATAGGTGTTGGCGGGCACGTCTGTGAAGGGGTTTCCGTTGGCCACGGCGTCGGGCATCTGGGCAATCTGGCCCTGCTGACCGGGCTGCTGTCCAGGCTGCTGTCCAGGCTGCTGGCCGGGCTGCGGGTTCTGCTGGCCAGAAGTGGGGCCGGGGTCAGACAGACCGGTGTTGAAAAAGTCCACCTGATAGGTCAGCGTCGTGGAGCTGCCGTCCCGGAGCTTCAGGCCGTCGATGCGGACGGTATAGGTTCCGTCATAGGCGGTGACCCCGTCGGGCCGGAAAACGATGCAGTAGCCGATGGTATAGTCGTTGAAGCAGGTGAAGTATTTACTCTTGTAAGCTGTGCTGTAATGCTCTCCGCTCCGGAAGGTCCAGCTCTTCCCGCCGCCGGTCAGGGTCACGGTGATGTCTCTGGCGGAGGGGGCGGCATAGAGGCTGCGGTTCAGGTGCACGCTCCAGGCGTAGTCCCCGCCGAACACATCGCTGGGGAAACTGCCGGAGGCGGGCCAGGCCACATAGTCGTAGGGGCAGCCCTGGCCGCTCTGGTCGTGGACCTTCTCCATGGAGTACCTGCCGGCCATACCGAAGCCCACCTTGCCCAATTTGGGGTTCAGCTGCCAGGTCCGGTGACCCACCCGGCTGATATTGCCGGGGTCGCTGTCCTCCATGTAGCCGTCCACGGAGCCTACCAGGGAATAGCCGCAGGCGATATTGCTGGAGCTGGCGGCGGCCCGGCCCTTCTGGTAAAATCCGCTGTCCATCCCCGCCGGCTGGCTGGGATAATGGGTCAGCTCATCCAATGCAGCGTTGACCACCGCGCCATACTGGGCGCTTTCGCACAGCCCGGCGTCCAGAACGGCGGCAGGCAGACCCGCAATGCGCCGCATGGCGTTCAGCCGGGCGGCGGCGGCCTGGAGCATGCTGTCCTTGACTCTGCCGGTGGAATAGGGAGCCTTATAGGAGGGCTCTACATCACAGATGCTATCATAAATGGTGCTGAGAGGCACAGGGGCGTTTTTCAGCAGCTGGGTAATCTCTGCCTGACTGAGCTTGGGCATCTCCGTGCTGCCGCTGCCGTCGTGGAGCTTACGGGGAATGACGGAGAGGGTCTCCTCCCGGCCGCAGACGGAGCAGACCTGATAATTCCTGCCGGCGGAGGCAGTGGTGGCGGGAATGGTCTTTTTCTCCCAGCGGTGGGCGGTCATGGGGATGACCCGCTGGACCTCCGTCTCCTTGCAGACGGAACAGGTTCGAGTGGCCTTGCCCTCGGCGGTGCAGGTGGAGGGAACGGTCTCATACTTCCAGCTGTGATAGCTCTTGGGGATGGCCCGGACGGTTTCCTCCGTCTTGCAGACAGAACAGATCCGGTAGCTCCGGCCCTCCTTGGAGCAGGTGGCCTGTTCCGTCAGATATTTCCAGGTATGCCGGCCATTGGCGCAGGGCGCATTGGGTGTAACCGGCGGCGTGACAGGGGGCTCCGGTATGACAGGGCCAGTGGTCTCACCAGGATTGGTGGTCTCACCGGGGTTCGTGGCAGACCCGCCGGGGTTGGTGGTCTCACCTGGGTTGGTCGAGGACCCGCCGGGGTCTACAGAGGGATTCCGGTAATCAGGGTCCTTTTCCCCGCAGCCTGTGCGGGTGCAGACGCCATTGACGAAATCATGCCCCAGTGGCTCCTCCTTCAGAATTTCCTTCTCTCCGCAGAGGGTACAGTAGTTATAGGTGTTTCCGCCCTGCGTGCAGGTGGTTTGCCAATTGTCTCCCACCCATTGAATCACATGCTTCTGCCCATTGTTCATGGGGCAGATGTAACCATGGATGCGGGCGGTCCAAACGTTGTCCTGGGTCTGTTCGCCGTAGTAGATGCCGCCTATCACCCGGGTACAGCTCCGCCCATAGGTATCACGGTCCGGCGCCGGAGGCGAGTAGGCCCCCCGCCGCGGGTACAGCGGACATCAGCAGCACCATGGCGCACAGCGCCGCCGTCCATTGTTTCAGTCGTCTCATTCTTCAAAATCCTCCTTTTTATATTCGGGCCTGAATTTGCCCTCTATTAAGAACCTGTATTCACAACCGCCGCATGCCGTCTGGCCGGTCTTTTTCCCGTCATACTGCGTCGATTTCCCTTGCAATCCGTCAGGATTGCTGCGGAAAACCTCCTTGTCTGACGAGAAAAATCCTCGCCCATCCGGCATCCCTCGGCTATGAATACAGGTTCTAAATAAGTGCGTTTGAAAATCGCCCAGGTTTTTTTGGGGAAAAACTTTTTGGATTTTTGAAAAATCAGCAATTTTAACAAAAACGGTGCGGCATTTTTATGCAGGATTTCACTTCTCGGAATCTGCTCCATACACAAAAAAGGCGGGCCGAAAGGCCCGCCTTTTTTGTTTCGCGCTTCGCGCGGTCGTCCTGCGTGGGTGCCGCTGAATCTTAGCTCAGCAGTCGTCCCGCGTAAGTGCTGTTGAGGATTAGCCCAGCAGCTGGAGGACGCCCTGAGGCACCGCGTTGGCCTGGGCCAGCATCGCCTGAGCGGACTGGACCAGAATGTTGTTCTTGGTGTAAGACATCATTTCCTCAGCGATGTCGGTGTCGCGGATGGTGGACTCAGCATCCTGGATGTTCTCCGCCATGACGCTCAGGTTGTTGGCGGTGTGCTCCAGACGGTTCTGGACAGCGCCCAGGTCGCCGCGGACGCCGGAGACGTAGTTGATGGCGTCCTTAATGACCTGAACGGCCTCCTGCGCGCCCTTCTGGTTGCCGATGTTGATATCAGCAATGGACTTGCCGCCCTTGGTTCCCATGGCGTCGGTGTGCATGTCGCCGATGGACACGCTCATCTGGTTGAAGGAGTCGGAGGTGTCGCCGATCTGGAGAGTCAGGCCGCTGGCGGTCTTGACGTCCCGCAGGCTCTTGGCATCCACGGTGGAGATCTTGATATAGCTGGCGATCTTCTCCCGGGTGGTCATATCGGTGCTGTCCTTGGCCTCGGAGAGCTGCTGAAGGGTGGTGTTGCCCTTGCCGTCGTGGCCCACGGAGAAGATTCCGTTGTTGTTCTTGGCAACGGTGGTCAGACGGGTGGCAGCAACCTGAGCGTCCACGTTGTTGGGCTCGAAGTCAGTCAGGTCAATGACGTTCTCGGCGCTCTTGAACTTGCTGTCCTTGCCCACAGCAATGGTATAGGTGGTGTCGCCCAGGGTGATGGTGGTGCCGTCCTTCTGGAAATACTCGCTGAGGTCGATGGTGGTGTTAGCCACGCGGTTGTCTCCGCCGTCGGTGCCCAGCTGGATGTTCTGGGTAGCGCCGTTGATGGTACCGGTGACAGTGGCCTCCTTGCCCAGCTTGGCAACCGTCTTGCCGTTGGCAAAGGCGTCCTGGAAATCGGCCTCGGTGGGCTTGATGGCCGCGCCGCTCAGGTCAACGGTGAAAAGCGTATTGCCGCCAGCATCCTGAAGCAGCAGCTTGCCGGCAGTAGTCGTGGCATCGGCAGTCAGGGCGATAGTCTGGCCGTCCGCAGTCATCTCCCAAGCGCCCGCACCGTTATTGGCATTCTTGTTGTAGGCGACAGACACATTGCCGGAAGCCAGGCCGTCCAGTCCGGCATCCCCCAGCGCAGCCTTCAGATTTGTGTCGTTGACCGTGATGGGCGTCTCGCCGCTCTTCCCGCTGTTGATGGTCAGGCCAGTGCCGACACTGATGCCATAAATGTCATCGGCCGCAACATTGTCGGTTGCATGGGTATTTTTGAAACAAACCGTTCCAAAGTCTCCAAAGCTAACATCAATATTACCAGCGTTATTTGCCGGAACACCAGCAGTAACGTCGGCATCGCCGTCAGCAATCTTGTCATTGCCGATATACAATCCAACTTTACCAGCATCGTCTACCCGAACGGTAACATCACCTGTCAGACCATCAGCCTTGGCCTTAGCAATGATTTCATCTACATCAAGCCCTGCGTTGGCAGTGCCAGCGTTATCTCCATCTGCCAAAGTAAGATTAGTTACGCCAGTAGCTGCCATGGTCGCAGAGGCATTACCATTCGCCTCAGCATAAGCCTCAACAATCACTTTGTTGGGGGTTCCAGCGCCAGTAGCATCCTTGGGGCCAGGCAGACGGACCTCGATATTATCCGTAGCCTTCTGAGAGGAGGAAGTGGTGAAGGTCACGTCCTTGGGAGGATTGAAGGCAACAGACTCGGTGGCCTTGAAGTTCAGGATGTTGTCCT
Organism: uncultured Oscillibacter sp.; assembly: GCF_947654275.1. Taxonomy (GTDB): domain Bacteria; phylum Bacillota; class Clostridia; order Oscillospirales; family Oscillospiraceae; genus Oscillibacter. The sequence continues at coordinate 55,337 of NZ_CANTJS010000014.1, read as the reverse complement.
GAGCGGTGATCTTGAAGGTAACGGTATTGCCGTTATCATCGGTAAGGTCGACTTCCCTTCCGTTGAACAGCTCGGCAATCTGGTCGGAGCTCATGCCTTCCTTCACGGAAACAGCATCCAGGTCCTTGCCGCCGATGTTCAGGACAAAGTTGTTGTCGTCCTTGAGGACGTTCAGGTTATCCAGCTTCACAGAGAAGGAAGCGGGGGTGGCCTTCTCAGCGTCGGCCTCCACAATGGTCTTGTCGGAATCCACGGCGGGCTGGCCCTTGTTCAGCTCGGGGGGAATCAGGCCGAGAATATCAGCGGCGTCAACAGACTCGTATTTCGCGCCGGTGATCTTGCCGTCCTGCATGGAGCCGTCCAGGAGGTTGATGCCGTTGAAGTTGGCGGAATCAGCGATACGGTTGATTTCGGTCTTCAGAGCGTCGACTTCCTTCTGGAGGTTCAGGCGGTCCACGGGATCGTCATAGGTGCCGTTGGCGGACTGGGTAGCCAGGTAGTCCATGCGGTTGAGCATGTCCTGAATTTCCTGCATGGCGCCCTCGGCGGTCTTCACCAGGGAGATGCCGTCCTTGACGTTCTTGCTGGCGGCGTTCAGGCCGGTGATCTGGGCCCGCATCTTCTCGGAAATAGCCAGTCCGGCGGCGTCGTCGCCGGCGCGGTTGATCTTATAGCCGGAGGACAGCTTTTCCAGGTTCTTAGCCAGGGCAGAGGTATTGGTGTTGTAGTTGCGGTAGGCATTCATTGCCAAAATATTGTGCTGAATACGCATAATTTAAACTCCTTTTAAATTATCCAGACAAATCCTTTCGTCTGGCCGCAGGGTTTCGCGCCGTCCGGTCCGGTCATTACGGCCGTTTCTGCCCGGCCCGGAGGGACGCCCGACAATATTTCATCCGGCCCGCGCCGGCCGGCTGAAATCTTTTTGGTTTCCGCCGCACTCTGTGCGGCGGCTTCCTTCTATGGGAAGTTTTTGCGTTTCCGACGCATTCTGTGCGGCGGCTCTTTTTTGGTTTCCGCCATGCTCCGCATGGCGGCGCTCTTCTATTGAGGCCTGTTTGGCATCAGGGCCTGTTTTAGAAGCGGCCCCGCTTTCCGTGTTCCCGCACGCTGTCCGCCTCCTGCGGACTGCTTACAACAGGTTTATCGTCACAATATTTTGAAAATTAAGAGTCTCCCGCGGAAATTTTTCCACGGGAGACTTTTTGTGCCTCTTTAGCGCCTCTTTGGGTCCTCTCCGGTCTAGCCGGACAGGCTCCGGGTAAACTCGCCGTCCACCAGAAAGCGGATTTCCTCCACGCTCTCCAGAGAGCCCAGGGAATTTTCCAGAGCCTCCAGGGCGGTGCGGACGGCGGACTCTCCGAGCTCCTCCAGCAGGGCCGAGGAGAGATTCACATAGCAGATGTCCTCCTCCTGCCAGACGGATTTCACCTGAAAGCCCTCCGGCAGAGCGGAGGTCAGCTCCCTGTTTTCCGGTCCCCGCTCCAGAGCCTGGGCCACGGCGGAGACCTGGGTGTCCCCCTCGTAGAGGTCCAGCACCCGTTCCTCCGGCGTCAGGCGGCCCCCGGCGTCCAGGAAATACAGCGCCGCCGTCACGGTGCTGATGACGTCCTCCTCGGGGAAAAGGAGCATTTCACGGGCGGACAGCAGGGGCTGTTCCCGATAGGCCAGTTCCCGGCCCCGGACGGTGATTTCCACGGAGAGAATTTCGGGAATCTGGGTCAGGGTCATGACCACGGCGCAGTCCGCCAGAGTCAGGGCCACGCCGGAGAGGCTTCCGTATGCGGCGGAGAGGTCCACCAGGGCCCGGCTCCCCTCCAGCTTCAGGGAGAGGAGGGCGGTTCCGGCGGGGATGGGGCTTTTCAGGGTCTCGTCAAAGGGACCCTTCAGAAGCTCCGTCAGCAGCGCTTCGGCCAGAGCCCGGGGGTCGGCGGACTCGGCCTCGGTGAAATAGACGGTTTCCGTCTGGAACACGCCGCCGCCGGCGGCAAAGGAGAGGTCGGCCTCCCGGTAGTAGAGGAAATAGGGGTCCTCTTCCCTCTCCCCGCACCCCGCCGGCAGGGCCAGCAGGCACAGCAGGGCCAGACACAGGGCGGTTTTTCTCATCATGCTCCCCCTCCCTCCAGCCGGGGCCAGCGGACCGTGAACAGCGCGCCGCCGCCGGGCCGGTTGGCGGCCTCCACAGCGCCGCCCCGGCGCTTCACCGTGTCGCTGACAATGGCGAGACCCAGGCCGGTGCCGCCGGCGGCCCGGGACCGGGCCTTGTCCACCCGGTAAAAGCGCTCAAAAATCCGGGGCAGGTCCGCCTCGGGAATGCCGCCGCCGTTGTCCGCCACCGTCAGCACCACGTCCTCCTTCTCCGAAAACAGGGAAACCTGGACGGAACCCCCGCTGCCGCAGTATTTCACGGCGTTGTCCGTCAGGTTGTAAATCACCTGATGAATCTCGTCCCGGGTGCCCAGAACCGCGCAGTCCCCGGACGCGCTGTAGGTGAGGTCCACGTTTTTCTCCTGTGCCACCAGGTTCATCATGCGCATGACCTGTTCCAGCACCGGCAGCACCTCCACCGCCGCCGGGGGCTCCAGCACGCCGCTGTCCAGCCGGGTCAGGCGAAGCAGGTCTTCGGTGATGCGGGAGAGGCGCTCCGCCTCCCGGCCGATGTCGGAGACAAATTCCCGGGTGGTGTCCAGGTCGATGCAGTCGGTCTGGATAATGGAGTCCGACAGCAGCCGGATGGCCGCCAGAGGGGTTTTCAGCTCGTGGGACGCGTCGGAGACGAAGCGGCGGCGGGCGGCCTCCGTGGTCTGGAGGCGGTCCGTCAGGCTGTTGAACTCCCGGCCAATCCGGGCAATTTCGTCCCGGCCCGGGATGTCCGCCCGGTGGCTGTAGGAGCCCTCGCGGACCTTCTGAATGGCGGTGAGCAGCAATCCGATCTTCCGGGTCAGCGCCTTGGAGAGAATCAGGCTCAGGGCCAGCACCAGCACCCCCGCCACGGCGGACAGCCGCAGCAGATTTTCCTGGAGCCCTGAGAGCAGAGCCGCCTGGTCGGTGTCGTACTCATAGGCGTACACCGCCCCGATGATTTGATTCTGATACAGCACCGGCGAGGACGCCCGGCTCCGGAACGCCGCCCCCCGGTAAGTACAGCTGGAGGCGTCCTCGCCCATCAGGGCCTGAACAATCTCCGTATACAGGGCATAGGAGCCCACGGCGCTGTCGGTCTCCCGGGTATCGTAGAGAACCCGGCCGGCGCTGTCCGTCACCAGAATGCGGGAGAGGCCCGTCTCCTCCACCACGCTCATGGCGTCGGCCACATTCTCCTCCGTCAGGACGCTGAGGCCCGACAGGGAGTTGACCATGACGGAGACGCTGTTCTGGAGGTTGACGGTCTTGGAGTGAAAGACCAGGTCCTCGGACACCAGCAGCGGATAGGTATTCAGCAGCAGCAGAACCCCCAGCAGCACCAGGATATAGCTCAGGCCGATGCGGAACTGGAGACTGTGCACCAGCAGACGTTTACTCTTTGAAATAGTACCCCACCCCCCACTTGGTGCAGATGTGCTCGGGCTCCGCCGGGTTCCGCTCCAGCTTCTCCCGCAGGCGGCGGATGTGCACGTCCACCGTTCTGTAGTCCCCGGTGTAGCTGTAGCCCCAGACCACATTCATGAGATTCTCCCGGCTGTACACCCGCCGGGGATTGCGCATCAGGAGCTCAATCAGGTCGTATTCCTTGGCGGTGAGGTCGATGGTCAGCCCGTCCCGGATGGCCACCCGCTCCTCGGTGTTCAGGGAGAGGTCCCCCGCCGTCAGAATGCTGTTCCGGCTCCGCTGGACCCCGGCGGCCCGCCGCAGCAGGGCCCGGACCCGGGCCTTCAGCTCCAGGATGTTGAAGGGCTTGGTCAGGTAGTCGTCGGCGCCGCACTCAAAGCCCATGAGCTTGTCGGCGTCCTCGCTTTTGGCGGTCAGCATGATGATGGGCACATTGGAAAACTCCCGGATGCGCATACAGGCCTCCAGCCCGTCCACCTCCGGCATCATCAAATCCAGAATAATCATATCCAGCTTGCTTTCCCGGGCCAGCTCTACCGCCGCCGCGCCGTCATAGGCGCACTCCACCTGATAGCCTTCGTTCTCCAGGTTGAACTTGATGCCCTTCACCAGTGTCCTCTCGTCATCCACCACTAAAATTCTCATTCCTTGTCCTTTCCTATTCCTTCCGGCGCTTCCGTTTCGCTGCCCGCCGCCACCAGTCCCTCCAGAGCCTCCAGCTTTGCCGGCCCGATGCCTGACACCTCCGTCAGGGCCTCCACTGTGGGGAAGGGCCCGTTGGCTTCCCGGTAGGCGACAATCCGCCGGGCCAGCTCCGGGCCGATTCCGGGCAGGGCCGTCAGTTCCTCCTCCGAAGCCGCGTTCAGATCCAGAGGCGGCGGAGCCGGAGGATGGAGCTCCTCCGGGGCGGCGGGGTGCTCCGTCTCCAGATAAGCGGGCTGGGCGGCCTCCCTCCGGTCATGGAAAAAGAGACCCAGCAGCAGGCAGAGGAACAGCGCCGTGATGCCCAGCAGAATAAATTCCGCTTTTATGACAGATTTCCGCACATCCACAGTTGCGCTCCTCCGTTTTTTTTGGTATACTGTGTTAAATCTGAACCTTTCCTGTAAGGGAGCCCCCGGAGGGCCTCCCCTTCGATGATACAGTCCGACCAATAGTATACCATAAATTTGAGGAGATGGACATGAAAACAAACAGTTTTTCCCGGTTTTTCTCAATTTTTTTATTGCTGCTTCTGCTGGTGAATCTGCTGGCGGTCCCCGCCTCGGCGGCTGTGCCGGACCCGGACATACAAGCCAAGGCCGCCTTGCTGGTGGACCAGAAGACCGGCGCGGTGGTCTACGCAAAAAACGAACACCAGGAGCTCTATCCCGCCAGCCTCACCAAGATTATGACCGCCCTGCTGGTGCTGGAGGCTGTCGACCGGGGAACGCTGAAGCTGGACCAGCCCATTACCGCCACGGCCTCCGCCATGACCACCCTGGCCGCCGACGGCAGCACCGCCGGCATCCAGGTGGGCGAGGTGCTGACGGTGGAACAGCTGCTGTACTGCATGCTGGTGGTTTCCGCCAACGAGGCCTGTACCATTCTGGCGGAGCAGGTCTCCGGCTCCGTGGGGGCCTTTGTGGACGCCATGAACGCCAAGGCGGAGGAGCTGGGCTGTGAGCACACCCATTTCATGAACCCCCACGGCCTTCACGACGACCAGCATTACACGTCCGCCTGGGACCTGTACCTGATTACCAGGGCCGCCATGGAGTACCCGGAATTCATGACCGTCTGCGACACCACCTCCACCACCATTCCCGCCACCAACCTGTCCCCGGAGCGCATCCTGTATAACACCAACTATCTGATCTGCGGCTACCGCTCCCGGGGCTACCTCAACGGCGAGGCCCACGGCGTGAAAACCGGAAGCACCTCCCTGGCGGGCCACTGTCTGGTGTCCACCGCCCGGAGAGCCAGCCTCAGCTTTGTCAGCGTGATTCTGGGGGCGGACCGGACCCTTCTGGAGGACGGAACCACCTGGTGGACCTACAGCTTCGGAGAGACCAACCGCCTGTTCGACTGGGCCTTTGAGAACTTTACCTACCGCACCATCCTGAAGGAAAACGATGTGGCGGGGGAGGCCCCCGTCTCCCTCTCCCGTCAGGACCACGTGACCCTCCACACCGATCAGCCGGTGGAGATTCTGGTGCCCCAGGAGCTGAACGTGGAGGACCTGGAGAAAACCATCACCCTGCGCTCCGACCCGGTGGAGGCCCCCATTGCCGCCGGCGACGTGCTGGGAACCCTCTCCGTCAGCCTGGACGGGAAGGAATACGCCTCCGTGGACCTGCTGGCCTTCACGGATGTGGAGGCGTCCCGCCTCCGGGTCCTCTGGCGGGACATCCAAAACTTCCTGGGCACCACCCAGGCCAAGGTGGGCGGCGCTGTGCTGGGAGCGCTGGCGGCCCTCTACCTCCTCTGGAAGCTGGTATTCAGCCGGCGGCGCTACCGCTACGGACGCAGCGTGGGCCGGACCCGCAGCGGCTACCGGGGCCGGCGGCGCTGACCCTTCCCGATTCTCTGCCGGACAGATAAAAAAACGGAGGCGTCTGCCCAATGTCATTAAGCTAAGGGCTTAAAGGGGCAAATGCGGGGCATTTGTCCCCTTAACAGTCATACAGAAATCCGGGCAAATCGTTAAGTTAAAGCGGGATTGTAAACGAAGTGTAAACTAACCCCGAAAAATATTGAACGTATGCGCGGTATATGCTACCCTATACGCAGTCGTCGTGACGGACGGTCGCATGGAAATTTTTGAATAAACCACAATAACCACATTTTATTAAGTTTACAGAATTTGATTTTGTTTGATATTTTGAATTTGTTTTCCATTTTTGATTGATTTTTATAGCTTACATGTTTGAATAGCCTCACATAAACACATTTTTAGATAGTTAGTAGCGAACGAGAACGTCAAAGACATGCCCCATGTTTTGGAGCGTGCGTTTGTCGTTCTTTTTTCGTCCGGCGGCTAGTACAGCCAACGGAGGAAACAAATTTGAATATCAATTTTATAAATCAGACGCTCAACTATGCAATCAGGAAAGCGGCTGAAAAGATGAGAGCAGGCCAGCCGTCCCGCAATCGCAAATTGTCGAGGGCTGGCGTAATCTGTCTGCTAATCGGAGCGGAGGGCGGCTCTTTGGCAAAGGAACTTCATCGGGCAGACATTGACGTAACCCCCGCCGCCATTTCACAGCGCCGCGCACAAATCAGCCCGGAGACATTCCGGGACGTGTTCCAGAGATTCAACGCTTCTTGCGAGGATAGCGGGAACTTTCGTGGTTATCGCCTGTTGGCAGTAGATGGAACTTCCGTCAACATCCCGCGCAACCCTAAAGCTCCCTCATTCGTTCAAAACGAAAGCGCACCAAACGGCTACAATCAACTACACCTAAACCCGCTTTATGATTTGTGCAACAAGATATTTTACGACGCGCTCATCCAGCCAGAGCCCCAAAAGGATGAAATCGGTGCGTTGATTGAGATGATAAAGAGGAATCATTTTTCCGAAAAAACAATTATAATCGCAGACCGTGGATATGAGAGCTACAACGTGATGGCTCACCTGCTTGAAAAGCCCAACACGGACTTTTTAATCCGCATTAAACAGAACCACTCCGCCATGCGGGAAGTGGCTCGTTTGCCCATGTTTGAGTTGGATTGTGAGATCGGTTTTACCATCACGACAACCCAGACGAAGGAGGATAAAGAGAAGCGTTACATCTTTCTGCAAGTCCCGAAAAAAAGCAAACCGGGCGCAAAGACGCGCCGGGGGCGTTGGGACTTTCCGAGTCCTTATCAAATGAAAATCCGCATTGTCCGGTTCCAGCTTGAAACGGGAGAGTTTGAGACAATCGCCACGTCTCTTCCGCGCACATTCACATTAGAGGACATCCGGGAACTGTATCATCTGCGCTGGGGAATTGAAACCAGCTTTCGTGACCTGAAATACACGTTGGGCCTGGTGAATCTCCACGGCAAACGGGACGCTTTCGCAGAGCAGGAGATATGGGCGGCGCTGACAATGTTCAACTTCACAAGCAGAATTGTGCGGGAAGCAGTTGTCAAACAACCGCCGGAGGGCGTTTATGCCTACCGCGTCAACTTCAAGATGGCGGTAGCCCTTTGTCGGGAGTATTTCAGGACGAACAGCGCCGACAGTGAGAAGCTACTTCAAGAAATCAGCCGATACACTGTACCCATCCGGGAGGGACGGCGAGACAAGCGCAAACTGAAAGTGAAGGGCTTCGTTGGCTTCACCTATCGCGTGGCGGCGTAAAAAAAGAGGGGCTGGGGGTTGAACTCCCGCCCTTCTTCGTGGCGCTATTTTTGAAAAGGCCGGTTTTAGAGCCAAAATCGCGGGATTTTTCAAAAAAATGTGCCGCCTTATCTTAATGGCAGGCAAATCCACTTTTAAGATTTGCGGTTCAGTAAAATTTCAACATGTCTGGTCAATGCACCAGAAAATGGTCGGTTTTCTCCTTTTTCGCTGAAATTACGCTTGCACTCAAACTGCAACCTGTCCAAAATACGTTGTAAAAGCTATTTTTGCACCCCCTGTTTTTCTGTGGGAAAATTTTCCAGAAACTAGCATTTAGTTAAGAGAAAATAAAATTCTCAACTTGTCTACAAAATGATATAAAAATAGGTGGCTATTTCCTTAAGCCGCAAGAATCAAAAATATAACACGAAAGAATCAACAAGTCCGGGATATGACAATGAAAAAGATGGAAAGTCTGTTTTTGCAGACTTTTCCCGAAAACGCTATTGCAATTTCTTCCGCGATAGGCTAAAATTGATTTAAAAGAGCTATCTGAAAGTTTTGGACTTTGTCAAGGAGGGACAGGGTACATATATAAAATTTATCGGAGGGATAATTTATGTTGAGATTTCTATTGGGCGTTTTCATTGGCTTTTGGCGAGGCCTTTTGAAATGAAGTGGTAAAATAAAATGATAGAAAGATATAAAGACGCAGATACAGTCATCACCATTGAGGGGAAAGAATATGCCCTATATAAAAATGGCCCGCTTAATAAGTATCCCTATATGATTGACCTTTCTACTGGCGAAATACCGCAGGGAAAACAGCGTTCCTTATTGAGAAACTATTTGTCGCTGAATGGAATTAACATTGAATCCTTTGGAGAACGAGGACCTCATTGGTATGTTAGAAAAGCAATAAAAGTTGCTCAAGAAAAGAGTTCGAAAACAGAAACACAATCTATGATATCAAGTTCTTGTACACCAATATCGTATGGGCGTAATCTTGACAACAAAAAAGATTATCTGCCCCTTACACGAGAAAATATCGAATATGTTCATCAACAAGTCCTTGCAACTTCAGACTATGGCTCAAACTTCACCTTAATACATGATGTTTTAAAACGGTTTCCCCAGAATGTTGACCGAGAATTGGTTGCGATGAAAGTTGCACTCATTGATTTAACAAATTCCACCCACATAAGTACACATATAAAGAAAATATCCCTTTCTGAAATAGTGGATTTGATATTGAGTATCCAAGACTTTGATATTCGGGTTTCTCAAGGAGATCCGTTATTAGTCAGTCAACTTGCCGAAAGTAATGGGCAAATCAATCTCTTTTCTTTTGCATCCAAATATTGCACATATCATAATGTAGAAATTTATGAACGAGACGACTACTCTATTTTTGATAGAGTAGTGAAAGATGCCCTGCCTTATTATATACCCAAACTTACAAAGTCCGCTATTGGAGAATGGCGGACTACTTGTAACTATCTTGCTTTTAATGACTGCATTGAAGAACTCCTAGATCAAAAGAGTATCGATATTCCTTTTAGACGTAGAAAGTTTGACCATTTTCTATGGTATTCGAATCGCAAAAAGTGATATATTTGCGGATTTGCTGATTTTTACACGAATGCAGTCCATGCGCAAGCTGTGGCATGGGCGATAGAGAACGAAATCACAGCGGAACAGGCGGCGGCAACTTCTCTCCCGCCGCTACCTGTACCCGTGGACAGATTGTCACCTTCCTCTATCGCGCTATGGGGCAGTAAATTCAGACGATTTTTGTCATTTTGACAGCATGTAAGACCCGAAAAAATACCCACCACCTTTTTCAGTAAGAAGGTGGTGGGCTTTTTTTGGGGCGCTTGGAAGCCTTAACTTAATGACATTGGGCGTCTGCCTCCGTTTTTTTGTCAGGTTACAGGGTAACCGCCAGCTCCTCCAGAGGCCTGCGGTCCCCGTGGAGCCGGGCGGGGTGCGCGCCCTCCGCCGGATAGCCCAGGGGCAGCAGGGCGATGGGGCAGGTGCCCGCCATCTCCGGGAAGGCGGCCAGCAGCTTTTCCGGCTCGAACATGCCCACGTAGGTGGTGCCCAGCCCCAGGTCCGCCGCCTGGAGCATCATCTGTGTAACGGCAATGGCGGCGTCAATCTCCCCGTGGTCCTTGCCGTCGGTCTCCCGCTTCCAGGAAGCGGAAGGGTCATAGCCCACCGCCAGCATCACCGGCGGATGGAAGTGGGCGGCGGTGCAGGCGTCGGCCTTCTCCAGGGCCTGGGGACTCTGGAGCACAAAGATTCTCTGGGGCTGGTTGTTGTGGGCGGTGGGGGCGTTCCGGCCCGCCTCCAGAATCAGGGCCAGCTTCTCCGGCTCCACGGGACGGGGGTCGAACTTGCGGAGGGAATAGCGTGCGGCGGCCAGTGCGGCAAAATCCATGGAAATCAATCCTCGCTTCTTTCAGAATAAGCCCATTGTACCACAGCCCTCCCGCCGCCGCAAGCCCCCGAGACGCAGTCCGCTCCCCTCCCGTCAGAGACCGGCCAGATTCTCCCGGGCGTCCGGGCTGTTCGCGAAGACCGCCCCCACGGTCTGGCAGCTCTCCAGCTCCGGGCAGCTGCCGCAGGTGGCCGCGCCTCTTTTCAGCGCGCACTGCCGGACGGCGCACAGGTGTTCGCAGAACACCGTCTTGACTCCATCCACGCGGCAGCCCCGGCAGTTGATGTGCTCAGGCAGAATGGGGGCCTGATTGAGCTCCGCCCACAGCTTCGCGGTCTTCTCCCGTAGCGCCTGGTCGTCATGAACGGTGGCAAGGTACGCGTCGCAGGTCTCGCAGTTCAGCCCGCAGTACGCAATCATATCTTTCATATCAGAATCTTCCCTCCCGAATCCCGGCCCGTCCCATCAATGGAGAAAATCCCCGAAGCATGAAATACTCCGGGGATTTTTTCTGTCGAATGATACAGACAGGCGTCGAGTTACTTCCTGCTCTCGGCCACGGCAACCGCCACGGCAACCGTTGCGCCTACCATGGGGTTGTTGCCCATACCCAGGAAGCCCATCATCTCCACGTGCGCGGGGACGGAGCTGGACCCGGCAAACTGGGCATCGGAGTGCATCCGGCCCATGGTGTCGGTCATGCCATAGCTGGCGGGGCCGGCGGCCATGTTGTCGGGATGCAGGGTGCGGCCGGTGCCGCCGCCGGAGGCCACAGAGAAGTATTTCTTGCCCTGCTCCACACACTCCTTCTTATAGGTGCCGGCCACGGGATGCTGGAACCGGGTGGGGTTGGTGGAGTTGCCGGTGATGCTGACGTCCACGCCCTCCAGGTGCATGATGGCCACGCCCTCCCGGACGTCGTCCGCGCCGTAGCAGCGGACATTGGCCCGCTCTCCCTCGCTGTAGCGGGTTTCCTTGACCACCTTCACCTCGCCGGTGCCGTAGTCAAACTGGGTCTGCACATAGGTGAAGCCGTTGATCCGGCTGATAATCTGAGCGGCGTCCTTGCCCAGGCCGTTGAGGATGACCCGCAGGGGCTCCTTCCGGGCCTTGTTGGCGTTGCGGACGATGCCGATGGCGCCCTCGGCGGCGGCAAAGGACTCGTGGCCCGCCAGGAAGGCGAAGCATTTGGTCTCGTCCCGCAGCAGCATGGCGCCCAGGTTTCCGTGGCCCAGGCCCACCTTGCGGTCGTCGGCCACGGAGCCGGAGATGCAGAAGGCCTGGAGACCCTCGCCAATGGCCTCGGCGGCCTCGGCGGCGGTGGCAACGTTCTTCTTCAGAGCGATGGCCGCGCCTACGCAGTAGGCCCAGCAGGCGTTCTCAAAGCAGATGGGCTGAATGCCCTTGACGATGTCATAGGGGTCGAAGCCGGCGGCCTGGCAGATTTCCCGGCACTCCTCCACGCTCTTGATTCCGTACTGAGACAGGACGGAATTGATTTTCTCGATTCTTCTTTCGTAGCTTTCAAACAGAGCCATTGTCAATTCCTCCTTTTCTTATTCGTGACGGGGGTCAACGTACTTGGCGGCCCCCTCAAACTGGCCATAGCAGCCCTTGGCCTTTTCCAGGGCGTCATTGGCGTCGGTACCCTTTTTGATGGCGTCCATCATTTTGCCCAGGTTCACAAACTCATAGCCGATGATTTCGTCGTCCTTGTTCAAAGCGATGCGGGTGACATAGCCCTCGGCCATTTCCAGGTAACGGGGACCCTTGGCCTTGGTGCCGAACATGGTGCCCACCTGGCTGCGCAGGCCCTTGCCCAGATCCTCCAGGGACGCGCCGATGGGCAGGCCGCCCTCGGAGAACGCGGTCTGCGTCCGGCCATAGACAATCTGAAGGAACAGCTCCCGCATGGCGGTGTTGATGGCGTCGCACACCAGGTCGGTGTTCAGAGCCTCCAGCAGGGTCTTGCCGATGAGGATCTCGCTGGCCATGGCGGCGGAGTGGGTCATGCCGGAGCAGCCCAGGGTCTCTACCAGAGCCTCTTCAATGATGCCGTCCTTGACGTTCAGGGTCAGCTTGCAGGCGCCCTGCTGGGGGGCGCACCAGCCCACGCCGTGAGTGAGGCCGGAAATATCCTTGATTTCCTTGGCCTGGACCCACTTGCCCTCCTCGGGTATGGGGGCGGGACCATGGTACGCGCCCTTGGCGACGGGGCACATGTTCTGCACTTCGGTGGAATAGATCATAGTCGTCCAATCCTTTCCTGTTTGTATTCGTTCGAAGGGCTTGCGTGAGGCCCTCCGGGGCTTTCGAACGGCCTTATTATATCGGTAAACGATTACCTTGTCAAGCGGACAGTCCTCTCTGTCAGAATTTTTATGCTTTCCCTTAAAAGAAAACCCGGAGACCGGCACAGAGGTCCGTCTCCGGGTTCTGAGGATTCAGGAATTACTTATACAGCTCCGGCTTCTCCATGGTCTCCACCTTCAGGAACTGAGAGGTGCCCCGGGAGGCGTTCAGCGCGTCGCCGGCCACGCAGGCCACATAGCCGTCCCAGCTGGAGGGGCCGGTGAGCTTGCCGGCGTGGACGGACTCCACCCACTGGCAGAACTCGATGTCATAGGCCTCGATGAAGCGCTCCTTCCAGTCGGTCATGATAGGCATGGACTCGGCGGGATTCAGGCTGTCCCAGCCGGCGGGGCGGGAGCGGCGGACCACGGCGTAGGGGTCGGGCAGCTTTACGGTGCCGTTCTCGCAGACCACCTCGCACTGAATGTCATAGCCGTAGCCGTCGGCCACCTGGACCTCCACGTCGATGAAGCAGCCCTTCTTGGTCCGCATCAGCATGACCTGGGGGTTGTCATAGCCCTTGTCGGAGTTGGCGGACTGACGGACCTTGACGCACTGGACGTCCTCATACTCGTCGTCCAGCAGCCAGCGGCAGATGTCCAGCTCGTGGATGGCCACGTTGGTGACGCCGTTCTCGGTCTTGAAGCCCGGGCCCTGGGCCACGTTCCGGTGGCAGGCCTTAATCACCAGGGGAGCGCCGATCTCGCCGGAGTCGATGATGCGCTTCATCTCCGCATAGCCCCGGTCATAGTGGCGCATGAAGCCCACCTGAACCAGCCGCTTGCCGATGGCCAGCTCCCGGTTGATGATCTCCTCGCAGTCCTTGGCATTCTGGCTCAGGGGCTTCTCGCAGAAGCACCATTTTTCCTCGGCCAGGGTCTTCATGACATAGTCGTGATGGGTGGGGTCAATGGAGGTGATGACCACGGCCTCCACGTCGGGGTCTTTAATCATTCCGTCGCAGTCATTGCCATAGGACTTGATGCCGTATTTGGCGGCGGTCTCATCGGCAGCAGCGGCCACGTAGTCGGAGACGGCCACCACGGTGGCGCCGGGGACGGTCTCGATGATGCGGCGGCAGTGGTCCTTGCCGATAGCGCCGCAGCCGATGATGCCGATTTTCAGAACTTTGTCCATGATAATCAACCTTCCTTTAATTTAGTAGTCAAAGATGATTTTTCTACAGGCGGGGCACCGGGAAACCGTGATAAACGGAGGCTGAAGCGGTCCGTTCGACTGCCCGAGGGCCTCGTTTCTGGCTTTGGGATTGAATGGTACGCCAGCGAAGCAGGGTTTACGATCATAGTGGATTCCGTGTGTGCTTTGCAGCACGCCGTTTTCCATTTCCGCGCCGCAGAAGGGGCAGTCCATGGATCAGTATTTCCGGGCCTCGTCCCGGCCGGCCTTGACGCCCTCCCAGGCCTTCCGGACGCTCTCCTTCTCGGACACGTCGGCCAGGCCCACGTTCCACCAGGATTCATAGCCGTCGGTCATGGTCTTGGGAATGACCTTCAGGTCGAAGAGGCAGGCCACGGTCTGTTTCTTGGCGTCCTCCAGGGCGGCCTCCAGCTCGGCAATGGTCCGGCAGGTGTAGCTCTTCAGGCCGTAGCCCTCGCCGATTTTGGCATAGTCCACGGGAATCAGGTCCCCGGTGGGCTTCTTGCCGTCGGTGTAGCGGAACTCGGTGGCCAGGCTTCCGATGCCGTGGTTCATTTCCAGATTGTTGATGCAGCCGAATCCGCAGTTGTCGAAAATCAGGATATTGACCTTCTGTTTTTCCTGCTGGATGGTCATAATCTCGCTGTGGAGCATCTGGAAGCTGGAGTCGCCCACCACGCAGTAAACCTCGTTCTCAGGCTCGGCAAACTTCACGCCCAGGGTGGCGGCCACCTCGTAGCCCATGCAGGAATAGCCGTACTCGGCGTGATACCCGCCCCGCTTGTCGGTGGTCCACATCCGCTGCATGCAGCTGGGCAGGGAGCCGCCGGCGGTGATGATGGTGGCGTCCTTGTCGATGACCCGCCGGATGGCCGCCAGAGCGGCGGTCTGGGTGATCTTGCCGTTGGTCAGCTTCACAAACTCGGGCACCGTCCGGGGGTCCCGGGCCTTGATGATGGGATCGAAGTCATCTCCGGTGTACTCGATGGAGCCAAGGCGCTCCATCTCCTTGGCCCACACGGCCTTGGCCTCGGCAATCTCGTTGGTGTAGGCGGACTTCCAGCCCCTGGCCCGGAGCTTTTCCGCCAGAGCCTGGACGGTGACCTTCGCGTCGCCGATGGCCTTCACCGCGTCCATTTTATAGGCGTGGAACCGGCAGTTGTTGATGGTGACGAACTTCACGCCCTCATGCTGATAGAGCCGCTTGGAGCTGGTGGTGAAGTCGCTGAGGCGGGAGCCGATGGCGATGACCACGTCGGCATCCTTGGCAATATGGTTGGAGGCATAGGTGCCCGTGACGCCGATGCCGCCCAGGCACATGGAATGGCTGGACACGCAGGCGCTCTTGCCCGCCTGGGTCTCACCGAAGGGAATGTTGAACTCCTGACAGAAGTTCTCCACGGCCTCGCCTGCGCCGGAGTAGCGCACGCCGCCGCCCACAATCACCAGGGGCTTTTTGGCGCCGGCGATGACCGCGGCGATGTCCTCCAGCTCCTCTTCCACGGCCACGGGCCGGGTGATGCGGTGGACCCGCTTTTCAAAGAAGTAGGTGGGGAAGTCATAGCTCTCGCCCTCCACGTCCTGGGGCAGGGCGATGCAGCAGGCGCCGGTCTCGGCGGGGTCGGTGAGAACCCGCATGGCGTTGATGAGGGCGGTCATGACCTGCTCGGGCCGGGTGACGCGGTCCCAGTACTTGCAGACGGGCTTGAAGGCGTCGTTGGTGGAGACGGCCAGGCTGCTGCTCTGCTCCAGCTGCTGGAGCACGGGGTCCGGCTGGCGGGAGGCGAAGGTGTCCGCCGGGAAGACCAGCAGGGGGATGTTGTTCACCGTGGCGGTGGCGCAGGCAGTGACCATGTTGGCCGCGCCGGGGCCCACGGAGGAGGCGCAGGCGATGATGCGCTTGCGGCAGTTCTGCTTGGCGAAGGCAATGGCCACGTGGCACATGCCCTGCTCGTTCCGGCCCTGCATCACCCGCAGGGAGCCGGGATTGGTGTCCAGAGCCTCGCCCAGGCCCACGGCGATGCCGTGGCCGAAGATGGTGAAGAAGCCCTCCACGAATTTGGTCTCCACGCCGTCCATGGAGACATACTGATTGTCCAGGAATTTCACGATGGCCTGGGCCGTGGTTAAGCGAATGGTGTCCATTGGAAAAACCTCCCTTTAAATTAGGAATCGGAAATGAGGCAGGATCAGCCCTGATAGATATGGTCGTTGGCGTCGGGCTTCCAGAGCCAGGCGTGCTCCTCGTCGTCGATGCGGGTTTTCAGCCAGGGGTCTCCCTCCAGATGCCGGATGCCCCAGGCGTAGCACATGGCATAGCCCGGCGCGGCGGTCTGGGAGTGGAAGCCGCTGGTGATGACCGCCAAACCGTTGTGCCCGGTCTGATAGATCTCGCCGTTGGCGAAGCCCGCGCCGAATCCGTGGGGATAATCGAAGCGGTAGAAATAGACCTCCGGCTGAGGATGGTGATGGGGCGGATAGGAGGACCACTTGCCCGGGTGGTTCAGCACCTCCCCCAGGACCATGTTGGAAAAGGGGGCGTTGTCATGGTCGAAGAAGGTCTTGATCTCCCGCTCCATGCAGCCCAGCAGCTCGCCGCTGCAGCCGGCGTGCTGGGTCTGGACGGTGTCGGGGGTGTACATGACAGCCTCAAAGGGCTTTTCGTTGAGGGTCTTCTGGATGTACAGCTCACTGTGGGCCCTAGCTGTGAGGGTAATTTTCTCCCCCCGGCCCGCCAGAAGGCAGTAGGCCTCGTGGTGGAAGCAGTCGGGACGCTCGGCCTCCACGGTCTTCCCCGCCCAGGCATACGTCACGCTGCCGGCGAAGAGCAGCACGGCGATTTCCTTTTCCGCCTCTTCAAAGGTAAAGGCGTCGCCAGCCTCCATCACCAGCAGACCCACGTCCATCTGAGTGCCCATATCGTCCGCCGCGGCGTCGATGTAGGCGTTATAGCCCTGCTGGAGTTCATTGTTTTTGCTGAAATAGGTCATTGGAATCATCTCCCAAATAAATTTCGGTAGGAAAGGCTCCATCATGCCGCCCCTTTTGAAAAAAGAGGGAGGGCAGAGGGTGCGGCACAGGGGCCGGGCTCTGTCCCGGCCCCCGGCGGAGAGGGCGGAGTCCCCTCTTTACCTTAAAGTCCCGTGTGCTCGCGGATGTACTTCCGGCCCTTCATGGCGTACTCCAGGGGATTGGCCTTGGAGGGGTCCTGCTCGGCCTCCACCAGCAGCCAGCCCTGATAGCCGGCGTCGGAGAGCACCTTGAACACGGGGTCGAAGTCCACATTGCCGTCGCCGGGGACGGTAAACGCGCCGTTGCGCACGGACTGGAGGAAGCTCCAGTTGTTCTTCCGGGCCTCTTCCACCACGGGCAGCCGCATGTCCTTCAGATGGACGTGGCCCACCCGGTCCACATATTTCTTCAGCATGGTCAGGGGGTCCTCGCCGGCGAAGGTGAAATGACCGGTGTCATAGCACAGGAACACATACCGGGGGTCGGTGTTGGCCATCATGCGGTCCGTTTCCTCGCTGGTCTGGACCACGGTGCCCATGTGGTGATGGAAGCAGAGCTTGAAGCCCCGGTCGGCGGCGATTTTGCCCAGCTTGTTCAGCCCGTCGCAGAAGCGGTCCCACTCCGCGTCGTCCATCACGTGTTTGTGGCCTCCGGTGAGGACGGGGGTGTCCATTTTGCCCTGAATGGAATAGCTCTGCTCACTGACGTTGATACGGTTGGCGCCCACGGCGGACAGGAAATCCAGGTTGGCGATGAAATCCTTCTCCTCTTCCTCAAAGGGGCGGGTCAGAATAAAGGAGGAATACCAGCGGCTGGCAATGCGCATCCCCCGCAGGTCCAGAGCCTTTTTCAGCTCGGCGGGGTCGGAAGGATACTTGTTGCCGATTTCGCAGCCGGTGAAGCCCGCCAGGGCCATTTCGCTGACGATCTGCTGGAAGGTGTTCTCAGCGCCCAGCTCCGGCATGTCGTCGTTGCACCAGCCAATGGGCGCAATGCCAAGGTTTACAGTTTTGGGATCAAACATGGTGATCAGACCTCCTTGAAAAATAACGGCTTGCGGGCCAATGCCCCGGTCCCGTGCCGGGCCCGGGAAAAAGGTCCTGTCTGTTTATACAAAAACGCAGAGGCGCATCACTGCGTAAGCGTTTTCGTCACATAAAAATTAACATTGTCCGGAGAAAAATGCAATGGTTTTTCCCACAGGCTCAGAAATTTTTCCGATTTTGCCAAAGGCCCTCGGCCTTTTTTTATGGTTATGACAGAAGGGCTCCGGTTTTTCCGTTAAACCTGCGTGCCTGAACGGCGGAGGGCCCAGCCGCCTGCCGGGAGCTCCCAAAATACGGGAAAAATCACCACCAGTCCACCCAGCCGGCGCCGCTGGCCCCTGGGGCGAAGGGTTCGGGAAAGGCGTCGGAGGCCTCCATCTCCGCCCGGATGGCGGCGGAGAGGTCCTCCACCGTGTCCGGGCCGTAATCCGCGAAGGAACGGCTGTTCATCAGGATGGCCCCCACACGGCACATGTCGTTCAGGTTGGCCTCCTGAATCTCCTCGGTCTGGGAGGAGCAGCAGTCCGTCAGCACCACGGTGTTGTACTCCAGGGCGATGGCGTCGTAGCAGGTGGTCCGGACGCAGTTGGGGGTGGTGGTGCCCGCCAGAATCACCGTCTGTACATCCAGCCGCCGGAGAATCAGGTCCAGCTCCGTCTGGAAGAAGGCGCTCCAGCGGGGCTTGATGATGGTGTAGTCCCCCGGCTGAGGACGAAGGGCCTCCGGGGCCTGGGCGCTGTTAAAGCCCTGAGAGGCCGGCGTGCAGGCATGGCCGCCGGCCTTCCAGGCGGCGTAGCGGGTCAGCTCCACGTCGCTGCCGTCGGAGCGGTAAATCCGCTTGACGAAGAACACGGGGATGCCCTTGCTCCGGGCCAGATCCAGGGCGCGGGCGCAGGCGGGAACGGTGGCCAGGGCCCCCTGGATGCAGTGACCTCCCCGGGGGTCCACAAAGCCGTTTTCCATGTCGATGAGGATAAAGGCGGAACGGGTAGGGTTGGGCTTCATGATAAAGCTCCTTTCGTTCGTTAGGAATCGGGTATCAATCAGGAATGAGGAGTTAGGAATTAGGAATTACTGAAACATGGGGAAAATTTCCTAATTACTCATTTCTAATTCCTCATTCTGTCAGTAGGTGAAGGGCACGCCCCGGCAAATCAGGTCCGCCAGGAGCAGTCCCGTGCCTGTCATGCCGACGCCGGGAGCCAGCAGGGTTTCCCCCTTCCGGTCCAGCAGCCGGCAGCCGGATACAGGCCCGATGCCGGTGACGGCGGTTCGGATACGGACGGCGGCCACGTCGTCAAAGGAGCAGTCCGTCACCCGGCCCCGCCCGTCCCGGCGGCGGATACGGTCCCCGATGACCTCAATCCGCTCCATGCGGACCCAGGCGATTCCCAGCACGGCCAGCAGAACAAAGGGCGCCAGGCACAGGGCTTCCACCCGCGCCCCATCGGAAAACGCCAGGGCGGCCACGGCCAGGGCAAACACCAGCAGCGCGGCAAAAATCACGGCGAAGGCCCCGGCATAGGCAAGCCGGTACCAGCCCGGCACCGCCGCCGGCAGCTCCAAAGCCTGCTCCTCCCTCCGGGGACCGGGGGACAGCAGGGGCGGCGGAACCTCCGGCATCCCGCCGGCCCGCTCCACGAACAGCGCCCGGCGGCTCCGCAGGTCCGCCAGCAGGATGTCCAGCCCCTCCATGGTCACGTACAGGCGGCACAGCTCCCGGCCCTCCCGGTCCCGGAGAACCAGGGTCTGCCGGCCCTGACGGGCCTGAACCGCCCTGATATCAGAGAATGTAAAGGTCTTGTCCCTCTGCCGCCAGCGGCGGAGGGTCAGGGTCTCGCCGTCCACCGTCAGGCTCTCCCGGCGTCTTTTCACCGCCAGCAGGGGACAGATGAGGGCCAGCCCCGCCAGCAGCAGCACCGCAGTCAGCGCCGCCGCCAGAAGACCCAGCAGGAACACCACCCCCTTCCAGCCGTCGAAGAGGAACAGCACATGCCAGAGCCCCACCGCCGCAGCCGCCCCCAGAACGACAATCAGGCAGTATCCTGCCAGAAGAACGGCCAGAGGGGACAGCAGAATCCACACCACCCGCTCCGCCCGGGAGTGCCGCACCTCGTAGCAGGCCGGGATGTAAACCGTAAACCTATACCGCCGCAGACTGTCTTTTTCCCTTTGGAGCATCAACACACCCCCTGCAATGAGGAATGAGGAATGATGAGTTAGGAATTAAAAAACCGAAATGACGGAAAAATTCCTAATTCCTCATTCCTGATTCCTAATTTTTGAAAAGCTGTGTACGCGGAACGATATCCGGACCGTCAGCCGCTCCAGGGCCTCCAGCCGCTCCGCTCCGGCCCTGGGGGTCTTCCAGGCATAGGGCGTCATATGGAACAGGTTCCGGATGTCCTCCCGGCTCTCCAGGGTGACCGCCCCCTCCACCGGCACAATCTCCCGGTAGGCGAAGCCCTCATAAGGGGTTTCCTTCTCCTCGTTGGGATAGGGCCGGTCGTAAAGGACCTGCTTCAGCTCCCAGAGGTGAAGGGGCCCGGGAACCACGTACAAAAAGGCTCCCCCGGGCCTCAAAACCCGGTGAAACTCCTCCAGGGCAAGGGGTGAAAAGCAGTTCAGCAGTACATCCACAGACCCATCCGCCAGAGGCAGGCGATAGGAGGAGGCCACGGCGAATTCCGCCTCCTTCGCCCGTTTCGCGGCGGTCCGAAGGGCCAGCTTGGAGATGTCCGTCCCCGCCGCCCGGGGCCGCTTTCCGCCTGCCGCAAGAGCCTGGAGAATGCCGGCGGTATACCAGCCTTCGCCGCAGCCGGCGTCCAGAATCACCGGACATTCGCCGGAAAGGGACATGATTTGACAACAGAGGGTATCCAGCAGCGGCCGGTAATACCCTTTGGACAGGAATTCCCGCCGGGCGGACACCATATCCCGGTCGTCGCCGGGGCTGGCGGAGTGCTTTTGATTGGGGGGCAGCAGGTGGACATAGCCCTCCTTCGCCCGGTCGAAGCTGTGACCATTGGGGCAGCGGTATGTATGCGCCTCCCGCTCCAGAGGGCCGGCGCAGAGAGGACAGCGGAACAGGCTCACAGGCCCTCGCCCCCTTCCATCATGTTATGGATTCAAGTCCCGTTTCCCGGACGGCCTCGAGTCCGCGGACGGACTGCCGCGGCGTCCTCGAAAAACGGCTCATTTCTTCAGGGATTTCCGGTCTCCGCTTCCCGTCACGTCGTTGATCCACTTCCCGCTGCGGATGCGCCAGAAGCAGAAGGGGACCTTCACAAGGCAGTCCAGCTGAATGGCCAGGGCAATGGGCCAGCAGCCTGTTTTCAGCACCAGCGCGGTCAGGGCCGTCACCGGCAGGCAGACAAGCCACTGCGGAGCGATGTCCAGCACCGTGGACCAGACCACGTCCCCGCCGGCCCGGAGGATGCCGGTGACGGCGGAGATGGCGCAGGCGTGGGCGGGAATCCCGGCGAAGGCCGTCACCGCCAGGGCGGCGGCAATGGCGGCGGACTCCCCCTGAAGCTTGAACATGGGGAAGATGAAGGGGATAAAGACCGCGGGCACCAGAATCAAAGAGACCAGGGCCAGCACGCCGCCAACCAGAACGGTGAACCAGATCAGCGTATCGCTCAGGGCCATGACCTTCTCCCGGCTCTGGCCCTCACCGATGGCCTTGCCCATGATGACCGCCGTGGCGGCCCCCAGGCCAAAGCACACCACCAGGAACAGCCGGTTCAGGTTGCCCATGACGGCGTTGGCCGCCAGCATCTCCACGGAGTTGTCCGTATATCCCAGAATGACCGTGAGCAGGGAGTTCCCCAGACCCCAGACGGCCTCGTTGAGGACCACCGGAGAGGCGTATTTCAAAAAGCGCAGCGCCATGTCCCGCCCCGGCCGGAAAAAGCCCGCCAGGTCCAGAGGAATCAGCCTGCTCCGCAGGGCGCAGACGGCGCAGATCAGAAACTCGCTGACACGGGCCAGCAGCGTGGCAATGGCCGCCCCGGCCACCCCCAGAGCGGGGAAGCCGCCGTGGCCGAAAATCAGCAGATAGTTCAGCCCCGTATTCAAAATGGTGGAAAAGCCAAAGAGCTTCATGCCGAATGTTGGATTCTCCACCGACCGCATGGCGCTGGCATAGATGGAGGAGAGCATATTGAACACGAAGGCAAAGCCGATGATTCTAAGATAGGGCGCGCCCAGGAGGCTCAGGTCGTGGCGGTTGCTCAGCAGGTCCATCACCTCCACGGGGAAGCAGAAGAACACGACTGCCGGTATCAGGGTGATGGCCCCGCCGATGATGGAGGCTACCCCCAGGGCCCGGCTGATGCTTTGCGTGTCCCCCCTGCCCCAATACTGGCTCACCAGGATGCCCAGGCCGCTCTGGACGCCGAAAATGGTGCTGGTGAGGATAAACACCGGCACGTTGGCGCTGGTCACAGCCGCCATCTCCTCGTTGCCCAGCTGGCTGACCATGAAGGTGTCGATCAGCCCCAGGGAAAAGGTGATGAGGTTTTGCAGAATCATAGGCAGGGAGAGCTTGAAGAGCCGTTTGTAAAAGCCCGGCTCACGGCGGAGGGAAGTGAACATAACATACCTCTTTATGTCAGAGTGGAGAGTGAAGAGTGGAGAGTGAAGATAAGGGGCAACGGGCAAAGCAACCGGCCTTCATCTCCGCTCTCCTCTCTCAACTTTTTTTCAGAGTGGAGAGTGAAGAGTGGAGAGTGAAGATAAGGAACAACGAGCAAAGCAGCCGGCTTTCATCTCCGCTCTCCTCTCTCAACTTTTTTCAGAGTGGAGAGTGAAGATACGGGACAGCGGGCAAAGCAACCGGCTTTTATCTCCACTCTCCTCTCTCAACTTTTTTCAGAGCGGAGAGTGAAGAGTGGAGAGTGAAGATATGGGACAACGGGCAAAGCAGCCGGCTTTCATCTCCACTCTCCTCTCTCAACTCTCAACTCTACTCACAGCATGGGCATCCTCGTATCATGGTGCCGCCGGAGGGCCTGGGCACAGGCGTCGATCTCCTCCACCGCCGTCTCCGGGCCGAAGCTGATCCGGATCACCCCGGAGGCCGTCCGCTTCGGCAGCTTCAGGGCGGCAACGACGTGGCTGGGCTTCCCCTGGTGGCAGGCGGACCCGGCGGAAACGCAGATGCCCTGACTGCCCAGGTCGTTGACAATATTCTGGCTGGGCCAGCCCACGAGAGAGACCGGCAGAATATGAGGGGCCCCGCCGGCGCCGATGATCTGTAAATCAGGAATACTTGACAGCGCCTCGACGGCATGGGCTTTCAGGGCCTGAAGGTGCTCCCGGTCCCTCTGGCGGGTCTCCATGCGCAGCTCCGCCGCCCTGGCGAAGCCGGCAATCTGGGCCGTGGCCTCGGTGCCCGCCCGGAGGCCGGATTCCTGCCCGCCGCCGGGCAGGAGGGGCCGGGGATTTTTCACCCGGGGGCCGATGTACAGGGCCCCGACGCCCTTGGGACCGCCGATCTTATGGGCGGAAACGCTGACAAAATCCGCCCCCAGATTCCTGGCGGAGAAGGCCAGAAAGCCCTGAACCGCGTCGGTGTGGAGAAGGGTTTTGGGATTCTTCGCCCCCAGGCCCCGGGCGATCTCCCCGATGGGGAAGACGGTTCCCAGCTCGTTGTTCACCATCATGACGGAAACCACAGCCGTGTCGGGGCGCACCGCCTCCAGCACCTGGGCGGCAGTGATGTTCCCCTCTCCGTCCGGGGCAAGGCGGGTCACTTCACAGCCCTCCTGCTCCAATTGCCTGCAGCACTCCAGCACGGCGCTGTGCTCCACCGCCGTGGTGACGATGTGCCGTCCCATGTGGCGGTTCTGCCACACGGCGGCCCGGATGGCCCAGTTGTCTCCCTCGGTGCCGCAGGAGGTGAAAAAGAGCCGTTCCGGCGGGCAGTCCATGGCGGCGGCCACGATTTTCCGCCAGCCCTCCACCCGTTTTTTCATCTCCAGCCCGGCGGGATACTGGGAGCTGGGATTGCCGTGCTGCCCGGCCAGCACCTCATACATGGCGTCGGCCACGGCCCTGGGCACCGGCGCGGTGGCGGCATAGTCCAAATAAATCACGGAGCGCTCCTTTCCTCTTGCCCTGGGGCAGAAATACAGGTATAATAATGGGGGCCGGTTTCGGCTGTGTACATCCCATGTCAGTCAAAGTCCATCTATTATATAAAGGATTGTCCAAAAGCGCAAGACCCAAAGCAGAAAAACAGCCAACAAACCGGAAGGAGGCGGCCCGCCATGTTTCAGTCCGCGTTTCCCCGGGCGCTGGAGCGGGACGCCGCCGCTTTGGAAGAGCGGCTGGAGCTTCGGAGCCTCTGCCCTACGGGGCGTTTCATGACCGCTGAGGCGCTTTGCTCCTGGCGTCTCCCCGGCGGCGAGACCCTCCGCTTTCCCTACCGGGTCTATCTGCCGGATTCTCCGGACGCCGCCGGGCTGCCGCCGGTTCAGGCCGCCATGCTTCACTGCCTCTTCTCCCGGAGCTGTGACGGCTATGTCCGCCAGCGGCACATTCAGGCCCTTCTGGACGGGGAGCCGCCGGAGTGGGCCCTGCCCTATGTCGTGGAAATCTGCGGCGAATATGTTGTCCAGATTCTGGAACTGGTGTACAGCCGCCTCCGGGACCGGGACACGGCGGCCTATGCGGAGCTGTGCCTCCTGAATCTCCCCCGTTTTTTATATGTCCACGCCCGCATGGTAAGTTATAGCCAGCGCAGTTGAAAAGAATCCGGAGGATTCTTTTCAAGGAACCGCCTCGGCGGTTCGGGCCGCAGGGCGGCCCTGTGCGCTTGACTTCATAGAAAACGCACGCGCCTCGCGCGTCAGCGGGCCAATGCCCCGCTGACTGAAAAAGCGCTCTGTGCTTTTTCAGCTGCGTTTACTATATTGGAATGAATATTACAGATGGGGCGATTGCCGCCAGTACCGGAGGTATGTGGGGCGGGCCCTGTTCAGGCAGTGCTTCGGCTGCACCCGTTCCCTGGAACGGGCACGGCCCTGACATCATCAAGGAAATGAGGAACGAATCCCCATGAGAGTTGCCATTTACACCCTGGGCTGCAAGGTGAATCAGTACGAGACCCAGGCCATGGAACGGGAGCTGCAGGCCCGGGGCCACGAGATCACGGACTTCGGCCAGGAGGCCGACGCCTATGTGGTCAACACCTGCTCCGTCACCGCCGTCAGCGACCAGAAATCCCGGCAGATTGTCCGCCGCATCCGCAGGGAGCACCCGGAGGCCATTGTAGCCGTGTGCGGCTGTTACACCCAGACCCACGCCGGAGAGGCCCGGACCCTGGGCGCAGACGTGCTGGGGGGCTCCGGAGACCGGATGGGCTTCCTCCACCTGCTGGAGCGGGCGGCGGAGGCCCGGGCGGCGGCGAACAGCCCCCGGCAGGAGGCGGAGGCTTCCGGGACGTCCCCGGAACCCGGAGCCCTGGAGTCCTTCGACTCCCCCTTTGCCCGCCGCCACATTGAATGGCTCCCCGCCGGCGGGATGGAGGGCCGGACCCGGGCCCTTTTGAAGGTAGAGGACGGCTGCACCAATTTCTGCTCCTACTGCATCATCCCCTATGCTAGGGGGCCGGTGCGGTCCCTGTCTATGGAGGAGGCGGCGGTTCAGGCGGCGGAGCTGAAGAACCGGGGCTATCAGGAAATCGTTCTCACCGGCATCGAGATTTCCTCCTGGGGCCGGGACCTGGGCCCGGGGCTGACCCTTATGGACCTGCTGGAGACCCTCAGCGCCGCCGTCCCCGGCGTGCGTCTCCGGCTGGGCAGTCTGGAGCCCAGAACCGTCACGCCGGCCTTCTGCCGCCGGGCGTCCGTGCTGCCGGACCTGTGCCATCAGTTCCACCTGTCCCTGCAAAGCGGGTGCGACGCCACCCTGAAGCGGATGAACCGGAAGTACGACACCGTCCGGTATTTCGAGTCCGTGGAGCTGCTGAATCAGACCTTCCGCCGTCCCGCCGTCACCACGGACCTGATTACCGGTTTTCCCGGCGAGACTGAGGAGGAATTCGAGGAAACCCTGGCCTTTCTCCGGAAATGCGGCTTTGCCCGGATTCACGTCTTCCCCTACTCCGTCCGGCCCGGAACCCCGGCGGCGGACCTGGAGCAGATTCCGGTTCCCGTCCGGGAGGAGCGGGCCCGCCGGGCCGGAGCCGTGGCGGCGGAGCTGCGCCGGGCCTATCTGGAGGGCTGTGTGGGCGAGGTCCATTCCGTCCTCTTCGAGCAGCCCAAAGCGGGAGGCTTCTTCGGCCACGCCGGGAACTACGCCGGGGTCCTTGTGCCGGCGGAGGGGCGGGACCTGCATAATCAAATCAAAAACGTCCGGATTACCGGCGTTGGCGACAGCATATTATTGGGAGAAATTGAGGAGGAAGCGACATGAGCGGATACGGCGGACAGGAAAAAGAGCTGGAGAAGACAGCCGTCCCCGATGGAGAGGGCGGAATGGGAACCGCCGCCCCGGAGGAGGAGGACGGCATGGAGACCGCCGTCCCGGACCAGGACTGCGGACAGGAGACCGCCGCTTCTGAGGAGCAGGCGGAAAAGAAGGGCGGCGAAAAAATCTCCGGCAGGAAAGCGGGGCTTCCCAAAACCGGCCGGATGCAGAAGAGCCACTTTTTCGCCTATATTTCCCGGATGCGCTTCATTCAGCGCTGGGCCCTGATGCGCAACACCGCTCCGGAGAACGTCCAGGAGCACAGCCACCAGGTGGCCGTCCTGGCCCACGCTCTGGCGGTGATCCGCAGGGAGGTCTTTCTGGGGGAGGCGGCCCCCAGCGCCGTGGCGGCGGCGGCCCTGTTCCACGACGCCAGCGAAATTCTCACCGGGGATATGCCCACCCCCATCAAATATGACAACCCCACCATCCGCAGCGCCTATCAGGACGTGGAGGCGGTGGCGGACCGGAAGCTGCTGAACATGCTGCCGGAGGATCTCCGGAGCTGGTACGTCCCCCTTCTGACAGAGGTAGACCCGGAGACGGAGGTCCTGGTGAAGGCGGCAGACAAGCTCTCCGCCCACATCAAGTGCCTGGAGGAGCTGAAGGCCGGCAACACCGAGTTCCGGGAGGCCGCCGCCCAGACCCGCCGGGCTCTGGAGGCCATGGCGCTGCCGGAAGTGGATTATTTCCTGGAGGTCTTTCTGGACAGCTTTTCCCTGACCCTGGACGAGCTGAAATAAGAGAGTTGAGAGTGAAGAGACAAGAGTGGAGATTTTTGGGTTCAGCCGGGAACTTTTCTCCGTTTTCTCCGTCATAACAAACAACAGAGAGTCAGCGGCGGAGGCAAAGAGGCCCACCGGACAGTCTCCGCACTCTCAACTCTACACAGGAGGGATGATTATGAAACGCATGCTTTCCCTGCTTTTGACCGCCTCGCTTATGGCGGCTCTGGCCCTGCCCGCCGCCGCGGCAGAGGACGACACCCAGGCCCGCCTGGCCAGGGTGACCCAGGCGGTGAAAACCGTGCTGGATCTGGACACCGACGCATATGAGGCGTTCAGCGGCGACTGCTATGAGGAGCTGGTCCCCATCTGGACGCTGCGGTGGACCGGCGGGAAGGACGGCGAGAACCTGACGGTGGAGGCTCTGGAGGACGGCACCGTCATCCAGTACCAGCTCAACGGCAACATCGCCGTCCCCGTCGCCCGGAGCGGAGACTTCCCCGTCTTCCCGGCGGAGGAGGAGCAGGCAAACGCCCGGGAAACGGCGAAGGCCTTTTTGAGCAAGGTCCTGGACCCCATGGAGCAAGCGGAGCTGGAGACGCCCCAGGGAGCCGGCCAGCTGAACAGCTCCGGCATCCGCTTTTCCGGCACGCTGCTGTTAAACGGCCTGCCCTCTCCCCTGAGCTACAGCATCCGCGTGAATGACGGCCGGGTGACCAGCTTCCGGCGGGACGCCCGGCAGACCACCTTCCTGGGCTCTGTCCCCGGCAATGAGGCCGGCGTCTCCCAAGCCCAGGCCGCCGGGGCCCTGAAACAGACGCTGGGGCTGAAACTGGAATACGTCCTGGACGAGGACGGCGCCGCCGTGCTCCGCTACGTGCCGGAGGCGGACCTGCACACCTTCTATGCCGGCGCCGACACCGGGGACCTCATCGACCTGACGGAGCTGCGGGAGAAGATGCGCCGCCGCCTCGCCTCCGCCGCCGGCGGCATGGCCGAGGACGCCGCGGCAGACGTCCCCATGACCACGGAAAACGGCAGCGCAAAATCCCTCTCCGCCGCCGAGCTGGCGGGGGTGGAAAAGCTGAAGGGCGTCCGCCCCGCCGAAGAGCTGGACAAAGCCCTCCGGGCCCTCTCCGGCCTCGGCCTCCAGGGCTGGACCCTCTCTTCCTCCTCCTACACGCTGGAGAAGGAGGACGAAACGGAGGCCGTCCTCTGCACCCTGCGCTACCGCCGCGGCGCGGAAAAAGATGTCTCTACCCGCACCGTCACCGTGGACGCCCGCACCGGCGAAATCCGGCGGGTTTACTCCTCCGCCCCCTGGGGCCGGGAGGCGAAACTGACGGCAGACCAGGCCCAGGAAAAGGCCCTGACCTTTTTGAAGGCCATTGCGCCGGACCGGACGGAGGCCCTGGCACTCTACGACAGCGAGGACCAGACCGCCGACGGCTCCCCCAGCTATAGCTTCACCTTTGCCCGGAGGGTCAACGGCTGCTTCTTCCCCGCCAATGCCTACAGCGTGGACATCGACTCTGCGGACGGCTCCGTACACCGTTTTTACCGGACCTGGGACGAGGACCTGACCTTCCCCTCCCCCGAGGGCGTCATCTCCGAAAGCGCCGCCCTGGACGCCTGGATGGGTACCTATGACACCGTCCTGGCCTACCGGCTGGTTCCCCAGAAGATGGACGAAGCCGACCCCCTCCAGGCCAGGGCCATCCGGCAGGGCATGGACTACTTCCACGTCCTCCGCCTGACCTATGCCCTGGAGCGGGAGGAGGCCTGCCTGGGCGTCGACGCCAGGAGCGGAAAGCCCGTATTCCAGAAGTACCCCGACCGTTCCGACATCTCCTACAGCGACCTTTCCGGCAGTACCTGGCAGGCGGACATTGAAAAGCTGGCCCGGTACGGCGTGGGCTATGACGGCGGCGTGTTCCGCCCCGGCAAGACCCTGACCCAGTGGGACCTGATCTGCCTGCTGGGGAGCCTGCGGTTCTGGCGGATGGACCCGGAGACCGCCACCGGGGAGGAACGGGACGCCCTCTATTCCGACGCCTACGCCCGGGGCCTGCTGACCCCGGCGGAGCGGGCCGACGACGCCCCCGTTACCCGTGCCGAGCTGGTAAAGCTGCTGCTGGACGACGCGGACTATGGTCCCGCCGCCCGCCTCAGCGGCATCTACACGGTAAGCTACACCGACAAGGACAGCATCCCCGCCTCCGGGCTGGGCTATGCCGCCATGGCCCAGGCCCTGGGCATGGCCAGGGGGACCTATCACGGGACCCGGACCGCCAGCCGGGGCGAAGCCGCCTTCATGCTCTGCCGCCTGCTGGAGCGGGCGGTCTGATATAGTCAGCACAGTTGAAAATCGGCAGATACCGATTTTCAAACAGCGGCGGAGCCGCTGACGGGTGAGGAAAAAACCCCCTGTGCTGACTATGAAGTCCACCGCAAGGCCGTTTTACGGCCTGTGCGGCGAATCATCGCCGCACTTGTTGAAAAGAAGCGG
Organism: uncultured Oscillibacter sp.; assembly: GCF_947654275.1. Lineage (GTDB taxonomy): Bacteria > Bacillota > Clostridia > Oscillospirales > Oscillospiraceae > Oscillibacter. The sequence continues at coordinate 25,753 of NZ_CANTJS010000014.1, read as the reverse complement.
ATGCTTCTTTTCAACTGCGGTGACTATACGCCCGGACAGCGGCAGACAAGCAAAAACGAAGGCCCCCGGCAGGTTATACTGCCGGGGGCCTTTTTCCGATTCCGGGAACAAAGCGCCGATCTGCCGAAAGGCAGACCGGCGCTTGTCTGACGGGCTTTTGACGGATGCCGCGCCCCCTCTCCGGCGCGGGCCGTCCTCTTTCCCGGGCCTCTTCCTCAGACCCGATGCTCCAAAATCCCGGCCAGTGCCTCCAAAGCCTCTTCCGCGTCGCCGCCCTCTGCCGACAGCTCCGCTTCCACGCCGCTCCGCATGCCCAGAGACAGGAAGCCCAGCAGGCTCTTGGCGTTGACACTGTTGCCGTTCCGGGTGACCAGGATGTAGCTGGTAAACTCATTGGCCGTCTTGATAAACATGGTGGCGGCCTGGTTGACCTGGTCCTCTGGAATCTGTACTTCAACTGTTCGTTTCATCGACCCACTCCGTTCCGCGAAAATTGATAGGGACAAGTATACCACATTTCCAGCCAGTTTCCAGCTTTTATTAAAGAAGTGAGAGGCCCGAACTGCATTTTTGTGAGCTCTGTACGGGAAACTCCTTTGCCTCCCCTTTGAAATTGTAAGAAAGTCTTAAGATTTTTGTCCGGTCGTTCGTAAGAATTTTCTGCTATTCTGGAAACAGCTTCCGGAGGCTGAAGAAAACGGAGCGGGTATCCCGTAATATCTCTGAGCGCCCGCCCCATCATAAAAAGGAGACGAACAAGTATGAACAAACCGATCCGCGCGGCCCTGCTGGCCCTCTGCCTGCTTTTAAGCGGTTGCGCCGCCCCGGCGGAGCCGGAGAGCAACCCGGCCCTGAAAAACGCCCTGGGCCTGACCCAGGAACAGCGGCTGGAGGACTACGACTACTTTGTGAACACCCTGAAGGACAGCTATCTCTGCCTGGGCCTGCGGGACCGGGAGAACCCGGACGACCCGGCGGAAGACATCTTCCGGGAGTACCGGGAGCTCATTGAGGAGAGCGACAGCGACCAGGCCTTCTACTCCGCCGTTTACAGCTCCCTCTACCGCCTGGGGTCCTACGGACACCTCTGGATCATCGAACCGGGGGACTATTATGAGATGCTGGACTGGTGCCGGACAGAGGACACCACAGGCCGGGAGCGGTGGAAGGAGCTGACCGAGGCCTCAGAGGACCAGTACGCCAGGCTGAAGGCCTATCTGGACGCCCTGGGAGATGAGGGCGTCGGCTCCTGGAGCGGCGGAGAGACGGGGGAAAACCTCCACACCCTCCTGCTGCCGGAGGAGGGCATCGCCTATCTGAAGGTGGACGACTTTCTCGCGGATTACGACCCGGACTATCAAAAGGAGGCCCAGGCCATCCGGGACTTCTACAACGCCGCCGGAGACTGCACGGACCTCATCATCGACCTGACGGACAACAGCGGCGGAAACGAGGGCTACTGGCAGAACCTTCTCACGGCCCCCCTGACAGACGTCCCCCTGTCCTGCACCAACTACGCCCTGCTTGCGGACAGCGAAAACAACCGGCCCTACATCGACAACGTCTTCGCCCCCTCGGACCTCCATCCCATCTCGGAGCTGCCGGACCTGCCGAAGCTGGAGCGGGACGGGCTGGAGGCCGCCACCCACTTTGTGGAGAGCACCCTGCACGTGGAACCGGCGGCGGAGCGGGCGGCCTTCCATGGCCGGGTGTGGCTGCTGGTGGGCCCCATGGTGTACTCCGCCAGCGAGTCCTTTTCCGTTTTCTGCCAGGCCACGGGCTTTGCCACTCTGGTGGGACAGAAGACCAGCGGCGACGGCATCGGGGCCCTGGACCCGGTGATGATGCGCCTGCCCAACAGCGGCATCCTGATTCAATACACCATGATGTACGGCCTGAATCCCGACGGCTCCAGCAGCGAGGAGGCGGGCACCACGCCGGACGTCCTCTCTCCCGCCGGGGAACCGGCGCTGATTACCGCCCTTCGGACCATCCGGAAGAACAACCGGACCGCCTGAGCCAAACAAAAGGACCTGCCCCTACGGGCAGGTCCTTTTTTGACTCATTGCCATTGCCGGCGGACAGAGACCTCAGTCCTCGTCGTCCTCATCCGCCTCGTCCTCGTCAGTCTCGTCGTCTTCTTCGTCCAGGCTGTCCAGGTCGAATTCCAGATGCTCGCCGCAGTTGGGGCAGATCACCATGCCGTCCTCCAGAACGGACTCGTCAAAATAGATGATCTCTTCACAGGTGGGGCAGGTGGTGGCGTAGCAGTCCTCGCCGTCCTCCAGATCGTCCAGCTCATATTCGCTGTCCTCGTCATCCTCTTCCCCATAAATCAGGTCCTCTACGTCCTCCAGATCGTCGCTGACGGCGTCCAGGCCGTCATAGAGCTCATCCTGATTCTCCTTCAGATCCGACAGCTCCAGCGCCATGTCCTCCAGCACGTCGATGATGACGCTCAGCAGCTTCCGTTCCTTTTTGCTGTCCAGCTTCATGCCCTCGGCCAGGCCCTTCAGATAGGCAACCTTCTCAGTGATTTCCATTGTCAAAAACCTCCTTTTTGATTAGACTCGTACAGGTGATGAAAAGGGATGGTTTTGCTCCCCCTGGGAAAGGGGAATCTAAAGGGGGGATGAACTCCCCCCCTTCCGCGCGAACGCTTACTCCTTGCAGCGGCCCAGGTATTCGCCCGTCCGGGTGTCCACCTGGATTTTCTCCCCCTCGTCAATGAACAGGGGCACCTGGATCACAGCGCCGGTCTCCAGGGTGGCCTTTTTGGTAACATTGGTGGCGGTGTCGCCCTTGACGCCGGGCTCGGTCTCGGTGACCACCAGGTCCATGAAGTTGGGCACTTCCACGGTGAAGACGCTGCCCTTGTAGCTCACCAGCTTGCAGACGGTGTTCTCCTTCACGAACTTGAAGCCGTCTCCCAGAACGTCCCGGTTCAGGGGGGACATGTCAAAGGTCTCCGGGTCCATGAAATAGTACAGGTCGCCGTCGTTGTAGCTGTATTCGGCGTCCTTACGCTCCACGCTGCCCTGCTCAAACTTGGCGGTGGGGTTGAAGGATTCCTCACGGATGGCTCCGGTGATGACGTTTTTGTACTTGGTGCGGACAAAGGCCGCGCCCTTGCCGGGCTTGACGTGCTGGAAGTCCACCACCAGCATGGGCTTGCCCTCCATCTCGAAAATCATACCCTTCCGGAACTCGCCGGCGGAAATTGTAGGCATAGTTGTATCCTCCTCACAAATCTTGTACGAGAAAACGGCCCGCAAGGAGGGCATGTTCTCTCTTTCATGGTTTCCCATTTCATAGCCGTAGCTATTTTATCCCATCCCGGCGGCAATTGCAAGTATTTTTCCGCAATTGTTCCCTTTTCCCTTCAAATATTTCATTCCTCCGGCCCGTCCCGCGGGGTCTGTTCCTCCTCCAGGCTCTCCAGGGCGGCCCGGACGGCGGCGACGACAAAGGCTGAGAAGGTACAGTCCCGCCCGCGAATGGCCTCTTCAATCTGGTCAATCATATCATTGGGAAACCGAACGCTTTTATTGGTGGTCGGCGGAATATTTGGAATTTTGAATGGCATTTGTTCTCACCCCGCAAGACGATTTGCATGACATGTTCCGCAGCCGGCCGTCCCCGGGCCGGAAACGCTCACGCCTCCGGCCCGTCCCGCCGGGTCTCCTCCTCCTCCAGACTCTCCAGAGCAACCCGGACGGCCTCTACCACAAACGCAGTGAATGTACACTGTTTTCCCTGAATCGCTTTTTCAATTTTCTCGATGATATCGTTGGGGAACCGAATACTTTTGCTTGTTGTCGGAGGAATTTTTGGAATTTTGAACTTTGACATACAGCACCTCGTAGCATGTTCATTATATGACAATTGTAGTGCCATATATGTTTTTCATCTGAGCTACATTTGGATTGCATTTGAGGTCCAACTATGCTATAATGTCGTTGAGGTGAAAAATATGGAAAATCTGCCAAAATGTTACACAGTCCTTTTCAACACGCTGACCGAGGTGATTGAGGCCATCGACCGCATGGACTTCGGCACCGCCAGGGCTCTGCTCATCCGGGGCCAGCAGGAGGCCGAGGAGGCCTATGCCTCGGAGGAAGAGGAAGAAACCTCCCAATAGAAGCGGGTCCTTCTGCCGGGAGTGTCCTTTTCGGAGACTTTATGCAGGTGCCTGTTCCGTCTGCCGAAAGCATGGAGAGCCCGGAAGAACGGGAGGGGACAGAGCCCCTCCCCTACATGGCATCCCCGCTATAAAATGCGCAGATGGCCCCCCCTTCTGCCCGGCGTCTTGCAATCCTCTATCCGCTCTGCTATACTGTGCTCAGCCATCCCCCATATCATTCCGCAAAGAGAGGTTTTTTCCTATGGTACAAGTTCCCCTTCGAGCCCTCATGGCCATCATCCCCGCGTTTATCCTCGGCGTCCTCGTGATGCTGGGCGGCAACGTCCTGCTGGGGGTCTATACCGACAATGTGGCCTATCCGGCCTATATGGAGACCCTGGACCTGTCGGAGGGCAGCATCGGCAGCACTCCCACACCGGACACGCCCCTGGCGGAGTCCGTGGCCGACATGGAGTCCATGGACACCTTTTACATCATCGGCTCCGTGGCCTGGGACCGCCCCCTTCCCATCAACGGCAAGGTGTATTATGAGGTGGAAATCAATTCCCAGGAGAACGGCGTCGGAACTTATACCACCTTCCTGGCCCGCATCAACCAGGACGCCTCGGAGCGCCTGGAGAACGGCGGCCGCCGCCTTCCCATCGGCCGGTGGGTCCCCCTGGAGGGCCCGGACCCCGACGGTGTGCTGGACCGCAGCTACAGTCTGGACATCAAGGATCACTACGCCGACATGCTGGGGGATTTCGGCCTGGTGATGACAGAGGGAGAATTCCACGCCCGGCATCCCGGCTTTGACATCCTGCAATCTGTCTCCATCATCACCATGTTAGTGCTCTGGCTGGTCTTTTCCATCGTCTTCAAGAAAAAGGGCTGGTTTTGAATACAGAACGTCCCGCCGGTGGAATCCACCGGCGGGACGTTTTTATGCATTCAGTTCCGCTGCCTCCGGCGGCAGAGGGCCTTGAAGGGCCTTTGCAGGGCATGGAGCACCTTCTGCCAGGGGGTGACGGCCCCGCCCAGAGGCTCCACCATCAGGGCCAGCACCCCGGCCCGGTTGGCCGCCAGCATGTCCGTCAGCAGCTTGTCCCCCAGCATGGCGGTATGGGTCCGGTCCGTCCCCGCCCGGGCCATGGCGGCCTTCAGGCCCCGGGTGGAGGGCTTTCCCGCGTGGCCCTGGTAGAGGATGCCCAGACCGGCGCAGAACTCCATGACCCGGGACCCGGAACGGTTGTTGGACACGATCATCACCTGGATGCCCGCCGCCTTCATCTCCCCGAGCCACGCCCGCAGCGCCCTGTCGGGCTTCCGGACGGATTTGGGCGCCAGGGTGAAATCCAGGTCGCTGAGCAGCAGCGTCACCCCGGCGCGCCGCAGAAACGCCGGGGTCACGGCAGCGTAGCTTTCAAATAAACGGTCTGGAACCAGAGAAAAGGACATAAGAGCCCTCCTTCGCGCATAGAAATTCCATCAGGAATGAGATGGCCGGAAGCAGATCCCGGAACCGGGCCGCCGGGGGCGGCGGCCCCTTCCTGCCGGGAATTTTATATCTGCTATACAGTATACATTGTTTGAAGTCTGTCCGCAAGGGGGAGAACGACATGCAGATTTATCTGTCCGTGACGCCGGATGCGGCAAGGGAAGCCGGGAGCTTCTGCCGGACGCTGGCCCATGTGGCCTACCGCATCGGGCCGGGGTCCACGCTGCTGCGGGGCGGCCTGCTGCTGGAAACCCGGGGCGGCCTGCTGTCCGTCAGCGACCGGGAGGCCCCTTTCATCGACGATCCGGAGGCTCTGGCGGAAGCGGCGCTGCGGGAGTGCGGCCGGCGGAACTACGGCGGCGTGCTGCTGGACTTTGAGGAGGCCCCCCGGCGGGACCGGCAGGCCTTTGCGGAGCAGCTGGCGGCGGCGCTGGGGGCCTCCCGCCGGACGCTGTACCTGCCGGAGCGCTGGGCCGTCCCCGGCGGGGTGTCCCTGATCTGCACGGCCATCTCCGGGGGCAATTTTGTCCAGCGGCTGGAGGAAGCCGCCGCCGGAGCCGGAGGCGCGGGACGGCTGGCTCTGGACGTTCAGCGGCTGTGCATGGACTTCCGCCTCCCCGCCCCCAGCGGCGAGGGAGAGCCCCTGAGCCCCGACGTCTTTCGCCGCCTGATGGAGCGGGAGAACCCGGCGGTCTTCTTCTCTCAGGACCTCTGCGCCCGCTACTTCACCTACACCCGGCAAGGAGAGTCCCATTTTGTCCTCTTCGACGACGCCGGCACCCTACGCCAAAAGCTCCGTCAGGGAGCGGGGATGGGCTTCTCCGCCGCCTTTTTCATGTGGCCGGAGGTCCGGGACATCGCGCCTCAGCTCTTTGGCCGGAACGGGCCCGGCGGCGGGCCGCCCCAGCGCTGAGGGCCATATCCATAAATACATAAAAAAGCCTCTTCCGGGAGAACCTAGCGGAAAATCCACGTCAAGAGGTGTGCATATGAGCAACAAGCGTGTGGGCCGGCGGACCGTGGCCCTGTCCGCCCCGCCCTCGGTGATCTCCTTTGCCAACATCGGCGGCAAAATGGAGGGGGAGGGCCCCCTGCGGGACTACTTCGACGAGCTGAACGAGGATTCCTTCTTCGGTGAGAAGACATGGGAAAAGGCGGAGTCCGCCATGCAGAAAAAGGCGCTTCAGCGGGCGCTGGACCAGGCCCGTCTGAAGCCGGGGGACCTGGACTATGTGCTGGCAGGAGACCTGCTGAATCAATGCATCGGCTCCTCCTTCGGCCTGCGGGAATTCGGGGTGCCCTTCTACGGGCTCTACGGGGCCTGCTCCACCATGGGGGAATCCCTGTCCCTGGCGGCCATGCTGATTGACGGCGGCTTCGCTGGGAAGGCCGCCGCCATGACCTCCTCCCATTTCTGCACCGCCGAACGGCAGTACCGGATGCCGGTGCCCTACGGCAACCAGCGGACCCCCACCGCCCAGTGGACCGCCACCGCCGCCGGATGCACCATCCTGGCGGCGGAGGGCCCCGGGCCCTATATCACCCACATCACCTGCGGAAAAATTGTGGACAAGGGCATTGCCGACGCCAACAACATGGGAGCCGCCATGGCCCCGGCGGCCTACGACTGCCTCTCCGCCTTCTTCCAGGACACCGGAACCAAACCCCAGGACTATGACCTGGTGGTAACCGGCGACCTGGGGGAGCTGGGCCACAGCATCGTCCGGGACTTCTTTTCCAGGGACGGCATCGACATGGGCAACAACTTCCAGGACTGCGGCCTCCTCCTCTACGACCGGGAGAGCCAGGACATGCACGCCGGAGGCTCCGGCTGCGGCTGCTCCGCCTCGGTGCTCAACGGTTATCTCCTCTCGGGGATGCGGGACGGAAAGTGGTCGAAGATTCTCTTTGCCCCCACCGGGGCCCTGCTGTCCCCCACCTCCAGTTTTCAGGGGGAGTCCATCCCCTCCATCTGCCACGCGGTCTGCCTGTCCATGAAAAAGTGAGCCCAGCCCTCCGCTCCGTCCGGAGCGTTCCCCGAACGTTATGAAAAACCCGCCCTGCCGGTCTGAAATTGCCGGCAGGGCGGGTTCTTTTCCCCGTGACGCCGCGGGGGTTTTTCGGACCTTCCTCACAGATTCCCCTGCCGGACGGCGAAGGGGACGCGGAATGCGCCGCCGCCTTTGGCGCTTTCGCCCAGGGCCGCCAGACGCCTTTCCCGTTGTTTCTGTCAAAAACGTCTCTTGACTATAGTATGATATCGGACTAGAATGTCATCATCAGGTCCGATTTCATACGATGGGAGTGCTGAGCGTTTATGGATACCTATGAGCTGTTCTGGGCGTACATGCGTCTGGACCATGAGATTGACGAATTTTACCACGAGCTGGCCCTGGGGCAGGGCCTGTCGGACAGCGCCTTTGCGGTGCTCTGGAGCATTCTGGAGCTGGGGGAGGGCTGTACCCAGCGGGATATCTGCCGCCAGTTTTTCCTGAGCAAGCAGACGGTGCATTCCTCCGTGCGGAAGCTGGAGCGGGAGGGCGTTCTCTCCCTGCTCCCCGGCGAGGGCCGGGAGGTGCGGGTCTGCCTGACGGACCGGGGCAGGGACCTGGCCCGGGAAAAGGTTCTTCCCGTCATGGAAGCGGAACGGGACGCCTCCGCGTCCATCAGCCCGGAGGAATGGCGGACCATGATGCGCCTGGGAGAACGGTGGCTTGCCGGCTTCCGGGCGGCGGCTGCGGAACGCCTGCGCAAAGAAAACTGAGAGGACACGGCAGAATGATATGGCTATTCATCTTTCGGAACACTTCGGATACGGGAAGCTGATCCGCTTCACCGTTCCCACCATCATTATGATGATTTTCACGTCCATCTACGGTGTGGTGGACGGGGTTTTCGTCTCCAACTTCGCGGGCAAGACCGCTTTCGCGGCGGTCAATCTCATCATGCCCGCCCTGATGATCTTCGCCGCCGCGGGCTTCATGCTGGGCACCGGCGGCAGCGCCGTGGTGGCCCGGACCATGGGGGAGGGAGACCTGCCCAGGGCCCGGCGGTACTTTTCCCTGATTATTTACACCGGAATCGCCGCAGGCCTGATTCTGACGGTTCTGGGCTTTTTCATCATGGAGCCCCTCTGCGCCGCCCTGGGGGCGGAGGGTGAAATGCTGCGCCTCTGCGTGCTCTACGGGCGGATCCTGACCCTGGCTCTGGTGCCCTTTATTTTGCAGAACATGTTCCAGAGCTTTCTGGTGGCGGCGGAGCGGCCCAAGCTGGGTCTGGGCCTCACCGTGGCGGCGGGGCTCACCAACATGCTGGGGGACTACCTGCTGGTGGGCGTTCTCCGCCAGGGCGTCGCAGGGGCGGCGGCGGCCACGGTGGCCAGCTCTCTGGTGGGCGGCGTGGTGCCCCTGATTTACTTTCTGCTGCCCAACAAAACGCCCCTGCGGCTGACGGCGGCACGGCCGGAGGGGCCGGTTCTGAAGCAGACCCTTGTCAATGGCTCCTCCGAGATGATGAGCAACCTTTCCATGTCCCTGATGAGCATTCTGTATAACTTCCAGCTCATGCGCCTCATCGGGGAGGACGGCGTAGCGGCCTATGGCGTCATCATGTATGTGGATTTCGTCTTTACGGCGGTCTTCCTGGGCTACTCCATCGGCGCGGGCCCCATCATCAGCTTTCATTACGGCGCAGGCAATCAGGGGGAGCTGCGGAGCCTTCTGGGAAAGAGCCTGCGGCTGACGGCGGTCTCCGGCGTCCTGACAACAGCCCTGGCCGTGGGGACCGCCGCGCCCCTGTCCCATATCTTCGTGGGCTATGACGGCGAGCTGCTGGCCCTCACCGCCCACGGGTTCCAGCTGTTTGCCCTGTCCTTTTTCGGCAAGGCCTTCAACATCTTCGGCTCCGCCTTCTTCACCGCCCTGAGCAACGGCGCTGTTTCCGCCGCCATCTCCTTCCTCCGGACCCTGCTGTTCCAGGTGACGGCGGTCCTCGTTCTCCCCCTCCTTCTGGAGCTGGACGGCATCTGGCTCTCTGCGGCGGCGGCGGAGCTGCTGGCCCTGTTTGTCACGGCAGTCTTTCTCTTCGCCCTGAGAACCCGGTACGGATACGGCGGTCCTCCGCTCAAGGACCGGTCCTCCCCTGACGCTCCCGGTGTCTCCTGACGGCCTCGGCAACGCCCTGGGCGGAGATGGAGGGGGCCGTCATGCCGCTATTGTATCCTGAAACCGCCGGGATTGCAAGAACGGCCCCAGCGGAAACAGACAGTGCCTGCCGTCCGGGACAGCAGGCACTTTTTCGCGTCATCTCGTCTATGGGCCTCAGATGTCCCGCCGGCCCTCCATGGCCCGCACGAGGGTGGCGTCGTCGGCAAACTCCAGGTGCCCACCCACGGGGATGCCGTAGGCCAGGCGGGTGGTGCGGACCTCGAAGGGCTTCAGCAGCCGGGCGATATACATGGCGGTGGCCTCTCCCTCGGTGTCCGGGTTGGTGGCCATGATGACCTCCTCCACGCCCCCCTGGGCAACCCGCTCCAGCAGAGGCTTGATGGACAGGTCATCGGGGCCGATGTGGTTCATGGGGGAGATGACCCCGTGGAGCACGTGGTAGAGTCCGTTGTACTCCCGGCTCCGCTCAATGGCCGCAACGTCCCTGGGGTCCGCCACCACGCAGATGGTCCCCCCGTCCCGCCTGGCGGAGGCGCAGATGGGACAGAGTCCGCCGCTGGTGAAGTTCTGGCACTGGGGGCAGCAGGTAATGCTCCGCTTGGCGTCCACAATGGCGTCGGCAAACGCCTGGGCCTCCTGCTCCGGCAGGCCCAGCACGTAAAAGGCCAGCCGCTGGGCGGATTTGCCGCCGATGCCCGGCAGCTTTGCAAACTGCTCCACCAGCTTTTCCAGCGGAGCGGGAAAATATTCCATAGGGGACTCCTGTTCTCTCCTTCTCCGGAGGAGGATTTTTTGCTTTTTGCTCTTTTGCGCCCTGACGGGGGCCGCTGCTGCGGGAGGGCCGCTGCCGCGGGGGCCCAAAGGGGCCAGCCCCTTTGGAATCCCCGTCAGGGGGGACACCCCCCTGAATCCCCCCGATAACGGGGAATTTTTATGGCAAGGCTCCACCCCGGCGCAAATCAACGGAGTGTTTGCGGCGGGGAAAGCCGTCGGAGGGTTCTGCGTCTATCGCCCTCTCATGGTTCTTCCGGCAAAGGCTCCCGGCCCGCCAGCTGGTCCAGGGTGACGCCAAAATAATCAGCTAAAGAAATCAAAACAGGAAGCGTAGGGTCTCGCAGATTCTTTTCATAGCGCTGATAGGTCATAGCAGAAATCTCCAAGGCTCTTGCCACCGTCTCACGCGATACGTTTTTCTTTTTTCGAAGGGCAAATAAATTTTGGGCTAGAGCTTCCATAACGTCCTCCAAGGACTTAACAGGCCACTAATCCATTTGTTCCGGCAAAGGCTCCCGCCCTGCCAGCTGGTCCAGAGTCACGCCGAAGTAATCGGCAAGCTCACAAAACTTGCTTACATTCGGTTCCCGTTCTCCGCTTTCATAGCGGCGGTAGGACATGGAAGATATGCTGCAATGAACTGCCACGACTTCCTGACTTTCGTGAAGGCGCTTCCGGCAGATTTTTAAGTTCTCAGAAAAAGCGCTCACAAGTCAACCCTCTTGTTCCGGCAAAGGGTCCCGGCCCGCCAGCTGGTCCAGAGTCACGCCGTAAAAATCCGCCAGGGCCAGGAAAAGAGGAAGCGACGGTTCCCGCTCGTCATTCTCATACCGCTGGTAGCTTCGTTCTGAAATCTGGACTGCCTCAGCCACTGCCAGCCGCGATAGTTTCCGGGCCCTTCGCAAAGCCTGCAAATTTTTTGCAACAATCTCCATTTTGATACCTCAAGACTCTTGACAGACCGTTTGGTCCGGATTATAATGAAACAAGACCAAACGGCCTGATTTCGAGAGGAGTTGATATGATGCAGAATCTCATTGACTGCCTATATTTCTATTCCGAAGACCACTGCGTCCTCCAGCGTCTGGAGACCCCGGAGTACCGGCGGGCCGTTTGCGGCCTGGAGCGGGACTGGCAGGGGTTCCGGACCCTGCTGACGGAAGACCAGCGCCAACAGCTGGACAGTCTGCTCTCCCGGCAGTTCACGGTAAAGCACCTGGAGAGTCAGGCGGTCTTTCGCTCCGGCCTCTCCATCGGCCTGGAGCTGGCCCGGCTCTGAGGGATTATCCCCGCAGGGCGGCGATGCGGGCGGGGATGTCCTCCGCCTTGTACACGGCGCTGCCGGCCACCAGCACGTTGGCCCCGGCGGCGATGCAGGTCTTGCAGGTCTCCGGGTCCACGCCGCCGTCCACCTCCAGCTCACAGCCGGGGTTCTTTTCGTCGATCAGCTTCCGCAGCTCCGTCACCTTTTCCATCTGCTCCGCCATGAACTTCTGGCCGCCAAAGCCCGGTTCCACCGTCATTACCAGAATCAGCTCCACCTTTTCCAAAAACGGCAGAGCGGCCCCGGCGGGAGTGGCGGGCTTGAGCACAATGCCAGCCCGTTTTCCTTTGGCGTGGATTTTGTCAATGGCGGCGTGGATGTTCTCCTCGGTGTCCGCTTCCACATGGACCGTCACCAGGTCCGCCCCGGCGTCGCAGAACTGCTCCACATAGCGGACAGGCTCCACAATCATCAGGTGAACGTCCAGAGGCAGGGAGGTGGTGGGACGGATGGACTTCACCACCGGAATGCCGATGGAGATGTTGGGGACAAAGACACCGTCCATCACGTCCACATGGACGTAATCGGCAGAGGCGATTTTCTGAATATCCCGCTCCAGATTGGCGAAGTCGGCGGAGAGGATGGATGGCGCAATTTTAATCATGACAGACGCCCTCTTTCTGTTGATTTTACTGAATGTTCGGAGTTTGGCCCCGGAGCCGCTCCCGGAAGCCCGGTGACCCCGGACAGCGCCCCGGCATAGGATGAACCAAGCGGCCAGGTCGCCCCCGCCGGAAGCCCCGCACTCCCCGCAGCGTCCGTCCACGGGTCCGGTGCCGCCGCTTTTGAGATAGCGGGGACCGGCGCGCCGGTCCCCGCCCCGGCTTTTTCAGCGGCTGGGTTATCCGGTTGTCTGGTCATCCGCGTTCCGCGAACCCGCAGGACCTTTCGCAGGACCTTTCCGGCGGGCTCTTTTCTTGAACAGTGTACCAGAGTCCCAGCCCAAAAGCAACCGGTTTTTTACTCGGGGACGTGTCCGCTCACGCATTTTATCAGGAGGATAAAATACAGGGAGCGCTGTCCCTTTTTCGGAAGCGCCAAATTCCCGGAAGACGGGCCGGAGGACCGGGGCCAGGGGACAAGCCTCCGCCGGTCCGGTGAAAAAGAGTGCCGCTGTTGCAAATACATCCATAAAATTCCGCCGGGGTGGTATACTATAGAACTGCATAAGCTGAAAAAGCCGGGAAGGGAGGCTGTCCAATGTCTTATGATGTATTGGTCGTCGGCGGCGGGCCGGCGGGACTGTCGGCGGCGCTGAATGTGCGGGCCCGGGGCAAACGGGTCCTGGTGATTTCCAACCCTCTGGAGGAAAACCCCCTCTGGCGGGCGGAGCGGGTGGACAACTGTCTGGGGCTCCCCGGGCTCTCCGGGGCGGAGCTGCTGCGGATTCTCCGCCGCCACGGGGAAGAGGCCGGAGCGGAGTTCCGGGAGGGCCGGGCCCTCAGCGCCCTGCGCTCCGGAGAAGAGTGGTATGTCAGCGTCGGGCCGGAGATGGAGCGGGCCGGGGCGGTGGTGCTGGCCTCCGGGGCCCTGCGGGGCGCCGGGAAAAAGTTCCCCGGAGAGGAGGCCCTTCTGGGCCGGGGCGTCAGCTACTGTGCCACCTGCGACGGAATGCTCTACCGGGGCCGCCGGGTGGCGGTGCTGGGGTTCAGCGCCTCCGCCCAAAAGGAGGCGGAATTCCTTCGGGGCATCGGCTGTGAGGTCCTCTGGTTCGACCATCCCAGGGACTGTGTGATTTCCGGCAGGGACCGGGTGGAGTCCGTGACCTGCGGCGGAGTGACGGAGGAAGTGGCGGGCGTGTTCCTCCTGCGGCCCTCCGCGGCCCCCGGGGATCTGTTCCCGGGTCTGGCCCTGGACAGGGGCTTTGTGGCGGTGGACCGGCATATGAGCACCAATCTCCCCGGCCTCTTTGCCGCCGGGGACTGCACCGGCGGACCCCTGCAGATTTCCAAGGCCATCGGGGAGGGCCAGGTGGCGGGACAGTCGGCGGCGGCCTTTGTCCCAGTATAACGGCAGGCTGTGCCGGCAGAACTTATAACAAGTAAAAAACGCCGGAAAACAACGAAAAGGAGCGATTGCAATGGCATTGCAGCATTTGAAAACCGAAGGATTCGACGCCGCCGCGGAGGCGGCCCCCCTGGCCATGGTGGATTTCTGGGCCGTCTGGTGCGGCCCCTGCCAGATGCTGGGCCCGGTGATGGAGGACCTGGCGGGGCGCTATGAGGGGAAGGCCCTGGTCGCCAAGGTCAACGTGGACGAGGAACCGGAGCTGGCCCAGCGCTTCGGCATCATGAACATCCCCACGGTGGTCTTTCTGAAAAACGGCCGTGAGTTTGACCGGAAGACCGGCGCATATCCGGCGGAGGTCTACGCCGGGGTGCTGGACGGGGCCCTGTAAGCCCGGGACGGGCAAAAAGAGGAGGCGGACCGCCTCCTCTTTTGAGCTGCCGCAGGCTCTGCCGGAAAACCGGGGTTTCTCCGGCCAACGAATGAAAGGGGGGAGCCCTTTGAAAAAGAGAACGAAATTTCTGGCTACCGCCGCATTGCTGCTGGCCGGCTTTTACTGTGTCTGTCTGTGCAGGTGCGAGCTTCTGACCGCCGTTCACGGCCGCGAGTTTGAGGGTCTGGATCTGAACACCGGCCTGCTGGAGCGGTCGGACTCCCTGAAGGTTCTGGACTACTCCGGCACGGAGGCGTCCATATACTATGTAGGCCCGGGCCGGAGCTATGGGAACGTGCTCCGTTTTTCCAGGGACACCCGGGCGGACCCATGGAACCTGGACGGCTGGGACACGGTCTGGTCCAAAAGCGGCAGCGCCGATGGGCTGGTCTGGCCGTATTTCCGCTGATGGGGCTTGAACCGGAGAAACGAACGAAAGGCGGCCCGCTGGGCTACCTCTGAGCTTGTCGAAAAGGAGCAAAACTGATTCGACGGGAAGGAAGAGCGTTACGAGAGGAACCCGGGAAGGGTTCCTTTCGTTTTCAATCAAAAGTTTCCAGAACTTCCCACGGGTTCTGAAAACTTGCTCAGGCTGTCAAAAAATTCTTTTTTGACAGCCTGAGGCGGCCTGCCGGGCCGCCTCCTCTTTTATTCCGCTATTCCGCCAGAAGCCAGAAGACTGTCCAAAATCCCCTGGGAAAACCGCTCCAGCCGCTCCCCCACCCCCGGCAGGCGGAGGGCTGCCCCGGCGTCGTTGGCGGTCTCCAGCAGGCAGGCCTTCGGCGGCAACCAGAAGCCCTTGTTCAGGCACAGGGCCGACACCGCCTGACTGGCCACGATGTCCCCGCCGGAGTAGCCGGAGACCACGATGGCGAAAACCGCTTTGTCCTCCAGAGAGACGGTCCGGTAGAGGGCCGTCAGCCGGTTCACGGCGGCGGTGAGGTTGGCGGAGAGGGCATCGTTGTAGTTGGGACAGAGGAGCACCACGGCGTCCGCCTCCCGGATGGCGGGATAGACCTCCTGGACCATGACGCCGCCGTAGAAGCAGCCCCCCTGCTCGCCGTAGTGGAGGCAGGTGGTGTAGGGACAGCCGCCGCAGTCCTCCAGCGTCCCGTTCCGCAATCCGATCTCCCGGATCTCGCAGGCCCCCCCCAGCCGCTCCCGGCACCGGCTCCACAGGTCCAGGGTATTGCTGGTCCGGCGGCTGGAGGCGTGGAGCACCAGCAGCCGGGGCCGCGTCCGCCGGGGCGGCGTGAAGTTCAGCACCCGGTCCGCCAGATCCCGGACCGCCAGACGGTAGGCCCCCATGAGGTCGCAGCCGGCGTTTTTCGCCTGGACCGTGAAATTCCGGAGACTGCCGGTGGCCTCCGTCAGGGGACGGCCCGGAAAGGCGCAGCCCGCCAGATTGGCCGCCAGCACCAGTTCCCGGCCCGCCGCCTTGGTGTACAGGTCCCCGGCCCCGTCGATGACTATGCCGCCCACGCTGCCCCGGAGACAGCCGGGATGGGTGCGGAGCCAGGCCAGCAGGCCGCACAGGCCGCAGTTCACGCCTCCCTCCGGCAGGGAGAAGGCGAAGAGAATCCGCCGGTTTTGAAGGGACCCCTCCGCCCGCTCATAGGAGAGCTTCCGCCCCTCCAGAGCGGCGGACAGCACCTCCCCCAGCCGGCCCTCCAGGCGGCCCGGTCTTCCGGCGTGGATGATGGTCAGCTCCGGCTCCATAGCGCCTCCTTTCCGCCCCTCAGCCGGGGACATAGTAGGTATAGCAGGCCACGGCATCGCTCAGGGCCTTGCAAAGGGTCAGCACCGGCAGCAGATACAGCCCCAGGGCCAGGGCATAGTTCCACCACCGCCGCCGCGACCGGGCCAGGTACGCCCAGGAGAGCGCCACCGCCAGCACGGCAAAGAGCTGGATGAACACGGTGGTGTTCTCATAGAGCCGGACGGGTGCGTCCGCCGCCGGAAGTCCCGTCAGCAGGGCGCACAGCGCCGCCAGGGCCAGCAGCAGGTATTGAGACCAATTCCGATGATTCATCCGTCCTCATTCCTCCATAGCATGCAGGGCCGCCTCCGTCTCCCGGAGGCGGTCAAACAGGGCGTCGGGCAGCTCCAGGGTCTCGATGTCCAGACCGAACCGGGTAAACCGGTTCCTGCAGCCGAACCAGACGCCTCCCAGAGACACGGAGGAGCAATGCCACTCCCCCCGGAGGGCCAGCAGCAGCTGCATGGCCCCGGAGGACACGGCGGGGGCCACATAGGGCTTGAAGCCCAGGTCCCGGACGCGGAGATTGGCCTCCAGGGTCAGCCTTGTCAGCTCCCGGGACAGGGCATCGTCATAGCGCTCCACGGAGTTGGCGATCACCAGCCCCGCCCCGTGGGGGCCGAAGCTCCGGCCCTCGGTGAGGAATGAGGCAAAGCGGGGGGTCTGTCCGGCGAACCAGGCCGCCCGGGCGTTCATCACCCCCAGGCCGAAGCCCTGTATCTGCTCCGGCAGAAGGCCCTGAAGGTCCAGATACTCCGTTTCCGCATCCACATTGGAGGCCCACCACGCCGCCTGGCACAGCTGGTCCACCGGGTCGCTGAGGACCATGAAGAGCCCCCGGAAGCCTGCCGTCCTGGCCTGCCGGGCGAAGGACTCCACCAGGGGCCTGTTGGCCTCCAGCTGGGCCATGCGCACGTCCTTCACCCCGCTGCCCACCGGCGGGACGGCCCTGGCGGCGGCGAATATGAACACGTCGCAGTCAAACAGCCGCCCCGGTTCCACCGCCTCCACCTCCGGCAGGGCGTCATAGTCCCAGGGCCATGCAATCTGTCCCATCTCCGTGACCCACCGGGCCACGGTGTTTTCATTCAGGTCGCAGATGCCGACAGTGGAAATCACATCGCCCCCCAGCAGCTTCAGCGCAGTGAGCAGAACGCCCCCCACGTCCCCCACGGCCAGCAGGTGGACCCGCTTTTTCCCCGGCCTGGAGGCGGTGAATTCCAGGGCCCGCCGCCACCGGGGGTGGCCCAGGTTCACCGCCGTGAGCCGCCCCGCCTCCAGAGGAGCCCGGACCTCCGGGGGAAGCTCCGCCGGGGGCCCCATCCGCCGGGAGTCCAGCCAGACCGTGCCGGTCTGTTCCGCCGTCAGCTGCCGGGAGTCCGTCACCCGCCAGGCCGCGAAATTCCAGACGGGCTCCCGCCGGACCAGAAACAGCTCCGGCGTCCCCCCCGTTCCGGGAGGCAGAGGCAGGTCCTCCAGGCCGGACACAGCCTCTTTTCCATCTATGGCATAGTGATACAGGCTTTGCTTCATGGCAACCTCCGTGTACTATTCAGGAATTAGAAATTAGGAGTTAGGAATTAGGAATGACTGAAATAACGCGGCAATTCCTAATTCCTCATTCCTAATTATTTCAAAAGTTCCTTCATCCGCTCCAGCTGCCGCAGGTCCCCGTCCAGACACACGGAGGCGGAGAGGCTGGGGTCGTAGCGCAGGGCCCGGCCCTTGTCCGGGCTCAGGGGGAGAATCACCGCCTCACTGAGGCGGGGCAGGGTCAGGTTCCGGGCGTAGCGCTCCCGGTAGGACCGTTCCAGAGCCAGGAGGATATCCCGGCTGTTCCGGATGCAGGTCCGGGAGAACTCATAAACCGCCTCCCGTCCGCTCTCCCGGTAGAACCGGGGGAAGGCATAGGGCAGAATCAGGTTCACCGCCGGCACCAGGCCCGGCACCGAGGGGGCCGCGCCGCCCACGGCGTCGCCGCCGATGAAGGGATACATGGTGGACTCCACGAACCAGGCCCGCATATCCGGCACGAAGTATACGCTGTCCACCTGCCGGTCCCGGGCGGACATCAAATCCCGGCCCCGGCCCGAGAGAAGGCCCACCACATAGCGGTCAATCTCCAGACCCTCCTGCCGGAACAGGGGGTCCAGCACGCCCACCCGGTTGCCGGAATGGAGCAGGTCGTCCACCAGCATCACCGGACGGCGGAAGGAACGGATGGTGCGGATCTGACTCTCCAGCGGGGCATAGCCGGGGAAGGCGGCGATGGTGAAGCTGTGGAGATCCGGGGCAAAGACCTTGTCGGTGTGGATGGTCTTGGTGACGGTGTTGGGCACGGCGTTGCCCCGGAGAATCTTGCCGAAGGGCACGCACATCTTCGGGCCCAGAACCCTGGGGGTTTGGGGCTCGGCGGGGACGCCGTTTTCCTCCGTCAGCTTCCGGACCAGCCGGTGGTAAATGACCTCGGCGTTGAGGGACAGCACCAGCTTTCCGGGGTACAGGCCGCAGACAGCGGCCTGAAACCGGAAATGGGCCTGCTGGATGGCGGAGAGGACCTGCCGGTCCGAGGAAAAGGGCTCCTTCAGCGTGGTGGCGATGTTCTGCACCAGCACCGCCGGAGAGCGCATGTCCACCAGCAGCAGGGGCCGGGGGCTGCCCAGGTCCTCCGGGGCCCAGAGGAAGCCCTGGCGGCCCAGCATCTCCAGCGTATCCGGCGGAGCCGCCCCCCACCAGACGGCATAGCCGCAGTCCTCCGCCGCCGCCTGGGACAGGGCCTCGGTCAAGAGCAGCTGGCGGACGTCGTAGTTCCCGCCGGGGGTGCGGACGGCGTACAGCCCCGTCAGCAGCTGGATGCGGCCCGCCGTGCGGGTGCGGACGTAGTTTGCTAGCTCCTCGCTGCCGAAGGCGTCATAGAGCCCGGCGAAGTTGATGACCCGGGAGGTCAGCAGGCCCAGCACCCGGGGCCGGGGTCCGGCGGCCCGGAGGACAAACAGGCTGTCCCTGGGGTCCGGCGGAGGCAGGGCCCCCAGCGCGCCGGAGAGCTCCGCCCACAGCGCCGGGTCCGTCCCCTCCCTGTGGGAGAAGTCCAGCAGGCTGGCCCGGACCAGCTGCTTGTACTGCGGTTCCCGGAGATAGAGGCTGTCCCGGTAAATGAGGTCCTGAACCGTGGGGTCCACCAGGTTGGAGATGTCCCGGCCCAGGTCGATGTTCTCCCGGATGCGGGTAGAGCTGATATCCTCCAGATGGGTGGGCAGCTGGAGCTGAATCACCTTGCCGGAGATACAGGAGAGGTCCGTCTCAATCTCCCGGCCCTCGGCGTCGCTGGAGCGGCGGAAGACGATGTGGTTCAGGGAGTGGACGGAGTCCTCCCGGGGCGGGGCCCTGTAGGACGAGGCGTTTGCCACCACGTCGGACCCCACCGCAAGATACAGCTCCCGCCCGGCGAAGACCTGCCGGAGGGCCCTCAGATCGTCGGGGGTGGCCAGGTTCACGGGGATGTCGTGGGGGAAGAGGTAGACGTCGAACTCGTCCGCCACGGACATGCTGACAATCTGCCGCCGGATCAGGGAGGGCTGGGCCTTCTTGGACCAGGAGAATTCGTCCACAGCCAGGTATACCTCCATCCCCAGGTCCCGAATGGCGGTGACAATGCCCTTGTGGGAGAGGGAAAAGGGGTCGAAGGTGCCGGGGAAGAAGGCCGCCCGGGACCGCTCCTCGAAGATGAAGGGCCCGCTTTCGATGCGGTGGCTGACGGCGAAGCGGTAGATATGGGAGAGGGCGGCGGCGGTATAGAAGAAAGTCAGCTCCTGTTCCGGCTGCTCGTAAATCAGGAAGAGCAGCTTTTTGGCCAGCAGGGTGAACAGGCTGGTCTTATCGTCGTAGCTCAGCGTCCCGGAGGCAAACAGCCCTTCTCCCAGCACCCGCAGGGCCTCCTGCCGCACCGGCTCCATGCAGGAGGCCAGGCCCTTGAGCAGCAGCCCCGCCATTTTCTTCCGCCGCCGGGTCAGGGCCCCTTCGTCCTCTCCGAAGCGGCGGCCATAGACGGCGTAGTGCTCCAGCATGGCCCCCACGGTGGACAGGGCGGCGGCGGCCACGCTGGCGGAGGAGGACGAGAGCAGGCGGAGCATTTCACTGACGACCTCGTCCAGCTCCCTGGGGGGCAGCCACAGGGCGAACTGGCCCAGGTACTGGGGAATATACTGGGACAGCTCCGCCTGTCCGGTCTCCAGAGCCTCGGACAGCTCCACCGCCACCTCGTTCCGCCGGTCCGGCGTCAGCAGGGGGGCAATCTCCAGCAGGGCCGACCCGGCCATCCGGCGGACCACGATGTTCTCGCTGACCTTCAGCAGGTTGGAGAAGTGCGTGGCGATGTGGAGGGTGCTGGTGGCATCCCCCTCCCTGGCCAGGTCCAGCAGGTAATCCACGCCCACGGCCTTCAGCACCCAGGGGGTGGCGGTTTTCAGGTTGTCCAGGAACACGCCGCTGTCGGCCTCCGTCTGCTCCGGAGCCGGGGTCTTCAGCCCCAGGGCCCGGCCCAGGCGGGACTGGAGATAGCGCAGGGGCGTGCTGGAACGGCAGTCCGCCGCCGCGGCCGCCGCCCGGATGGGCCCCCGCTCCGCCTGGGACAGCACCGGCAGCAGCCGCCGGGCCAGGCGCATGGCCGCCGCCTGCTGAGGGGCCTCGCCGTTTTCCAGCCAGCAGGCGGCAAAGTCCGCCAGGCGCAGCCGGTCCCGCCGGTCCAGCCGGTCCATGGGCAGGTTCAGCGCCGTATTCATCAGGGCAAAGGCCCCGTCGGCGTCCACGGACCTGGGGGACTGGTAGTGGCGGAACAGCAGCTCGGAGAAGCGGAGGAAATCCTCCCGGTCGCAGCTCCCCAGCAGGGCGTCCGCCACGGTCTTGGCCTGATAACGGATCATGCTGATCTGGCGGGGGGTCAGCCGGTGGTCCGGGTGAATCAGCTTTTCCAGGTACTCCGCCCAGAGCTCAAAGGGCCGGTCCTCCTGGGAGCTGGGCTCCACCCCCCGGGGCAGCTCCTTTTTGTAGCCGGAGAGGAATTTTGCCAGAATCCGCCCCATAAGGGCGGCGGCCTGGCGGCGGATGTCGCCGTCGGGCAGCAGCAGCAGTTCATAGAGGAATTCCAGGGTCTGTTCCTTCTGCTCCACGCTGAGATAGGTGAAATACTCCCTGAAAATGGAGACATAGGCCCGGATGCGGGCCGGGTCCTTCTCCCCCCGGGCGGCCTCCAGGGTTCCCACGAACAGCCGCTCCCGGCTCAGCCGGTGCATCAGGCGGATGTTGTGGTCCACGGCGGTGCGCCGCAGACCCAGCACCACGTCGTCCTCGTTCATCAGGGCGATGGTCTTCCGGGGCAGAGCGGGGCCCCCCTCCGTCTCCAGGGTGGTGTCCACCCCGTAGTTCACCAGGTATTCCTCAAAGTCCCGGAGCTTGGAATAGACATAGGAATAGCGGCGGCGCTTGGCGCCGTCCACGTTGTCCAGCTTGCTCAGAATCACGTCGAAGGCGTCCCGGAGGGAAAAGAGCCGGGCGATTTCATGCCCCTGCCCGTCCCGCTCCTGCTTCACCCGGAAATCGGCGTACACCAGAGCCAGGGACTCGGAGGACAGATTCTCAATCTCCAGGTCCCACACCGAGTGGTTGGCGGCCACCCGGCCCAGGGCCGTCAGGCCCCGCCAGGTAAACCACTGGTCGGTGTAGTAATAGTGGAGGTAGGGCACCCGCTCACCGGGCCGGCACCCGAATTTGCCGATGTCGTGGCCCGCCGCTGCCCCGGAGATCAGCCCCAGGTCGATGAGTCCGCCGTTCCGGCGGAAGGTCCGGGAGACCATCATGGACACATGGTGGACCCCGGCGATATGCTCACAGGTGCGGAAGGGGGTCACCTCCCGGCCCAGGCGCAGCAGCTCATAGATGTATTCCTCCCGCCAGCGGCGGAGGAACTGGCGGTACTCTGCCGCCACAGCGCTGCCCTTCAGTTCCTCCTCGGTGCAGAAATCGAAGTCCAGCCAGAAATCAAAGGGCAGGGCCTCCCGCTCCGCGTCGAAGAGGGTCCGGAGAAACTGGAGGAAGCACAGGGCCCCGTCCCGCTGTCTGGAGCTGAAGGTCCGGTCCTCCTGGGGGTAGAGGAGGGACGCTGCCGTCCGGTAAGCGCAGAGGGCCCACCCCCCTTCCGGTTCGGGGGCGATGCGGTCCAGAAAGGGGCGGAACACCGCCAGGACCCTGCCGCAGTCCAGCCGGGCGGCAATGGGCAGCAGAGGGGCCAGCAGGCCGGCCCAGTCCGCTCCGTCAAAGAGGGCGGCGGCGTCCGCCTGGGGACAGTGGAGCTTGCGCAGGAATGCCTCGTCCTGAAAGGCCCCGCTCATCGCCGTGCAGAGGCTGTCGTATTGTTCCATGGGGTTCCTCCGTTCCGCCCGGTAGGCCGGTGATTTTGGGCTTTGCTCTCAGTATACCGCAGTTCGGGTCCCGGGGGAAGAGGGAAACGGAAAAAACGGGCCGTGTTCCTCCAGAGGTTTTTTTGCGGGGCCGCCGGTTCGGGCGTGCCCGATCGCGCATTTTATCAGAAGAAGACTCAGGGACGGGCCTGTGCCCGTCTGTTCTCCCAATTGTGCCGGGCTCCGGAGGACGGGGCAGCGCCTCTGCATAAAACGCGGGACTCTTGCTTTTCCGCCTCGCCTGTTCTATAATAGAGAAAACGATTCACAACAGGGGCAGCTATGAGCGTCTATTTTTACGGCTGTGTGACGCTGGACGGATATCTTGCCGCCAGGGACCACACGCTGGACTGGCTCTACCAGACCGGCGCCGCGGCGGAAACCGGCTATGAGGATTTTTACAGCCGCATGGACGTCACCCTTATGGGGCGGCGGACCTTTCGGGAGCTGGAGAAGCTGGAGGACCCGGCGTCAGCCTACCCCACAACGGAAAACTACGTCTTCACCCACAGGCCTCTGGAGCAGCGGGGCTTTCTCGCCGTCTGCCAGTCTCCGGAGTCGCTGGTGGAGGCCCTGGGCCCGGAGAAAAACATCTGGGTCGTCGGCGGAAATACCATCCTGGCCCCGCTGCTGGAACGGGACCTGGTGGACCAGCTCATCATTCAGATTGCCCCGGTGCTGCTGGGGGACGGCATCCCGCTGTTCACCCAGAAAGAGGCCCTCCGCCGCTTCCGGCTGGAGTCGATCCGGAAATGGGGGCCCTTCGCGGAGCTGATCTGCGGCAGGCCATAGCACGCCTTTCCTGCCGCCGGGGCCGGGAAGAAGCGCGGTCCTGCATCCGGTCCGTCTCCATGTACGTCCCCCCGGACGGAAGGCCCTGCCGGTTCAGACGCTTCCGGCTTTTCTGACTGCGCCGGAGAAACGCCGGACTGTGCGATTTCCTGTGAAAACCGCCGCGGTCCCGGGAGACGGTCCTGCTCCCGCGGCCCCGTCCTTTGGTAAAATGCAGAGCGGGACCCTGCCCCCGCTAAAATTGTGTTGACAACCGGGCTTATATATGCTATGATACTTAGCGTGCTCAAGGCACGGATCACCTTCCCTGTGGAGAGATGTCCGAGTGGTTGAAGGAACCGGTCTTGAAAACCGGCGGTGCGCAAGTGCCCGTGGGTTCGAATCCCACTCTCTCCGCCAACTCTTTTGCTAACCTTTTCCCGCCGCCAAGTGAATTATGGACACGCAGAAGTACCCAAGTGGCCGAAGGGGCTCCCCTGCTAAGGGAGTAGGCTGGATAAAACCGGCGCGAGGGTTCAAATCCCTCCTTCTGCGCCAAGCCGGAGCAAGCGTCATATCGCTTGCTCCGGCTTTTTTCAAATGTCAGAGCGCGCTCATTCCGCCGCTTCTCCTCTCCAAACTGCAGCCGCCTTGCTGGGTTGCAGTTTGGTTTTTGGGTACAACCATTCTGAAAAATTTGATTTTACCCGCTTATTCCAGATCAGAAATTCCCCTCGCAGATCACTTTGTGGGGTTCGCAGGGAACTGTTCGATTTGAGGAGCTGATGCAGGGACCGGGCTCTGTCCCACCCCGTCTTCCAGGAGCTTGATCCCTTCCAAAAAACGGGACGGAGCAAAACCCGCCCCTGTTTCTCTTGCTGCCGGATTTACAACACAGAACGGGCAGGAATCCCCGGGCCCCTCGCCTGAACCGCCCCCTTTCACCGTTCCCGCCGTGGACGCCTTTCGTCCCCGGCGGCTTTTTTGCTTTCTCCTCCCCGAAGGCGCGCCCGGAATCCCCGGCTCTCCTTCTCCATGATACGGCATCCCGCGGGACGTCTCGTTTACAGGACGTCCCGCGGGATGTTTTCATGGCTTATCTGCTTCTGCGTTTTTCAGACGCCGGGACCAGGGCCGCCAGGCCCAGCAGCGATGCTGCGGCCAGAGCCAGCCAGAGTCCCGCGCTGCTGTCATCCCCGGTTTCGGGAACCATGTTCCAAAGCGGAACTTCCTCGTCGGGAACGTAAACCCACTCTTCCTTCTCGGGATCCCATACCTTCACATAGGTCTTGGGTACGCCGTCCTCCCAAATGGTGATTTCAGGCGGGCTGTTGGGGTCGTTGGGGTCGGGCAGCTCCGTGGGATACTCCGGTTCTGTCGGGGGCTCCTGGGGCGTCTCCGGCGGAGTCTCAGGGGGCGTCTCCGGCGGGGGATTCTCCGGCGGCGGGGTTACCGGCGGGGGAGTCGGGTCCTTCGGAGGCGTGCCGCCGCCTCCGCCCGGCGGGGGAGTCGGTTTATCCGGAGGCGTGTCTCCGCCCGGGGTGTCCTCATTGCGGAAATAGCGCAGGATGATGATTTCATTTCCTTCCTTGGTCGAGGATGCCCATTCCATGTTCGAACGGCGGCTGTATCCGCCCTCTCCGTCGGAAACGCCATAGACCACATCATAGTAATCATATCTGTAGGTCTTGTCGTCTCCAACCGGCTGCCAGTTCTGTTTCCAGTCGTTTTCCGTACCCTTGTAGACGCTGCCCAGCGGGGCGGAAATCGTCTCGATGTTCCGTGCGCCCTCAAAGGTATACGTATGTCCCTCGTCGCTGCTGAGGGTGCCGGAGAAAATTTCGCCTTCCCGCGTCTGAATGGCAGACGGCTCCGCCTCCCACTCCGGAATCTCCCCGATTCCATCGGTCTCCTGAGACGGATCGTTCTCCGCAGGCTCATTGGTCCCCGGCTCCTGAGACGGGTCATTCTCCGCAGGCTCGTTGGTCCCCGGCTCCTGAGACGGGTCATTCTCCGCAGGCTCGTTGGTCCCCGGCTCCTGAGACGGATCGTTCTCCGCAGGCTCATTGGTCCCCGGTTCCTGAGACGGGTCATTCTCCGCAGGCTCATTGGCCTCCGGCTCCTGAGCCGGGTCGTTCTCCCCAGGCTCGCCGATTCCTTGACGCAGGATATCCTCCGCAGCGCCTGTCTCCGCCTTCACCTTCGGGAGCTCATTGGAATTCTCCTCCTGAACGGGAGCGGTGTCCCCGGGTTCTTCGGTCCCCTCGTCCTGGACGGGAGGCGTATCCTCGGCTCCGCCGGTTCCCTCGTCCTGAGCAGGAAGCGTATCCTCGGCTCCGCCGGTTCCCTCATCCTGGACGGGAGGCGTATCCTCGGCTCCGCCGGTTTCCCCGTCCTGAGCGGGAGGCGTATTCCCGGCTCCGCCGGTTCCCTCGTCCTGAGCGGG
>NZ_CANTJS010000013.1 GCF_947654275.1 uncultured Oscillibacter sp. | reverse complement strand
TCTCCTGAATCCCTCGGATATTTGTACTATTCTTGAAAATTGATTTCCCTGCCCCCGGAAAATGAGCCGTTGACAATCCCGCCCGGTTCCTGTAAAATAGGAGCCGCGAGTAAGACAGACAGCCGCGTGGGCAGGCCGAAAGGCCGTCCATGAGGAAAGTCCGGGCTCCACAGGGCAAGGATAACGGGTAACGCCCGCCGAAGGCGACTTCAGGAAAAGTGCAACAGAGATATACCGCCCCGCTGTCCTCTGAGGAAGGCGCCGGGAAGCAGAGTCGACGACATCAACTGAGTTGGCGGTGACGTGGAACGGGCTGCGGGGCAAGGGTGGAAAGGTGCGGTAAGAGCGCACCCATCGGCTCGAGAGTGTCCGATGCTGTAAACTCTATCCGGAGCAACACCGGTATGGGAGCGTCGGGGGTTCGCCCCCGAGAGGCCGGCCCGGCCGCTCCCGGGGTGGCTGGAGCGTACCGGCAACGGTGCGCCTAGATAGATGGCTGTCAAATACAGAACCCGGCTTACAGTTTTGCTCGCAGAATATGTGACCCCGGCGGCGCGCTATGCGCCGCCGGGGTCTTTTGATGTATTTACCGGATCACCGTGTCCCCTTCTCCGCCGCCGGCCCGGCGCGTCTCCCTGTCCAGTTGTTCCTGCCGTTCCGGGATGGTCATGAGCCGTTCCCGCAGGTCCGGAGAAACGCTGTCCAGCCAGAGGACGGAAACCTGCTTGTCTGAGAAATCGTTGCTCACCCAGTCGTAAACGGCGTAGGGCTTTTCCGGCCAGCGGGTGCGGACCACCACCTCGTTGTGTCCGTCCCCGTCGATGTCCTCCACGGCCGCGCTGATACAGTCCTCCACCAGCAGAACGTGCTCCCAATCCTTCCACTGGGCCGTCTCATTGTCCCAGGTTTCGGTCCAGAAGCGGTAGTCGCAGAGGAACGCCTGGGGCTGGGCATAGGGGTCCGGATAGTAGTTTTCGGGGACCCAGCAAACCTCATCATACCAGAACAGCGGGGCGGTCTCCGTCTCAAAGGTCACGTCCATCATGTCCCCCAGAGAGGTTCCGAAAAACTGACAGCCGGTGACGCTTCCCTCAAAGGTCCGCCTGTTCCACCGGCAGTCCATGCGGTAGGTCAGCTCGTCCCCCCACTGGTTTTTCAGCTGGATGCCGTCGAAGTCCACGCCCTCCCCGCATTTCAGACGGAGCAGGTGGCCCTCCTGGTCCACATAGAGATAGTTCTCCCCCTCCGCCGTCTCCTTCAGAACAATGCCGTCCGTAATCTCCCCGCTGACATAGGAACCGGTATACCAGACCACCGCCAGTGTCACCGCCAGCATCAGCAGCATGGCCAGAAGCACCTGCCGGATGTTCCGGCGGCGCTCCTTCTCCATGTTTTCCCGGGAAATCTCCAACAGCGCCATCACAGGTTCCTCCTCTTTTTTCACTGCCGCCCTCCGGCAGGCCATCAGCTCCTCCACGCCCATCTCCAGCGCCTCCGCCAGCGGCTCCAGCAGAGTTACGTCGGGGTAGCTCAGGGCACGCTCCCATTTGCTCACCGCCTTGTCCGTCACATGAAGCCGCGCCGCCAGGTCTTTCTGAGTCAGACCGGCGGCTTTTCGATTTTCCGCGATGAAGACGCCAAGCTGTTCTTTATTCATGGTAATCACCTCCCTGCCAGTGTACACCTGGAAGAGGGAAAAAAGCAACCGACCAGCGGTAGAGTCCCGGAAAAGTGCCTGTTTCAGCCCTTTTTCCCGCTTCCGCGCCGGTGCTCCGCCCAGGAAAAGCGTGGGAAAAACGCAGGAAAATTTACGGAATTTTTTAAGGTAGCGCTAAGCTTTGCCGGGTATGATGCCCCTGATGATTTCACTGAAAGGAGCGGCTGATGAAATTCAGACACGAATGGAAACACGAGATTGCCGCCAGGGACTGCCTGGTTCTGCAGGCCCGGCTGGACGCGATAGCCCGGCGGGACACCCACGGCGACAACGGACGCTACGAAGTCCGCAGCCTCTATTTTGACGACCCCCGGGACACCGCCCTGCGGGAGAAAATCAACGGCGTCAACCGCCGGGAGAAATTCCGCCTCCGGTACTACAACGGCGACGTCTCCCGCATCTGCCTTGAGAAAAAGAGCAAGACGGACGGACTGTGCGCGAAAGCCTCCGCCGGGATGAACCCCTGGGAGGTACAGAGCATTTTAAAGGGAGATTGGTCCTGGATGGCAACGGACAGCCGGCCTCTGGTATCGGAGCTGTACCGCGCCATGAGAATCAAGGGGCTCCGGCCGAAGACCATTGTGGACTACACCCGCACCGCCTATACCTTCCCCGCCGGAAATGTACGGGTCACCCTGGACCATCACATCCGCACCGGACTGGGCGGCATCGACTTTCTGAACCCGGACTGCCCCACCGTTCCCGTCGGGGACGGCCTGGTGATTCTGGAGGTCAAATGGGACGAATTCCTGCCCGGCGTCATCCGGGACGCTGTGCAGCTGAAGGGCCGGCACACCTCCGCCTTCTCCAAATACGCCGCCTGCCGGATCTACGGCTGAACGGCTGAGTACCTCGCAAGTACCTCACATATTTGATATCTGATTGCAGAAAGGATGTTTCATCATGACTTTTCAGGACATTTTCAAATCCGGTTTTCTGGAAAACGTCACCAGCGTCAGCCTGCTGGACATGAGCGTGGCGCTGCTGCTTGCCTTTGGCATCGGCCTGTTCATCTTCCTGGTCTACAAAAAAACCTTTACCGGCGTCATGTACTCCTCCAGCTTCGGCGTAACCCTGGTGGCCCTGGCCATGATTACCACCATGGTGATTCTGGCCGTCACCAGCAACGTGGTGCTGTCCCTGGGCATGGTGGGCGCGCTGTCCATCGTCCGGTTCCGCACCGCCATCAAGGAGCCTCTGGACATCGCCTTCCTCTTCTGGTCCATTGCCGTGGGCATCGTCCTGGCGGCGGGGCTGATTCCCCTTGCGGTGTTCGGCAGCGTCATCATAGGCGTGATGCTGCTGGTTTTCGTCAACAGAAAATCCAGCTGTGACCCTTACATTGTGGTGCTCCAGTGCGACGGGCAGGACAGCGAGACCCGGGCGGCGGACTTTTTGAAGGAGCAGACCCGCCGCTGCACCGTGAAGAGCAAAACCGTGCAGAAGGGCTCGGTGGAACTGAATATGGAAGTCCGGCTCAAGGATGACAGCACCGCGTTTATCAATGAGCTCTCCGGCCTGCCCGGCGTCCGCAGCGCGGTGCTGGTCAGCTATAACGGCGACTATATGGGATAGGAGGCACGCATGTCCACCCACAAATACATGGACCGGCTCTGCGCCGCCGCTCTGGCTCTGACGCTGCTGGCAACGCTTCTGTTCATGAATGGAGAATCCCTGGGGCTTCAGCCTGCCTTCAGGGTCATGGGCTACGAGACCCGCCTCTTTGACACAGGCCGGGTTCATACGCTGGATATCGTCATGGACGATTGGGACGGCTTCATAGAGACCTGCGAAAACGAGGAATACGCCTCCTGCTCTGTGGTGATTGATGGGGAGTCCTATCATAATGTCGGCATCCGGGCCAAGGGCAACACGTCCCTCAGCATGGTTTCCGCCATGGACAGCAGCCGGTACAGCTTCAAGCTGGAATTCGACCACTATGACAGCACCCGAACCTATTACGGTCTGGACAAGCTGAGCCTGAACAATATCATTCAGGACACCACCTATATGAAGGACTACCTTACCTACCAGCTGATGAACGCCTTCGGCGCGGCCGCGCCTCTGAGCTCCTATATTTACATCACCGTCAACGGAGAGGACTGGGGGCTCTATCTGGCGGCGGAGGGCGTGGAGGACGGATTCCTCCGGCGGAACTACGGCAAGGACGCCGGTGAGCTCTATAAGCCGGACAGCATGAGCTTCGGAGGGGGCCGGGGCAACGGCAGGAACTTCAATATGGATGATTTCCCGGGAGACAGGGGCGGTTTTCCTTCCCCGCCGGAGGAGTCCGGCGGTTTTTCAGACGGCTTCCCCGATGGCTTCCCCGGCGGCTCTCTCGACGGCTCCCCTCCTCCCGCTGAGTCCGGAGCCTTTGAAAAACCCCCTGAAGAAATGGGCGGCGGGAGAGGCTTTTTCTCCGGCGGCATGGGGAGCGACGACGTGAAGCTCCGCTATATCGACGACGACCCGGCCAGCTATTCCAACATCTTTGAAAACGCCAAAACCGACGTCACAGAGGCGGACCAGGCCCGGCTGATCGCTTCCCTGAAGGCCCTCAGCGCCGGCGAGAATCTGGAGGAGGTTCTGGATATCGACCAGGTGCTCCGCTACTTCGTGGTACACAACTTCGTCCGCAACGGGGACAGCTATACTGGTTCCATGGTGCACAATTACTATCTCTACGAAAAGGACGGACAGCTGTCCATGATTCCCTGGGACTATAATCTGGCCTTTGGAACCTTCCAGAGCGCCGACGCCACCGCGGAGGTAAACGCCCCCATTGACACGCCGGTGTCCGGCGGCGACAGCCGGCCCATGTCGGACTGGATGTTTGACAGCCCGGAATACACGGAGCTGTATCATCAGTATTTCCGTGCGTTTCTGGAAACGGTGGACGCCGCTTCCATCATCGACGCCGCCGCCAAACTGATTGCGCCCTATGTGGAGAAGGACCCCACGAAGTTTTACAGCTATGAGGACTTTGAGACCGGCGTGGAGACACTGAAAGCCTTCTGCCGTCTCCGCTCCGAGAGCGTCATGGGTCAGCTGGACGGGTCCATCCCCTCCACCGAGGCGGGCCAGAGCGCCAACGCCTCCGCCCTGGTTGACGCCTCCGGTCTGGTTCTGACGGATATGGGAACCATGAACCGCGGCGGCGCCGGGATGGAGGGCCAGAGAGGCGAGATGAGGCGGCCCGGGGACGACGGGCTTTGGCAGGCCGCGGAGGGAAGCGAGGCGCTCCCGCTTCGGGGGACGGACCCTCCCGGCGGCGCGCCGCCGGAGGCGTTTCCCTCCGCGTCCCCGGACGGTCTTCTTCCTCTGGGGGTCTCCGGGGCGGCGCTTCTGGCGGGGCTGGCCTTTGCCTGGCGGTTCAGACGGCGGGGATAACACAAAAGCGCCCTCCTTTTGGAGGGCGCTCAGGCTGTCGAAAAAGTATTTTCGACAGCCTGTGCAAGTTTTCAGAACCCGTGGGAAGTAAGGAACCCCTGATGGGTTTCTTTCCATCTTCCTTTCCGATGCTTTTACATGTACTGTTTTTTGACAAGCTGAAGCGCCCTCCTTAGTGGAGGGCGCTTTCAGCGCGCCTATGTACGTTGGTCTCGGGCCTTCGGTTCCCGGCCCTTCTACGCCCTGGGGTGGGCCTTCTGATAAACGTCCTTCAGCTGGCGCTTCACCACGTGGGTATAAATCTGGGTGGAGGAAATGTCCGCATGGCCCAGCATCTCCTGAATGGAACGCAGGTCCGCCCCGTTTTCCAGCAGGTGGGCCGCAAAGGAGTGCCGCAGGGTGTGGGGGGTGATCTCCTTCTCAATGCCCGCCTTTTCCTGGTAGAACTTGATGATTTTCCAAAAGCCCTGACGGGTCATGCGCTCGCCGTTCATGTTGACAAACAGCGCCGGTTCCTCCCCGTCGGCCACCAGCTGGGGGCGAATCTTCCAGATGTAGTCCTGAAGGGCTTTCACGGCGGTGTGATACAGCGGAATCATCCGCTCCCGTCCCTTGCTGGCGCAGTGGATGAAACCGGCGGGAAGATTCAGGTCGTCCAAATCCAGGTCTATCAGCTCGCTGACACGAATGCCCGTGGCATAGAGCAGTTCCAGCATTGCGTGGTCCCGGAAGCCCTTGGCGTCCACACAGCGTGGCTGTTCCAAAAAAAGCTCCACTTCCCTGCTGGTGAGAATCTCCGGATATTTCCGTTCCACCCTGGCGGAGACCACGCCCCTGGCCGGGCTGGTCCGCAGGACGCCGGCGGACACCAGGTAATTGTAAAAGGACTTGATGGACGCCAGGGAGCGGGTGGCGGACGCGGCGGATTTTCCGCGATTCATCATCCACATCATGTAGCCCTGAATCGTCTCCCCGGTGGCCTCCCGCAGCTCCCGGCCCTGTCCCCGCAGATAGTCGGCAAACTGCCTCACGTCCCGCAGGTAGGCGGTCGTTGTATTCTGGGAGGCATGGCGCTCATTTGCCAGATAGTCGCCATAGCGTTTCAGATCGTCCGTGTTGATCCCCTCTCTCTTTTTCAATCACACTTCAAACAAAACCTGTTCCAGTATCTGCCGCAGGAGCCACGGCGACAGAAGCAGCTCCGCCCCCACGCCTGCCAGCAGCACGGCGGAAACCGCCGCCAGTCCCATCCATCCGCTCCGTCCGTACGCCGCCGGCGCGGCCCGGCGTCCCCTCCCAAAGGACAGGCTGGCCAGAGCGGCGGAGCGCTCCCAGGCCGGGACCGCCAGCAGAAAGTAACAGGGCAGCGTAATGGCGCAGCGCAGGCCGAACACCGTCAGCGCCAGCAGAACCCCGTCGGAGCCGAAGGCCGCCGTGAAGCAGCAGACGGAAAAGGACAGAAAAAAGCCGAAGGCTCCGCTTACCAGCGGCAGAAGCAGCACGCCGATGGAAGCAAACCCCAGGAAAAACGCCGCCAGAGGATAGCGAAAATAGAGCACAACCGCCGACAGTGCCGCGGCCGGACTCACATCCCCCTCCACCTGCAAATAGTCCGTCAGGTAACGGGTCAGCTCCTCTCCCGCCGGCGGCGGCACCCGCCCTGCCAGAACCTGTCCCAAAAGCAGGCCGCCGAAAAAAAACAGCGCCAGGAACAGCAGGCGAGCCAGCGGCTGTCCCCATTGGATTGTTTCGCCTCCGCGTTTCCAGTTCAAACCGCCTCACCTCACTGCATCCTATGAGGCCGGACCGCGGTTTATACATGCTTTGGACAGCGGGGCCGCAGAAGCAGCCGCCCGGCAGCAGCCGAAGGAAAGCGCAAAAAAACTCCCGCCAGGGTGTGTCCGCAAGGTAGGAGCTTCCATTATGGCAAAGATATCTGATGCTTCTAATATAGTTCATTTCTCCGGATTTCGCAAGGAATTTGCCGAAATTTTTTACTTTTTGGAGATTATGACAAAATATTATGTAAACTGAGTTATGTAAACCTGTTTTTGGACCCCTCGACGGGCTCCGGCGGAGGCCCCCGGCACGCCATATCTGGTGGACCCCACCGGCACGCCGCCCCAGATGTACCGTCCCCCTCCCCTGCGGGACGGGAGAGCGGCAGCCGAAGCAGCGGCGTGCCAATGCCGGTGCGAAATGACAAATTTGTAGAATTTCACGATAGCAGCTTTCCCGGGGCCTCTCCCCTTCTTATTTCCGCCGCTTCCGCTGTCTTTTGGTCAGGCCGGTCAGACTGGCCAGGGTGGCCAGGAACCCGCCCCCCAGGGCGCAGAGCAGCAGAATGCCTCCGCTTCCCGTCCAGGTCAGCTCCTCCCAGAACAGGAGGCCCCCCAGAATCAGGACCCCCGCGAAGGCCGCTCCGGTCAGCAGGCCGCCGGCGCCCCAGCCGGTCCGCCAGACCGCCAGCAGGCCGCCCCCCATGGCCGCAGCCGTGCAGAGCACCGCCACGGCGGGAAAGCCCTCGGACAGCGTCCCCCGCACCAGCAGCAGGGCCAGCAGCAGCAGACCCAGCAGATAGATCCCCAGAGACAGCAGACCGCCCCACAGAAAGCCCTGCCAGACCGCCGCCTGTTTTCGTTTTTTTGCCATTGCTCAAACCTCCCTTTATTGGAACATATTCCGGGAGGCGGGGCGTTTATGCGTCCAACCCCTTTTAGAACCTGTATTCACAACCGCTGCCCGCCGTCTGGCCAGTCTTTTTCTTGCCATACTGCGTCGATTTCCCTTGCAATCCGTCAGTATGGCAAGGGCGTGAACAATCTCCTTGTCTGGCGGGACAAATCCTCGCCCATCCAGCGTCCCCCGGCTATGAATACAGGTTCTTATTTCGCCGGCCGGACGGAGACATTCTCCCAGACAGGACAAAATCTCTGCCGGGGGCTGCCCCTCAGCAGAGATTTTATCAGGTTGAGACGGGAGTCCGTTCCCGGAACTCCCGGTTATTTCTTTTCCGTATCCTCAGGCAGAGCCTCTTTTTTCGCTTCCTCCTTCTTTTCCTCGGGCTGCTCATTGCTCTGCACGCCGACGGAGCTCACGGCCCACTTGGTCAGCTCCACCCGGACCCGGTCGTCGCTGGTCTCGACCACAATGGTGTCCTTCTGAACGGCCACGATCTTGCCCACAATTCCCCCGATGGAGGTGACAATGTCGCCCTTTTTCAGGCTGTCCCGCATCTCCTGTGCCTTCTTTTTCCGCTTGTTCTCCGGGCGAATCATCATGAAATACATCATCGCAATCAAAACGACGATCATGACAATTGTGTAAGTTCCCTGGTCCATTTAAAACTTCCTTCCTTTTCGTAAAAATTCGCGTCAGGGGCTGTTAAAAAACGGCGGAATGCCCGGCGGTGCTTTTTTGTTTCCGGCTGCCGCTTGGAACGGCTTCCCTGGGAAATCCCGGCGGATTTCACGGGAACGCAATGGCGCGCCAGCGGAAAGCATCGAGAAAGCATGGGGAAAGTATCAGGAAAAATCCGCCGGTTGTGCGCGTGGCATTTTTTAAACAGGCCCTAAGCCAGAACAGCTCTATTATACCAAATTTGCGCTGTTTTGCAAGCATTTTCTTTCCGAGCCTGTATCCTCAACCGCCGAAGGCTGTCCGAGGGGTCTTTTCCCCGCCGGACCCCGCCGGTTTCCCTCGCAATCCATCAGGCTTGCCGCGGAAAATCTCCCTGCCTGCCGGGAAAATTCCCATCCCCCGGCTATACATACAGGGGGCTCTCCGCGCCCTGAGCCGGAGGCGTCCGCCGGTTCTCCCTCAGACCCGCTCTGCCAGCCGTTCGCTGTACTCCGCCCGGAAGGCCCCGAAACGGCCCTGGTCCAGGGCTTCCCGGATTTTCGCCGTCAGCTCATTGTAAAAATACAGGTTGTGCAGCACCGCCAGCCGCAGGGCAAGGGTCTCTTCCGCCTTGAAGAGGTGGCGGAGATAGGCCCGGGAGAAGCGCCGGCAGACGGGACATTGGCAGGTCTCGCTGATGGGCCGGCTGTCCGCGGCGTACTTGGCGTTCAGGATGTTCACGGTGCCCTCCCAGGTGAAGAGCTTGCCATGACGGCCGTTCCGGGAGGGCATCACGCAGTCGAAGAAATCCACCCCCCGGGCCACCGCCTCAATGATGTTGCTGGGGGTGCCCACGCCCATCAGATACCGGGGCTTGTCCTGGGGCATGTGGGGTTCCACGGCGTCGATGACGTCATACATCACCTGCGTGGGCTCCCCCACGGCCAGACCGCCGATGGCATAGCCGTCGCAGTCCAGCCCGGCAATCTCCTTCATATGCCACACCCGCAGATCCTCGAAGGTAGCCCCCTGATTGATGCCGAAGAGCAGCTGGCCGGGGTTGATGGTCTCCGGCAGGCCGTTCAGCCGGTCGTGCTCCCGTTTGCACCGCTCCAGCCAGCGGTATGTCCGCTCACAGGAGGCCTTGGCGTACTCATAGGTCGCCGGGTTCTCCACGCACTCGTCGAAGGCCATGGCAATGTCGCTGCCCAGATTGGACTGAATCCGCATGGATTCCTCCGGCCCCATGAAAATCTTCCGCCCGTCCACATGAGAGGAGAAATAAACCCCCTCTTCCCTGATGCGCCGGAGAGGCGCCAGGGAGAAGACCTGAAAACCGCCGGAATCCGTCAGAATGGGGCCGTCCCAGTTCATGAAGGTATGGAGTCCCCCCATCTGGCGAATCAGACCGTCGCCGGGGCGGATGTGAAGATGGTAGGTATTGCTCAGTTCAATCTGGCAGTTGACCTCCCGCAGGTCAAAGGCGTCCACGCCGCCCTTGATGGCGGCCTGGGTGCCCACGTTCATAAAGACAGGGGTCTGGACCTCGCCGCCGTGGGCGCAGGAAAAGCGGCCCCGGCGGGCGCGGCCCTCTGTTTTCAGTACTTCAAACACGCAAAAACTCCTTTGTTCAAATCTCCCGTCAGCTCCGCGTACTCCGGTCCCAGCGCGTCCCGCGCCGCCTCCAGGGCCTCCACCGTCAGAAGCCCTTTCAGCCTCCTGACGATTCCGCCCGGGTCCAAGCCCTTTTCGGCGTAATTCAGGGCTAAAAAGATATGAATGCAAATCTACTCAGTAACGGAAAAGTCCTCCCCGTGCCGGTATTCATCCAGCACGGCGGGAACGATCTCCTCCTCCCGGAAGCCCATTCGGTAAAACCGCTCAAAATCCTCCCGCACATACTCTTTCAGCCCGGCATATCTGAAAACCATTGTCCGGGCAGTCTCACAGGCCGTCAAAAAAGGCCCGCAGCTTCGTCTTTTTCTCCGCCGTCAGGGTCTTCTCGGGAATCCCCAGCTCCGCCCCGGCCAGGGCGGTGAGCTGACGAAAGCAGGCCGCCGGGGCCACCTGGGCCCGGACACGGAGAAAAGCCGCCCCCAGCTCCCGGAGGCCCTCCGGCGTCTCGACGCCGAGGTCCTCCGCCAGCCTGGGACCGATATTGGGCAGCTCTGTCAAAGTCATGTAAATGCCTCCCTATGAAATAAACATGGCGTCCCCGAAGGAGAAGAACCGGTAGCGCTCTTCCACCGCCTGCCGGTAGGCGGCCAGTACTGGCTCCCGCCCGGCGAAGGCGGACACCAGCATCACCAGCGTGCTTTCCGGCAGATGGAAGTTGGTAATCAGCCCGTCCATAACCTTGAAGCAGTATCCGGGATAGATGTAGATATCCGTCCAGCCTGCCCGGGGCTCCATGTGTCCGTCCTCCCCTGCCCAGGACTCCAGTGTCCGGCAGGAGGTGGTCCCCACGCAGATGCAGCGGCCCCCCGCCGCCCTGGTGCGGTTAATCAGCTCCGCCGTCTCCGGCGGAACGGTGCAGAACTCGCTGTGCATGGGATGGGCCTCGATGGTCTCCTCCTTCACAGGCCGGAAGGTGCCCAGGCCCACGTGGAGGGTCACATATCCGATTCCCACGCCCCTGGCCCCAATCTGCTCCAGAAGCTCCGGCGTGAAGTGGAGTCCCGCCGTCGGGGCGGCGGCGCTGCCCAGGACCTTGGAATACACCGTCTGATACCGCTCCCGGTCCTGCAATTCCTCCTTGATGTAGGGCGGCAGGGGCATTTTTCCCAGGCGCTCCAGCACCTCCAGGAAAATGCCCCGGTACTCGAAGCGGACCAGGCGGTTGCCGTCCGCCTCCTCCCCCACCACCTGGGCAGTGAGCTCCCCGTCTCCAAAGGTCAGCCGGGCCCCGGTCCGCAGCTTCCGCCCCGGCCGGACCAGGCACTCCCAGACGTTTTCCCCTCTGTCTATCAGCAGAAGCACCTCGCAGGCCCCGCCGCCGGGCAGGCGCTGGCCCAGCAGACGGGCGGGTAGCACCCGGGAGTCGTTTAAAATCAGACAGTCGCCGGGCCGCAGCAGCTCCGGCAGCTCATAAAAACGGCGGTGCTCCGTCCGGCCCGTCTCCCGGTCCAGCGTCAGGAGGCGGGAGCCGTCCCGCTGCTCAATGGGCGTCTGGGCGATGAGCTCCGGCGGCAGATCATAGAAAAAATCACTTGTCTTCATGGTTCCCTTACCCAATCCATAAATTCCATCGTCCCTCTGCCCCGGGCCTGCCGTTCCGGTCATACGGCCCCGCCGGGAAAGGGTTCAGCCGATGGTAATATCCGTATAATAAAATTCCAAAATTTCCCGCCAGCTATACCCCAGTTCCGCCATGGCCTTGGCTCCATACTGGCTCATGCCCACATTGTGGCCGTTTCCGGTGCCGGTGATGACGAAGTTCCCGGTGCCGCCGCCGGTGGGCCGGCCTCCGCCGGAGACCGTGGAGGCGCCGGAGGAGGAAATCACAGAGGCGGTATTGTCTCTCAGGGAGGATATCTCGCCGGCACCGGAGATCACGGAGACCCCCTCCAGGGAGGAGAGCTGCCCCGTTCCGTTGACATAGATGCCGGAGCCCCGGCCCCCGTTGATGTCAAAGCGCATGCTGCTGACGGATTTCTGATAGGTGCTGCTGTAGAAGATGGTCCGGCAGGTCTCCCCGCTGACGGTTTTGGTGCCGCCGGAGCCCACAAAGGTCACCTTAGCGACATTGCCCATGGGGGTGTACTCCGAGACATACACATCCCGCACGGTCCCCACGGAATAGCCCTTCTGCTCCAGAATCCAGCTGAGCTCCGCGGCGGTGTAGGTGACGGAATAGGTGTTGTTGGGCACGGTGGTCTGGGCCTCATAGGGGTCCGGCTTGCCCTTCAGATATCCCGTTTCCGTGCCCCAGACGTTGCCGCCGTCCTCGGTGGCGCCGCCGTCGGAGGAATGATAAACCGCGTCCCGCACCAGCTGGCCGTCATAATAGAGGCACTGCCCGGCGGTATTCTCCACGGCCTGGTCGCTGACCGCGGAGGCTCCGGTGACGCCGCTGCCGTGTCCGTTGTAGACCTGGCAGTGGGTGCCCCCGCAGACGTCGAAGCCGTCGGCGCTGAGATGGAGGCTGTGGCCGCAGACATAGGTCCGGGCGCAGACCGCCTGGGCCTCCAGGGCCGCCAGGGGCCAGGCGGGGCCCATCTCATAGGGGATGACGCCCTTGACGTACTCCTCCACGCCGACGACGTTGACCACGTTGAGGTTTCCGCCTGTGACCCTGGGATACTCGAAGCCGCCGCCGTACTTGTACCCCTTGAACCATGTGGACGTCTCCCGCCCCCGTCCGGAGGGCTGAACGCCCAGGGAGAGTGCGCCGCCGCAGTCGAACTCAAAGAGCACATCGGTGGTCCGGGTCCGGGTAACCAGCACGCCGGTGGACCCGGATTGGACGGCGCTGCCGCCGTAGTCCCGGGCGGCGTCCTCCGCCTCCCCCCGGGACTCAAAGGACCCGACGCGGACCACATAGCTCCAGTCAATCCAGGCGGGCCAGCCGCCGCAGGCCGCCGCCTCGTCCGCCGCGTCCTCAAAGGAGCGGAATCCGTCCAGCTGTACATGCCAGCTCCCAATGGTCCGATAGCCTCCGGCGGGAATGTTGGAGGCATAGGCGCCGCTGCCGTCCATATAAATAGTACCGGCGGCAGTCATGGAAATGGCGGTTTCCCCGGTCCAGCCCAGGGAGATAAAGGCCCGGCTGTCGTCGAAATAGCCGAATTCATAGCCGTCTCCCACCGCGTTTTCCAGATTGGCGGAAAACAGGGCGCTGGAGCCGGAGCGGAGGCCCACCTTGACCGTTCCGTTCTCCACGGCTTCGGCCTTCAGAACCGGACCCAGCGCAAAAAATGTCACAACGAGAAAGAGCGTCAGCAGCTTTTTTTTCATGAGACCTCCCAATATCCCCTCTCTTGACGGCGGTTGAAAATCATGCTACTATATTCAGCAGACAATTGTCCGCACATCAGGAACAGTCGTTACAAAGCTGGAACCATTATAATACAAACCTCTCCCACATTCAACCCAAATCGACGGAAAGAGAAAAACCGGTCTATCTTTTAACAGCAGGAGGAACACACTATGAAACAGTACAAGGTCGGCGTGATCGGCGGAACCGGCATGGTGGGCCAGCGCTTCATCACGCTGCTGGAGCAGCACCCCTGGTTTCAGCTGACGGCTGTCGCCGCCAGCGCCCGCAGCGCCGAAAAAACATATGAGGAGGCGGTGGGCAGCCGCTGGGCCATGGAGACCCCCCTGCCCCAGGAGGCCAGGAACCTGGTGGTCCTGGACGCCCAGGCCGACGCGGAAAAAATGGCGGAGCAGGTGGACTTCTGTTTCTGTGCCGTGGATATGAACAAAGAGGAAATCCGGGCCCTTGAGGAGCGCTATGCCAAACTGGAGTGCCCCATCGTCTCCAACAACTCCGCCAACCGCTGGACCGCCGACGTGCCCATGGTGGTGCCGGAGATCAACGCGGACCATATCCAGATTATCGAGGCCCAGCGCAGACGCCTGGGCACCAAACGGGGCTTTATCGCCGTGAAATCCAACTGCTCTCTCCAGAGCTATGTCCCCGCCCTGCATCCCCTTCTGAAATACGGCCTGGACAGGGCCCTGGTCTGCACCTATCAGGCCATTTCCGGCGCAGGCAAGACCTTTGAGCGCTGGCCGGAGATGGTGGACAACTGCATCCCCTACATCGGCGGCGAGGAGGAGAAAAGCGAGCAGGAGCCCCTGAAGCTCTGGGGCAGCATCCGGGACGGGGAAATCGTCAAGGCTACCGGTCCCGCCATCACGGCCCAGTGCTTCCGGGTGGCCTGCCTGGACGGCCACATGGCGGCGGTGTTCGTGAAGTTCCAGGAGGGAAAAAAGCCGTCTATCGAGGAAATCAAGGCCGACTGGGCCGCCTTCCGGGGCCCCGCCCAGGAGCTGGACCTTCCTTCCGCCCCCAGGCAGTTCCTGCACTATTTTGAGGAGCCCGACCGGCCCCAGACCCGTCTGGACCGGGGCCTTGAAAAGGGTATGGCCATCTCCCTGGGCCGTCTCCGGGAGGACAGCCAATATGACTATAAATTCGTGGGTCTCAGCCACAATACCCTCCGGGGCGCCGCCGGCGGCGCGGTGCTGCTGGCCGAACTGCTGTGCGCCAAGGGATACATCGAGGCAGACTGAGGCATTCATATCTCTACTATCTACAAAAGAGGCGTCCGCGAACTGCGCGGACGCCCTTTTCAGTCAGGCGGTGAGCGGGGCTCTTCCCCCGCCGCCCCTGCGGCTTCATTCTTTAAGAAAGGCGGTCGTTTCATGAAGCATCCGATTTTTACAGGGTCTGCCGCGGCCATCGTCACCCCGTTTTCCGAGGAGGGCGTGAATCTCACGGCTCTGGGGGAGCTGCTGGACTTCCAGCTGGAAAACGGGACCGACGCCATTGTGGTCTGCGGCACCACCGGAGAGGCAAGCGCCATGACGGAGTCCGAGCGTCAGGAGACCATCGGCTTCTGTGTCCGCCACGTAGGCGGCCGGGTGCCGGTGATTGCCGGCACCGGCTCCAACAGCACCGCCAGGGCCGTGGAGCAGTCCCAGGCGGCGGAGCGCCTGGGTGCGGACGCTCTGCTGGTGGTGACCCCCTACTACAACAAAGCCACCCAGGCGGGCCTGCTCCGCCACTATCAGACCATCGCCGCCGCCGTCTCCACCCCCATCATCCTCTATAATGTCCCCTCCCGCACCGGGGTCTCCATCGCCCCGGAGACCTACGCCGCCCTGTCGGAGCTGTCCAACATCGCAGGCGTAAAAGAGGCCTCCGGAAACCTGGGGGCCATCCAGCGGACCCGGAACCTCTGCCCGCCGGACTTCTGCATCTGGTCCGGCAATGACGACGAGACGGTTCCCATCTGCGCCCTGGGCGGTCTGGGAGTCATCTCCGTGGCGGCCAACGTCCTTCCGGCGGAGATGCACCGGCTGGTCCGGCTCTGCCAGCAGAACGACTTCGCCGCCGCCGGGGTCCTGCAGCTCCAGCTGAAGGACTTCTGCGACGCCATGTTCTGCGAGGTGAACCCCATCCCGGTGAAAACCGCCCTGGCCCTGCTGGGCTGGAAGGTGGGCGAGCTCCGCTCCCCCATGTGTCCCCCCTCCCCGGAGCATCTGGAGCACATCAAATCCGTTCTAACTCAGTACGGGCTGACTGTGTAAAGGAGAAACGCCGTCCATCTTTCCGGGCGGCGTTTTTCTTCATTCCGCCGTCCGTATCCCCTCCCAGTAAGGATTGAGTCCCGATGCCGTGATACCCTCGTTGACTCCCTCCGTCCGCGCCAAAAAACGCCCGTCCGGGGACAGGGCCTTCCCCTCCAGAACCGCCGTTTCGGCGGCGGCTTCTTCCGGCAGATTCTCCGGCAGGCGCTCCGTCCCTGCCTCGCCGCAGGCCGCCAGCAGCAGACACAGCGCCAGTGTCAGCCCCCTCCCTCTGAACCTCATGAAAACGCCCTCCCTCTCTGTTTTCCAACAGTATAGGAAGGGCGTTTTTCCATTGCAACCACAATCCGGTAACAGTTTTCAGACTTTACAGACGTTCCAGCCTGGCCCGGAAGGAGATTTTCCGGGGGGTGTTGATGCCGTCAAACTGGACGATGTAGGCGGAGCGGTCCAGGTCCGCCCCCGTCACCGTGCCGGGGCCGAACACGGCGTGCCGCACCCGCTGTCCCGCCGGGAGGACAGCGGACTCGCTCTCCGGCATCCACCGGAGACTGTTCTCAATGGCGCGCCGCGCCTCCTCCACCAGTCCGGCCCGGGGCGGGTGCGTCAGGGTCAGGCAGTCCGGGTCGATATCCAGCAGGAACCGGGAGGGATACCGGGGGGACCCGTCCAGATTCCGGCCCTCGGCCTCGGAGAGATACAGCCCCTGTTCCGCCCGGGTCATAGCCACAAAGGCCAGCCGCCGTTCCTCCTCCATGGCGTCCTGGGTGCGGGTCCGGCGGGAGGGAAACACCCCTTCGTTCATGCCGCAGAGAAACACGTGGGGAAACTCCAGCCCCTTGGCGGCGTGGACGGTCATGAGCTTCACCCGGTCCCCCTGCTCCGCGGCGTCGCCGTTGGTGAACAGGGCCGCGTGAGCCAGGTAATGCTCCAGGGTGCATTCCTCGCCGCAGGTGGTCTCAAAGACGTAAACCGACTGCTTCAGCTCCGCCAGATTGTCCAGCCGCTCCTGACTCCCCTCGGTGCGCAGCATCCGTTCATAGCCGCTTCGGTCCAGGATATTGGAGAGGACCTCGGAGACCGGCCTCCCGCCGCTGGAGGCGGAAAAAGCGTCCACCAGCTTCACAAACTTCTCCGCTCCTGTTCCCTTGAATAGGGGGTCCTCCAGATGCTGCTTCAGCGTCTGATAAAGCGTGTTTCCCGTCTCCGCCGCCCGGTCCCGCAAGAAGGCCATCCGCCGTTTTCCCAGATTCCGCTTGGGCACGTTGGCAATCCGCAGAAAGGACAAATCATCCTGGAGGGCGATCATCCGCAGATAGGCCAGGGCGTCCCTGATTTCCATGCGGCCAAAAAACTGGGTGCCGCTGTAAATGGTATAGGGAATCTCTTCCCCCATCAAAACCTCCTCCACCTGGCGGGTCACATAGTGGGCCCGGTAAAGAACGGCGATGTCCCGGTATGGAGTCCCGGCCTCCCAAAGGGCCTTGATCTGCCCGGCAATCCAGCGGGCCTCCTCCTCCGCGTCGGAGGCGTAATGACAGAGCACCGGCGGCCCCGGCGGCAGCGTGGGCCGCAGCTCTTTCCTGACCCGCAGGCTGTTCCTGGCAATCAGGGAATTTGCCGCCGCCAGAATCTGAGGCGTGGAACGGTAATTTTCCGTCATCAGAACGGTATGTGCCGGGGAAAACACCTGGTCAAAGTTCAGCAGATACCTGATGTCGGCTCCCCGCCAGGTATAAATGGTCTGGTCCGGGTCCCCCACCACAAAGAGATTTTTATGATAGCCGCAGAGAACCTCCATCAGCTGGTATTGCAGACTGTCGATATCCTGAAACTCGTCAATCATGATGTATTCCAGCCGCTCCTGCCACTTGTGCCGGGCGGCTTCGTTCTCCGCGAATATGTACAGGGAGAACTTGATTAAATCGTTGTAGTCCAGCCCGAAGCATTTTTTCTCCTGATAGAGGTATCCATAGAAAATGATGTCCTCG
Source organism: uncultured Oscillibacter sp. (assembly GCF_947654275.1). Lineage (GTDB taxonomy): Bacteria > Bacillota > Clostridia > Oscillospirales > Oscillospiraceae > Oscillibacter. The sequence goes on along the minus strand of NZ_CANTJS010000013.1, from coordinate 47,126 downwards.
GCCCGCTCGGCCGCCAGGTACTTGTTCCGCAGCACATCCAGGGACAGCGTAATCAAATCCAGGTAATAGTCCGGTTCCTTGAAAAGCTTCCGAACCTCAATCATGTTGCGGGCCATGCCATAGGTCATGTCCCGAAGGGTCAGGCTCCGTTCCTCATAGATGATCTGAAGCATGGCGTCAATATCGGCGTTGTCCAGCACCAGAAAGCTCCGCGGATAGCCCACCGCATGGCTGTCCTCCTGAAGAATGGAGACACAGAACCCGTGGAAGGTGTTGATATAGCCGGTGTCGTTATCCCCTGTCAGGGCGTGTATCCGCTGGCGCATCTCGTTGGCGGATTTATTGGTGAAGGTGACGCAGAGGATATTCCCCGGCAGAATGCCCACCTCGTTGACCAGATAGGCAAACCGGTGCGACAGCGCCCGTGTCTTGCCGGAGCCTGCGCCCGCAATCACCCGGACATAGCCCTCCGTGGCCGTGACCGCCTCCCGCTGCGCTCCGTTCAGACCCTCCAATATCTCCGGCATAGGTCCCCCCTTCCGGCTCCCGGTCAGTCCGCATTTCCGCCCGAAAAGGCGGCTGTCTTCCCTGAGCCCTGTTGGCAGTAAACGTTACGATTATCATAGCAGAAGTTCGGATAGAACACAAGTGCTATTATTTCTGAATTTTATGGGACCCTCCCGCTTTTATGGTCCGTCCCCAATCGCCTCCGCAGGCAGAGTCATTGCCATGGTGCTGTTTCCACGTGCCGGGGTTTTGACCGGTCTCCGAAGGACAGAGGGCGCCCTCTGTCAGCTCCGATGACAGCCCTTTTTCTAAAAAAGACGCCGCCCCCCATAAGACAGCCGCCCAGGCAGAAGGAGCCCGGCATATGTATCTTCAGTTTCCGGCGAAAAAAGGGCCCCTGCCCGGTTTTGCAATCGGGAAGGGGCCTTTTTGTGAGGAGCCGTTCATTTCTTCGGGCGGTCTGCCTCCGCTGGCGGCCGGCCTTATTTAAGACGCCCCAGGGCGGAGACTACAGCGCTCTCCTGCGCGGCCTTTCCCGGGAAAACCCTTACCGGCAGGCGCAGCAGCATTCCTCGTAATTCTCCGGCATCCGAACGGTGTTGGGGGGAAAGAACTCACCCACCGGGAAGGAGATGTTGCGGAAAATGCCGCAGGGGTCCTCGTTCCCCGTGCCGCAGGCGCACTCCTTATCGGGCATGCAGTAGTCATACACCGGAACCAGCAGCTGAGAATCCCGCTCCAGCCGGACGATGGAGAACTGGCCCAGGGTGACATAGATGCGGCGGCTGTCGTCCCCGCTGGAGAGCTCGCCGTTGAAGCAGCTGTTGACGAAGGAGGGCACCTCGCACAGGTCGCAGTCACACTCCCGCTTGCCGCAGCAGTCCATGAGCCGGGCGTCCAGAACGATGGGGTCCACCGCCTCCACCACGGCCACAGGGAGATTGGAGCGGCTCATGAGCTGAAGATCCGGCTCACCGGTGCGGAGCTCAGAGGAAAAGATCTTGGCGTTGCCCTCGCTGCCGAAGAGAATGGCCCGCTTGTCAAACACGCACAGGCCTTCCACGGTGACGGGGGCGGGGCAGCTGAGGTAGGCCTGGAGGGTCACGGAGTAGAAGAAGCGCATATCTACGGTGTAGAAGCCCCGGTTGAAGCTGACGGGCTCCACATCCACGTAGACATACAGCAGTCTGGCGCTGCCGCCCTTTACGGACAGGGCGCGGTTGATGACGTCCACATACTGGAGCTTGGGATAGAAACGAAGGTCCTCGATGCAGTCTTTATCTCTGCAGGAATCATAAATCTTCCTGGTATGGATGCAAACCGCCTCGCGGATGCCGCTGAGATCCGACACGGGACCGGGCATAACTTTTTCGGGCATTGCAATAACCTCCTGATAAGTAACTGAGTGAAGGGGCGGTCCCTTCATTCCAGTGTATGCGCAGGGGCTCAAGAGGTGAAAGAGCCGCCCGGCGGGCGGCCCAATCCAGTTTCTGCCTGGAACCGTTCACAGCGAAGAACCACTGTCCGGGCGGTTCCCGCCCCTTTCCATTGCGCCGCAGTCCCTCCGGATTGCGGGGGAACTCCGGGAAGCAATCCCGCCCGGCCATGATTCCAGCGGTTTTGGCGCTCACTCATATTTCAGCGTGCTGACCTTGGGGGAAATCAGACAGATATAGCTCTTCCCCTGCCCCAGTGTCAGAGGCGTCCCATCCTCCAGGGTATAGACAAAGGGGCTGTTCCGGTCCTCCCGGCTCCATTGAATCGCCGCGGCCTTTCCTCCGCAGAAGAAGGTCCCCTTCCCCTCCCCCACGGTTTTCACCCGCTGGCGCGCCTCGCTGTCAATGACGGAAATGGAGGTCTCCAGCACCAGCACATTGGTGGCCGCCACCTGCATGCCCGTGGCGGCGTCCACGTGGTTTTCGCCGTACTGGCCCGCCAGATACTGGCCCACAGCGGGCTCATAGTCAAAGGTTCCGGTCTTGTATGTGGAAAAGCGCAGTGTAATGTGCTCCGCCCTCTCGCCGCCGGCGGGGGTTCCGTCCTGGGCAAAGTGCAGGGCCTCTTCCCATCCGTCCCGGTGCTCCGTGTCAAAGCGGCCCTGGTCCAGATAGGCCTGTATCTTCTCGCCGGAGGTAATCAGACTGTGTTCATAGCCATTGTTCCTCTGCCGGTCCCGATCCCGCCAGAAAATTTCCGCGTCGCTGCCGCCCCGGACTCCGTCCATATTGTCCACCTTCCAGCTGTAAATATCGGAATAGGCCTCTTGGCTGCCACCGGCGTGGATCAGCAGGGCGTCGTGCCCCAGGGCCAGCTCAATGTAATAGGGCCGGGTGGACCGGATGCTGCCCAGGGTCCCTATGCCGTCCATGGTCTGATAGAGGCCCAGCATCCGGGTGATGCCCCCCTCGGCGGTGACCTCATAGATGATGTCCGCCTGGGAGATGCCCAGCTGGGGCTGAGCCGCCTTCAGATTGTTCAGCATCACCGCCACCGGGCGCTTCTCCTCGTCCTCCGGCTCCATGGGCAGACCGGTCAGGGGGTTGGTTCCCGCCGGGACGTAAGGAGGCTCCGGCTCCGGCTCGGGTTCCGGTTCGGGCTCCGGATTCTCCACAGGGGTCTGGACCGGCGGCTCCTCCGTCTCCTCTTTGCCGCAGCCCGTGAGAGAGAGCAGCATGGCCGCCGCCAGCCAAAACGCAAGCATCCTTGTCTTCATGTTCCCCCGCCTTTCAAAGGTTTTTCCTATCATAGCAATCCGCGGGAGGAACGTCAAGGTGCTTTTTCCCAAATTTCGACAAAGTTCACAAAAACGCCGCCGGACTTGTGTTTTCGTCCGGAGGGATGTATAATGGGAAAAAAACAAGCGAGGTGCCCGCTATGCCCGGTTTCATTCAGGACAAGCTGGAAATTAAGTTTCTGATTCTCTACATCACCGCCCGGGTCATCGAGCCCATTCCCTTTGACACCGTACTGGACCTGACCCTCTGCGACGACGCCATCGACTATTTCGACTTCTCCGACTGCCTGGCCGATCTGGTCCGCACGGAGCATCTCACACTCGAAAACGACCTCTACGCCATCACCGCCAAGGGACGGCGGAACAGCCAGATCTGCGAGTCCAGCCTGCCCTACTCCGTGCGGCTGCGCTGCGACCGGAACCTCTCGGAGTGGAACCGGCGGCTCCGGCGGAAAAACCAGGTCCGGGCCGTCACGGAAAAGCGGCCCAACGGAACCTATACGGTCAAGCTGGCCCTGGACGACGATATGGGCAGCGTCATGGACCTGCGGCTCATGGTCGTTCGGGAGGACATGGCCAAGGTGCTGGCGGAAAAGTTCCGGAAAGCGCCGGAAAAGCTCTACGGGGATCTCATTCAGGTCCTGCTGAAGGAGGACGAATAAGAAAGGAGACTGTCGAAAAAACGGATTGCTTTTAGTTTTCGGAAAGGAAGATAGTATGAAAGAAACCCATCAGGGGTGTCTTTCATGTTCAATCAATAAGTTTACAAAACTTTTTTGAAGTTTTGTAAACTTGCTCAGCCTGTCGAAAAGACTTTTTCGACAGGCTGAAAGGACTCAGCCCCCGGCTGAGTCCTTTCTTATTGCCGTTTTTTTCTCTACCGGACCACCACGTTTTCCTCTCCCAGGGTGTCCCGCGCCTCCTGAACCAGGGCCTTGTGGAGCAGCACCCGTGTGACATAGATTTTCCGGGTGTCCGCCATGCGCATTTTCACCGGCGTCGTACCGGGAAACATGGAAAACACCAGCTTCATATGACGGAGAGAGGGGTGCTCCAGGGACGGGAATTTCAGGAACAGAACCTCTCCCGCCTCCTGCCGGTCCGGTCTCGCCCCCCGCGCCGGTTCCGGCAGACCGGCTTCGGCATTGGCCAGAGGATAGGCCGTGTCGCACATCAGCTGCGGGGCCTTCTCGTCCCGGACGGAGAGACGGCCCTTTGCCGTAATGGCCTCCCCCTCCCGCAGATAGGAGCCGCAGGTGTCCAGGGTCCGGCTGAAGCACAGCATTTCTATGGAGCCGGTTTCATCCTCCAGGGTGACATAGGCCATCAGCGAGTTGTTCCTGGTGGTCTTGGTCTTGCTGGAGGCCACAACCCCCGCCAGGGTGACCTGCTGGCCGTCGGCAAAGCGGCTGGGCCCGTTCTCCTGGGCCAGGTCCTGAGTAATGGACCCCACAGCGGGGATTTGCAGACGGCGGACAATGTCCCGGTAGGCGTCCATGGGATGTCCGGAGAGATAGAGCCCCGTGGCCCCCTTCTCCATGCTCAGCAGCTCCTGGGGGGTAAATTCCGGGATATCCGGAAGAGGCGCTTCCTCCGCCTGGGTCCCGCCGTCCTCCGCGGCCATGGAGAAGAAATCCATCTGGCCCTCCAGATTCTGGCGCTGCCGGTTGGCGGCGGCGTCCAGCACGGTTTCATAGACCCGCAGCAGCTGGGAGCGGCGTGCGCCGGAGGCGTCAAAGGCGCCGGAGCGAATCAGGTTTTCCAGGGCCCGCTTGTTGACGTCGCTGCCGGTCATGCGGCGGCAGAAGTCATGGAGAGAGGTAAAGGGCCCCTTCTCCTCCCGCTCTCTCATGACTGTCTGTATGAAGCCCCGGCCAATGTTCTTGATGGCGGCCAGGCCGAAGCGGATCCCGTCCGCCTCGACGGTGAAACGGTCGGTGGAGCGGTTGATGTCCGGCGGCAGCAGAGGGATGCCGCTGTCCCGGCACTCTTTAATATACACCTTGATTTTGTCGGTGTTGTTCAGCACCGACGTCAGCAGAGCCGCGATATACTCCCGGGGGAAATGGCACTTGAACCAGGCCGTCTGATAGGCCAGCACCGCATAGGAAACGGCGTGGGCCTTGTTGAAGGCGTACTCGGCAAAATCGTAGATTTTATTGTAGATAATCTGGGCTGTCTTCTCCGGAACCCCTCTCGCCACACAGCCTGTAATGTTTCTCTCCTTGTCACCGTGGAGGAAGGCCTCCCGCTCGCTCTCAATCTCCTCCACGTGCTTTTTGCTCATGGCCCGGCGCACCATGTCCGCCTGGCCCAGGGAGTAGCCCGCCAGCTCCTGAAAGATTTTGATGACCTGCTCCTGATAGACGATGCAGCCGTAGGTATTGGAGAGGATGGGTTCCAGCAGCGGGTGATCGTAGCGGACCTTCTCCGGATTTTTGGCGCTCTCCAGAAACTGGGGAATGGAATCCATGGGGCCGGGGCGGAACAGGGCGATGATGGCGGTGATGTCCTCGATGCTCCGGGGCCCCAGGCGGGTGCAGAGGTCCGTCATGCCCCCGGATTCCATCTGAAACACGCCGGAGGTTTTTCCGGCGGAGAGCATGGCGTAGGTGTCCGGGTCGTTCTCCGGGATGTCCTCCAGGCGGAAGTCCGGACGCTCCTCCTGGAGCATCTTCACCGCGTCGTCCAGCACCGTCAAATTCCGCAGGCCCAGGAAGTCCATCTTCAAAAGGCCCAGCTTCTCCAAGGTGTCCTTTTCATACTGGCAGACCACGGTGTCGTCGTTTTTGGACAGGGGCACGTACTCCACCACAGGCAGCTTGGTAATCACCACGCCGGCGGCGTGGGTGGAGGCGTTCCGGGGCATTCCCTCCAGCTTTTTGGCGGTGTCAATCAGCCGGGCCACGTCGGGGTCGGACTCGCACATGTCCCGAAGGGGCTTGGAGAGGGTCAGGGCCCGCTCCAGCGTGATGGATTTGTTGCCGTCCCGCTGGGGAATCTGCTTGGCGATGGCGTCCACGTCGGCATAGGACAGACCCATCACCCGCCCCACGTCCCGCACCGCCGCCCGGGCGGCCATGGTGCCGAAGGTGACGATCTGGGCCACCCGGTCGGCGCCGTATTTCCGGCGGACGTAGTCAATCACCTCGTCCCGGCGGGTATCGGCAAAGTCCATGTCGATATCCGGCATGCTCACACGCTCCGGGTTCAGGAAGCGCTCGAAATAGAGATCGTACTTCTCCGGGTCCACGTCGGTGATGCGGAGGCAGTAGCTCACCACGCTGCCTGCCGCGCTGCCCCGGCCCGGGCCCACGGGGATGTCCACCCCTTTGGCGTAGCGCACGAAGTCGGAGACAATCAGGAAATAGTCCGTGAAGCCCATCCGGCGGATCATGTCCAGCTCGTAGTCCAGCTGGCCCCGGTGGCTCTCGTCGTCTCCGTAGCGCTCCCGGTAGCCCTCGTCGCAGAGCTTTTTCAGGTAGCTGTAGCTGTCATAGCCCTCCGGCAGCTGGAATTCCGGCAGGTGATACTTGCCGAACACGAAGTCCTTATGGCACATCTCCGCGATTTTGACCGTGTTTTCCAGGGCCCCCTCATAGCCGCCGAACAGCGCTTCCATCTCCGCCTCGCTGCGGAGGTAGAAATTCCGGGGCTCGTAGCGCATCCGGTTCTCGTCGTCCAGGGTCTTGCCGGTCTGGATACAGAGGAGAACGTCGTGGGTCTCCGCGTCCTCCTTCCGGAGATAGTGGGCGTCGTTGGTGCAGACCATGGGCAGGCCCGTCTCCTGATGGAGCCGCAGGATGCCCTGATTCACCGTCCGCTGTTCCCGGATGCCGTGGTCCTGGAGCTCCAGGTAAAAGCGGTCCGGGCCGAAGAGCTCCCCCATCTCCACCGCGTAGGCCCTGGCGGCCTCATACTCCCCGTTCCGGAGCCGCCGGGGAATCTCCCCCGCCAGACAGGCCGACAGGGCAATCAGACCCTCGTGGTGCTCCCGCAGAAGCGCCTTGTCAATTCGGGGACGGATATAGTGCCCCTCGGTCCAGGCTGCGGAGACCAGGAAGGAGAGATTCCGGTAGCCTGTCTCGTTCTCGCAGAGCAGCACCAGATGCCGGCTCTCGGAGTCGAATTCATGCTCCTTCTGGAGGCGGGAGCGGCCCTGGGGCGTCACATAGACCTCGCAGCCGATGATAGGCTTGACGCCTGCGTCCTTACAGGCCTTGTAGAATTCCACAGCGCCGTACATGACGCCGTGGTCCGTAATGGCACAGGCCGTCTGTCCCATCTCCCTGACAACCCTGGGCAGCTCCTTGATGCGGCATGCGCCGTCCAGCAGACTGTATTCCGTGTGGACGTGCAGATGGACGAAGGCCATGGTCTCTCACCCTTTCTTACTCTTTCTTGCTCTTTCTTGTTCTATTTCTTCGGCGCTCCCCCCGCCCGGAGGCGCAGCAGGGCCTTGACGTCCTCCAGCACCTCCGGAGAGGTCAGGTCCATCATCAGCCAGCGGCCCATCTTCGACGAGGCTGTACGCCGGTACAGGGTCCGGGTCGCCTCCGTACAGGTCAGAAGCACACCTTCCGCCGCCGCCTCGTCCTTGGGGGCCACGGAGACCATGGCCGTCACGTAGCCCGGGCGGAGGTACACGGTGGTCAGGGCCTTGCTCCCCTTTTTGAATTTCACGTTCCACCCCGGTTCCAGACCGCAGCGGCTGTACTCCATCCGGGGTTCTGCGCCGTAGGCTTCTTTCAGATAAGCCCGCAGCGACTGCCAGAGGGGGCTGTCCGCATAGCGGTCCAGCTCTTCCAGTGAGGGCTGCCGGTCCATGGGAAACAGCTGGGCCCAGTTTGTCGTGTTCGTCATAAATGGCGGTTCTCCTTATCATTTTTGCCGTCTGCGTTCCCGGCAATGGCGGCTTCCCAGCGGAGGCAGACAATGCCTGTCCATCCGGGCAAGCGCAGGCCCCTTTTTACCCATAAAGTAACTTCGGCTTACAGCAATTGCGGCGTCATGGGTTTGGGGTCAAAGCTCTTCCGCCAGCTCCACCAGCTTCCGCAGCCGGTGGTTCAGGCAGGACTTCGTCACCGGCGGGTCGAACTCCTCCGCCAGCTCGGAAAGGGTCAGCTCCGGATACTCCAGCCGCAGAGCCGCCGTCTGCTGGAGCTTGTCTGGCAGCTCTATCAGGCGGCCCGCCGCCTGGAGCTTCCGGATGGCCTCCCCCTGGCTCCGGGCGGCCTCCACCGCTTTGTCCAGGTTGGCGCTGTCGCAGTTCAGGCGGCGGTTCACGTCGTTCCGCAGGTCCTTTTCCAGCTTGGCGGACATCAGCTTCATGGCCGCCACCGGCGCGCCGATGAGGGTCAGAAAGTCCTCAATCTGGTGGCTCTGCTTGAAATAGGTCACGAAGCTGCCATTCCGGCTCATGCCCTTGGATTGATAGCCGCTTTCCCGCAGCAACGCTCCCAGCTCCCGGCTGGCCTGCAAATGGGAGCTGGTGAGCTCCAGATGATAGTGCTTCAGGGGGTCCGTTACGCTGCCCCCGGCAAAAAAACAGCCCCGCAGAAACGCGGCCCGGCAGCAGTCCTCTTCTACCATGGCGAAATTGATATGCAGAGCCAGGTTCTGCCGGGGCTCATAGCCCAGGAGGTTAATCATGTGGTCCAGCTTTTTTTGTGCGTGAATCTGAAAGACCATCTTGCCGCCGGGCTCCCCGCCGGAGGGCTCCGGCTGGCGGTCAAAGCGGACGTCAAAGGCCCGCTGAAAGAGCCTGGGCAGCCGGGCGGCCAGGTTCTCGTTGGCTGTGATGATGCGGACCTCCGAGGCGCTGAAGGTATGGCAGTAGAGCAGGATGCCGTAGGCCTCCGCCCTGGCACAGCAGAGCTTCTGCACCGGCAGGCGGCAAAGCTCGTTTTTCGTGTCGAAAGAAAAAGACATCTCGCGGCTCCTTTTCGGCGGCGCTATGTAGCGCGCCAGCCGACCTCCTTGGCAATTCTTTTGATCTGCTTGATAAACCGGTTGTTCCGGTACTCCTCCGGAATATCACGGCCGGCTGTGGCGGCCCAGCGGTAAATCAGCTCAATGCTCCCGTAATTTCTTTCAAACAGACGGGCGTACATCAGGCAGTTTTCTTTCGTCGGCGCATCCTTCAAAATCACACGAAGCTCCTTGTCCTCCCACTTCTTTCTGTGGTTTCGGTGCGGCAGCGACTGGTAATACTCAATCTGATGGTCCATCAGAGTCTTTTTGACCAGCGCAGCCTTTTTCTCCTCGGTCAGACCCTCCACGTCCTGATTCAGCAGCTCCCGCAAAGCCAGCTTATATTCCGATCTTGTCATCCGGCGTCTCCTTTCTGTTTCCCGGGGCGTCCGTCCGCTTAACGGGCGCCTCTTTTCCGCTCCACCCGGAAGGCGTCGCCGCCTCCGGGGCCGCCGGCAATGCGGACGCTCCGCTCCGCGTGAAGCAGAATCAGCTCCCGGGCCAGGTGCTCCGGCTGGTGGCGGACGAAGCCGTCCTCTACCATGGCGATGGGGCGGCTCACCAGCTCCACCCCCAGGGCGGCGCAGCGGTCCGTGTCATAGCGCAGCATCTCCGCCCCCTCCTCGGCATAACGGGCGGCCACGGCCCTGGGAACGGGAGAGGAGTTCACCAGGCACACGTCAAAGAGGTGGTCCGCCGAGTGCTTGAAAATAGCGGCGATGTGGTCCGAAGCCGTATAGCCCTCCGTCTCCCCCTCCTGGGTCATGACGTTGCAGACGTAGACCTTCAGCGCCGGGGAATTTTGGATTGCCTCCACGATGCCGTCCACCAGCAGATTGGGAATGATGCTGGTATACAGGCTGCCGGGCCCCAGGAGAATCATGTCCGCTCCGGCAATGGCGGCCAGGGCCTCCGGCAGGGGCCTGGGCCGCTCCGGCAGCAGCCGGACCCGGGTGATGCGGCAGTCCTCTTTTTTCTTGCAGTAAAAAATCTTCGACTCCCCTACCACCGACGCGCCGTTTTCAAACTCCGCTTCCAGCCGCACATCGGCGGTGGTCACAGGCAGAACCCGGCCGGTGATGGCCAGGACCTCGCTCATGCGGCGCACCGCCGTGTCAAAGCTGGGGGAAATGCCGTTCAGCGCCGCCAGGAAGAGGTTCCCGAAGCTCTGGCCCGCCAGGCTCCCCTCGGAAAAGCGGTAGTCGATGAGCTCGCTCAGCAGGGGTTCCGTGTTGGCCAGAGCCAGGAGACAGTTCCGGATATCGCCGGGGGGCGGCATCCCCAGGTCCTGACGCAAAGCGCCGGAGCCACCGCCGTCGTCCGCCACCGTGACGATGGCGGAGAGGTTTTCCGTGTACTCCTTCAGTCCCCGCAGCATGTTGGACAGGCCGTGTCCGCCGCCGATGGCGGCAATCTTCGGTCCCCGGCTCCGGGGGACCCGATAGGGCTTCATCTCCATGTCTTCCCTCCCCGGCTCAAACGGACCGTTCCATGTCCCGGTGATGCTCCGCCGTCTGGTAGCCCAGACTGCGGATGTACTCCGCCAGGGCGTGGGCCACCGCCACGGAGCGGTGATGCCCGCCGGTGCAGCCCACGCCGATGAAGAGGCTGGTCTTCCCTTCCTCAGCATAAAGGGGCAGCGTGAAGGCGAGCAGGTCCCGGAGGCGGCCCAGAAAGTCCTGGGTCTGGGGGAATCCAAACACATAGTCGGCCACCGGCTTGTCCAGCCCTGTCTGATGCCGCAGCTCCTCTATATAAAAGGGGTTTGGCATAAACCGCACGTCAAAAACCAGGTCCGCCTCCAGAGGCAGGCCGTACTTGAAGCCGAAGGAGGCCACATTCACCGCCATGCCCCCCTTCTCCTCCTCGCCTCCGAAAATGCCCAGCAGCTCCTGCCGGAGCTTGCCGGTGGAGAGGCGGGTGGTGTCTATGACGAGGTCCGCCCGTTCCTTCACCGGCTCCATCAGCGTCCGTTCCTGGGCCACCGCCTCCTCCAGGGAATCCGTGGACTCCCGGAGGGGATGGCGGCGGCGGGTCTCCTTGTAGCGCTTGATGATGGTGTCCGGCGCCGCCTCCAGAAACAGCATCCGGCAGACGCAGTTCTGCATGGCCTTCAGCTTTTCCAGCACGGAAAAGAGCTCGGAAAAGGAGTCCGCCGTCCGCACGTCATACACCAGGGCCACCCGGGCATAGCGTCCCCCGCCGCCGGCGCAGAATTCCGCGAATTTCAAAATCATGGCGGCGGGCATATTGTCCACAATATAAAAGCCGATGTCCTCCAAAAAAGAGGCGGCTTTGCTCTTGCCGCCGCCGGAGAGGCCCGAGATAATGAGAATTTCCATAGAAAGCAGCTCCTAATCCACAAACTTGACCTCCGGCTCCAGCCGGACGCCGGTTTTCTCAAAGACCCGCGCCTGCACCTGCCGGATCAGCTCCCTCACATCGGCCGAGGCGGCCCCGCCCCGGTTGATGACAAACCCCGCGTGCTTCTCCGACACCTGGGCCCCGCCAACCCTCAGCCCCTTCAGGCCGCACTGGTCAATGAGGGTCCCGGCAAAGTGGCCCTCCGGCCGCTTGAAGGTGCTGCCGGCGCTGGGCCACTCCAGAGGCTGGCTGGCCTTCCGGCGGGCCATCAGGGAGCGCTGTGTCTCCCGGATGGACTCCGGGTTCCCGGGGGACAGGCGGAACACGGCGGAGAGCACCACGGCCTCCGGGTGCTCCGTGAGAAAGCTCCGGCGGTAGCCGAAAGCCAGCTCCTCCCCCGTCAGAACTCTCACGCCCTCCTCCGGGAACAGCGCGGACACGCCGGAGACCACCTGTTTCATCTCCCCGCCGTAGGCCCCGGCGTTCATGCAAACGCCGCCGCCCACCGTGCCCGGGATGCCGTGGGCAAATTCCAGCCCTGTCAGGCCCTGCTTACAGGCGAAGTCTGCCAGACGGGCCAGGGACACGCCGGACTCCGCCAGAAGCGTGCCGGACTCCGCCCCCATTTCCAGACGGCTGAGGCCGGAGGTTATAATCACCAGCCGGTCCAGCCCCTGGTCGGGGGCCAGGAGGTTGGTCCCGCAGCCCATTACAAAGGGCCGGGCTCCGCAGTCCTCCGCCAGGGACAGCAGCAGCACCAGCTGTTCCCCGCTTCGGGGAAAGGCCATCCGCCGGGCCGGGCCGCCGGTGCGGAAGGAGGTGTGTTTTGCCATGGGCTCCTCCCGGAGAAGCTCCACGTCCGGCAGATATGCCGCGGCCTTGTTGTCAAACGCCGTTACCCAGTCCATGCAAGGGGCCTCCTGTTATCAAAAATCAAGAAAATCAAAAATCAAGAAAATCAAAAAATCATAAAATCTCAGAGATTACAGCACGCGGGGCAAAAAGGCCGCGCCGATGATGCCGGCGTCGTTGCCCAGCTCCGCCGGGAGGATGCGGGTCGCCCGTCCGCCGTGGCGGGAAAAGCTCTCCCGGCCCACCGCCTCCCGCAGGGGCTCCATCAGCAGGTGGGCGGGCGCCGCCGCCACGCCGCCGCCAATGGCCACCACCTCGGGCCGCAGGATGTTGATGAGGCTGGCCGTTCCGCAGGCCAGATTCTCCACGTACTCCCGGCACACCGCCAGAGCCGTTTCGTCGCCGGCCTCCGCCGCCTGGAAGGCCGTCCGGCCCTCCACACCGCCCTGGGCGGCACAGGTATGGAGGGCGCTCTCGGGGTGGGCCTCCATGGCCCGCTTCGTCAGCTGAATCAGACCGGTGGCGGAGGCATAGCGCTCCCAGCAGCCCAGACGGCCGCAGTTGCAGGGCTCGCCGCCCTGCCGCATGACCATGTGGCCCGCCTCGCTGGAGGCCACGCCGCCCCGCAGCTTCCCGTTTAAAATCAGTCCCGCGCCTACGCCGGTGCCCAGGGTGACGATGGCAAAATCCTCCGTCCCCTTGCCCGCGCCGCAGAAGAACTCACCCACGGCGGCGCAGTCCGCGTCGTTGCCCAGCAGCAGCGGCAAATCCAGATGGCGGCGGAACAGGGTCTCCAGCGGCACGTCCTTCATGGGAATATTGGTGGTGAACAGCACGTCGCCGCCGTCCACCGCGCCGGGCAGCCCCACGCCTACGGACTGCACGCCCTCCCCCATCACCGTCTTCGCCAGCGACGCCAGGGTTTCGGCAAACTGCTCAGGGCTCCGGAAGTCCAGGGGAATCCGCTCCACCTTTAAAATACGGCCCTCCCCGTCCACAAGGCCGGCCTTCAGGTTGGTGCCGCCTACGTCAATCCCGATATACATGTCCCGTCCTCCTCACAGTTTTCCGTCCGCCCGGGCGTCCACCTTCTGGGCCAGCTCCTGGGCCGCATTATAGCCGAACTTCCTGTGGCGGTTGTTCATGGCCGCCACCTCCACGATGCTGGCCAGATTCCGGCCCGGCCGGACCGGAATGGTGACAATCGGCACCTGCACGTCCAGAATGTCGATGAAATGGTCCTCAATGCCCAGCCGATCATAGAACTTGGTACTGTCCCAGGGCTCGAAGTGAACCACCATGTCCAGCTTGGTTTCATTCTTGATGGCCCGGACGCCGAAGAGCTGCCGCACATTGATGACGCCGATGCCCCGGAGCTCGATGTAATCCCGAATCATCTCCGGGGCGCTGCCCGTCAGCTGGTCGGATACCCGGCGGAGCTCCACCGCGTCGTCGGCCACCAGACGGTGGCCCCGCATAATCAGCTCAATGGCCGCCTCGCTCTTGCCCACGCCGGAGTCGCCGGTAATCATAACACCCTCGCCATAGATATCCAGCAGCACGCCGTGACGGGTAATGCAGGGAGCCAGCACCCTGTTGAGATATTCAATGGTCCGGCTGGTAAAGACCACCGTCTCTTCGTCCGTCCGCAGCAGGGTCCGCTCGTGCTCAATGGCGCTCTCCATGCACTCCGGGAAGCAGTCCAGCCCCCGGGCAATGACCAGCGCGGGAATATCATAGAGAAAGAGGTCGTCAAAGCATTTGCGGCGCTGGGCCGAGGTCAGGCCCTTTAAAAATGTAACCTCCATTTTGCCCACCACCTGAAGCCGGCAGGGGTCAAAATAGTCAAAAAAGCTGTGAAACTGGAGACCCGGCCGGTTCAGGTCCGGCACCACCAGCCTGGCTGTCTCAAAGTCGCCTCCCCGGTGCAGCACCTCCAAATGAAACAGGGGAATAAACTCCGTAATCTTCAAGCCGTTGTCACTTACCTCACGCATGTTTTCTCACCTTTCCGGCGCAGAGCCGCGCCTGTTCTGTCTGTATTTCCGCGCAGGAAGGGAAACCGGCGCCGTGGACCGGCCGTGCACGCCGCCGGCGTCCGCCTGCCTCCAACATGCCCCGCTTTCCCGGGGAATGCCCACGCGCCGGCGGACCTGCCGGCTGAAAACGGCTGTCTGCCGGTTTTCAGCCTCGTTGACCCTATTATATATGAACTCGCCGGATTCCGCAACACCTTCCCGCATCCAGAGGCCGGGAAAAAAACCACGATTTTTAGAAATCTTTTTAAAATTTTTGAAAATTCTTCTTGCTTTTTCTGAATAATTCTGCTATCATAACAGACGTGCTTGTGAAAGTGGGCACAAAAGTATATGCAGCAGGGAGGTGCTATGGATGGCTAAGTGCGAGTATTGCGGCAAAGGCGTGACCTTTGGGATTCAAGTCTCTCACTCTCACCGGCGTTCCAACCGTCCCTGGAAGCCCAACGTGAAACGTGTGAAGGCAATCGTTGACGGTTCCCCGCGCCACGTTTACGTTTGTACCCGGTGCATGCGCTCCGGCAAGGTTACCAGAGCGATTTGAGCCAACAGATCAAATCCCGGACAATGATGTCCGGGATTTTTTCCTTTTCTCCCCCTGCCTCCAACGGACACAGAGAAGCGTTCAGGCTCACAGGAGGCGGCGGGACGGACCGCATCTGCGTCCGGACTGCCATAACCGAAGCGACTCCCCCGCGCCGGAACAGAAAAATTGATCTGCGGTCCGCCCCGGGCTTTGGGACGGACCGCTGTTCTATTCATTGATTCAATCCGGCGGACCTGTCAGGACAGACACGAACACTGCCGGGGCTTCCCCAGGATTTATCCGGCAAGGAAACTCCCCTTACAGCCATGATCTCTCCAGCAGTTCGTCCTTTTTGGCCCGGCCCATCAGCTCCGGAACCACCTCCTTGGGGTCCCTGCCCTGGTAGAGGACCTCATAGGCGCAGCGGCAGACGGGCATTTCGACGTCCTCATGCTCCGCCAGCTGGTGGATACTCTCGGCGGCATAGTAGCCCTCTACCACGGCCCCCACCTCGTCCATGGCCTCCCGGGGCGTTTTCCCCTGGCCAATCAGCATCCCGGCCCGGTTGTTGCGGGAGTGCATGGAAGTGCAGGTGACAATCAGGTCCCCCATGCCCGCCAGCCCGCCGAAGGTCCGCCGGGTGCCTCCCAGCCGCTCCCCCAGACGTGTGATCTCCGCCATGGCCCGGGTCATCAGAAGGGCCTTGGTGTTATCCTGGAAGCCCAGGCCGGCACAGATGCCGCAGCTGAGGGCAATCACATTTTTCAGTGCCGCCGACAGCTCCACGCCAATGATGTCGTAGCTGGTGTAGACCCGGAAATAGTCGTTCATAAAGGCGTCCTGTACAAAGCGGGCCGCGCCCCGGTCCGGGCAGGCGGACACACAGCCGGTGGGCAGACGGAGTCCCACCTCCTCTGCGTGGGAAGGACCGGACAGGGCAGCCACTTTACAGGTATAGCCGGTAGCCTCCTGAAGAATCTGGCTCATCCGCAGATGGGTGTCCCGCTCGATGCCCTTGGACACCGACACCAGCACCGTATCCCGTCCGAGATAGGGCGCGGCCATTTCCCCCGTCTTCCGGACGGCGAAGGAGGGCGCGGCACAGACCACCAGCTCTGCCCCCTCCAGACAGCTCTGTTCGCTGGTGATGTTCAGGGCATCCGGCAGGGGCACGCCCTTCAAAAGGGGATTTTCCCGTTCCGCGCGCAGAGCCTCCGCCTTGGCGGGGGTCCGTGACCAGAGGGTCACGTCGTGCCCGTTGTCACAGAGGACCAGGGCCAGAGCCGTGCCCCAGCCGCCGCTGCCCAAAACCACTGTTTTCATGACTGTCCTCCCTCCTTCTTTCGACGCAGGCTGAATTTGTTCTCATTTCCCGCCAGCAGCCGCTTGATATTGGCCCGGTGCTGCCAGACCACCAGCCCCCCGCAGAGGAAGGCCAGCACTACGGCCCAGGGCTCCGGATAGCAGTACCAGCTGACAAAGGGGAAGCTGGCCCCGGCCCACAAAGACCCCAGGGAAACAAAGCGGGTCAGAAGTACCAGAATCAAAAAGCCCCCCCAGACCACCAGGGCAATCCGCCAGTCAATCATCAGGGCGATAGCGCCCCCGGAGAGGATGCCCTTGCCCCCCTTGAAGCGGAACATGCAGGGGAACATATGCCCCAGCAGGCAGAACAGGGCCGCGAAGTACTTGCCCAGCACCGGGTCCCCCCTGAACAGCCAGCTCCCCAGCAGCACGGCGATCACCGCCTTCAGCACGTCGCAGAGAATCACCACGAAGGTCAGCCCTCCGCCGAAGGTCCGGTGGAAATTCGTCAGGCCTGCGTTGCCACTGCCGTGGTTCCGGACGTCATCCCGGAGTATATACTTGGACACGATAACCGCTCCGTTGAAACAGCCCAGGAGGTAACACGCCAGGGCGATTCCGCCGTAATACAGGAAATACCACCCAATCCCGATCATACTCAAACCTCCTTATGACACGTGTGCAGTTTTGTGGAAGGAAAGGAACCGTCCGGGAATATACACCGGAGCCGCCGGACGGCCGCCCGGCTCACGGCTCATTGTCCCCCTTCTGCCGGATGGAGATGCGGATGGGGGTCCCCTCCAGGCCGAAGGTATTGCGGATACAGTTCTCCAGATAGCGCTGATAGGAGAAGTGGAACAGCCGGGAATCGTTGCAGAAGATCACATAGTGAGGCGGCTTGACGCCCACCTGGGTCATATAGTAAATCTTCAGCCGCCGGCCCTTGTCCGTGGGAGGCTGGACTCTGGCCTGGGCGTCGGCCAGCACGTCGTTGAGCATACCCGTGGTGATGCGGGTGGCGGACTGGTTGGAAACATAGTCAATCAGCTCAAAGAGCCGGTCCACCCGCTGCCCCGTCAGGGCGGAGATGAAGAGAACGGGGGCGTAGGTCATGAAGCTCAGACCCTCCTGAACCTCCTTGCGCATACGGTCCATGGTCTTGCCGTCCTTCTCCACCAGGTCCCATTTGTTCACCACAATGATGCTGGCCTTTCCCGCCTCGTGGGCCAGGCCCGCCACCTTGGTGTCCTGCTCCGTGACGCCCTCGGTGGCGTCAATCAGAATGAGGCACACGTCCGCCCGGTCAATGGCCATGGTGGCCCGGAGAACGCTGTACCGCTCGATGTTCTCCTCCACCCTGCTCTTCCGGCGGAGACCCGCCGTGTCAATGAAGACAAATTTACCCTTGTCGTTTTCAAACCGGGAGTCGATGGCGTCCCGGGTGGTGCCCGCCACGTCGGAGACAATGACCCGGTTCTCCCCCAGGATGCGGTTGACCAGAGAGGATTTGCCGGCGTTGGGCTTGCCGATGACGGCCACCTTGATGGCGTCGTCCTCCTCCTCTTCCTCCTCTTCCGGGGGAAAATACTGCACGCAGGCGTCCAGAAGGTCGCCGGTGCCGTGGCCGTGGACGGCGGAAACCGCGATGGGGTCCCCAAGGCCCAGATTATAGAACTCATAGAAATCCGGGTCCGGCGCGCCGACGGAGTCCATTTTGTTCACCGCCAGAACGATGGGCTTTCCGCTGCGGAGGAGCAGATTCGCCACCTCCTGGTCCGAGGCGGTGAGGCCGGTGCGGACGTCCGTCAGGAAGACAATCACCGTGGCGGTGTCAATGGCGATCTGGGCCTGATCCCGCATGAACTCCAAAATCAGGTTGTCCGTCCGGGGCTCGATGCCGCCGGTGTCCACCAGGGTGAAGCTCCGTCCGTTCCAGTCGGTCTCTCCATAAATGCGGTCCCGGGTGACGCCGGGGGTGTCCTCCACAATGGAGAGGCGTTTTCCGATGAGCTTATTAAACAGCATGGACTTGCCCACATTGGGGCGGCCCACAATCGCGACAATAGGCTTTGCCATTTGCATCCCTCCCAAAGAAGCCTTTCGGCTCCTCCCTTTCACAATTCATTGCGCCCTGTCCGCCGGCGGCGGACCAAAGGCGGCCGGCGCGTCCGCGCCTCTCCCGCTCAGGCAGTCTAAAAGGTCCAAAAGGTCGAAAAGAACCGCTTTCGTCCTCAGCCGAGTGACATCCCGCCGGCAGTCCTCTTTTCTGTCTCTATTATAACCGCCTTCCGCCAAAGGCGCAAGGAAAATCTTCCTTTTTGGGAAAACACAGGAAAAGCCGTGGACAATGGGCAGAGCGCCGCGCCTGAAAAGTCACCGAAAAGCTGCCGAAGAAACCGCCGAAGCGGCGGGGAATTCTCCCCGCCGCCGGTGTGGCTCTCTCTTCACTTCCGCTTCACAGGATAGCAGACCTCGGTGACAAACTCATCGGGGTTCCGGGTGTCGTGAGGGCTGACATGGTAGATGAAAAAGGCGCTGTCAGCCAATGCCCAGCCGTTGTCCGCCGCCCAGGCGGCCACGGCCTCATTCGCCGCGGTAATCTGGTCATAGCTCCCCCGGAAGGTGGCGGAGGCCACCTCCACCGCCGGCACGGTCCTGAACTTCACGTGCTCCGTATCCGGATAACAGCCCGTTACGCTTTTCTGAATCTCCACGTCCACGTCGGACTCCCTGTATTCGCCGTCGTGATACACGGCGGTACACAGCGCCGGGTCCCCGTCCTGAATGTTCATCCGGGCGGTCTCCTGACAGTAAATGCTCCACAGGTCCCCCTCCCGGTCGTAGCTGGGGATGATCTGCCGCACGCTGGCCACCGTGCGCGCGGGAATGGTTTTAACGCTCACATCGTATTTCATCTTTGCTTCATCCTTTCTCAGCCGTTCAATGGCTGTGTCCAGAAGCCGCAGCCGCCGGGCCGCCTCCTCCGCCTCCTCGCGGGCCTCGGCCCGCCGGAGCATCAGACAGCGCTCCAGCGCCGCCGGCTCATCATAACACCGCAAAACCTCTGAAATAGCGGCATGTGTAAAGCCCATTTCCTTTAGGGAGCGGATGCGGCCGGCAATGGGCAGCTGCGCTTCGCTGTAGTACCGATAGCCTGTAAAGGAGTCGGTGCGGACGGGCGCCAGCAGGCCCGCCTCATCGTACTGGCGCAGCAGACGGATGCTGATTCTGGACAGTTTTGAAAATTCACCGATTTTCAGCATGGTATATCCTCCGCAACGTTGCGGGCCCCGTCCGGGGTCCGGATTTTGAGCTCAGGAACAGCATACGCCCTCCCCCGGGGTGAGAGTCAAGAGGAATTTTAAGTTTGGGGTAACATCCCAATCGGAGATTTTACGCAGGGGCCGGGCTCTGCCCCATTCCCCGGAAGCATAGAAAGTCCGGAAGAACGGGAGGGAACAGAGCCCCTCCCCTGCATGGCATACCTGCTATGAAATGCGCAGATGGACACGCCCCGATTTTGAAAAAAGATTGAACCGTCATTGGTTTTGTGCTATCATCTTCCCTGTCAGTCAAGAAAAAAACCGGAAAACCGGATATCTGGAGGAAGGACATATGGGAATTTTCGACCGCTTCAAACGCAGCCGGGAACCGGCCAAGGACCCGGAGCCCGCCGCCGCTCCGAAGGCGGATGCCAAAGCCGTCATTCTGCTGGGCAGGGACGTGGGCTGGTCTGCGGTGCTCCGGCTGGTGGAAGACCGGTTCGGCCCCCGCGCCCTAAGCGTCAGGGACGACAGCCATCCCCACGCCCCCGCTGCGCATATCAGTCTGGAAGGTGTCTCGTTCTTTTGCAGCTATATGGCCATGCCCCACCCGCCCCATGTCTGCGACCTGTCCGCCATTCAGGAAGGGCTGTTTTCCCCGGAGGAAAAAGAGGCCATTCTGGGCAATCGGGCCTTCCTGGTCCTGGCCCGGCAGGACGGGGGAACCACGCTGGAGGAAACGGTCCGTGCCTGCCGCCTGTTCACACGGCTGGCCGCCGCCCTGCTGGACGCGGAGAGCGCCCTGGGCGTCTATGCCGAATCCCCCGGGCTGCTGGTCAGCCGGCGGGTCTACCTGCACCACGCCGAAATTCTGGAACAGCATTTCCAGGACCCGGAATACTTCCCCGCACCTCTCTGGGTCTCCATCCGCCACGGGCAGAAGGGGGACCTCCCCTTGACCGGCACATGGGGACTGAAGCAGTTCGGTTTCCCGGAGCTGTGGTTCATCAATCCGGAAGCGGACTGGCCGGAAATCCATCAGAGACTGTACCTGATGTCCATGTTCCAAATCACCGGACGGGAGCTCTACAGGGACGGGGACACCATTCAGTTCACGCCGGGAAAGACCTCGGTCTTTCGGGCGATGAACGGCGCGCTGTGGATTATGGGCCAGCACTGAGAAAAATCCCCCGCCGGAGGGCGGGGGATTTCCTTATTCCTCCAGGTAAAGCGGCTGTCCGCCCATAAGCACACAGTCCACCCGCTCCACATCCAGAGGCATCTGAAATTCCAGTATCAGCCGCAGGTCCGATTCACTTTGGGTGACCCCCAGCACGCAGTCCTCCCGTCCGATGAGGGTTCCGTCCTCCATGCGGACCGCCAGGCTGCTGATATCCTCCAACTCCAGACCCGGCTCGGCGGCATGGAGCTCCATGTTCAGCGCCAGCGGCGAAATGGACAGCCGATCCAGAATCAGAGTCCGGCCGGCAATCCGGCAGACCTGTTCCGGCGTCCCGGTCCGCAGAGCGGCGGGGCTGAAGGTCACGGACATGGTCCAATCCCCCGCCAGCTCCGCACTGCCGCCGCGGCAGAAGGCGTCCCGCAGACAGACCTCATACTCTCCGCCCTCTGACAGCGCACCGTCGCTGACGGAGAAGACCAGATAATACTGCCCTTCCTCCAGCTCAGGCCGGTTGACCCAGGAATTGATGCTGAGTCCGCAGCTCACGGGCAGCTCTGTTTCCCCCTGCCGCAGCATCCCCCACTCTTTGAAGGAGAGATCGCCGGGGTTCTCCATCTGCTCCAGAAAATGCCGGTCCTGTATGGTCAGACGGCCGCAGACCATGGCAAACTGCCCGTCGGAAACGGCATCCAGCAGCTCAAAGCGCAGGCCGTTTCCCTCCGCCGCCGCGGCGTTCAAATCGCCGCCCATGCCCAACAGCTGACTTGTGTCCGCCGCACCGCCGTAGCGGTCGGCCCAGTTACTTTCCTCAAACATCCGCTGAAACAGACCCCCGCCCCCCAGGGCATAGCCTGCGGCGGTGCCGGTCAGCAGCGCGGCGATGACCACCACCGCCAGCCATCGGGCGGGACGGCGCCGCCAGCCGCAGCCTGTCTCCCGGTTGGCATATCCGTCCAGCAGCCGCCTCATCCGCCGCCTGTGCCGGCGGGAGGGCCGGGGCGCAGGCGGCGCTTCCTCCAGGTCCTGACGAAGGGCCTCCTCCAGAGCGGTTTTCAGCATAGCGTCAAATACAGGCCCGTCCATCCAGATACCCCTCCTTTCTCAGTTCCCGAATCAGCAGCTTTCGTCCCCGGAAAATGCGGCTCTTAACCGCTCCCTCCGAGATGCCCAGCTCTCCGGCGATGTCCGCCAGGCTCCATTCCGCCACGAAACGAAGCTCCAGAATCCGGCGGTAGCCCTCCGGCATCCTGCGAATCAGGGCCACCAGGGCATAAAACTCCCCGTCCTCAGCCGGAGCGGCCGTCCGCTTCTCCAGCTCCCCCAACTCCGTTTCCCGGCTCTCCCTCCGCAGGAGGTCCAGCGCGTTGTTCTTCGTCACCACCAGCAGCCAGGCGGAAAGACGGTCCTCGGGCCGGTCCCGCAGCTCGTCAAAGCAGCGAATCAGCTTCACAAAGGCGTCGTGGACCACATCCTCCGCCCGAGGGCCCTCGCCCAAAATACAAGCCGCCTGCCGGAGCATCTGGCGCTGATTGTCCCGGTAGATCCGGGTAAAGCGCTCCCGGTCCGTATTGCTCTCCAGCAGGGTCATACAATATGAAAGCAGCGTCCCCGCCCCCTTTCTCTCTCTTGTTATAGAAACGTTTGAAGGCGGCAAAAGGTTGCGGCCTCCGAAAAAATTTTTTTCAGATTTCCGAAATCCCGCCGGGAATAGGGGCGGCCAAAACGGCGGATACTGAGACAAACGATTTTCTCCCGGAGGAAATGCCTGTGATTACCGCGTTTACCCGTACCATCATCCTCTATTTCCTCATCATGACCGGTCTGCGCCTCATGGGCAAGCGGCAGATCGGGGAGCTGGAGCCCGGCGAACTGGTGCTGACCATGATGATCTCCGATCTGGCCACCGTGCCTATGCAGGACTTCGGCATTCCCCTGCTGGCCGGCGTCATCCCCATTCTGACGCTGCTGGCCCTGTCCATGCTGCTGAGCCAGCTGTCCCTGATAAACCTGCGGTTTCGGGCGCTGGTCTGCGGCACCCCCTCCATCCTGATTCGTCAGGGGGTTTTGCAGCAATCCGTCATGCGGAAAAACCGCTATACCCTGGACGAGCTTCTGGAGGAGCTCCGGGGCCAGGGCTATTCCGGCATCAGCGAGGTGAAATACGCAATCCTGGAAAACTCCGGGCACCTGTCCGTTCTCCCCTGGTCGCCTCCGCCCAGCGCCGCCCAGATGGGCCTGCGGTCGGAGGAGCCTGTCCTGCCGGTGGTCCTGGTCAACGACGGCCGGGTCCTGCGGGGAAATCTGGAGGCCTGCGGCCGGGACGCCGCGTGGCTGGAGGAAACCCTGCGGCGGGAAGGGGCGAACGCACCCGGGGACGTCTTCCTGCTTACCCTGGATGAAACGGGACAGGTATTCTGCGTGAAAAAGGAGGCGGAAGCATGAAGCGGGCCCTGTTTCTTCCCGCCGCCGTTCTGGGGCTGCTTCTGGCCTTCTCCCTGTGGAACAGCTTCGCCATGTCCGCCCATGTCCGGCGCTGGCAGTCCCAGGTTGACGAGGCAGTCCGCCTGGCGGAGGACGGGGACTGGTCCGGAGCCGCCGCCGCCCTGGACGCGGGCTATGCCGACTGGAGCCGGAAGCAGACCTATCTCCACACGGTCACACAGCACGACGCCGTAGACGACGCCGGGGCCATGTACCACCGGGCAATGGCCTTCGCCGCCTGTCAGGAAGACAGCGAATTCCAGGCAGAGGCGGCCGGCCTCCGGGACCAGCTGCGCCTGCTGGCGGAAATGGAGCGGTTCAGCGTGAAAAACATTCTCTAGCGGCAGTATAGCACAGCATCCCGGGAATATCAAATCCCACGAATGCAAAAAAGCGCGGCCCCCGTTGGGGACCGCGCTTTTCAGGCTGATTTGCCGGATTGATTCAACTGGATGCGGCGGCTTTTATCAGGCGCCGATGCCGAACAGGCCCATGGTGATGCCGTACAGCACAATGGGGAACACCACCAGAGCGATCAGCTTCAGTCCAAGGCCGCAGGTAACCAGGTCCTTCATGGTGATCTCGCCGGTACCGTAGGCAATGGCGTTGGGAGGCGTGGCGGGAGGCAGCATAAAGGCAAAGTTGCAGGCCAGCATGGTGGCAATCATCATGGCGAAGGGGCTGACGCCGATGGCCGTGCCCACGCCTGCCAGAACAGGGATGAAGGCCGCAACCACAACGGCGTTGGTGGTCAGCTCCGTCAGCAGGGCGGTGACCAGGCCGACGATGATGCAGATGACCACAGCATTCATGCCGGCGAGACCGCCCAGCATGTTGGCGACCCAGGTGGCGCAGCCGGCGTCCTTGAAGGCGTTGCCCATGACCATGGAGCCGCCCAGCAGGATGACCGCGTTCCAGGGGATGTCGTTGAAGCCGGTCTTCCAGTCGCAGACATTCTCGCCCTCTTTGTAGTTCAGAGGAATGGCCATCACCAGGAACGCGCCCAGCATGGCGACGGTCTCATCGGAGGCGAACTTCATGTACTTGCCCCAGACGATGGAGCGGGTGCACCACAGGACCACGCAGATCAGGAAGATGATGGCGGTCCACTTCTCGCCCTTGTTCATGGGGCCGAGAGCCTCATACTGCTTGTGGGCTTCGGAGATGTCCACGGCCTCCATCTTGTCCACCTTGAAGAACTTCACCATGTAAATCCACATCAGGGGAATCAGAATCACAGTGAAGGGCAGGCCGATTTTCAGCCAGTCCACAAAGTTGATATCAACGCCGATGGTCTCGGCAATCAATCCGATACCTGTGGGGTTCGTGGTGGTGCCGATGGTGGTCGACATGCCGCCGATTGTTGCTGCATAGGGGATGGACAGCAGCATTGCCTTCTTCAAAGAGCTCTTGTCCTCGTCCAGGGTAGAGGCGATGGACATGGCAATGGGGAGCATCATGACGGTGGCGGCGGTGTTGCTCATCCACATGGAGACAAACGCCACGGCGATGATGAAGCCCAGAATCAGGGTGGTGGGCTTCTTGCCCACCTTGCTGACGATGCCCAGGGCCAGACGCTTATGCAGGCCGTGCTTGACCATGGAGCCGGACAGGAAACCCACGCCCACCAGCAGGTAGCAGGTCTGATAGGCGTAGTGCCGGAACAGCTGGATGCCGTTCTCGCCCTTGGCGCCGGTAATGGCCATCAGAGGGAACAGCAGAATCGGGAGCAGTGCGGTAAAGGGAATCGGCATGGCCTCTGTAATCCAGAAAACCACCATCAGAACCGTTACTGCCAGCACTCTCTGAGCCAGCTCCGGGGGCGCTCCCTCAGGAACAACCGCCGCCAGGCCCGCAGGGGTAGGCATGAAGCCGATAATCAGCATCAGCAGAATGCCCACGATGAAGCCGACTTTGCGAATTGGATACTTACCCATCAATTTCTCCTCCTATTATTTTGTGTGCGCCGACGGATGGGGCGCTGTGCCGGCTGCCTCGCCGCTCACCGGTACGGAAAAAATAGAAGCAAAAACAATGCCAAATATCCGCTTCCACCTGACGAAAATCTTTAGACGCATTGACGGAAAATATGGACAGTTTTTGAACGGCTGCGAAAAAAGACGAATCCGCTTTCTCGTGTTTTTCAGGATGTTGCAGGTGTGTAACATATTCTGTTTTACAATGTTTCAGATTGCAACGTCAATCCTGGAGCCTCGCAACGCTCTCAGCGTGTGATTCCATACTTCTTCATTTTTCTCCAGAGTGTCTGACGGCTGCACCCCAGACTCCGTGCAGCCTCCTCCAGAGATGCCGGGAAGGCCTCCAGAGCCTCCCGAATGGCGGCCCGCTCCCGGTCCTCCCGGGTCCTGGGCCCTCCCGCTGCTTCCGTTTCGGAGGCGGAAGCCCGGCGGCACAGCAGTCCCTGCCGGCTGTCCCGGAGGTCCACATGGCTCCGGAGCAGAATGTGTGTACGCTCCACGAAGTTCTGCAATTCCCGGATGTTGCCGTACCAGGGGTAATCCCCCACCTGGTCCAGCAGCTCCAGAAACCGGGCCTGTATGGCCGGGTCCTCTCCGTCCTGCATCTGCCGGAACAGGTGGAGTCCCAGGATGCGGGCGTCGCTCTCCCGGGCCCGCAGAGGCGGCAGCTCCAGGTCCAGCACGTCCAGGCGGTAATAGAGGTCCTGGCGGAAGCTTCCGCCGGCGACCTCCTGGGGCAGGTCCCGGTTGGTGGCGGTGATGATGCGCACGTCCACAGGAATCACCCGGTCGCCGCCTACCCGGCGGATTTCCTTCTCCTGGAGCACCCGCAGCAGCTCCACCTGTGTCTCCCTGGGGATATCGCCGATTTCGTCCAGGAAGATGGTGCCGCCGTGGGCCAGCTCAAAAAGGCCCTCCCGGCCCCCCTTGGAGGCCCCGGTGAAGGCCCCGGCCTCATAGCCGAAGAGCTCGCTTTCCAGCAGACTGCTGTTGACGGCGGCGCAGTTCAGCGCCACAAAGGGACCGTCCCGCCGGGCGCTGGCGTTGTGGATGCTCTGGGCAAAGAGCTCCTTGCCGGTGCCGGTCTCGCCGTGAATCAGCACCGCAGCCTGAGAAGCCGCATAGCTCTGGGCCACGGCCACGGCCTTTTTGATGGCGGAGGACTCCCCCAGGATATCCGAAAAGAAATACTTGGCCACCAGGCCCTTTTCATGGAGCTTGAGGCGGATTTTCTGCTCCGCGCTCTGGAGCTGCCGGACGTCCTGGAAGGTGGCCACCGCACCGTGTATCTGACCGTTGACCTCAATGGGAATCCGGTTGGTGTTGGACATGGTCTGGTGAATCTTCATAATTTGATTCACCTGTTTTTTCCCGCTGCGCAGCACCTCCGGCAGCCGGGTATTGGGCAGCACCTGGTCCACCGGCCTCCCGATGACATCCTCGGCCCGGCAGCCCATAATCCGCTCCGCCACGGGGTTCATCACCTGGACCCGGCCTTCCTCGTCAATGGACAAAATGGCGTCATGGGTGAAGTCCAGAACCGCCTGATAGGTCTCCATCCGGATTTTCAGCGCCCGCTGCTTCTCTTCCTCCTCCCGCTGGAGGCGGCGGATCTGGTCCGCCACTTCCAGCGCGTTGACGATGGACTCCTCGGAATTTTCCAGGATTACATGAGGCAGCCCCCGTTCCAGGGCGGACTGGGCGGTCCACGCGCCGCCGATGCTGTACACCGCCCCGTCACGCAGGGCCTGCTCCACGCAGCCGTCACAGTCCTCGGCGGTTTTGAAAATATAGTTTTTCACCTGGATATCCACCAGCTCAAACAGCCGCTGAAGCTCCTCCCCCATAGGGTCATAGGAAAACACCGCCACCAGGCCGGGGGTATGCAGCCCCCGCATACGCAGAGTCTGGAGATAGTCAATCAGCGTATTGTTCAGGCTGACCACCTTCAAATCCGTGGTTTCCTTCACAATCTGGGCGGAGCCCTTCCGGGAGACGATGATGCGGGCCCCCTTCTCCCCCAGTCCTTTGGCGCAATTCATGATATTCTTTCGTCCATAGGGGCTGAGGACCACGTCCATCGCCTCCCAGCCCCGAGCGGCGATGATGCCCCGGGCCTTTTCCGCCAGCTGCCGGGTAGGGGCCAGCATGCAGATCTCCTGCACACAGTCCAGCTTCTCCCAATCCAGTTCCATCCCTTTCACCTGCCTGTCCTGACTCGTCCCGGCCCGCTCCTCAGGCCGGAATTGTTTTGATTGCTTCCGAACCGAAAGGCCGGAAGGAATATCATGTTTTGCGGCCGCCGCCTGCGGCGGCGGGCAAAACGGCTTCAAGCATCGGAAACTATATTATAGCACATTCCGGCCGGAACGGAAACCCCTTGTTTCCTTTCCTCCGCCTTGCCAGAAAAAACGGCGAAGTTCCGCTCCCGCGAAAACGCCCGCCTGCAATCAACAGGCGGGCGTCTTTCTGGAGAGCGAACCTCCCTTACGCCGGTTCCGGGGCCCTGGGGCACAGCAGTGCCATGTGGCTGACGATGGAAGCGTGGACCTCCTGCCGGATCAGGTCCACCGCCTCCATCAGCCTGCCGGCGTCAATACCGGTCTCAATGCCCATCTGGGTCATCATGTTCAGCACATCTTCGGTGGCAACGTTGCCCGCCGCGCCGGGGGCGAAGGGACAGCCGCCCAGACCGCCGGCGGCGGACTCAAACTTATGGATGCCCACCTGCATCGCCGCCACGGTGTTGGCCAGAGCCAGCCCCCGGGTATCGTGGAGGTGCATGACAAAGCGCTGGGCGCCGAACTGCATCAGCAGCTCCCGCATCAGCTTATAAGTACGGACAGGGTTGGATATGCCCACCGTGTCGGCAATCATAACCTCCTCACAGCCCAGGTCCAGACCGAACTTCGTCATTGCCGCCACCCGCTCGGCTGTGATTTCCTCACCGAAGGGGCAGCCCAGGGCGGTAGCCAGCCCCAGGCGGAACTTGATCTGATGTCCGTATTTTTCAACCAGGCCTTTAAACTGTTCCATGGATTCCTCCGGCGTACGGTGGACGTTAGCCATATTGTGGGCCCGGCTGACGCTGATGACAAAGGTCAATTCGTCGATGCCGCAGGCAATGGCGTCCTCCGCTCCCCGGGCGTTGGGCACCAGGGCCACCGCCTCCACGCCCTCGGCCCGCAGGGTGTCCATCACAGCGGCGGTCACCGCCCTGGCGTCGGCCATCTGGGGAATCGCTTTGGGGCTGACGAAGGAGGTAATTTCCATCCGCTTAAAGCCGGCCTTCGCCAGCTTTTTGATGATGGCGACTTTCTTCTCCGTGGGAATCATATCGTGAATGTTCTGGAATCCGTCCCGGGGGCAGACCTCAATCAGCTCCACTTTTTCCGGCATATACATGGCCATGCAATCCTCCCTTTCCCTCTCCGTTTTCGTTTTGTGCGTTGTTTGAACTGGTTTGTATATTAAAATGTCCGGCCGCTCTGCGGGGCGGACACGGGAACGCGCCGCTCAGACCATCCCCAGGCTTTTGAGGAGAAAGACCACCCCGGTCATGGTAAACAGGGACAGCAGATGCGTCAGCACCACCGCGCCGCTGGCCACTTCCCCGTCGCCTCCCATCTTGCCGGTGACGACATAGACGTTCACCGCCGCGGGCATGGCGCCCACAATGGTCAGCGTGGCAATCTGCTCCGCCGTCAGCCCCGCCCAGGCGGAAAACGCCGCCCACAGGGCCGGAATCAGCACCAGCTTCACGCCGCTGATTTTCAGCAGCAGCCGCAGGTTAGACCGGATCACGTCCAGCCGGATGGTGGACCCCACCAGCAGCAGCGCCACCGTGCTCAGGGCGGAACGGAAATACTCCAGGCTCTTGGACGCCACATAGGGCAGGGGAATCTGGAACCAGGCGAAGGGCAGACCCGCCAGAATAGCCAGAACCGCCGGGTTTTTCAGCACCGCCAGCAGCAGCGAACCCAGACGCAGCTCTCCTTTTCCCTCCTTGACGCTCATCAGAATGACGCCCTGAATGTTGTACAGGGGCATCACCACCAGCAGAATCAGCGCCGCCGAGGCCACGGAGTTGGTATTGTAGATGTTTTGCAGCAGCGCCACGCCCAGGTACACAAAATTGCCCCGGAAGCAGGCATGGGCAAAGGCGCTCTGCTTCCGCCGGTCCCGGCACAGCAGATTCCCGCAGACCCAGGCCAGGCCGAACTGGAGCATGGCCCCCGTCAGCGTCACCGCCATGTAGCGGACATCAAAGGCCGTGGAGAGATCCATGGTGGCGATGTCCAGAAAGAGCTTCCCCGGCAGCAGCACATAATACACCAGGTCCGTGGTCCGGGCAATGTAGTCCTCCGTAAACAGCCCCTTATGAGCCAGCAGACAGCCCAGCCCCATCATCACAAACAGGGGCAGGCTGATATTCAGGCTGAACAGCAGATTATCAAGCATGGGTGTCATCACTCCGATCTTCTTGTAAAGTTTGCATAGCAAAACAGGTGCCAGTCCCGCCGGTTTTCCCGGGCTGCGGCTGGATTTATCAGAAAAATTTTTTCCGAACCTGTCATGATGGTTCCCGTTTCTCCCGGACGGCATTCCATAAACCCGGCGGCATTCGTTTCACCCGTTTCACAATAGAACAGTTTCGTATCATTTTGTTACATGTTACGCCAAAATGCCGCCGGTTCCGACGCAGACCCCCTCCCTCCTTCCCTGTCTGTCCCACGGAAAGGCATCCGGCGCGAAAGCGGCGGAATATAGCTGGCATGGGATTTGCTTCATAGGTTTCACAGCGAATTTCTACAGGACGGGTCCCGCCGCTCCTCGCCGCGGCGAACGGCGCGTTCCGCTGCTTGAAGCAGCCAACTAAAACAGGAACATGTGAACCGGAAAAAACAGGAAAAACAGGAAAGAGGTCTTTGATTATGACAAACGAAAAAGGTTTGCTGGAGGGCATTGTCGTTCTGGACCTGACCCGGGTGCTGGCCGGCCCGTACAGCGGCATGATGATGGCGGACATGGGAGCCACCGTCATCAAGCTGGAAAATCCCAACGGCGGCGACGACACCCGGAAAATGGGCCCCTTTGTCAATGACAACAGCGTCTATTACGCCAACTTCAACCGCAGTAAGCTGGGCTGCACCCTGAATCTGAAAGCCCCGGAGGGCAAGGCCCTCTTCCTGGAGCTGGTTAAGAAGGCCGACATCGTGATTGAGAACTACCGTCCCGGCACCATGGAAAAGCTGGGCCTGGGCTATGACGTGCTGAAGGAGGTCAACCCCGCCATTATCTACGGCGCGGTCTCCGGCTTCGGCCATACAGGCCCCTTCAGCAAGCGGGCGGGCTATGACATCGTGGGTCAGGCCATGGGCGGCATGATGAGCACCACCGGCTGGCCCGGCGGCCCCGCCACCCGCACCGGCACCCCCCTGGGCGACGTGCTGGGCGGACTGAACCTCACCGTGGGCGTTCTGGCGGCTCTGGTAAACCGGCAGAAAACCGGCCTGGGCGAGAAGGTGGACGTGGCCCTGGTGGACTCCGTGGCCTCCGCCATGGAGAATATCACCATGATCTACCAGTCCACCGGACGCATCCCCCAGCGCATCGGCAACCGCTATGAATCCACCTACCCCTATGACGTCTTCCCCGCCAGGGACGGCGACGTGGTCATTGCCGCCGGAAACAACAAGCTGTTTTCCATCCTCTGCGACGTAATGAAGATGCCGGAGCTGACCAGCGACCCCCGCTTCCTGGAGAGCAAGGACCGGGTGGCCAACCACGAGGCCCTGCGGGAGATCATCTGCCCCTGGACGGAGCAGTATACCATCGACGAAATCGACTCCATGCTCAACGGTGCCGGATGCCCCGCCTGCGCCGTGAACACCATCGACCGGCTGGTGAAGGACCCCCAGATCGCCGGGGCCCGGGATATGTTCCCTGAAATCGAGCAGCCCGGCATCGGCAAGCTGCACATCACCGCCTGCCCTCAGAAGCTGACCCGCACCAAATCCTATCCCCGGAAGGCCGCGCCGCTGCTGGGCGAGGACAACGCCGGCGTTTACGGCGAGCTGCTGGGGCTGGACGAGGCCAGACTGGCGGAGTTGAAGGAAAAAGGCGTTATTTAATAAGGAGGCAGCGTCATGAGCACGGTACACAAGGGTAAAATCGACATCGTTGAAGTCGGCCCCCGGGACGGCTTCCAGAGCGTAAAGTGCGCCCCCATCACCACCGAACAGAAGCTGGCCGTCATCGACCGGCTGGCGGACGCCGGGGTGACCCACATGGAATACACCTCTTTCGTCAGCCCCAAGGCCATTCCCCAGCTGGCGGACGCCGCCGACGTCACCAGGGCGGTTCTGGAGAAGTATCCGGAGCTGGACCTGTTTGCCCTGGTTCCCAACCTCCGGGGCGCTGAAAATGCCTACAACCTGGGCCTGCGGAAGGTCTGCTATGTGGTTTCCTTCAGCAAAAGCCACAACAAGGCCAATATCAACCGTACCCACGAACAGTCCCTGGAGGCCTACAGGGAAATCCGGGCGGCCTTCCCCGACCTGGATGTTACCGTGGACCTGGCCACAGCCTTCGGCTGCCCCTTCGAGGGCAAATACCGGGACTATGACGCCGTGGTGGCCTTCCTGAAGGATTACGCCGACGCCGGCATGACCACCTGCTGCCTGTGCGACACCATCGGCATCGCCGACCCCGCCCAGGTCAAGGAGCTGATTGCCAGGGTGAAGGCCGCATTCCCCAAGGTGGAGCTGGGCGTCCACTTCCACGACACCCGGGGCTGCGGCATGGTCAACTCCATGGCGGCGGTGGAGTCCGGCGTCACCCACATCCAGGCGGCCCTGGGCGGCCTGGGGGGCTGTCCCTTCGCCCCCGGCGCCTCCGGCAACCTGTCCACCGAGGACACGGTGTGGATGTTCAACGAAATGGGCTATGATACCGGCGTCGATTTCGCCAAGCTGGTGGAGGCCGCCAAGTTCCAGGCCCGGGAGATTTCCGGCAACTACAGCGGACACCAGATGAACATCGAAAACCCCTGCTGACGGTCTGTTCCGGCAGGGCGCGTTCCGGCAGGCGCAGGGAAGAAACCTCTTCCCCGCGCCTTTTCGGATATCGCCGCCGGGGCTGAAAAGGACGGTTCCTTTTCAGGCAGAGGCGGGGAGCTTCCGGGGCTGGCGCAGCCATCCGGCCCAACGGCAAAAAGTCCTGCCCAATGAATGGGCAGGGCTTTTTTCAGCATTCGTCAGAACCGGCGGCGGGCCCTGCGGGGGATTTGCCGCCTGCCGGAAATTCTGACTCTTGCCGAACTCTTATTTTACGAGGGCCGCCGTATCCATGGCAATCATCAGTTCCTCGTTGGTGGGAATCAGCAGAACCTTCACCTTGGAATCCGCGGTGGAAATCACCGTCTCCTTGCCCCGGACATCGTTGGCTCCGGCGTCCAGCTTCAGGCCCATGTACTCCAGGCCCTGGCAGACCATGGAACGGATGGCCTTGTCATTTTCGCCCACGCCGGCAGTGAAGATGACCGCGTCCACCCCGCCCATGGCGGCGGCGTAAGCGCCCACGTACTTGCGGACCTCATAGGCGAACTTCTCCTGGGCCAGCGCGGCCTTGGCGTCTCCCTTACCGGCCGCGGACTCCAGATCCCGGAAGTCGGAGGACACGCAGGAGAGGCCCTCCACGCCGGACTTTTTATTCAGCACGTTCAGCATCTCGTCAATGCCCATCTGGTATTTGTTCATGAGATACTGGAGAATGCCCGCGTCCAGGTCGCCGGAACGGGTGCCCATGGGCACGCCGGCCAGAGGCGTGAAGCCCATGGAGGTGTCCACGCTCTTTCCTCCGCTGACGGCAGTGATGGAGGAGCCGTTGCCCAGGTGGCAGGAAATCAGCTTCAGTTCCTCAATGGGCCGGCCCAGCATGGCGGCGGCCCGTCCGGCCACATATTTGTGGCTGGTGCCGTGGAAGCCGTACCGCCGGACCTTGTCGTTTTCATAATACGCATAGGGCAGGGCGTACATATAGGCGGCGGGGGGCATGGTCTGGTGGAAGGCGGTGTCGAACACAGCCACCATGGGCGTGGTGGGCATGAGGGACTGGCAGGCCCTGATGCCGATGATGTTGGCGGGATTGTGGAGGGGGGCCAGGGGGTTGCACTCCTCAATGGCCGCCATCACCTCGCCGGTAATCACGACGGACGAGGCGAATTTTTCGCCGCCATGGACCACCCGGTGGCCCACCGCGCCAATCTCCGCCATGGAGGACACAACACCGTTCTCTTTGTCCGTCAGGGCGTTCAGCACCGCCTGAATGGCCTCGGAATGGGTGGGCATGGCCACGTCCACCGCGTCCAGGGTGTTCTTCCCCTCCGCTTTGTAGGTGAATTTGCCGTCGATGCCGATCCGCTCGCACAGGCCCTTGGCCAGCAGGACGCCATTCTCAGGGTCCAGCAGCTGGTACTTCAGGGAAGAGCTGCCTGCGTTGATGACAAGAATGTTCATGATTGACCGTCTCCTCTTCTTTTCAGAAAAACCTTGCGGGTTTTTCCAAATTCATATAAGATGTAGTTCCAGGGACAGCGCTTCTCCCGTTGTCCCATTTTCATTATACCAGACTTTTTCTCACTTACAACCGCTTTTTACCAAAATGTCACTTTTTTGTCATTACTTTGAGGGGGAATTTTGTGGAGACCGCTGGTATCATAGCAGAATACAATCCTCTCCATATGGGCCACGTGCGTCTTCTGGAGGAAACCCGCCGCCTGCTGGGCCCTGAAACCGCCGTTATCTGCGTCATGAGCGGGAATTTCGTCCAGCGGGGGGACTTCGCCCTCCTCCGCAAGCACGCCCGGGCTGCCGCCGCCGTCCAAAGCGGGGCGGACCTGGTGCTGGAGCTTCCCCTGCCCTGGGCCGTCGCCTCGGCGGAGCGGTTCGCCCGGGGGGCCGTCCGGACCCTGGCGGCCTCCGGCCTCGTGACCCGTCTGGCTTTCGGCAGCGAATGCGGCGAAAGCGCGGCGCTGGAGCGCCTGGCCGCCGCCCTGCTGTCGGAAGATTTCCCGCCCCTGCTGAAGCAGGAGCTTGCACAGGGCGACAGCTTCGCCGCCGCCCGCCAGCGGGCCGCCGCGGCGCTTCTCTCCCCGACGGACGCCGCTCTTCTGGAACAGCCCAACAATATCCTGGGCGTGGAATACTGCAAGGAGCTGCTGCGGTTGAACCGCTCCATCCGCCCCCTGACGGTAAAGCGCACCGGCGGGGCCCATGACCAGCCGGGGACCGCCTCCCCCCTCCCCTCCGCCTCCGCCATCCGGGCCCTGCTCCAGGCGGGAGAGACGGAACAGGCCCTCTCGTACATGGCTCCCGCCATGGCCGAAGCCTGCCGGGAGGAGCTGCGCGCCGGACGGGCCCCGGTATTCCGGGAGACCTGTGAACGGGCCATGCTGGCCCGCCTGCGCACCATGGACCGGGCGGATTTCGCCGCCCTGGACCAGGGCCGGGAGGGCCTGGGGAACCGGCTCTATCGGGCCAGCCGCACCGCCGCCTCTCTGGAAGAGCTGCTTGCCTCCGCCAAAACCAAGCGCTATGCCCACGCCCGGCTCCGCCGGATGGTCCTGTGGGCCTTTCTGGGCCTCCCCCCCGCCGGTCTCCCCGAAGACGTCCCCTACCTGCGGCCCCTGGCCGCCAACGCCGCGGGCCGCGCCCTGCTGGGGCGGATGCGGAAGACCGCCGCCGTTCCCGTTTTGACCAGGCCCGCCGGCGCAGGGCGGCTGAGCCCCCAGGCACAGGCGCTGTTTTCGCTGGAGGTCCGGGCTTCCGATCTATATACCCTGGCCTATCCCGACCTTGCCGCCGCTCAGGGCGGCGGAGAGTGGCGGGAGGGCCCCGCGATGCTGTAACCCCGGGGCTCAGATGCCGGGAACAAAGGAGGAACTTCCATGGGAACCATGCTCGCGCTGCTTCTGGTCCTGTCCACCCTGTCGGGCTGCGCCAGAGAGACGCTGACTGACCTGAAAAACGCCCTGCCGGAGCCGGCCCCTCGGGAAATTTTCTATCAGCTGGACTACAGCAGCTATGAGGAGAGTTTTCTGGACTACAAGGGGAACACCCTGGCCTATTGCGATTATACCGTACCCCAGATGTCCGCCCTGCGGGAGGACGGCTCCCAGATACTGGAGGCCCAAAACCCGGAGGAGGAGCGGGCCCTGGAGCTGACGGAGACCTTTAACCTCCGGTTTGCGGACTGGAGGGCAGACGCGCCCCGCATTCAGGAGCTCCTGGCCCAGGCCCCGGCGCAGAACGGCCAGCCCCTGGTGGAGCAGCTGACCTGCACGGCCTATCAGACAGGGCGGCTGGTCAGCGTATCGGCGGAATACCACAACTATACCGGCGGAGCCCACGGCAACACCATACTTTTAAGCTGGAACTTTGACCTGGACAGCGGCACTTTTTTCGACGCCGCCACTCTGGACGACGACGCCGGGTTCCATGCCGCCGTGGTCCGGGCCCTGAAGCGGCAGGCTCAGAACCGGGCCCAGGAAAACAGCCTTTCCCCGACGGATTTTTTCTGGGAGGATTACGAGGAGATTTTGGAAAACTGGACCAGCTATGCCGTCAGCTTTGACGAGGAGGGCATGACCGTGGCCTTCTCCCCCTATGAGCTGGCCTGCTATGCCGCCGGGGAGCAGGTATTCCACCTGACCTATGAGGAGCTTCTCCCCCACATGGGTCCCCACGGCAGGGCGCTGCTGGGGCTGGAGGAGGAGACTGAAGAAGCCTCTGAAAAATAACAACAAAAAACAGCGGACCGTCCCTTTGGACGGTCCGCTGTTTTTGTCCGCTCAGATGCTTTCCGGCAGAACGGTTTCTGGGACTCCGGCAGCCTCCGGAAGCTCCTTGCCCTTGCGGCAGAACAGACTTTTTCGAGCCTTTCGGGGCTGCCTGGGGGGCTTCTCACCCTTATCCTTCCTGCGGAAGACATGGCTGAGGTTGTCGATGACAGAATAGTACACCGGTGTGAAGACCAGGGTGACAATGGTGGAGATGACCATGCCCGCGATCATGGTGATGCCCATGTCCGCCATCATCTCGTTGGTCTCCCCGATGCCCATGGCCATGGGGACCATGGCCAGAATGGTGGTCAGGGTGGTCATCAGGATGGGCCGCACCCGGAGGGGGCAGGCGTTGAGAATGGCAGTCACCCGGTCCTCGCCCCGGGCCCGGCGGATCTTGATATACTCCACCAGAATAATGGAGGAGTTGACCACCGTGCCCGCCAGCATGATGATAGACACCAGGGACAGCATGCTGAGGTCCCGCCCCGTCAGCGGAAGGCCGAACAGAGATCCGGTGAAGGCAACCGGCAGAATCAGCATAACCATAACGGGCATCAGGAAGCTCTCGAACTGCACCGCCAGCACGAAATAGACCAGCAGCAGCGCCACCGCCAGAGCCAGCAGCAGGTCGGTAAAGCTCTCCATCATGGTCTCATAGCTGCCGTCGGTCTCCACGCTGTAGCCCTGGGGGAAGGTATAGCTGCCCAGAATCTCCCAGATGGCCTGGGTCATGGCGGAGGTATCGCCGCTGACGGAGTCGCCGGTGATGGTGACCTGCCGGGTCTGGTTGGACCGGACGATGACCTGGGGAGCCTGCTCAACGCTCACGCTGGCAACAGAGCTCAGAGGAACCGTCCCGCCAAAGGAGGAGGGCACGCCCATGGACCGCAGAGCGTCCAGACTCTCAGCCGCCGCGCCGCTGCCCCGGACCACCACCTCCAGCTCCTGGCCGCTGACGGTAACTCTGGTGGCGGTGGAGCCGGTGAGCTCCGACCGGACCGCCCCGCCGATGGCCGCGGCGGTAAGGCCGTACTGGGCGGCGGCCTCCCGGTTCACACGGACCTTTACCTGGGGCACCTCATCGCTGAGGGAGCTGGTTACGTTCACTGCATCGGGCAGGGCGGAAATCTGGGCAATCAGGTCGTTTGCCAGGAATTCCAGGGTATCGTAGTCGTCTCCCTCGATGACCACGGCGATGTCTCCCCCGCCGCCCATCATGGCCTCGGAATCCGAGGCGGAGACGCTGATCTCACAGCCGGCGATATCCCGGAGGGCTTCCCGGATTCCCGCGGCAATGTCGTTGCTGCTCCGTTCCCGCTGGGACTTGGACCCCACGTCCAGCATGAAGGTAACGGATTCGTTGGACGCGATGTAAAACATCTCTTCTATCTCCGGCGTCTCCGCCTCCACAATGGCGCTGACCCGGTCGGCAATGGCGGCGGTCTCGTTCAGCTGGGAGCCGATGGGCATGCTGACGCTGAGGTTCACGGTCCCCTGGTCCATATCGGGAATCAGGACCATTTTTGTATTCATAAGCGTGACGCCGAAGAGGACCACCAGGGCCAGAGAGGCCATCATTCCCAAAAACAGATGCCGCACAAAGAAGCCCAGCGTCTTCATATAGAACCCGCCGATGGCTTCCGCCAGCTTCTTCAGGGGACCGGGCCGCTTCGCGGCTTTTTTCGCTTCCCGGCGGCGGACTTTTTCTTCATCCAGGGTGAAATAGCAGAGCAGAGGCACCAGAGTCAGGGAAATCACCAGAGAGGCGAAGATCAGAGAGGCGATGGTCAGACAGAAATCCTTGAACATCATGCCCGCCATGCCGCCGGTGAGGGCCAGAGGGACAAAAACCGCCTCGGTGGTGAGGGTGGAAGCCAGCACGGAGCTGGTAACCTCCTTTGTGCCCTCGATGCAGGCGCTCTCCCGGTCGTATCCGTCGGCGGAAAAGCGGTAAATATTTTCCAGCACCACAATGGAGTTATCCACGATCATGCCCACGCCCATGGCGATGCCGCCCAGGCTCATCATGTTCAGCGTCAGGCCAAAGGTGTTCATCAGCAGGAACACCGTCAGAATGCAGATGGGCATGGACACCGCAATGGTCAGGGTGGCCCCGCCCCGGCGGAGAAACAGGAGCACCACAATAGCCGCCAGCAGCACGCCCTGCAGAATGTTCTGATAGGCGGCGTCCACCGTCTGATTGATGTACTCGCTGGCCAGGTAGGGCGTGCTGTAGCGCAGAGTGGGATTGTCTTCCTTCAGGCTCTCCAGCCGCTTTACCACCTGCTCGGAGACATAGACCTCGTTGGCAGAGGACTGCTTGGAAACCTGGAGCACCACGCAGGCGGATTCGCCGGATTTGGCGACAGCCTCCATGTCCTTTTCCTCCAGTGCCACATCGGCCACCTCGTTCAGGCGCACCGTGCCGCCGGTAGGCAGCGTGAGAACCATGTTGGCCACGTCCTCCACCGTCTGAAACTTGGCGTCGGTGGAGACGGTCAGCTTCTGGGTGCCGTTCTCCAGACTGCCGCCGGGATAAATCAGGTTCTGTCCCGCCAGAAACTGGGAGACATAGGAGGTGGACAGGCCGTAGCCCGCCGCCCGGGTGGGGTCCAGCTCCACGGCGATCTGCTGCTCCGTGCCGCCGTTCACCGTCACCTGTGCCACGCCGTTGATCCGCTCCAGAGCGGGGACCACCACGTCGTCCGCCAGGGTCTGGAGGCGGCTGAGGTCCTCGCCCATCAGGGCAATCATGGCCGTGGGCATCAGGGCGCTGAGGTTCATATTGATGATGACCGGGTCCATGGCGTCCTCCGGGAGGCTCACCATGTCGAACTGCTCCCGGAGCTTGGTGGCGGCAATGTCCAGGTCCGTGCCGTCCACATAGGTAATCTGAATCTGACTGACGCCGTCGGAGGAGGTGGAGGCAATCTCATCCACTCCGGGGACGGACATAATCGCGCCCTCCAGGGGCCGGGTCACCAGCTCCTCGATGTCGCTGGGGCTGGCTCCCACATAGTAGCAGGCCACCACCGCCATGGGCATCTCCATGTCCGGCATCAGGGCCATTTGCAGCTGGGTGGCGTACATCAGGCCGAAGACGCAGATCAGGATGCTGGCCAGCAGCGTCGCCACCTTATGCTGAATACTTGCTTTCGCGATATTCATGCGTCCTCCCCGGACGGGCTTGTTTCGTTTCCGTCCTCCGGCGCTGTTTCCGTGCCGTCCACGTTCTCCGCGCCGCCTGCGTTCTCCGCGCCGCCTTCCGCGTCCGTACCGCCCACAATGCGGACCGGGTCGCCGTCGCTCAGGTAGGCCTGGCCCACCGTCACCAGCTGCTGCCCGGCGGAGAGGCCGGAGAGGACCTCCGTCACGCCGCTGCCGGTGAGGCCCACGGTAACCTCCACATACCTGGCGGCGCCGTTCTCCACCACGTAGACATACTGGACGTCGCCTCTGGTGAGGATGGCCTCGGTGGGCACCACCACGGTGTTTTCGGAAACATCGGTGTGGAATGTCACGTCCGCGAACATGCCCGCCAGCAGGCCGTCCACCCCGGAGGGAGCCGCCAGCGTCACGGTATACAGCTTGGTCTGCACGTTGGCCGCCCGCTCCACAGAACGGATGGAGGCGGTGAAGGTCTCGCCGGCGGCGGAAACCGTCACGTCGGCCTCGTCTCCGGCCTTCAGCTTGGGCACCAGGGCCTCGGAGACCTGAACCACCACCTTCATCTGCTCCACCCCGTCAATCACCGCCACCGGGGCTGCGTTGGACACAAAGCTGCCCTCCACGGCGTTCATGGTCACCAGGGTGCCGGTGCTGGGGGCAATCACATTGCCCCGGGCGTCCACATTCTCCAGAACGGTGTCCAGCTGCTCCACATTGGACTTGGAGCTCTGCATCCCCGCCTCCAGCTGGGCCAGAGTGGAGTTCCGGGTGGCAATGGAGCTCTGCAATTGCAGCTCCG
This sequence comes from uncultured Oscillibacter sp., assembly GCF_947654275.1. Taxonomy (GTDB): domain Bacteria; phylum Bacillota; class Clostridia; order Oscillospirales; family Oscillospiraceae; genus Oscillibacter. The sequence continues at coordinate 7,110 of NZ_CANTJS010000013.1, read as the reverse complement.
CCTGATCAATCTCCATCTGAGAGGCCGCGCCAATCTCAAAGAGAGCCTTCAGGTCGCTGACGTTCTTCTCCTGAAGGGCAATCTGCTTTTCAAAGACCGCCGCCTGATCGTTATAGCTCTGGACGGCGGAACGATAGCCAATGCTGGCGGCGTCATAGGAGGACAGGGTGCTGGCCAGATCCAGGGTGCACAGCACGTCTCCCGCCTTCACCTCGTCGCCGGCCTCGGCATAGACCGCCGTGCACTTGGCGGAGACCGCCACCATAATCACATCCTCGTCCTCCGCCGTCAGGCGGCCGGAGACGGTATTCTCGGCATAGATGGTGTCTGCCGCAATCTCCTGGACCTGGACGGCCACGCCCTGGGGCCCGGCCTCCTCCTCCGGCGGCTCCTCGCCGCCTCCGCCGCAGGCAGTGAGGCTCAGGGCCAGCACGGCGGCCAGGGCCAGAGCTGTTAAACGTTGTTTCTTCATGCTGTTCCTCCAAATTGTCGGTTGTCATACGGACGCCCCTTCCGCCGGGGCTCCCCGGTCAGGCCTGGGCGCTGTTCATCACGCCGTAGTTCACCGCCCAGTAATAGGAGCGGTAAGCGGTAAAAAGGTTGCGCTGTGCGGTGGCGACGGCCTCCTTGGCCTCCGCCAGGTCATCTGCCGCGTCCAGAAGCGCGTTATGAGAGATGTTCCCCTGCTGGTATTTCAGTTCCATGGAGGCATAGGTGCTCTCCTGGAAGGCCAGCGTGGTCCGGGAGGCGCTGAGGACCTGCCGGTAATCCTTCACGGTGTTGTAGGCATTGCGGAAATTCATCTCAAAGGTCTGCTGGGTATACTGGAATTCATATTTTGAAGATTCATAGGTGTGCCGGGCGGAGCGGAGATTGTATGTATCCTTGGAATAGGAGGCCTGGGCGTCGTCATAGGTGTCGGAGGCCTCCTTCAGCTTTTTCCGGGCAGCAAAGAGGTCATAGCTTTTTTCCTCCGCCTCCTCCAGGTCCGTCCGCAGGTCCATGGAATCAATGAGGCCGTCGCTGAGCTCCGGCAGGGGGCCCAGCCGCAGGGTGCCCTCCATGCCCGCCCCGGTCATGGACTCCAGCTGCATCTTGCAGCGCCTGAGGTTCATATCCACGGTGCTCAGGCTGCTCTGGAGGGCGGCCCGGCCATTCCTTACCTGCTCCAGGGTCAGGGCTGAGATTTGCCCCAGCTGGTAGCGGAGCTCCATCTCCGCCACCGTCCGGTCCAGGGCCGTCAAATTCCGCTGGAGAGTTCCCTTGGTCTGCTCCAGCTCCAGGGTGGCGATGTAGAGGGATTCCGCGCCAATCACCAGCTGATCCCTGGCGTTCTCCAGCTGCCGCTTGGCGGCGTCATAGTCCTTCTGGAGCTTGCCGGTGGCAAGATCCGACACGGTGTTGGACAAAGACCCGTAGGAGCTGGCCAGGTTGGAAATCACATAGCCCTGCATGGCCCCCTCCATGGGCGTGGCCACCGGAATCTGCGCATACATGTCCTGAGCCCGTTCCAGACTGCCCAGCTGGCTCGCCAGCTCATTATACATCTTTGTAAAGTCGATGGCGTCAATGGAGGCAATGGACTCCTCCATCATCAGCGCCGTCAGGCTGTTGTCCAATACCCGCTCCCGCAGGTCGTTAAAGCTCAGATAGCGGAAATCCGTCTCCCCTGTGAATGCCAGCTCATCATCCGCGCTGGAAATCCAGGGCTTTGTGCCGTCATAGCCCTCCTGCCAGACGCCGCCGCTCTGTTTGCCCTCCGCGCTGTCGTTTTCCAGCTGCTCCGCGGCTCCCGTCTGCTCTTCCAGGCCGTCTGTCTTCGCGCCGGCGGCTTCCGCCTGCGCCAGGGGTTCTGTCCCCCCGTCCGTGCCGGCCAGGGCCGGGACCGCGCACAGCGTCAGCGCCACCGCCAGCAGCAGCGCGATTTTTTTCCGGTCCATGTGTTCCTCCTTTATTTTCCCGGGTTTTAACTGTGTTCCTCCGCAATGCTCTTCTATGTTCTACACCTTCCAGCCGCTGGAATGTCAAGAGGATTTTTCATTTTGGCCGGATGCGGCCTCTTTGAGGCAGCCGTACCTGACAATCTCCATCTTCATGACCAGCTCGTTCCGGCACTCCTGCCAGTTCTCCGATCGGAGCATGGCGTCCATAAAGGCGCTGCCCAGAGCCGCCATCAGCAGACTGAACACCACCCGGGCATAGTCCGCGTTCCGCTCCCGGAGCCCGCTGAGGTCCATCAGGTCCCACAGGCCGTCCATCAGCCTCTGGCCGGGCCGGGTGGGCAGAAGCTTCTGGATGTCCACGCCCTGGTTGTTCCGCAGAAACAGAACGCAGCGGTTCATCATGGGGTCCAGCGCCAGTTCCTGAGAGGTCAGCCGGTCGAAGCAGTTCAGCTGGGCCTGGAACATGTCGCCTCCGGCATCCTCCAGCGCCCGGCGGTACTCCCGTTTGACGTGCTCCCGCACCTCCTCCAGCAGATAGGCGAACAGGTCTTCCTTGTCCAGAAAATACTGATAGAAGCTCCCCCGGGGAATCCCGGCCTTCCGGACAATCTGGTTAATGGAAACATCCGCGAACCGGGTGGAGGTAAACTCCTCCCACGCCGCGTTTAGAAAACGGGTTCGCTTCTCCTCTGGCAGGCGGAGAAAGGTCTCCGTGCACATCGCATGATTTCCCTCCTTTACAGGAAAAGTGACAGTCTGTCGCTTTATGACAGGCTGTCACTTATTATAACCAGACGGCTATTCGGTGTCAAGAGAGTTTGCCGGTTCTAATTGTAAAGAAGCTGTAAAGAATGGTTCTTTTTTTGTGCGTCCTGTCAATACCCCGGCAGGGTCGTGAAAAACCGGGGCCGCCGCTTCCCCTGATGGGACGGCTCAGTATTTCCGGGCCAGCAGGCGGTAGACGATCCGCCCGGCCGCAAGCTGGAACAGCATATAACCCGCCAGGAACAGAATCATCAGACGGCTGGCAGCCTCGCTCACAATCCCCAGGGTTCCCAGGACGGAAAAGGCCGTCATGGATACCGCTGCGGCCAGAAGGCCAATCACATAGGCGATTCGCCCGGATTTGTTCCGCAGCATCTCCTTCCGCTCGTCCCGGAGGTCGATCTGCTCCTCCTCCAGCTTCGCCCGGTACTCCGGACTGCGGCCCCACATGAAATACTTGTAAATCTGCACAATACCGGGTGCGGTGAGGGCCCCGAAGAGGCCGCAGAGCACGCTGTCCAGCGGCGTGTCCAGCAGCAGCGCCGCCAGCAGGCAGCAAAGGCCCAGCCCAATCATCCCGATGCCGGCCCATAGATCACTCTTTTTCATAGGACATCCTTCCTTTCATGAATGAAAATTTCCTCAATCGGCAGTTCAAAAAAATCCGAGATTGTAAATGCCAGCTCCAGGGACGGGTTGTATTTCCCTGTCTCAATGGCGCTGACCGTCTGCCGGGAGACCCGAATGGCCCTGGCGAATTCCTCCTGCCGCAGTCCCCGTTCCTTCCGGAGCTGTTCCACACGGTTTTCCATGCCTCATGAAAGCCTCCTTTCAGAATTATGTAAAGGTTCCGTGACGTACTACGGCGGCCGTCCGCAATATGTAAAGGTTCCTTTACCTATAAGCTATCACAGGCTTCGGCTTTTGTCAAGGGTCCTTTACAAATAATTTTGAAAGCGGAGAGAGCGTCCCGTCTGGGGCTTTTATGCAGGGACCGGGCGCTGTCCCGGCCCCTCTGCCGGAAACCTGGCATCATCGGGCGGACGGACTCTGCCGCAGGCCTGATGCCAGTCCCCTGCCCCCCTCACCTGATAAAATGCGCGAAGGAACGCGCCCCGGCAGGGATTCACTCTTGCTTTTTTTCCGGGTGCGTAGTATATTTGAAAGTAATTCTCAGTTTATATCCCTTCCAAACCGAAGGACCGGCGCTCCCTGCAAACGGTATGCAGGGGCCTGTCTGCCGGGAAATCTGATCTCTGCCTCAGAAGAAAGGAACCCTTATGAAACAGCTCCTTCCCCTGCTCTGCGCCCTGGCGCTGCTGTGCGGATGCGCCGCCCCGCCGCCGGAGCCGGAGGACGGGCGGCTGCAAATCGTGGCCGCCGTTTTTCCCGCCTATGACTTTGCCAGAGCCGCTGCCGGAGCCCACGGGGACGTGACCCTGCTGCTGCCCCCCGGCGCGGAGAGCCACTCCTACGAGCCCACCCCGGCGGATATCCTCCGGGTCCGGAACTGCGACCTCTTCATCTATCTGGGGGGCGAGTCCGACGCCTGGGTGGACACCATCCTCTCCGCCATTGAGCCCCAGGGGGAATGCCTGCGGATGGTGGACTGCGTGGACCTGCTGGAGGAGGAGACGGTGGAGGGCATGACCGGCGGGCACGAGGACCACGATCATTCCGAGGAAGCCCACGGCCATCCCGGCGAGGTGTTGGGGATGGACGAGCACGTATGGACCTCACCGAAAAACGCCGCCGTCATCACCCGTCTCCTGGGGGAAACCCTGGCAAATCTGGACCCGGACCACGCCGGGGACTACCGGACCGCAGCCGAAGACTATGCCCGGGAGCTGGACGCCCTGGACGGAGAATTTACCGCCTTTTTCAACGGGCTTCCCCATAAAACCATGGTCTTCGGAGACCGCTTCCCCCTCCGCTATTTTGCGGAGACCTATGACCTGGACTATTACGCCGCCTTCCCCGGCTGCGGGGCTCAGACGGAGCCCTCGGCGGCCACGGTGGCCTTTCTGACGGAAAAGGTCCGGGACGAAGACCTGCCCGCCGTCTGGTATATTGAGTTCTCCAATCATCTGGTGGCGGACAGCATCGCTGAGGCGGCGGGAACGAGCACCGCTCTCTTCCACACCTGCCACAACGTGTCCCAGGCGGATCTGGACGCCGGGGCCACGTACCTCTCCCTGATGGAGGGGAATCTGGAGACCCTGCGGGCGGTCATGGGCTGAACCGCCGGAGCCTCATATCTGATACAAACCGGACACAGTAAGGAGGATTTCCCATGCCGGAACCTGATTTTTCCTTTCTCACCCCCCAGTTTTTCAGCAAGGCTTCCATCTATCCCGGAAGCCTGGGGGCCTTCCGCTACCGCTTTCAGCAGACGGGCAAGCCCGGCGACGGCAGTCTTCAGGCCTGGGTCTATGAAAACACCAGCTTTGAGCTGGCCCAGGATGTGGAGACGGAGACCTTCCCTTGGACAGAGGAGGGCATAGCGGCTCTGCGGGACTGGCTCACGCAAAAATACGACCAGCGGGGCGGAGCGCCCTACCGCATTCCCTACCCGCCGGCGGCGGAAAAATGAGCTTGCCGAAAGGGGCTTTTTGTGGTATACTTCCCTCGATTTTATGAGAGTCGAAAGCCGCCGGAAACCGGCGGCGAAGGGAGCGCGGCATGTTTACTGGCTTTTCCAATGAAACAGTGGACTTCATGTGGGGCATCCGCTTCAACAACGAGCGGACCTGGTTCGAGGCGCACAAGCAGGCATATCTGCAATATTTCTACCGTCCCATGCAGGAGCTGGGCGGCGAGATGTACGAGTTCCTCCGGGAGCAGAGGCCGGATTACGGGCTGACCGGCAAGGTCACCCGCATTTACCGGGACGCCCGCCGTCTCCATGGCCGGGGACCTTATAAGGAAAGCCTCTGGTTCTCCGTGGAGCAGCCCGGCGAGCAGTGGACCGCCAGACCTACCTTCTGGTTCGAGCTGATGCCGGAGGGCTGGACCTACGGCATGGGCTATTACCTGCCCAAGGCCCTCACCATGGCCAAGCTCCGGGCCCGCATGGACCGGGACCCCCAGCCCATGGAGAAGCTGACCCGCGCTCTGAACAGGCAAGACGAATTCCGTCTGGACGCCGAGGAATACAAGCGGCCCAAGGGCCCCGCGCCCTCGGAGCTCCTGGCCCCCTGGTACCGGGCCAAGTCCTTTTCCATCTGCCACGAAGACAAGCTGACAGAAGAGCTGTTCTGCCGGGACGTCGTGGACCGGCTGAAGCAGGGGTTCACCTTCCTCCTGCCCTACTATGACTATTTCGTAACCCTGGACGGGGACCCGGACCCCGTGCCATAGAAAATTTTACTCCACGCCAGCGGCAGAAAACAGAAAGCCCCCTTTTGCATCACGCCGGAGGATGGAGGGAACAGTCTCTTCCTTGCGCGCCGGCGCAGCGGCTGAGATACCCCGCATTTGCCGGCAATTTTGCTGTCTGCTATCTGCACTATAATGATATAAAGGAGATCGTTTCATGAAAGCATATCCTGAGAGAGCGGCGGCCCTGAAGCTGCTGCAAACCTACAACAGCGAGCCCTTCCACATCCAGCACGCCCTGACGGTGGAGGGGGTCATGGGCTGGTTTGCCCGGGAACTGGGCTATGGAGAGGACGCCGCTTTCTGGTCCACCGTGGGCCTGCTCCACGACGTGGATTTCGAGAAGTGGCCCGAGGAGCACTGCAAAAAGGCTCCTGAGCTGCTGGCGGAAATCGGCTGCTCCGAGGAGCTGATTCATGCTGTGTGCAGCCATGGCTTCGGCCTGTGCAGCGACGTGGAGCCCATCCATCAGATGGAAAAGGTCCTCTTCGCCGCCGACGAGCTCACCGGTCTGGTGGGCGCTGCCGCCCGGATGCGGCCCAGCAAATCCTGCTCCGACATGGAGGTCTCCTCCCTGAAAAAGAAGTTCAAGGACAAGAAGTTTGCCGCCGGCTGCTCCCGGGACGTCATCAAGGAGGGCGCGGAGCGGCTGGGCTGGTCCCTGGAGGAGCTGATGGAAAAAACCATCCTGGCCATGCGGGACTGCGAGGCCGGCGTCGCCGCCGAGCTGGAAGCCCTGACCTGACCGCTTCCGGGGAGAGAAACCCCCGGCAAAATCAAGACCTTTCATGGGCGGCGGAGCACGAGGATGGGCCTCTTTCCGCCGTCCGGCCAATGCCGCGGATTTCACCGAAATCCGCGGCATGTTCCATATCCGGTGCCGGAAGCGGCGGAGGGCCTCCTCCCTTCCCTTTTCCGCCTGGACATTCAGCGCCCTTTTTTCGATTCTTTCTGGTGCTCTGCTCCTGATGATATAGTCAGCACAGTTGAAAATCGGTATCTACCGATTTTCAAACAGCGGCGG
>NZ_CANTJS010000012.1 GCF_947654275.1 uncultured Oscillibacter sp. | reverse complement strand
AGAAACGGCTATAAATTGTCAAAATTTCCCCAAAAAATCTTGGCAGACCTCTTTGGATACACTGGTGCAGCAAACATTTCGACAGGGAGGAACTGATATGTCTATTTTGGGCGCGATCATTGTCCCTCACCCGCCTTTGATTATTCCTACCGTGGGGCGCGGACGAGAGCAGGAAGTCCAGACTACCATTGATGCTTACCGGACTGCCGCAAAGCAAGTAGCGGCCTGGAACCCAGAGGTACTGATCGTTACCTCGCCCCATCAGACCATGTATGCCGACTACTTCCACATCTCACCGGGCCGGGGTACCGCCGGAGACATGTCCGCCTTCGGCGCGGCTCAAAGCAAACTGCGTGTAGAGTACGACGCCCCGCTACGGGACGAGATCATCCGCTGTGGGGAAGCCGCCGGCCTCCGTGTCGGGACCCTGGGGGAGCGGGACCCGTCTCTGGACCATGGCACATTTGTGCCTCTGTACTTTTTACAGGAGGCCGAGGTGGATTGCCCTATCCTCCGAATCGGCCTGTCCGGATTTTCCCCGTTGGATCACTACCGGCTGGGGCAGTGTATCGCTCAGGCGGTGGAGAACTTGGGCCGCAGAGCTGTGTTCATTGCCAGCGGTGATCTGTCCCACAAACTGAAGGACGATGGCCCTTATGGCTTTGCCCCGGAGGGACCGGAGTTCGACCGTCAGGTCACGGAGACTATGTCGGAGGGCGATTTTTTCCACTTCCTCACCATGGACCCCGCCCTCTGCGAGCGGGCGGCGGAGTGCGGACTTCGCTCCTTCCAGATCATGGCCGGTGCGTTAGACGGGGAGGCTGTGGAATCAAAGCTCCTCAGCTACGAGGGTGTCACCGGCGTGGGCTACGGGGTGGCCACTTTTACTGTCACCGGCCCGGACGAAGACCGCCGGTTTGGGGCACGGTGTGAGGCCATGGAGCGGGCCCGATTGGCAGAGAAAAAGGCCTCCGAGGACCCCTGGGTCAAGCTGGCCCGGCTGTCCTTGAAGACCTTTGTAAAAACGGGAAAGCGGCTGGAATGTCTGCCGGAAGATTTGCCTCCTGAGATGACAGAACGGGCCGCTGGGGCCTTTGTCTCCCTTCACGCCCACGGCCAGCTCCGGGGCTGCATCGGCACCACCGGACCCACCACGGAGAGCGTGGCTTGGGAGATCGTGCAGAACGCCGTCTCCGCCTGCTCCCGAGACCCCCGTTTCCCGCCGGTAACAGTTTCAGAACTTGACAGCCTGGAGTACAGCGTGGACGTGCTGGGCCAGCCGGAGCCCATCTCTTCCCCGGCGGAGTTGGACGTAAAAAAGTATGGCGTGATCATCTCCTGCGGCAGCCGCCGGGGTTTGCTGCTGCCCGACCTGGAGGGCGTGGACACAGTAGAACAGCAAATTGACATCGCCCGGCAGAAGGGCGGCATCAGTTCTCGGGAGCAGTACACCCTGGGGCGATTCGAGGTGGTGCGGCACATATGATCTGCGAGTTGTGTTTTCACCACTGCGACCTGTCCGAAGGACAGACCAGTTTCTGCCGGGCCAGGGCCTGCTGGGACGGTAAAATCGTTCCGCTGAACTACGGAAAGCTGACCAGTCTGGCACTGGACCCCATTGAGAAGAAGCCCCTGCGGCGGTTCCACCCCGGTAGTCGGATATTGTCCGTGGGCAGCTTCGGATGTAACTTGCGCTGCCCATTTTGCCAGAACCATGAGATTTCCATGTGTGGGGACGGAGAACTTGGGATAGTGGAGCTGTCCCCGGAGGCGCTGGCCGACAAGGCGCTGGAGCTGCGGCCATACGGCAATATCGGAATAGCCTATACCTACAACGAGCCGCTGGTGGGTTATGAGTACATCCGGGACTGCGCCGCTCAGGTCCGTGAGCAGGGGATGGTCAATGCGCTGGTGACCAACGGGACGATTGAAGAACCCTCCTGGCGGGCGCTGCTACCGATCATCGACGCCGCCAACATCGACCTGAAGGGTTTTACCTCGGAGTGGTACCGGAAACTGGGCGGCGATTTGGAGATGGTGAAACGCTCTATCGCTCTGGCGGCGGAGCGGTGCCATGTGGAGGTGACCACACTCCTGATCCCCGGAGAGAACGACAGCGAGGAGGAGATCCAGAGCCTGGCCCAGTGGTCGGCGGCTATTGATCCAGAGATCCCTCTGCACCTGTCCCGGTTCTTCCCACGGTATCGGTTGACGGACAAGCCGCCCACGCCGGTGGAGCGGGTGCATCGGCTGGCCGAGGTCGCGAGGGAGTATCTGGCGCTTGTCTATACGGGGAATTGCCAATAGTGTCAGCAACCCACTTACTACATTCTGTCCGTTTGGAAATGCATTGCAAAAGCAGCGATAAAGCCAAGTGATATAAAGACTTGGATCTATTTCGCAAGCATTTTCCGAGTCTTACCCTGAATGTATCGTTCAAATTTCAATCTGCGCTCCATCAAACAAATAACACATGGACAATATTTCAATCCACGCTCCCCGCGGGGGGGAGCGACCATGGAGCGGACGGAGCAGGTCCGCGCCCAGCAATTTCAATCCACGCTCCCCGTGAGGGGAGCGACCCGCCGTTGCCGCCATTGCCGCCTTTCGAGCCTGTTTCAATCCACGCTCCCCGTGAGGGGAGCGACCAGGCCGTGCTCTGTCACGCAGCGTCCGTCCCGATTTCAATCCACGCTCCCCGTGAGGGGAGCGACCTGTTGATTGAGTTTTCCAGAGGAAAGAAGTTGCTATTTCAATCCACGCTCCCCGTGAGGGGAGCGACATATGGCAAGAGCAAACAGGTGGCCCGTTGCGGATTTCAATCCACGCTCCCCGTGAGGGGAGCGACCGATGCCCTCCACGTCAATCTCCGCCGTGCCGAATTTCAATCCACGCTCCCCGTGAGGGGAGCGACCTTGGCGTTGGTGTTTACGACCTCCACTCCGGGATTTCAATCCACGCTCCCTGTGAGGAGAGCGACCGAGAAGATCCGTAAAGCTCGTACTGTTGAGCTTTTTCAATCCACGCTCCCCGTGAGGGGAGCGACAGGTCGCTTTTCAGGGCTACATCCGGCTTGTTCAATTTCAATCCACGCTCCCCGCGAGGGGGAGCGACTCCTCTATTTTTTGCTCAATATCGCCACATTCCAATTTCAATCCACGCTCCCCGTGAGGAGAGCGACCAGATGGGCCCGGGCGGCGGGCGTCCGGGCCGTATTTCAATCCACGCTCCCCGCGAGGGGAGCGACTCGTTGGCGGCAATCTCCAGGGGGATGTCCTCCGCATTTCAATCCACGCTCCCCGCGAGGGGAGCGACCGTCGTTCTTCCCGCTCCTCCCGGGTCATTCTCGATTTCAATCCACGCTCCCCGCGAGGGGAGCGACTAAGAGTTATATATTATTAAATTGATGATATATATTTCAATCCACGCTCCCCGCGAGGGGAGCGACATGTTGCTCAGGCAATCGAGACCATTCTCCATGATTTCAATCCACGCTCCCCGCGAGGGGAGCGACGCGCCTCCTGTCCCGTGTTCCTCTTGATGTAGACATTTCAATCCACGCTCCCCGCGAGGGGAGCGACGGCCGCTGCGGAACTGGACAGTGCGACCATTTTATTTCAATCCACGCTCCCCGCGAGGGGAGCGACCTGCCGCCCGCCTGCCGTGAAGAAGCTCAGGAAATTTCAATCCACGCTCCCCGCGAGGGGAGCGACGTGGTGGTATGGCAGCAAGGCTGACGGATAAGCAATTTCAATCCACGCTCCCCGCGAGGGGAGCGACTGTGGGCAGCCTGACCACCGCCACATCCAGCGTGATTTCAATCCACGCTCCCCGCGAGGGGAGCGACCTTTTTGCTGGGGAGAGTGGGACTCTGAGAGAGTATTTCAATCCACGCTCCCCGCGAGGGGAGCGACGTTGAAAATTGCTCGAATTATACGGGCCTGTCACCGCCGCCATCGCCCCGGCCCCTGGAGATGCGGCCATGCTCCAGGAGATGGGCGTACAGATCTTTCAAATCAGCAGGCGTGATTTTCGTCAGCTGCTTCTGCCCCAGGTGGGGCTTGACATGGTTGTCCAAATCCCGCCGGTACCCATCCAACGTATCGCTACGGACGGTCCCGGCCATGCGCCGGTCCAGCCATTGATCCAGCCACCCGGAAAGGCTCATCCTGCTCTGCTCCGTCAGCTCCACGCCCTGGTAAGCGTCGATGCTCTGGCGGAGCTTTGCGGTCAGTTCTTTTTGTGTGTCGGCGTAGAGATAGCGGAAAATGGAATCTCCATTTTTCTTATGCTCTACCACGATGCGGCCCTCCCAGCGGCCATCGTCACGTTTGCGTACCATGCCGTCTCCGGACGGTCTGCGCTTTGCCATTGTCTCACCCCCTGTCGGTCAGTTCTCCGTCATCCTCGTCCATGCACTCTGCCATCAACCTGACGCCCAGACGGAAGCCCAGGATGAAATATTCCCTTGCCATGGTGCTGTCGATTTCGTGTTGTGTGCCGATGAGGGTATCGAGTGTCTGCTTCCCCCTATCGTTGAGCTGTTCCGCAAGCCGGGCCTCACAGTCGGCGGCACGTTTCACCAGATGCCGCAGCTCTGAACCGGCGGCGATTCGCTTTTCATAGGGCACGATATTGCCGAAGTACAGATCTTCCAAAATCTTTCGCATTTTCTCCGCCCTCCTTTCAAGCCACACATAATACCAGCGGCGCTGGTCAATAGCCAGTGGCCGGAGGCAGAGTTATCAAACTGTTATCATTTAGCCTTCAAATCGTGCCGGTTCGTTTTCTTTGCAGACAGTGTCGCAATCGGCAACCGCATCTGATTATCCCATCGTCATTGACTGTCCCTGGGATTGCTCCTCGTGATCGTCCGGCTTGTGGCCCATAGCGATTTTCTTTTCTCGGAGCTGCTGTAGACGTTTGCGGTCAATGCGGACACCGCCAGGAACAGACGGGGCTGGAGCTTGATCTTGAAAAATGCGGCTCATGTGGTGCAGCAGCCGCGTGACGGACAGCATCACTGTGGGAGGTTTCAGGTTGTCCCAGCGATCCAGGAAGAACTGAGCGTACTCGTTGCCCTGGGCGGCGGACTGGGTAAACCAATAGTGGGCCTGCTCACGATCCTGTCTATCCAGATACAGTTTGCCGAGAGCGTATTGGGCATACTGGTTTCCGGCCTCAGCGGACTGGGTGAGGTGCTCCACCGCTTTGTCGGTGTTCTGTCCGACGATTTTGCCTTTGAGATACTCTTTGCCCAATCGGTAGGCCGCGCGATCGCTCCCGTTGTGGGCGGCATACTCCAGCCACTGGATTCCCAAATTGGTGTCATGCACTTCTGGATCATCCGTGAGGTACAGCTGCCCAAGAGCATACTGCGCTGGTACATGACCCTGTTGGGCTGACTGATCGAACCAGTATTGGGCTTCCACGCTGTCCGGGATCAGCACCGGACCGTCCTGGTAAAGTCTGCCGGTGAGGTACTGCGCGTCAGGGTTACCACTTTCAGCTATACCGATAAGCTGTGCCGTCGCCTCATCTCTGTCCGCCATCGTAGCGGTGTCGTCTTGCGTGACTATCCACAGCTCCCAGCAGTCGTATGACAGATTGGAGAGCTCTATGCCTTCCTCCATCCTCTCATCTTCAAAAGTGACTTTGCACATGCGGATGCTCTCCGCTTCCTGGACGACCGCATTCTTGATGGGGCGAAACTCCTTCTGCTGAGACAACGGCGGACGCTGACGCTTCTTTTCGGAATAAAAATCTTCTATCTGGCACTGGAACTCCCACCACGTCTGATAGCACTCACTGATGATGGGCAGTTGTTCCATCCGCTCAACAATCTCATCCACCGTTTTCTTCACTGCTTTGGGAAGGTAGCCGTAGTTTTTTTTACCTTTGACCATCTCTAACTGGGAGGCCAGCGTCATCATCAGAGACTCCACCTCCGGATGGCTGCCAAGGCTGGTCTGCATCTCCTGTGCCAGAGTTTTCATTTCCTCTCTGGCCCTGCGCACCAACTCATCCCTGGAGGAGGACTTCTGCTCGTAGGTGTGGAGCAGTTCCTGTTTGAAAATGTCGTTTGTCAATGTAGACTTAATTTTGCGGATGCCATCTTTGGAGAGATACGTCTGTCCCGGCTTCGCCGACCACGCCATCATGTGGATATGGGGATGGTCGCCCTCGTCATGGAAAGCGGCGTACCAGCGAAAGTCACCGGGCGGGATATTCATAGCCGCGGCGATATCGTTGCGGTGAGCACGGATCAGGTTTCGCCATTGCGGAGCGTGATCGTATCCCAACCGCTCAGCATCCTCCCGTTTGAGGGAGATGACGTGTGTCCAGATGTTGCCGTGATACTCATTCAACTCTTTCATAGCCTCGCCCATATCCACAGCATCCTCATCGCCGAACAGTCCATGGGACCGTGGGCGCTCTGCCATGTACTCCATGTAGCCGGAGGGCAACAGTTCAACGCCTTCCCGGGTTCCGATGTACTTCAGGTAACCTGCCGGCCCGCCGCTACCACCAGCGCCGCCCGTGACATAGGGACTCTTGACGATTAGTCTTGCCACCGGTCATCACCTTCTGCGCCATTGTCCAGATCTCTCACCTTCTGCTCGAAGGTCAACAGACCATTGGTGGCTTTCACATTCTTCACGCTATTTGCACGTAGCTTCCGCAGGTAATCAGCGTTCAACTGGATGCAGTCCAGAACAGCGCTGATCCCCATGTCCGTCTCCACCGCCAGCTTGTAGAGGAGTTGAGCCAGCCGATCCTCAAACATCCCCAACCTTCCGTCGATAGTGGACTGGATGGCCACGGGGAGAACGCCATTCACCTGTCCCGCCAGATAGTCCGCATAAAAGTTCACCGCTTTAACCACGAACTCGTTCCGGCTCTGACAGTCATCCTTCTTGTACCAGCTCTCAATTTTCCAACGGGTCACATCGTCCAGCCGCAGCGGAAATCGGTTCTCATTCTTGCTATCCATTAAAAGCGCTCCTTTTTCGCCCAAAGACATCATCCGAAAACCTTACCGCAGGCGGATCACGTCTTTGGGCGACCTCAATAATCATTTTCTCCTCTGGTTGTGACCCCACCCCCGTTCCCCGTAAACCGCCCGCACTGCGGGCAGAAGTGGCCAGCGGGGCGCCAACAAGGCGGCACGCTTTTATCCTGCTCTCCTCCGTCCCTTGCCTTGCGCCTCTCAACAGGCGCACAACGGTTTGCACTGTTGGGACGGGTCAGTTGCTGCTAGAGCGGGGATCGGGGCACACAAGGCATCTCTGGAGCGACGGCGGTCGTATTCCTTTTGCCATTGGAGAACGCGTCTGCACTCTGCCTCCAGCTCCAGCCGATGAAGCTGCCGTTGGTGAAACGCATCTGCCGCCAGCCTCACCGGAAGGATTGTGTAGAGGTTGTTGCCTTTCCACTTCATCCCGTGCTTGTCAAAATAGCTGCTGGACTCCACAGTGATGAGTCCCGTTTCCAACAGCGTGTTGACACTTTTCATCGCAGTGTTCTTTGTCAGATCTGTTGCGGCGGCGATGGTGTTGTAACTGGGGTGACAGGTGTGCGTCCGCCGGTCCTCGATTAGCAGCAGGTAGGCGTAGACCATAAACGCAGAGGGTGGAAGCCGTAGCAGGAAGACCTCGTTGGGCAGAGTGAAAAAATTCGCGTTCTCGCACTTGAACACAGGAATACCATCTTCGCTGACGAGTTTTTTAGCGACCAGGCTGTTCAGATACTTTTTCACTGTGATCGCTGTCATGTATACGCCTGTTGCGATTGTCTCCGGAGTGAGCGTACTGGTGGAGTTGCAATAGCAGAGGTAGGAAAAAATCAGGAACTCAATTGGCTTGAGTTTGTATTCCCACACCAAATTGGGCATAGCGAATCGGTAGTGCCGCGGGTCACGGCGGGGCCAGCTGATAGGCATTGCACGCCGCCTCATTGCTGCGTCCCTCCAGCTGTGTTCTGCTCCACCCACTGGATGAACTTCTCCTTGGGAACCACCATGCGGCTGCCGACTCTCAGCACTGGGAAGCCGGACGTATGCATTAGCTCGTAACCGCTGGACGGCGAAACACCCAGCACCTGCGATACCATACTTGCATTAAGGAACAGGGGCAGGTCATCGTAACTCTTGCAATTTGACATTTTCATTGCAGTACCTCCTTCAAAAATTTTCTTGCGTTTCGGAGGCCGCTCTGTTAGACTGTTATCAGATCAAGTTGTGTTTTCCGAAACGCGGCGGGCCGCTGAGCTGTTGCAGCAGTTCGGCGGCCTTTTTGCACCGATTGTCCTGTGATTTCGCTTGGCCATGCACCATACCCGTTCCTGCCCTGTGGTCTTGTTTGACCCCCACGGCGTTTTCTTTGACCTTGGCGCGCTCGGCTGTTTCCAGCATCTTGGCCTCGCTTCCCTGGTGAGTATCGTCTTTGGTGATGGGTATTCAGTTGTCCAGGTGCAGATAATAATTGATGATTTATTTCCTGTGTGATATAGTCAATCTATCTGCAGGGCTATCGTAACACAACAAAATGGTATTGCCAATGTATAATAATAAAATAATCGTCTATTCTGCGAGAGGAGAACTTCTGATGAATTTTCCAAGACTTACTTTCCCATTGACTGTGGACTTTGGTGATACGGAATATTGGATCGGAGAACAGGGACCTTTCAAATACGCTGCCGCGGTGATGGAGTTTTTTATTGGAGAGGAAATCGGGGAGGTTTCCAACGACGGCATCCCCCTGATGCGGGAGCTGGAGCAGCAGCTTCAGACGTTCGGCAGTCATCTCAAGCCCTACGTGAGAGAGCGGGAAATAGACGCGGTGGCGTTTCTCTGTCCGGAGGAGCAAGCGGCTGGCTGTTCGGTTTGTTTTGCATTTCATCCAACGGATGGCCGCATTGGAATTATGACAGAGCGGTACAGCTTTTCCTCTCTACACGACTTCCTCTTCGTGGAGTTGGGCAAGGCGATCCTCCGCGGCAGCGCGCCCCGGCAGTGCCGGCTGTGCGGGCGCTGGTTTCTCCATGAGCAGGGAGACCGGGCGATGTACTGTGAGCGCATCGCTCCCGGTGAGACGGAGCAGACCTGCCGGGAGATCGGGGCGCGGGCGGTTTTTGAGAAAAAATTCAGGACGAGGACACCTGGAAGCTCTACAAGCGAGCGTATAAAAAGTACTATGCCAGGTACATGAAAGGAAATATGAGCGAGGAGGTTTTCAAGACCTGGGCGGCGCAGGCTGCGAGGGATCGGGACGCGGCAATTGAGCAAGTGAAAGCGGCCTTGGACGAGAATCTGAAAGCGCAAGTCATTGAGCGGCTGAAAGAGGAATTGAACCGTCAGTGAGTACTGCTCTATCTTTGGAGACACTGGTGCAGCAAACATTTAGACAGGGAGGAACTGATATGTCTATTCTTGGCGCAATCATCGTCCCTCACCCGCCGCTCATTATTCCCACGGTGGGACGCGGGCGGGAGCGGGAGGTCCAGGCCACCATCGACGTCTACCGGACTGCCGCGAAACAAGTGGCGGCCTGGAAACCGGAGGTGTTGATCATCACCTCTCCCCACCAGATCATGTACGCCGACTACTTTCACATCTCCCCAGGCAAGAGCGCATCGGGCGGTATGTCCGCCTTTGGCGCGGCCCAGACCAAACTGCGTGTAGAGTATGACGCCCCGCTGCGCCGCGAGATCATCCGCTGCGGGGAAGCTGTCGGCATCCAAGCCGGGACACTGGGACAGCGAGACCCATACCTGGACCATGGCACATTTGGGCCCCTATACTTTTTGCGGGAGGCCGGAGTGGACTGTCCCATTCTCCGCATCGGCCTGTCCGGATTCTCCCCGCTGGACCACTACCGGCTGGGACAGTGCATCGCCCAGGCTGTAAATGCCCTGGGCCGCAGGGCGGTGTTCGTCGCCAGCGGAAACCTTTCCCACAAGCTGAGAGATGACGGCCCCTATGGCTTCGCCCCGGAGGGCCCGGAGTTTGACCGCCAGATCACCGAGGCCATGGCCGCCGGGGACTTCCTGCGCTTTTTGACCATGGACCCGGCCCTCTGCGAGCAGGCGGCGTAGTGCGGCCTACGTTCCTTCCAGATCATGGCTGGCGCGTTGGACGGTCAGGCTGTGGAATCAAAACTCCTCAGCTACGAGGGCGTCACCGGCGTGGGTTACGGGGTGGCCACGTTCACTGTCATCGGCCCGGACGAGGACCGCCGATTTGGAAAACAGTGTGAGGTCATGGAGCGGGCTCGGCTGGCAGAGAAAAAGGCCAACCAGGACCCCTGGGTCAAGCTGGCCCGGATGTCTCTGGAGACCTTTGTGAAAACAGGAAGGCGTCTGGAGCGTCTGCCGGAGGATCTGCTCCCTGAGATGACAGAGCAGGTCGCCGGGGATTTTGTCTCCTTCCACGCCCACGGCCAGCTCCGGGGCTGCATTGGCACCACCGGACCGACCACGGAAAACGTTGCCTGGGAGATCGTGCAGAACGCCGTCTCCGCCTGCTCCTGGGACCCCCGCTTCCTGCCGGTGACCGTGCCGGAGCTGAACGGCCTGGAGTACAGCGTAGACGTGCTGGGCCAGCCGGAACCGATTGCCTCCCCAGACCAGCTGGACGTGAAAAAGTACGGCGTGATTGTTTCCTGCGGCAGCCGCCGGGGACTGCTATTGTCTGACCTGGAAGGCGTGGATTCAGTTGAGCAGCAGATTGATATCGCCCGGCAGAAGGGTGGCATCAGCTCTCGGAAGAAGGTCATCCTGGAACGGTTCGAGGTGGTGCGTCACACATGATTTGTGAACTGTGTTTCCATCACTGTGGCCTGTCCAAGGGACAGACCGGCTTCTGCCGGGCCGGGGCCTGTCGGGATGGGGCTATTGTCCCTCTGAACTACGGAAAGCTGACCAGCCTGGCCCTGGACCACATTGAGAAGAAACCCCTACGGCGGTTCCATCCCGGCGCTCTGATCTTGTCCGTGGGCAGCTTCGAGTGCAACCTGCGCTGCCCCTTCTGCCAGAACCATGAGATTTCTATGTGTGGGGACGGAGAACTTGGGATAGTGGAGCTGTCCCTGGAGGCGCTGGCCGACAAGGCGCTGGAGCTGCGGCCCTACGGCAATATCGGGGTGGCCTACACCTACAATGAGCCGTTGATCGGCTATAAGTACATCCGGGACTGCTCCGCCCTGATCCATGAGCAGGGTATGATTAACGTGCTGGTGACCAACTGCACCCTTGAGGAGGCCCCCTGGCGGGAACTGCTCCCGCTGATCGACGCCGCGAACATCGACCTGAAAGGCTTTACTCCCGAGTGGTACCGGAAGCTGGGTGGTGATCTGGAGACGGTGAAGCGCTCCATCGTCCTGGCTGCGGAGCAGTGCCATGTGGAGGTGACCACCCTCCTGATTCCCGGCAAAAACGACAGCGAGAAGGAAATCAGGAACCTGGCCCAGTGGCTGGCGTCGGTGGATTGTAATATTCCTCTGCATCTATCCCGGTTCTTTCCACGGTACCGGATGGCGGACAAGCCGCCCACACCGGTGGAGCGGGTGTGCGGGCTGGCCGATGTGGCGAGGGAGTACCTGCCTTTTGTCTATACGGGGAATTGCTGATGAAATCAGGATTGTACCCCATCTATTCAAAAATATGATGTAATAAAACAGAGATAGAGTTTGAAGACATGGCCTCTTAACTCTATCTCTGCTTCCTTAATCATGATTCACATATGCGGTATCGTGCCGAAGTTCCCATTGCAAAGGTTTTCAACATGTACAGGACCACGCAGCGGCGTCAGGAACGTTTTGCCGCCTCTGCGCATAGATTGTACCGAGCAAGGGGGCTCGCGATGGTTCGCGAGCTCCCGTTTTTTAGGAGGGACAACATATGTGCGGAATCGCCGGAATGATTGACTTTGAGCAGGACCTGCGGGAGCGGGAGAAAACGCTGCTGGAAATGCAGTCCGTCTTACGCAGGCGGGGGCCGGATGAAGACGGGATCTACCTGAGCCCGCGGGCGGCCCTGGCCCATGTCCGACTGTGCGTGGTGGACCCGGAAAATGGCCGTCAGCCCATGACCGCCCGCCGAAACGGCCAGACCTGCACCCTGGTTTACAACGGAGAGCTGTACAACACGCCGGAGCTGCGCCGGGAGTTGACGGAAGCGGGCTGGGAGTTTGACGGTCACTCGGATACGGAGATGCTGCTGAAAGCCTGCATGGAGTGGGGGCCCGCGTGTGTAGACCGCCTGAACGGCATTTTCGCCTTTGCGGTCTGGGATGGGGAAACGCTGTTTCTGGCCCGGGATCGGATGGGGGTAAAGCCTCTTTTTTACTCGGTGACGGCGGATGGAACCTTGGTATTCGCCTCGGAGATCAAAGCAATTCTGCGGCACCCGGATATTCCGCCGGAGGTGGATGCGGAGGGCGCGGCGGAGCTGCTTCTGATCGGCCCGGGCCGGACGCCGGGGCAGGGGGTTTTCCGGAATGTACGGGAACTGCTGCCGGGACAGTGCGGCGTCTTTGACCGGGAGGGCCTGCGGCCGTGGAAATACTGGAGCCTCACCGCCCGGCCCCATCTGGAAAACGAGGCGGACACCGTGGCCCATGTTCGGGACCTGGTCCAGGACGCCATCCGGAGGCAGTTGGTCAGTGATGTGCCTATTGGGACCTTCCTCTCCGGCGGATTGGATTCCAGTGTCATTTCCGCCGTGGCGGCGGAGGCCCTGGGAGAGCATGGGGAACGGCTGAGGACCTTCTCGGTGGATTACCGGGAGAATGACCGCTATTTCACCGCCGGAAAATTTCAGCCCTCCGCCGACGGGCCCTATATCGAAGCGATGGCGGACTGTTTGGATACTCTGCATACCAATGTGGTGTTAGATCCCGTCCAGGTGGCCGCGGCCTTGGATGACGCCGCGGAGGCCCGGGACCTTCCGGGAATGGCGGACGTGGATTCGTCGCTGCTGCTGTTCTGCCGGGAGGTGCGCGGGGATGTGACGGTGGCCCTCTCCGGAGAGTGCGCCGACGAGATTTTCGGAGGCTATCCCTGGTTCCGGGACCCGGCGGTCCGGGCGGAGAACGGATTCCCCTGGGCGCAGTCCACGGCTTGGCGGGCGTCTTTCCTGACGCCGGAGTACGCCCAGGGATTGGACGCCGATGAGTTTGTCCGACAGCGCTGGCAGAAGACGCTGGCGGAGACGGACTGCCTGGACGACGATACGCCGGAGCAGAAGCGGGTCCGTCGGCTCACACGGCTGAATATGGACTGGTTTATGCAAACGCTTCTGGACCGGAAAGACCGCATGAGCATGTGGAGCGCGCTGGAAGTCCGTGTGCCGTTTTGCGACTGGCAGATTGTGGAGTATTTGTACAATGTGCCGCCCGCGCTTCGGGAGCTTGGGGGACAGGAGAAGGGTCTGCTCCGGTCCGCGGCGGCGGACTGGCTGCCAAAATCCGTGCTCCATCGGAAAAAAAGTCCCTATCCCAAGACCGTTCACCCCATCTATCTGGAGACAGTCGCCCAGAGGCTGCACCGGCTGCTGGATGACGGAAATTCGCCTCTTTTCGCCGTGGTCCGCCGGGAGGCGCTGGAGAATCTTTTGACTTACGAGAGTCCCTGGCCCTGGTATGGCCAGCTGATGAGCCGGCCTCAGACGATCGCTTACTTTTTGCAGATGGATCACTGGCTGCGAGCCTATCAGGTCCAGCTGCTGTAAGCGGGAATCCAAACTCGGAACCGGTCACGTTGACAAAAAGGCGCCCCGGAATCGGGGGATTCCGGGGCGCCTTTCTTACATCTCATGAAAATGCCCTGTTGAGGAGGCCTTTTTGGCGTTCCTCTTTTGAACAGCTTTGTTGTACTCTGTCAAATTAGTACTGCCAATAGAAGAGTGCTGACGTTTACAAAATACCAAATATTTGTTCACACAATATGCGATTTTATATTTTAGTGTACCATTTCAGATGGACGCGATACAATGGCAGTATCATGATGCGGGAGGCAATCTTATGTATCGGTACAATATCAGCGCGGCTTTGGCTCCGCTGGAGAAGAAAATGGACGGGGATGTCCTTGTTCTGCTGACGTCGGAGGAACTGGAGCGGGGCGTCTCCATCCCCGGCCTGGAGCGTGTCCTTTGCCACACGCCCTCTGCGCGGGATGCCCGTGTATGCAAAGCGGAAGCCCGGCACAACTGCCTGTGCGGAACGATTGTGACCCCCAGGCGCACACGGGACGGCGTTCCCATCGCGTTCGGCTATCTTCTGACTCCCGGATGGGTGGTACTGTGCGACGATACCGGGACGGCCCGCTCCGCCGTGCAGCGCCTCCGGAAAGAGAACGCACACCTGGAAAACGGTATCGGCGGATTTTTTTATGAATTTATAGAATTGCTGATCGCCAAGGATTTGCACCACCTCCAAGGCATTGGAGACCGTCTGGAGCAGCTGGAGGATCAGGTCCTGTCCGGCGGGATGGAGGGGTTTAACCCCAGGATGACGGCGCTGCGCAAGGAGATTGCCGGCTGGATGCGGTACTACACCCAGCTGGACGATATGGTCTGTGAGTTTCAGGAAAATGAAAACGGGTACTTCGGCGAAAGAGAACTTCGTATGTTCCACATGGCGGAGAAGCGGATCGGGCGTCTGAACAGCGAGGCACAGCTGCTCCGGGAATACGGCCTGCAGCTGCGGGAGCTGTTCCAGGCGGAAATAGACATCCGCCAGAACCGGATTATGAAGGTTCTTACCATCGTGACTACGATTTTCCTTCCCCTGTCCCTGGTAGCCGGGTGGTACGGGATGAATTTTACCGGAATGCCGGAGCTGACATGGAAATATGGATATCCAGCGGTCATCATTGGCAGTGCGCTGATCGTGTTCCTCTGCTTGTGGATTATGAAGAAGAAACGATTTTGGTAGTCCTTCTACCTGAAGGCCTTTTCCTCTGATGACATTGCGGTACCTCCCATTACGAAAAGAAATCGGCGGAGGGACTGCGCTATATGAACATCATTGGCCACGTGTCCAGAAAAATGACGGCCGTCATCTTTGTGTTCCATGTAAAACCGCGGAGTCCTGTCAGTCGACAGAACTCCGCGGCTTTTTGCAGTTTTTTTAGTTATTTGGAAACTGCTGTTCCCCATTTCCCAAACAGCTTCCTGCTCTTCAGAGGATATTGCCGCCCGGTCCCGTTCCCCCTGTTATCTCACACTAAACAGCAGGTCGCCATAGTTGGGAAATGGCCAGTACTTCTTTGCGGTGACGGTCTCTGCCTCATCGCAAGCCCGGCGCAGCCGTTCCATCTGCGGCAGCACCCGGTCCCGGATGCGCTCGGACTCCGTCCTTATATCGCCGGCTCCTGCCAGTTCCTCCACCAGCCGCTCCAGCTCCGCTGTCCCGGTGTCAATCTGATCTGTGAGACCGGACAGCTTCTCTACCAACGCCATCTCATACGCACAGGCACAGCTGGGACTCAGCGCCTTTTTGCCGGCCGCTGCCCTTGCGGTGTCGGCAGCAAATGCCTGTATGGCGGGAAGGATCTCGGTACGGGCCATGTCCGCCATGGTCCTGGCCTCAATGAAAATGGTCTTACAGTAGTTGTCCAGCGTGACCTCGCAGCGGGAAACCAGTTCCGCCTTGGTATACACGCCGTGGGAGGTGAGCATATCCACGTTCTTCTGGTCCAGCAGATGGGGAACGCAGTCCGGCGTACTGGGGTAGTTCATCAGCCCCCTCTGACCGACAGCCGTCTCGATCCAGGCGGCATCGTAGCCGTTGCCGTTGAAGATAATCCGCTTGTGGTCACGAATGGTATCACGGATCAGGCCCTGCAGGGCGGATTCAAAGTCCCCTGTTCCCTCCAGCTGATCGGCAAAGCGCTTCAGGCTCTCGGCCATGGCGGCATTGAGCATAATGTTGGCACAGGCGATGGAGTCCGAGGAACCCACCATGCGGAATTCAAACTTATTTCCCGTAAAGGCAAAGGGCGAGGTTCGGTTGCGGTCAGTGGTATCCCGGCGGAACCGGGGCAGAACGTCCGCTCCCAGCTTCACCTTCCCCGCCTTCACGCCGGTGTAGGGCGCGTCATGCTCGATTGCGTCCAGAATGGCCGTCAGCTCCTCGCCCAGGAACATGGACACCACGGCGGGCGGAGCCTCGTTGGCTCCCAGTCTGTGGTCATTTCCGGCGGTAGCCACTGAGATGCGCAGAAGGTCCTGAAAGTCATCCACCGCCTGGATAACGGCGCACAAAAACAGCAGGAACTGGGCGTTTTCATAGGGCGTCTCTCCGGGAGAGAGGAGATTGACGCCGGCGTCAGTGGACAACGACCAGTTGTTGTGCTTGCCGGAGCCGTTCACGCCCTCAAAGGGTTTCTCGTGGAGCAGACAGACCAGGCCGTGGCGGGCGGCTACTTTCTGCATGATCTCCATAGTCAGCTGGTTGTGGTCTGTGGAAACATTCGTGGTGGAGTAGATGAGGGCCAGTTCATGCTGAGCCGGAGCCACCTCGTTGTGCTGGGTCTTGGCCAGGATGCCCAGCTTCCAAAGCTCCTGATTCAGATCCTCCATGTAGGCGGCCACCCGGGGCTTGATCGTGCCAAAGTAGTGATCATCCATCTCCTGTCCCTTGGGAGGCCGGGCGCCGAAAAGCGTGCGTCCGGTGAAGCGCAGGTCCCGGCGCTGCTCCCACAGCTTGGCATCCACCAGGAAATACTCCTGTTCCGGGCCCGCAGCGGTGCTTACCCGCTTTACCTCCGTGTTTCCAAACAGGCGCAGAATGCGCAGCGCCTGTCGGTTCAGCGCCTCCATGGAGCGCAGCAGAGGCGTCTTCTTGTCCAGCGCCTCACCATTGTAGCCGCAGAAGGCGGTGGGAATGCACAATGTCCGGTCCTTGATAAACGCGTAGGAGGTGGGGTCCCACGCGGTGTAGCCCCGTGCCTCAAAGGTGGCCCGCAGTCCGCCGGATGGGAAAGAGGAGGCATCCGGCTCTCCTCGGATCAACTCTTTGCCGGAGAACTCCATGATGACGCCGCCGTCCGGAGCGGGTGAGATAAAACTGTCGTGCTTCTCGGCGGTAACACCGGTAAGGGGCTGAAACCAGTGGGTAAAGTGGGTTGCCCCATGGGCCACCGCCCAATCCCGCATAGCGGAGGCCACCGCGTTGGCCACGCCAATATCCAGCCTCGCGTCCTCATCAATGGTCCTGCGAAGAGACTGGTACACTTCGGCGGACAGATTCGCTTTCATCACCCGATCATCAAATACCAAACTTCCGAAATACTCTGGCAGTGCTGCCATGTTCGTTCACCCTTTCCGCGATCATCGCATAAAAAGGGCAAAGGCGCCTTCCGGGAATACTCCCTAAAGACGCCTTTGCCTTTATGGGGGCATTATACGCCCTCGCCGGGACCCTGTCAATCATTTTTCAGGGGTTTCAGAAATCTTGGCCGAAACACCGGAAAATTCCGCTGCCGCGAAAAATTTTTCATGAACTTTCCACGATGGGCATTTCTCTTTCCAGAACCTATACCACCCGTACAAGATTGGTGCAGCCATTGAGGTACGCATCCACCTCCGCGGCGGCACTCCGCCCCTCCGCGATGGCCCATACCACAAGAGACTGGCCCCGGCGCATATCCCCGGCGGCAAAGACCTTCTCCACGGTGGTGGCAAAGCCGCCCTCCGAAGTCCGGACCGTCTCTTCCCAGGCCACGCCGAAGGCCTTGCACACTTCGCCCGCGCATCCGGCAAAGCCGGTGGCGGCGATCAGGAGCCCGCAGGGCAGAGCGTCTCCCTCCGTGGTGGTCACGGCGGTCAGTGCGCCGTTCTCCACACGGATCTCCTTAATTTGCACGCCAAACCGCCTGGGATCCTCTCCAAACAGGGCAGCAGCCTCCTCATGGGCACAGTCCCGGGGCAGAACACCGTTTTGCAGGTAGTCTGCCTCCGGACGGCGCACCAGCTGTGCAATGGACCGGCATCCCTGCCGCAGGGCCGTGGCCACGCAGTCGGAGGCGGTGTCGCCGGTACCGATGATGATCACGTCCCGCCCTTCCGCTGTGGGAACGGCGGGCGTTTTACCAAACTGCCGCTGTTCCACAGCGGCCTTCAAAAACTCCGTGCCGTAGCAGATGCCAGAGATTCCCTCTGTCTCCAATCCAAGGGGGCGGGGCCGCTCCGCGCCGCAGCAGAGGATTACCGCATCATAGTCCCGCAGCAGCCTCTGGGCCACCTGGGGGTCCGCCGCATCCACACCGGTGACAAAGCTGACCCCCTCGTCCGTCATCAGGTCAATTCTGCGCTTTACGATGTCCTTGGGCAGCTTCATATTGGGAATGCCGTAGGTCAAAAGCCCTCCGGGCCGCTCCTCCCGCTCCACAACGGTGACAGAGTGGCCCCGGTGATTCAGCTGGTCCGCCGCCGCCAGGCCCGCCGGGCCGGAACCCACCACCGCCACCTTCTTTCCCGACCACTGAGGCGGACGGCGGCGCCGCACCGCCCCGGCGGCAAAGGCCTCCTCTATGACGCTCAGTTCGTTGTCCCGGATGGTCACGGCATCGCCGTACATTCCACAGATGCACGCCCCCTCGCAGGGCGCGGGACAGACCCGCCCGGTGAACTCCGGGAAATTATTGGTTTTCAGCAGGCGGCTCAGGGCATGAGAGGGGTTCCCCGCATGGATCATGTCGTTCCACTCGGGAATCAAATTATGCAGGGGACAGCCAAAGTCCCGCCCCTCCCACCGGATGCCGGATTGGCAGAATGGGACGCCGCAGTTCATACACCGCCCTCCCTGTTCCCGGCGGGCTTCCGCCGTCAGGGGGATGCGGAAGGGCTCCCAGTCCCGGACCCGCTCCAGCGGCGGGCGGTCCGCCAGCTCCCGCCGGTCATATTCCAAAAATCCAGTGATCTTTCCCATATCGTCACCCCTCCTTATCCTCTCGCGGTGGCATAAAACGCCTCGATCTCCGCCTGCTCCCGGCTCATTCCCTTTTCCTCCTGCTGGGCAATAGCCCGAAGCATCCGGTCATAGTCTCTGGGCATGACCTTCTTGAAGCAGGGAATATAGGACTGGAACGCCGCCAGAATTTGCTTCCCTCTGGGGGAACCGGTGGCGGCTACATGCTCCTCAATCAGGGCACGAAGCTCCGCAATATCGTGGGCCTCTGTCAGTTCCGCAGCCTGAACCTGCTCCTTATTGAGGCGGAGATACAAATCATGCCGTTCGTCCAGCACGTAGGCCACGCCTCCGGACATGCCCGCCGCAAAGTTCTTCCCGGTGGGCCCCAGGATCACTGCCCGGCCTCCGGTCATGTACTCGCAGCCATGGTCGCCCACGCCCTCCACCACAGCGGAGGCACCGGAGTTGCGGACGCAGAAGCGCTCTCCGGCCATACCGTTGATGAAGGCCTTGCCGCCGGTGGCTCCATAGAGAGCCACGTTGCCCACGATGATGTTCTCCCCCGGCTTAAACCCGGTCCCCCCCGTCGGCGGATGCAGAATCAGCTTGCCGCCGGAGAGGCCCTTGCCGAATCCGTCGTTGCAGTCCCCCTCCAGGTCCAGCGTCAGCCCCCTGGGGATAAATGCCCCGAAGGACTGCCCGCCGCCGCCGCGGCAGGTGATGACATAGCTGTCCTCCGGCAGGCCGTTTTCGCAGGTTCGGGTGATCTCTGAACCGAACAGGGTGCCGAAAGCCCGGTCCGTGGAGGAAATCCGGATATCCAGACGCCCGCTCCTCCTGTCCCTGAGACTTTTTCCCAGTTTTTCCATCAGCACCCGCATATCCGCCGTCCTCTCCAGCTGAAAGTCGTAGACTGCGGCGGGGTCGAAGTGGGGCACATGGTCACCACAGGGATTTTGCAGCAGTGCGTCCAGATTCAGGGCCTCCGCCCGGCGAGTTATCAGTTTTTCCCGAACCCGCAGCAAATCGCACCGGCCCACCAGCTCGTCCACGGTCCGTACGCCCAGGGAGGCCATGTACTCCCGCAGCTCCCGCGCTACAAAATACATAAAGTTCTCCACGTACTCAGGCCTGCCGGAAAACCGCTTCCGGAGCTCTGGGTCCTGGGTGGCAATACCGGCGGGACAGGTGTCCAGATTACACACCCGCATCATGCAGCAGCCCATGGCCACCAGGGGCGCAGTGGCAAAACCGAATTCCTCCGCCCCCAGCATACAGGCAATTGCCACGTCCCGGCCTGTCATCAGCTTGCCATCGGCTTCAATCACCACCTGCTGGCGGAGGTCGTTTTGTATCAGGGTCTGATGGGCCTCCGCCACCCCCAGCTCCCAGGGCAGGCCCGCCCCCTGAATGGAGCTGCGGGGGGCCGCTCCGGTACCGCCGTCGTGGCCGGAGATCAGCACCACCTGCGCCCCGGCCTTGGCAACGCCGGCGGCAATCGTGCCTACTCCCGCCTCGCTGACCAGTTTGACACTGATCCGGGCGAACCGGTTGGCGTTTTTCAAATCATATATCAGTTGGGCCAGGTCCTCGATGGAGTAGATGTCATGGTGGGGCGGCGGGGAGATCAGGGTCACGCCGGGGGTAGAACACCGGGTCCTGGCAATCCAGGGATATACCTTTTTCCCCGGCAGGTGCCCCCCCTCGCCGGGCTTGGCCCCCTGGGCCATCTTGATCTGAATCTCATCAGCGCTGACCAGATACTCACTGGTGACGCCGAAGCGGCCTGAGGCCACCTGTTTGATGGCGGAGCGGCGGTCACTGCTCAGCCGCTCCCGTGCCTCGCCGCCCTCGCCGGAGTTGGATTTTCCGCCAATGCGGTTCATCGCAATAGCCATGCACTCGTGGGCCTCCCGGGAGATGGAGCCATAGCTCATGGCCCCGGTCTTGAACCGCCGGACAATGCTCTCCACCGGTTCCACCTCTTCCAGGGGGATTCCCCCGTCCTCCGAAACACGGAAATCCAACAGGCCCCGCAGCGTGTGGGGTTTGTCGGCAAAATCCACCAGGGCACTGTACTCCTTAAAAATCTCATAGCTCCCTTCCCGCGCCGCCTTCTGCAAAAGGAGAATGGTGCGCGGGTTGTACATATGGTCCTCTTTGTCCGGTCCGGAACGGAGCTTGTGAATCCCTGCGGAATCCAGCGTGGAGTCAAAACCCAGACCCAGAGGGTCGAAAGCCTGACTGTGATTCCACTCTACGCCTTCTCCGATTTCCTCCAGCCCCACGCCCTCCACACGGCTGACCGTGTTGGTGAAGTACCGGTCCACAGTGGCCCTGTTGATGCCCACGCACTCAAAAATCTGGGCGGACTGGTAGGACTGGATGGTGGAGATTCCCATTTTGGAGGCGATCTTCACAATTCCGTGGAGAATGGCCTCATTGTAGTCCCTGACGGCCACGGAGGACTCCTTGTCCAGCAGTCCCCGCTCCACCAGCTCCTCCACGCACTCCTGGGCCAGATAGGGATTGATCGCCTGGGCGCCGTATCCCAGAAGCGTTGCAAAATGGTGGACGTCCCGGGGCTCCGCGCTCTCCAGAACCATGGAGACCGCTGTCCGTTTTTTGGTCCGAACCAGGTGCTGCTCCAGGGTACTCACCGCCAGGAGAGAGGGAATCGCCACGTGATTTTCATCCACGCCCCGATCCGAGAGAATGATAATGTTGGCGCCCTTCTTATAGGCCCGGTCCACATTCACCACCAGACGGTCCAAGGCGTTGGCCAGAGGGGATCCCTTGTAGTACAGCAGGGAAACGGTCTCCACATGGAAGCCCGGGCGGTCCATATGCCGAATTTTCATCAGGTCCACCGAGGTCAAAATGGGGTTTTGGATTTGAAGAACCGTACAGTTGGACGCTTTCTCTTCCAGCAGGTTGCCGCTGGGACCCACATAAACGGTGGTGTCGGTGACAATTTCTTCCCGGATGGCGTCGATGGGGGGATTCGTCACTTGGGCGAAAAGCTGCTTGAAGTAGTTGAACAGGGGTTGGCGGCGCTCGCTGAGTACTGCCAGCGGCGTGTCCACCCCCATGGCGGAGGTGGGCTCCATCCCATCCCGGGCCATGGGGAGAATGGCATCCTTCACCTCCTCATAGGTGTAGCCGAAGGCCTTATACAGCCGGTCCCGCAGCTCCTGAGGATGGGTCTCCACCCGCTTGTTGGGAATGGGGAGGTCCCGGAGGTGAATCAGATTGGCGTCCAGCCACTCGCCGTAGGGCTGGCGGCGGGCATAGCGGGATTTGAGCTCTGCGTCGTCCACCAGCCGGCCTTCCCGGAGGTCCGCCAGCAGCATCCGTCCCGGCTGAAGGCGGGACTTTTTTACAATGCACTCCGGCGGCACATCCAGCACTCCCACCTCGGAGGAGAGAATCAGTTGTTGATCGTCTGTGAGATACCACCGGCAGGGCCGAAGTCCGTTCCGGTCCAGCACCGCCCCCACGGTGTCGCCGTCAGAGAAGACGATGGCGGCGGGCCCGTCCCAGGGCTCCATCATGGTGGCGTAATAGTGGTAGAAATCCCGCTTCTCCCGGTCCATCCGCTTATCCTTAGCCCACGGCTCCGGGATGCAGAGCATGACGGCCCGAGGCAGCTCCATACCGTTCATCATCAGGAACTCCAGGGTGTTGTCCAGCATAGCGGAGTCTGACCCGTTCTGGTCCACAACAGGCAGAATCTTATCCATATCGTCATCCATAACGGGAGAGGAGACGGTCTCCTCCCGGGCCAGCATCCGGTCCGCATTTCCCCGGATGGTATTGATCTCCCCGTTGTGGAGAATATACCGGTTGGGGTGCGCCCTCTCCCAGGAGGGGGAGGTATTGGTGGAGAAACGGGAGTGGACCAGGGCGATGGCGCTCTGACAGTCCGGGTCCGTCAAATCGGCATAGAACTGCCGCAGCTGCTCCACCAGAAACATTCCCTTATAGACAATCGTCCGGCTGGAGAAAGAGGGGATATAGGTATTGACATTGGACTGTTCAAATACCCGCCGGACAACATACAGCCTCCGGTCGAACTCCAGACCCCGGGCACAGTCCTCCGGGCGCTTCACGAAGCAGTGGCAGATATGGGGCATACAGCTTCTCGCCTTCTCCCCCAGCACCTCCGGATGGACCGGCACGTCCCGCCAGCCCAGGAACTCCAGTCCCTCCTTGTCCACAATGATCTCCAGCATCTTTTGGGCCTGGGCCCGCCTGACCCTGTCCTGGGGGAAGAAGAACACCCCCACGCCATAATCCCGTTCACCCCCCAGAGCGATTCCGAGGTTACCGGTGGCTTTTACCATCAACCTGTGGGGCACCTGGAGCAGCAGGCCCACGCCGTCGCCGGTCTCTCCGGCGGCGTCCTTTCCGGCGCGGTGCTCCAGCTTTTCCACGATTTTTAAAGCGCTGTCCACCGTCCCATGGGATTTTCGTCCCCGGATGTCCACAACCGCGCCAATGCCGCAGGCGTCGTGCTCAAACCGGGAGCTGTACAGCGGAGACACAAATGACATAAAAAACACTCCGTTCGCTGGCAAAATAAAAAAAGAGCAACGGGACCCCTTGGGAGGCCCCGTTGCTCTCTCATATTTTTTATTATACGTGCAAAAATACGCAGCTGTCAACGCTTTTTCCTGAAAATATCGGGCTATTCTCCCGTTTTCAGTAACTGCGCCAAAAGATTTCTTTTTGTGTCAGCACTCTTTGTGCATTTATGCGCTGCGGACGAATGTTCTCCATTCACATACGCACCGATTTATTTTGCCTCTTCGTCCTGGAGAGCGTCATAGCCCTGCCCGCCAGTGCGTACCTTCACCACATTTTCCACGTTGTAAACGAAAATCTTTCCATCACCGAAAGCGCCGGTGTACAGCACCTTCCGGGCGGTTTCCACCACCAGACTCACCGGCACCTTGCTGACCACGATGGACACCTGGATGCTGGGCAGCATGGTGGCCTCCACCTTGGCGCCCCGGAAGTAGCCCTCGGTCTTGCCTCGCTGCTCGCCGCAGCCCATGACATTGGTTGCCGTCATGCCTGTAATGCCGATATTGAACATGGCCCGCTTCAGCGCGTCGAATCGCTCCATCTTACAGAGAATGTCCACTCTGGTTATTTTCACGCCGCCCCGGGATGCTTCGACGGAGACGGCGGGGGGCACGGTCTCCACCGGTACCGCCTCCTGCAGGGGAACGGCTTCGGGCGATGCAGGGACCGGCAGGCCGTCCGGCGTATCGTCGTAGACGAAGGCGAAGCCACCGTAAGCGGAGGGCAGGCCGTGCTCCGTGATGTCCAGGCCCTTCAGCTCCTCCTCCTGGGAGACGCGGAGCCCAATAGTGTGCTTGATCACTTGGAACACAATCGTGATAGTCGCCGCCGCCCAGAGAGCCGTGGCGGCCACGCCCAGGCACTGGATCAGGAAGAAATGAGCCCCGTGGCCGTAAAGCAGACCCTCGCTGGTGGAGAACAGGCCCGTCAGGATCGTCCCCGCCGCGCCGCAGACGCCGTGGACGGAGATCGCGCCCACCGGGTCGTCGATCTTCAAAACGGAGTCAAAGAAATTCACGGAGACAGGCAGCAGCAGTCCAGCGATGGCACCGATGGCGGCGGCTCCCGCCGGGGAGACCACGTCGCAGCCGGCGGTGATTGCCACCAGCCCCGCCAGGGCGGCGTTAAGGGTCATGCCCACATCCGGCTTCTTGTAGCGAACCCAAGTGTAGATCATAGTCACGACACTGGCCACCGCCGGGGCCATGTTGGTGGTGACAAAAATCAGCCCCGCGCTGACGATCACATCATCCCCCTCCATGCCCACGGTGGAGCAGCCGTTGAAACCAAACCAGCAGAACCAGAGGATAAACACACCCAGAGCGCCCAGGGACAGACTGTGGCCCAGGATGGCCCGGGGCCTGCCCTGGTCGTCGTATTTGCCGATCCGGGGACCCAGGATAGCTGCGCCGATGCAGGCGCACACGCCGCCCACCATGTGAACCGCCGTGGAACCCGCAAAGTCATGGAATCCCAATCGGCTCAGCCAGCCGCCGCCCCAGATCCAGTGGCCGGAAACGGGATAGATGAAGGCGGAGATGCAGAAAGAGTAGAGGCAGTAGGAAATGAACCTGGTCCGCTCCGCCATAGCCCCGGAGACGATGGTGGCCGACGTGGCGCAGAAGACCGTCTGGAAAATGAGGTAGGCAAACAGGGGCACCCCGGCGGGCAGGACGGCGGAATAGTCCCCTCGGACGAAGGGGTCCAGCCCTCCGATGATGGCCCCGGGCCCGGCAAACATCAATCCAAAGCCCAGAAGCCAGTAAGTAGGTGTGCCAATGCAGAAGTCCATGAGGTTCTTCATCAGGATATTGCCGGTGTTCTTGGCTCGGGTAAAGCCTGCCTCGCACATGGCGAAGCCCGCCTGCATCAGGAAGACCAGAGCCGCTCCCAGCAGAACCCAGATGGTGCTGACAGATGAATACATAGTACTCCCTCCTTAAATGAAACGGGCAAAGGCGTCCGAGAGTCACGCTCTCAGGACGCCTTTGCCCTTGTGATGGGTACACTTTACCACGGCGCCGGCAGCTCCGTCAATAGAGGGGGATACAAGATATTAGAGTATCTACACAAAAAACTTTTGCAAAATTATACAATTCACCCAACGTCATACATTGTAAGACTCCACAACCCAACGGGCGGCTTCCGCCAGCTTCATGCCGCTGTCCATGGCCCGGCGCTGGAGAAACCGGTGGGCCTCCTCCTCGCTCATGCGGTTTACATCCATGAGGAGCTCCTTGGCCTTCCGGATCAGCTGCTGGGCCTCTTCTCCTCTCCCGGAAACAGGGTGGCGGAGATGTGTGCTCTCAAAATCCAAAAGCAGCCTTAACGAGGCCATGAACTCAGCATGTGTGGCGGGCAGAGGCAGCTTGTAGAGATTTTCTCCGCCGCACAGGTCCAAATAGGAAGCCCTGGCTATGACCAGCAGCACCGCTGTTCCCCGCAGCTCTGCCGCCAGGGTATCCGCCGTCATATCCGGCAGGTGAAAGCCACAGATTACCATGGCGCTGCCCAGCTGCCGGGCCATGCGGATCACCTCCGCACCGGAAGCGCAGGCCATGGTTTCCCAGCCCTCCCTGCTCAGCAGGCACAGGCTCTTTTGCCGGATGCGCTCATCTGCAAAAGCGACAATCGCTCGCTCCATCTGCGGCTCACCATGTAATCAGGCAGCGGTCCAGCTCCCACTGGGATATCTGTGTTCGGTATTCCTCCCACTCCTGCCGTTTGCCCTCAATATACCGCGCAGCATAAGGCCCCAACGCCTTTATTACCACCGGATCCGCCTCCATGGCCCGGAGGGCATCCTCCAGCGACGAGGGCAGATTCCGGATTCCCCGCGACGCCAGCTCTTCCGGCGACATGTGGTAGAGGTTTCCGGCAATCTCCGGCGGCGGCGCCAGCTCCCGCCGGATGCCGTCCAGCCCTGCAGCGAGACATGCCGCCAGCGTCAGATAGGGATTACAGGTGGGGTCGGGGCTCCGCAGCTCCACGCGGGTCCCCTGCCCTCTGGAAACGGGAATTCGGATGAGCGCAGAGCGGTTGCCGGAGGACCAGGTCAGGCAGCAGGGAGCTTCGTAGCCCGCCACCATTCGTTTGTAGGAATTCACCAGCGGATTGGCCAGCGCACAGAATCCCCGGGCGTGCTCCAGAAGGCCCGCGATAAACTGCCGGGCCAGAAGGGACAATCTCTGTGGATCCCTTTCGTCATAAAACATATTCCGTCCCTCACGGAACAGAGAGAGGTTGATATGCATCCCGTTGCCCGCCGCATCCCGCAGGGGCTTTGGCATGAAGGTGGCGTGGAGTCCGTTCTTCTGGGCCAGGGTCTTCACAGCCAGTTTGAGAGTCATAATGTTGTCGGCGGCAGTAAGGGCATCCGCGTATTTCAGGTCTATCTCGTGCTGTCCGGCAGCGACCTCGTGGTGACTGGCCTCCACCCCGATTCCCATCTTCTCCAGCGCCAGAGCCACCTCTCGGCGGGTGCTCTCGCCGTGATCCAGGGGACCAAGGTCAAAGTATCCCGCTCTGTCGGCGGTCCTGGTAGAGGGATTCCCCTCCTCATCAGTGAGAAAGAGGAAAAACTCCAGCTCCGGCCCCACATTCAGGGCCAGTCCCATATCCTCTACCGTCTGCAGTGCCTGCTTCAGCACGTTCCGGGGATCTCCGGCAAAGGGAGAGCCGTCCGGGTTGTGGACATTGCAGATCATCCGGGCCACCTTGCCATACTGCGGACGCCAGGGCAGGATGGCGAACGTATTCAAATCCGGCTTCAAATACTGGTCGGACTCCTCCACACGGACGGAGCCTTGGATAGAACTGCCGTCCAGCATGATCTCCCCGTCCAGTGCCCGCTCAATCTGCGATACCGTAATTGCCACATTTTTCAGCTGTCCAAAGAGATCGGTAAACTGCATCCGGATAAACTGGACGTTCTCCTCCTGGATCAGGCGGAGGATCTCCTCTCTGGTGTATCCTTCCATTCTGTGCTCCTTTCGGCCCAAGGCCCGCTAATTGAGATAATACCTGACATAAAAAGAGCAAAGACACCCCCTGAGGGGGCGCCTTTGCTCTCTCTGGAAGAGATTATACC
Source organism: uncultured Oscillibacter sp. (assembly GCF_947654275.1). Classification (GTDB taxonomy): domain Bacteria; phylum Bacillota; class Clostridia; order Oscillospirales; family Oscillospiraceae; genus Oscillibacter. The sequence goes on along the minus strand of NZ_CANTJS010000012.1, from coordinate 37,936 downwards.
GTAAAGTCCGCCGCTGTGTCAATGCGCGATGACGGATTTTTGTGAAAAACCAAAGTTGACAGACGTTGCAAAACGCTATAAAATACGGGCAAAGGCAAAGACGTCTCTTCCAAGGGATGTCTTTGCCCTTTTTTGATTGTGAGGGGATCGCTATGGCAATTCATGAAGCGTGCGGCGTGTTTGGCGTCGTCTGTCCGGAACCCGCCGATGTGGGGAGGATCGTCTACTATGGGCTCTATGCCCTCCAGCACCGGGGGCAGGAGAGCTGCGGCATTGTGGTCAATGATGACGGCGTCTTTGCCTCCCACAAGGACCTGGGACTGGTGGGCGAGGTGTTCAACCGTGACATTCTGGATCGGCTGCCCCGGGGAACGATGGCGGTGGGCCACACCCGCTACGGCACCACCGGAGCCGCCAGTCGGCGGAACTGCCAGCCCATCGAGGTCAATCATCAAAAGGGGCATATGGCCCTGGCTCACAACGGAAACCTCAGCAACGCCGCCGAGCTCCGGGACAAGCTGGAGCTGTCCGGAGCGATTTTCCACACCACCAGCGACACAGAGACCATTGCCTATATTGTCACCGGAGAGCGGCTGACTGCCCCCTCTATCGAAGAGGCCCTCAGCCGTGCTATGAAGTGCCTGGAGGGGGCCTATTCTCTGGTGCTCATGTCCCCCCAGAAGCTGATCTGCGCCCGGGATCCCCGCGGCTTCCGGCCCCTGTGCTATGGACGGCTTCCGGACGGCGGCTATGTGGCCGCGTCAGAGAGCTGTGCCCTGCGCGCCGTGGGAGCGGAGTTCATTCGGGACCTGGAGCCGGGGGAAATTCTAATTTTTCAAAATGGGGAAGTCACCTCCCGCCGGGAACACTGCGGTAAATACCGACCTACGCCCTGCATCTTTGAGTACATCTATTTTTCCCGCCCGGATTCCGTCATCGACGGTGTATCCGTCCATGCCGCCCGGCTGCGGGCGGGAGAACTCCTGGCCCGGGAGCACCCTGCGGAGGCGGATGTGGTGGTGGGTGTTCCGGACTCCGGCCTGGACGCCGCATTGGGATACAGCCGGGCCTCCGGCATCCCCTATGGCATTGGACTGATTAAAAACAAGTACATTGGCCGAACCTTCATTGCCCCTGGACAGGAACACCGGCTGGATCAGGTGCGGCTGAAGCTCAGCGCCGTGGAGGAAACCGTGGCAGGCAAGCGAGTCGTGCTGGTGGATGACTCCATCGTCCGGGGGACCACCAGTGGGCGAATCTCCTCCCTTCTCCGAGAGGCGGGCGCCAGGGAAATCCATCTGCGCGTCTCTGCTCCGCCGTTTTTGAATCCCTGTTACTATGGAACAGATATTGACTCCCAGGAAAACCTGATCGCCTGCTGTCACAGCTCAGAGGAAATCGCCAGAGTGATTGGCGTCGACACGCTGGGATACCTGCCCGTCTTGGCTTTGAGACAGCTGACGGGAAGTCCATTCTGCTGCGATGCCTGTTTTACCGGACATTATCCCACCACGGTTCCCTCTGATTTGCGAAAAGACCGGTTTGAGCGAAAACTGACGGAGCGAAAACAAGAGGTGTGGGAAAAACAGGGTTCACCACCCCATGAGTAAATTTTCTTTTCCGGCTGATGTCAATTGACGGTATGCTTTATCAGGATACAGAGGTCTGCCAGATTGCCTCATTGGCGTAAAGTAGCAAACTTTCCCTTCATAGGCAAATTGTTCCTCCGCCCACAACTGTGTCACCGACATATAGTACAACCGCCTGCCCTGCTGTGATGGCCCGTTGGGGCTTGTCAAACAAAAGCCGGATTTTCCCCCATTCATCAGGATATACCGCAGCGGGCCACTCAGTTTGCCGATACCGAATTTTTGCGCGGACCCGCATTGGCGCAGACAGACGGTCGATTGCGATCCAGTTCACATCATCTGCCCATAATTCCCGGTTGTACAGCGACTGCTCCGGGCCAACTGTTACGGTATTCTCTGCCATATCCTTGCGGCAGACATAGACCGGCTTGTTCATGGCAAGGCCAAGTCCTTTCCTCTGGCCTATGGTATATCGAACAGCGCCCTGGTGCCGCCCAATCGCTTGCCAAAACAGATCAAGGATATCGTCGGTTGGGTAGAGTTTGCCTGTATACCGCTCCAAAAAGACAGCATAATCTCCACCCGGTACAAAGCAGATGTCCTGACTGTCCGGCTTCCCGGCATTGCGGAACTTCCGGGCCTTTGCAATGCCCCGAACCTCCTCCTCGTTCAATTCGCCCAGCGGGAAGCGAACAGGGGCCAAATGTTTCTGTGTCATTGCGTAAAGGATATATCTCTGATCTTTACTCTATAGCAATCCACAAAAATACCGCAAAAGATCAGCGGTTCGGGAATCGCATGGCTGCGTTGTCCCCGCAAGGGGGACGCCGCATCCGTAAGGCGGCAGAGCCTCGCGCCAAAGGAACGGCGCTCGGCAGACTTCACGGGTGATGTGAAGCCAGCCGCCAACGACTGCGCAGTCGTCCTTGACGGGCGCCAGCCTCGGCCCAGAGGAACGGGCCTCGGCAGACCCCATGGGTGATATGGGGCCAGCCCGCCTGCGTCCGCCGCCTGCAATCCCCGTCCTCGCTTCCTTCTCCACGGGGCTAGGCCTTGATTGATAAATGACGAAATGCACAACGGCGAGAGATTTTTTCGTCGATCAAGGCGATTTGACGCCGCCATACTTTGTGTATGGCAAGGAAAATCAACGCTGAGCGGCGGAAAAAGCTCCGCCGTTTGGGTGTTTTGACATTTTTCAAACGAGGCCTAGTAAATCCGGGTGATTGATATGATGATAGGGAATACCGTCTACGGTAAAATACCGCTGGTAACTTCCGCTGGTCACAACGGAAATATCCCGAATATTCAGCTTATGCAAATATGGAGAGTCGCTTTTTGAATCAGGGATTTGTAGTTCTGCAATCCAATGTTCATTGCCAGGTCATTGTGCAAGTAAACATTTTTCGAGGGAGAATATCCGCTGGTTTTGTTGCATTCGTCGCTTTACATCCAGACATTTCTGCGGTAAACTTTTCTCATCTAAACCGTTGAAGCGGAGATCAAACCAGTCATGCCCCCACAGAGAACCCGTGGTGCTGAGAATCGGGTGGGAAACAAGCCGGCAAATGGACCGCCGAGGGCGCGGGCAAAGGCGCATTGCGCTGAGTACCCCGTGACGTGTGGGCATACGTCAGTTGCCGGGAGTATGTTGGTACTCCGCTGAGTGCGCGGCTTTTGGGCCGTGAAGCAAGGTGGCACCGCGAGCGATTTTTCGCCCGTCCTTGACTGATTTGTAAGTCGGGGACGGGCGATTTTTGTTTTACCCGCCCCGAAAGGAGGAACCATGATGTACTATCCACTCTTGGAGGAGGCCCGCATCCTGGCGGCATCCGGCGCTTACCGCCGCATCCCCGTCAGCCGGGAACTTCTCTCCGACTTCATCACCCCCATTCAGGCCCTGCGGACCCTCCGGGCGCAAAGCGGACATTGCTTCCTGCTGGAATCCGCCGCCGACAGCGCGGGCTGGGGCCGGTACACCTTCCTGGGCTTTGATCCAACCCTGGAGATCACCTGCAAAGACGGTGTTCTTCGCCTCCGGGACCGGGACACGGCGCGGGTGGAAATCCAGCATCCTGCCTCAGTGCTCCGCAAGGTCCTGGCGGAGTACAGGAGCCCCCACATACCGGGACTGCCCCCGTTCACCGGCGGGCTGGTGGGATATTTTGCCTATGACTATCTCAAGTACGCCGAGCCCTCCCTGAAGCTGAACGCCCAGGACCGGGAGAAGTTCCAGGATATGGACCTGATGCTCTTTGAGAAAGTCATCTGCTTTGACAACTACCGTCAGAAAATCATCTTGATCGCCAACGCGGACGCCGCCGGGCTGGATGAAAGCTACCCGGCTGCCTGCGGCGAACTGGAGCGGATGGCGGCCCTGCTCAAATACGGAAAGCCGATGGAGCGCAGGCCCGGGCGGCTGACCACGCCCCTGACGCCGCTCTTCGACCTGCCCGCATACAAGGCCATGGTGGAAAAGGGCAAGGCGTACATCCGGGAGGGGGACATCTTCCAGGTGGTGCTGTCCAACCGCCTGGAGGCGGGCTTCGAGGGCTCTCTGCTGGACGCATACCGGATGCTGCGCTCCAGCAATCCCTCCCCCTACATGTTCTACTTCACCAGCGAAAACATGGAGCTGGCCGGGGCGTCCCCGGAGACGCTGGTGAAGCTGGAGGACGGGGTTCTGCACACCTTTTCCCTGGCGGGCAGCCGCCCCAGGGGAAAGACGCCGGAGGAGGACAAAGCCCTGGAGAAGGAGCTGCTCTCGGACGAAAAGGAGCTGGCGGAACACAATATGCTGGTGGATCTGGGCCGGAACGACCTGGGGAAGGTCTGTAAGTTTGGCATGGTGGAAGTGGAGGACTATCTGTCCGTCCTTCGGTTCTCTCACATCATGCACCTTGGTTCCTCCGTCCGGGGGGAGATCCGGGAGGACAAGGACGCCCTGGATGCGCTGGACGCCGTGCTCCCCGCTGGCACCCTCTCCGGGGCCCCGAAGCTGCGGGCCATGGAGATCATCGACGAGCTGGAGGACGACAAGCGGGGCATCTACGGCGGGGCCGTCGGTTATCTGGACTTTACCGGCAACCTGGATACCTGTATCGCCATTCGGCTGGCCTTTACGAAAAACGGGAAGGTGTTCATCCGCTCCGGCGGAGGCATTGTGGCCGACTCCGACCCGGAAAAGGAGTATCAGGAGCGGGTGAACAAGGCGCGGGCCGTGGTGGAAGCCCTGGAGCGGGCACAGAAGGAGGCGGACTTATGATCCTGCTCATCGATAATTACGACAGCTTTTCCTACAACCTCTATCAGCTCGTTGGCTCCATTCAGCCGGATATCAGGGTCATCCGCAACGACGAGATGACCGTTCCGGAGATCGAGGCCCTGGCTCCGGAGAAAATCATCCTCTCCCCCGGCCCCGGCAGGCCGGAGAACGCGGGAATCCTGATCGAGGCCGTAAAAGTGCTGGGGCCGAAAATTCCCCTCCTGGGCGTATGTCTGGGGCATCAGGCCATCTGCGCCGCCTTTGGAGGTACTGTCACCTACGCAAAGAGGCTGATGCACGGCAAGCAGTCGGAGGCCGCCTTTGATTCCGGCTGTCCGCTGTTCCGGGGACTGCCCGAGCGGGCCCCGGTGGCCCGCTACCACTCCCTGGCGGCGGTCCCGGACACACTGCCTGGCTGCTTGGCCGTCACCGCCCGGACAGCGGATGGGGAGATTATGGCGGTGCAGCACCGCAAGTACCCTGTCTTCGGCGTGCAGTTTCATCCGGAGTCCATCCTGACCCCGGAAGGGAGGATCATGCTTACCAATTTCATTCATTTTGACATGGGAGGACCAGACTTATGATTAAGGAAGCCATTGTGAAAATCGTGGATAAACAGGACCTGACCTATGAGGAAGCCTATCAGGTCATGAACGAGATCATGAGCGGCGAGACCACCGCCACCCAGAACGCCGCGTTTCTGGCGGCGCTCTCTACCAAAAGCGCCACGGCGGAAACCATCGACGAGATCACCGGCTGCGCCGCCGCTATGCGGGAACACGCCCTGAAGGTAGGCGCGGGGGACATGGACCTCATGGAGATCGTGGGCACCGGCGGCGACGGGGCCCACAGCTTCAACATCTCCACCACCGCCGCCTTCGTGGCCTGCGCGGGGGGCGTGAAGGTGGCCAAGCACGGCAACCGGGCCGCGTCCTCTCAGTGCGGCACAGCCGACTGCCTGGAGGCCCTGGGCGTGAACATCGACCTGAGCCCGGAGCAGTGCGTGAGAATGCTCCATGAGGTGGGGTTCTGCTTCTTCTTCGCGCAGAAATACCACACCTCTATGAAGTATGTGGGGGCCATCCGGAAGGAGCTCGGCATCCGCACGGTGTTCAACATCCTGGGGCCCCTGACCAATCCGGCCAGACCCGGGAGAATCCTGATGGGCGTCTATGACGGCGCCCTGCTGGAGCCGCTGGCTCAGGTGCTGATGAAGCTGGGCGTGAAGCGGGGGCTGGTCGTATATGGACAGGATAAGCTGGATGAAATCTCCCTCAGCGCGCCCACCACCGTCTGCGAGCTTGCGGACGGAAACTATAGGACCTATGAGGTGACGCCGGAGCAGCTCGGTCTGGAACGGTGCCGGAAATCGGATCTTACGGGCGGGACTCCGGCGGAGAACGCCGCCATCACCCGGGCGATTCTGGACGGCAGCGAGAAGGGCCATAAGCGCGGCGCTGTCCTGCTGAACGCCGGCGCGGCGCTGTGGACCGGCGGCAAAGCGGAGAGCCTCGCCGCAGGTGTTTCTCTCGCAGGCCGGCTCATTGACAGCGGCAGGGCCCTGGAAATCCTGGAGGCGGTCAGAGCCGCTTCCAGGAAGGAGTGAGCCATGGCTACAATCCTGGATACCATTGCCGCCCACGCCAGGGAGCGCGTGGCGGCGGACAGGGAAGCGCTGCCCCTGGAGGCGCTGAAAGAGCTGTGCCGGGAGCGGGGCAGCCGGCCTCCGGACGGGGACGGGTTCCTCTCCCGCCTGCGAAAGCCGGAGATGAGCTTCCTCTGTGAGGTCAAAAAGGCCTCGCCGTCAAAGGGCGTCATCTCGGAGGAGTTTCCCTATCTGGACATCGCCCGGACCTATGAGGCCGCGGGAGCGGACGCGGTCTCCTGTCTGACGGAGCCGAAATGGTTTCTGGGCTCGGACGATATCTTCCGGTCCATCCGCCGGGAAATATCGATCCCCATGCTGCGCAAGGACTTCACGGTGGATGAATACCAAATCTATCAGGCAAGGCTCCTGGGAGCGGACGCGGTGCTGCTCATCTGCGCGCTGCTGGACACACACACCCTTGCCCAGTACCTGGAGCTGGCCAGAAGCCTGGGCCTTGCCGCTCTGGTGGAGGCCCACGATGAAACGGAGGTCCGTTCGGCGGTCAGCGCGGGGGCGCGGATCATCGGCGTGAACAACCGAAACCTGAAGGATTTCTCCGTGGACTTTTCCAACGCCGCCCGCCTGCGGGACCTGATCCCCTCCGGCCGGGTCTATGTGGCGGAGAGCGGCGTGACCTCTTCGGAGGACGTGGCGGCGCTGAGGCGCATCGGCGCGGACGCGGCGCTCATGGGTGAGGTCCTCATGCGGGCCGGGAATCCAAAAGCCCTGCTGCGCGAAATGCGGGAGGCGGCGCGGTGATCAGAATCAAGATTTGCGGTCTGTACCGCCCCGAGGACATCCGGTACGTCAATCAGGTGAAGCCGGACTGGTGCGGTTTTATCATCAATTTTTCCCAGAGTCACCGCAGCCTTTCCCCAGACCGGGTTCGGGAACTGCGGCGGGAACTGGATGCCGCGGTCGTTCCGGTGGGGGTGTTCGTGGACCAGCCGCTGGAGGCCGCCGCCGCGCTGCTGAACGATGGAACGCTCTCGATTGCCCAGCTCCACGGCCACGAGGACGCGGCGTATATCGCCGCCCTCCGCGCCGCCGCGCCGGGACATCCGGTGTGGAAGGCGTTCAAAATCCGTTCTCCCGGAGACCTGGCGTCCGCCAACGCCTCCCCGGCGGATCTGGTGATTCTGGACAACGGGTATGGGACCGGGGAGACCTTTGACTGGTCTCTGGCGGACGGCGCGGCGCGTCCCTGGCTGCTGGCGGGCGGGCTGACGCCGGAAAACATCCCGGACGCCATCGCGCGGCTTCACCCTTACGGCCTGGACATCTCCAGCGGAGTGGAGACGGACAGGAAGAAAGATCTCACGAAAATCCACGCGGCGGTCGCCGCCGCACGAAAGGACTGATGTTCCATGTCAAAAGGACGCTTCGGCATCCACGGCGGGCAATATATCCCGGAGACGCTGATGAACGCCGTGATCGAGCTGGAAAGGGCCTATGATTTCTATAAAACCGACCCCGCGTTCAACCGGGAGCTGACAGGCCTGCTGAATGAGTACGCGGGCCGCCCGTCCCGCCTCTGCTATGCGGAGAAAATGACCCGCGATTTGGGCGGCGCGAAGATTTACCTCAAGCGGGAGGACCTCAACCACACCGGCTCCCACAAGATCAACAATGTGCTCGGGCAGGCGCTGCTGGCGAAAAAGATGGGCAAGACCCGTATGATCGCCGAGACCGGCGCGGGGCAGCACGGCGTGGCCGCCGCCACCGCCGCCGCCCTCATGGGCATGGAGTGCGTGGTGTTCATGGGGGAGGAGGACACCCGGCGGCAGGCGCTGAACGTCTACCGGATGCGCCTTCTGGGGGCGGAGGTCGTCCCCGTCACCACCGGAACCGCCACCTTGAAGGACGCGGTCAGCGAGGCCATGCGGGAGTGGACCCGGCGCATTGACGACACCCACTACTGCCTGGGCTCCGTCATGGGCCCCCACCCCTTCCCAACAATTGTTCGGGACTTCCAGGCGGTGATCTCCCGGGAACTCAAGGCGCAGATGCTGGAAAAAGAGGGCCGCCTTCCCGACGCGGTGGTCGCCTGCGTGGGCGGCGGGTCCAACGCCATGGGCAGTTTTTACCATTTTATCGAGGACAAGAGCGTGCGCCTGATCGGCTGTGAGGCCGCGGGGCGCGGTGTGGACACCTTCGAGACCGCCGCCACCATCGCCACCGGCCGGGAGGGCATCTTCCACGGCATGAAGAGCTACTTCTGCCAGGACGAGTTTGGTCAGATCGCGCCGGTGTACTCCATCTCCGCCGGGCTGGACTATCCCGGTATCGGCCCCGAGCACGCCTGGCTCCACGACACGGGCCGGGCCGAGTATGTGCCCATTACGGACGAGGAGGCGGTGAACGCCTTCGAGTATCTCAGCCGCACGGAGGGGATTATTCCGGCCATCGAGTCCGCCCACGCCCTGGCCTATGCCATGAAGCTGGCCGCCGGAATGGGGAAGGACCGGATAATCGCCGTTACCATCTCCGGCCGCGGGGACAAGGATGTTGCCGCCATCGCACGATACAGAGGGGAGGATCTTCATGAGTAACATCGCTTCCGCCTTTGCCGGCGGCAAGGCGTTCATCCCATTTTTCACCTGCGGAGACCCGGATCTGGGGACCACCGCCGCCTGTGTCCGGGCCGCTGTGGAGAACGGCGCCGATCTCATTGAGCTTGGCATTCCCTTCTCCGATCCCACCGCCGAGGGACCCGTCATTCAGGGGGCCAACATGCGGGCCCTGGCCGGAGGCGTGACCACGGACAAAATCTTTGACCTGGTGCGGGACCTGCGGCGGGATGTGGCGGTCCCCATGGTCTTCATGACCTACGCCAACGTGGTATTCTCCTACGGCGCGGAGCGGTTTGCCTCCGCCTGCCGGGACACCGGCGTGGACGGGCTGATCCTGCCCGACCTGCCCTTTGAGGAAAAGGACGAGTTTGCGCCCGCCTGCCGGAAGTACGGCGTGGATCTGATCTCCCTGGTGGCACCCACCTCGGCGGACCGGATCGCCAGAATCGCCCGGGAGGCGGAGGGGTTCCTCTATGTAGTCTCCAGCCTGGGTGTCACCGGGACCCGAAGCGAGATCACAACCGATCTGGGCGCAATGATCCATGTGGTCCGGGAAAACACGTGCATCCCCTGTGCCATCGGCTTCGGCATCTCTACCCCTGAACAGGCCGGGAAAATGGCGGCGCTGTCCGACGGAGCCATCGTGGGCTCGGCAATCATCAAGCTGTTGGAGCGGTATGGAAAAGACGCTCCGGAGCATGTGGGGCGCTATGTCAGGCGGATGAAGGACGCGCTGGCGTAAATATTCTATAGCAATCGTCAAAAATATTAAGGAAGCACTGATTAAATCAACGTGCGCAGATTTACGTCAGAAATTTTTGCTGACAAGGAAGGAAACCGCTGGAATCCTGACGGATTTCAAGGTTTTCTGACGCGGATCAGCGGAAATTTATGACGTGAAGATGCGTATGGGGATTTAATCAGTGCTTCCTTAACAATAAGCAGAGGCAAGGAACCAGTGTAAGCTGTCGAGCTGAGAAACACAAGCGAGGGCCTCTGGATAGCGTCAGAGAGTTGGTCCAAGCAGCGCATCTTCCATTTGCGAAGGATGGCTTTCATCTTGGACCACATTTTCTCAATGGGATTGAGATCAGGGCTGTAGGGTGGAAGGTACAGTACCTTCATGCCCTTTGCCTCCAGAATTTCCCGGACGGCCTTGACATGGTGGGAACGCATATTGTCCATCACAATGATGTCGCTTGGCCGAAGAGTTGGGAACAGCGTCTCTTTCAAATACTGGACAAAGTGTTCTCCCGTTGTATCGTCCTGGTATGTTGTAAACGCTTTTTCCTCATCCGGACGAATGGAAGAAACAACCGTCGTTGTCCGCGGCGTATTCAAAGGGGTATGATCCACCGCCCTTTGGGAGGAGGGCGCTCTCTCATAAAGGCGGGTCAAATCCGTGTTGACTCCGCTTTCGTCCAAAAATACCAAGTGTTCCACCATCTCAGGCGTTATGGTTTCTTTCCACTCTCTGCGCTTTTCCTGCACATCGAACACGGTCACGCTCACTTGCGTAGAGAGATTCCTTTTTCAACGTATAGCCCGTTGCGTTGATTGTCCGCTCCACCGTAGAATAGCTGTTGGAAAGATTCAGCTTCTCCCGTATCTCTTCTATTGTGATGTCTGGATCCGCATCGATACAGTCGCGGATATTTTCTTTGTCCTCTGCTGTCAGAACCGGTTTTCGGTCACGCTGGCTGGTCCGCAGCTTGACGTTGCCTGTTTTCCGCTTCTGTTCCGTCAGCCGGTATACCGTCCATTTGCTCACGGAATATGCCTTTGCTATCCCTTCCGCATCATGGGTTGCCTCATACCCTTCTACCAGTAACTTCCGTGCTTCATTGTGCAGTATACTATCATCTCCTGTTTCCGTTATACTACCTCTGTCAAATATTGGTGCCTTTTTTGATGATGCTATAAGATCAATCCGCTCTGTGGCGGTTCTCTTTGTATACACAGGTGCAATCGACAAGGGCGTACCGGCAAAGAACTTTTGCCGGTACGCCCGAAAGTGCTTGTATAAGATTCAGCAATAGGGTAAAATGGATATCCAATACATCTGCTGAGAATGGAGGGATGTGCCTTGGCAGTACCGACCAACATTAAGACCTTACTCGCCGGAAATGCCGTTGAGTGGGCCAGAATCGAATTTAAGGAGACCAGGGATGCCGAGGCATCACTCAAAACCATCTGCGCTTTTGCCAATGATATTGACAACTGGGGCGGCGGTTACCTCGTCATCGGCGTTGAGGAGAAGGACGGCAGGCCGGTTCATCCTCTAAAAGGCGTCCCCGTAGACAAGGTAGATGGTTATCTGAAGGATATGCTCAACAAGTGCAAGCGTATCCAGCCGGAATATCTGCCCATCGTTGAGGTGGTGGACTACCAGGAAAAGAAATTCATTGTGGTATGGGCTCCCGGCGGATACTTGCGTCCGTATTCCTCCCCCAAGTCGATGGCCAAAGGGGAGAAGGAACGTATCAGCTACATCCGGAAAATGTCCAGCACCATCATACCCTCCGAGGAGGAGAAACGGGATCTCTATAACCTTGCCAACAATGTCCCCTTTGATGACCGTGTCAACCACGAGGCGGACATTGCGGATCTGAACCTCACGCTGATTCAGGCGTATCTCAAAGAGGTGGAGAGTTCCCTGTACGAGGAATCCAGGCATATGGATTTCCTTGATCTGTGCCGGAGCATGAACATCGTGAACACCCTGCCGGAGTATACCAAGCCGAAGAATGTGGGGCTGATGTTCTTCAGTCTGGAGCCTGATCATTTCTTTCCGTATGCCCAAATTGATGTGGTCCAGTTTCCGGAGGACCTGGGTGGAGATCAGATTATCGAAAAGACGTTCAAGGGACCGCTTCACCAGCAGCTGCGGGAGGCACTTCAATATATTCGGAACAGCGTGATTCAGGAGCGGGTAATCAAATTTCCGGACAGGGCAGAGGCGGAACGATTCTTCAATTATCCCTATGCGGCAATCGAGGAGAGCCTTTGCAACGCAGTGTATCACAAGGGGTACGACGTGCGGGAGCCCATTGAAGTTCGCATCCTCCCTGACCGTATTGAGATCGTCAGCCATCCGGGAGCAGATCGGTCCATTTCCGAGGAGGGCCTGCGGACCTACCGGGTCTTCAACCGGAGATACCGCAACCGCCGTATCGGGGATTTCTTGAAAGAAATGCACCTGACAGAGGGGCGGAACATGGGGTTCCGGATGATCCTCAACGCACTGGAGCGCAATGGGTCCCCGGAGCCGATCTTTGAGACGGACCCTGAGCGTCTGTCTTTCTGCACAACGATCTTCATTCACCCTCAGTTTCTGCCCTCAAATGAGACCAAAGATGGGACCAAAAGTGGGACCAAAAAAGCTGCACCGAACCGCCGTACTGAGAGAGTGCAGTTGATCCTCTCTGCGATCCAGGAAAATCCACAGGTAACAGTGCGTACGTTGGTTGAGGATTTCGGCATTTCAAAAAACACGATTTTACGAATTTTGAAAGAGCTGTAAGAGAATGGAACCATCAAGAGGGAGGGCTCCAGCCGGAAGGGCCGCTGGGTCATACTATGAATCTGACCACACAACCAGCCACAGATGCCGCTGGAAACAGTGGAAAATCAACGCCTAAAAAGTGTCAGAGAACAAATGATTCGGAGCGGAAATGAATAAAAACAACCAAAAAATATTGCAAAAAATTGCATTCTGGCGTTGACGTGCAGGGGGTCACAGGTTCGAGTCCTGTATCGTCCACCAGATTCAAACCTTAGAGCCGCAACGGCTCTAAGGTTTTTTCATATCCGATTGGAGGCGGTTTCCCTTGTTTTTTCCCTTATTGGGTTCAAGCGTTGGAAATGGCTAAACCGGAATCCGTCTGCCCGGAGGCAAAGCCCTGAATCAGCTTTTCCATGCGGGACGCGCTGGCGTGCTTCATCTCGTCCAGAACATGACCGTAAATGTCCAGGGTAAAGGCGGCGGTAGCATGTCCCAGATTTTCCTGCACCGTCTTAATGTCATCCCCGCTTTGAAGAGCAAATACCGCATAGGTATGCCTTAAATCGTGGAAGCGGACACTGGACATACCCAGCTTTTTCATAACGAGCTTAAAGCAGTCGTACACCGTCCGATAGGAAAGAGTGCCCCCGGTAGGATTGGTGAACACAAGACCGCTTTCCTCCCATGCCTCCCCAGCTTTCAGCCGGTCCCCGTTCTGTTTCAGCTTCTGCCAGCGGAACAGCCGGACAACCGAGGGAGCCAGGGTCAGAACACGGCTCTTATTGTTCTTGGGCGGGGAAAAGTAATAGGTTCCGCCCTTTTTCTTTTCCCGGCAGAGCTGGCGCTTGACGGTCAGGGTCCCATGGTCCAGGTCGATATTTTCCCAGCTCAAACCTAAAAGCTCACCCTGGCGCATACCCGTGAACAGCGCGATTTGAAAGAGGTATTCATGGGTATGCCCTTGGATTTCCCGCAGGAACGCCGCCGCCTGTTCCCGGTTCAGAGGCTTGGTTTCCTGTCTGTAAATCCGGGGCAGTTCGCAAGCGTCCGAGGGATTGAACCTCAGAACGTGGTTTTTCTTGGCCTGTTCCAGCGCCTTGTGAAAAACGCCGTGGACGTTCTTGACCGTCTTGGCGGAAAGTCCCCTGCCGCCGTCCTCCTTGGACCGGAAAAGCTCATTGTAAAACTTTTGAACTTGGTCCGAGGTCAGGGCTTCCAGCTTCAAGGAACCCAGCCGGGGAATGATATACATTTCCGCTTGCTGGCGGTAGAGAAGCGCCGTGGAGGGCTTCACGTCTCCCAGATAATCTGTCAGCCAGTTTTCCAACCACTCTTTCACGGTAATCTTACTGGGGACTTTGTAGGTGCCCTCGTCCAGTTCCGTGATAATTTTGGAGAGCTTTTGCCGGACCTCTTTTTGGGTCTTTCCGGTAATGGATTTCTGAATTTGCTTTCCGGTTCCGGGGTCGTAGCCAACGGTTGCGCGGGCCTCCCAGAAAGTGTATTCCTTGCCGTTTTTCGTTACGGTTCTTTTACGGATAGAGCCGTTGCCATTAGCGGCACGGCCCATGGATTTCTTGCGTGGCATGTATCTAAAACCTCCTTTGAAATGCCACGCGGGGGAATTACTGCGTTTACAAGTATATCCCCCGCGTGGGCTAACGTCAAGTGATGTCAAGCAGTCTCTTTCAGGGTCTGGATGTAATCCAGGAAAGCCTGCTTCTCAATACGGATTTGACCAGCTACACGCAGCGCGCATAGTGATCTTGAGCGGGCCAAGCTGTAGGCTTTGTTCCGGCTGACTTGCAGAACGTCCGCTAAATCCGATACGGTCAGCAGTACAGGCAGTTCATCATAAGATTTGAAGCTCATGGAAGGCCGCCCCCTTTTTGTGAAAGTGCATTTTCAATCGCGTAGCCCTGGAAAAGGGTGCCGCCGTCCAGGTTGCAGAGGAAGCGGCCGGGGATGTCCTTTGGCAGAGCGGCGGCATCGCCGTTGTCCAGAATGATTTGAGAGAGGACCAAATCTGCCCGTCCGCAAATCTGAATGTCAATGTTGTTCTTGATTTGCCCAGGGAGGACGTTGGCATCAGGCCGCTGGGTAGCTAATACCAGATGAATCCCAAAGGCGCGGCCCAGACGGGCCAGGGTGCTCAACTGTCCAATAATGGCGGTCACCAGTTCTTTGTTGGGTTTGTCCAGGCCTGTTGTGTCAGTCAGCTCGGCAATCTCGTCACAGACCACTATGATACGGGGCATGGCCTTGTTTGGAAGGAGGCTGTTGAACTCGTTTAGAGAGGCGCAGGGGGGTTCCCGGTCCTGAAAAGTGCTCTTCCGGGAGTACAAAGTGTGGGTCAGGTGAGAGAGCAGCGACAACACGTTTTCCCGGTTATCGGCATAACTGCACCTGTCCCCCTGCCACTCGCGGGGAAAGTCCACGCCGCCCTTCAGGTCTATCAGGTAGACCTCGTAATCTTTGGCTAACGCCTGGGCAATGACAGACTTGACCAAGTAGGTCTTGCCGCTTCCCGTACTGCCTCCAATGAGCATATGGGGCGTAACGGCAAGGTCCACGGTGAGAGGGCCGTCCAACGTCTGGCCCAGGGCAATCACGGAATTGTCCTCCGGCAGTTTGGGGAGGTCCGTCCTGGTTGGGAGTTTGGTATTGCCTGGGGCCGTATGAAGCTGGATGAACCGCTTGTCTGGTCCTTCCTCTATGCGGGTGATGCGGCGGTTGATAGCGGCTTCCAGCTTGTCCTGATTGTCGGAAAAGTCTGCCAGGGGGATGCCCCCGGAGAGGACCAGGAGTTTACTGCCCTCTTCAGAGACCACCACAGGCGGCTCCCCTGCCCGGTTGACCAGTCCGGCCCGGTACATATCGTGGGACAGCTCCTTTGCGTGGCGGGGCATTGCGCTGAGCATTACCAGTTGAAGATACAGGACCAGGGCCAGGGGCGGGACGCAAATCCAAATGAGCGGCGCGGTGAGCCTGGCAATCAGGGGTTCCAGGCCCAGAAGCAGGGGGTACTTCCGCAGAAACAGCAGAAGCAGGGCAAAGTACAGGATGCTTGCCGCGATACGGGCAGGGTGCCGCCGCATTGCGGAAAATCCGGCCCGGAGGCGGACTTTGGCGGTGCGGAGCTGGGTCTCCATAGCCAGCTCGTCAAAGCGGTTGGTATTATTTTTTTGCATAAATTGTACCTCCTTTAGAACGGTAGATTTTCAGTTTCATCATTGGTGGTGGTTTCTTTGGTACACGCGCTGGGCTGTAAAACGCCCTCAATCTCAAGCTGGCTCTTGCTGTCTGCTTCAATCTGCCGAAAGATGTTCGTACTGCAGACCCGCATAGGATCTGCAGCCAGTTCGCGCAGATAGACCTTTAACGGGTTTTCCGTGGTGAAGAAGGGCGAAAAGATTTTATGCTTGAGGTCGTATTTTTCAGCCCTGATGGTGTTCTCCGTGACCTCCCAAATTTCATCAAGGCGGCGGTAAAGCTGTACCGCGCTGTCTTTCAGGGGAAGTTTGTACTCTGAGACAAAATCCCGGGGATGTTCAATGGTCGTAATAAAAATAAGAGAACATTGCAGGGTCTTATCACGGTAGCGGCTATGGACTGGCGCGTTATGATGCGGGTCCAGGGTTTTCAGAAGCGCCTCATAAGTGAATATTTTGGGGTTGGGGCGCAAATCGTCCAGAATGAGGGCGGGTTGTCCGCAGTAATGAGACAGGGGGTCCGCACCGGTGGCGGTCAGATACACAGACAGGCCCAGCTTTTCCGCATACAGGCGGCAGACAGTGGTTTTGCCTACGCCGGACTGCCCGTAAGCCCAGATGACCCTGCAGTCTCTCCGGCCATCGGCTTTCTTGCCCCAACTATGTTCGGCATAGTCCCAGGCGCGGGCAATTTGATTCCCGTGCTTGGCATAAGTAACCGGGTCAATGTAGTCCTCGTAGTTATACGGGGTAATGGTCCCATCGGCGCACTGTTCCAGGATTTTCTGGAAGGAAGCCTTCTTGCTGGCACCTTCCAGGAAAGCGGCGACATCAAAGTTTGCCTGGACAGCTTCCAGGGGATATTGATGCTTTCCCGGCTCGTTCTTGTGCAGGTAGTATTGGATGGTAAAGAGCTTGCTGGTCTTGATGCGCTCTACCTTATTGGGCGATGTGTTAAACCATTTGGCAACGTGCTCAAACTGCACATTGTTCTGCCCAAAATTCAAATACAGGTGATAATGCGGCTTTTTGAGCTGTCCGTCGTCATCCAGGTCCTTGTCATGGAGGATATAGGCGTATTGCTTGACGGACTGCTTGCTCTGGACAACTGATTCGATTTTTCCATCGTTCCAGCCATCTTCAGCATAAAGTACGATTTCTAAATGTTTGGCCATATGAACTCCTTTCTTTTATTTTTGGCTTCTTACACCCTTTACACCGCCCCCCAAGACGCCGCCCGGTGGGGGGCGGTAGAAGCGGTGCCGCTGGTGCCGGAGGGATTGCGGCAGGGTTACACCGTTACACCCGGCATCGGTGGGGCTTGTCCCCCTGGTCTGGCGTGGAGGTTGGGCCTCCCCGCCAGGGGGGACAATCGCCGCCGATGCCATCTGTCAAGTGCGCTTGGCCTCGGCCTTGCGGATATTCTCCGCCTTGGCGGTCAGCTGGTACTTTCCGTTGTTATCCCGGTACAATTTCACGGCCAAGCCGTCATATTTCACCGGGATATACTCGGAAGCGAGGACATCCAGCCTCTTTTCGCCCGGAATCTTAATATCCAGGCTTCCGAAGCTGTGCGCGGGGTAGACAGTTGTGTACTTGTAGCCCTCTACCTTGTCGGTCTTTGCGCCGTCCACATAGGCGTAGTAGGGCCGTACAGCTGTCAGCAGGGCCTCCTGGCCCAGGGAACTGACATCAAAGGTCAGTTTCAAAAAATTCAGCGTATTCATAATAAGAATACCCTCCTTTTAATTAGGCTCCCGCATGAGCGGGGCGAAGTTAGTCGAGATTTGGCATCTCATGGGTTCATCCTATGCACGTTTCAACACGGCAATTTGTCAATTTGGCGGCATTGCCAATATCCCGTTCTATGTACGGGCGACAGGATGAATCAGTCAAAAAGTTCTGCCGGAAATCTCGTACCCCTTGTTTAATGCCAACGGGCAAAAAACGATTCCAGAAAAAAGGCGGTTTTTGCAAAATTTTTTGTTACAGTTTGGTTACAAGCTCTCATTTGGACAAAAAGAAAAATCCCCCATGGACCGGAACGGTCTCATGCGGCCCGATACAGACCGGGGGAGATACCATGCACCCGGCCCAGCGTCAAGGGCCGCAAAAAAGTTTCCCAGGTTCCGAAGAGCCTGGGAAATTTTTTTGCTTTCCGCTCCGCTCCACCCCTGACCCTGTTCCGGGCGCATGGGGACGGGTATCAACAAAGCTCGCGAGCGAGCTTTGCTGACACCACTTTCTTACTATGGGAGGAACGGACTATGAAGCAGACGATTAAGACCAGCCGGACGGCGGGGTATCTGGAAAAGATTTTCCGGGCCTTGAATGAGCACTATTTTGAGGGGCAGATTGAAGAGCCGGTTATCACTATCCAGAGTACTCCCAGGGCCTACGGGCATGTAACCGTTGCCAAGGCGTGGCAGAGGGCGGACGGGGGAGCGCGGCATGAACTGAACATCGGGGCCGGGACCCTGGACAGGCCCATCGAGAACGTGACAGCTACGGTGCTTCATGAAATGGTCCACCTGTTCAACCTTCAGGTGGGGATTCAGGACACCAGCCGGGGCGGAACCTACCACAACAAGCGCTTTCGGGATGCGGCGGAGGCGCGGGACCTCCATATCTCCTATGACAAACGCATTGGGTGGAGTGTCACGGAACCCACGGACGCGCTTATCGAGTTCATTATCTCCCAGGGCTGGGACGACATTATGATGAACCGCCGGGACGGCTTTTCCATGCGGGGCGTGGGAGGACCGGGCGCAAAGGGAGGTCCGGCACCTGTTACGGGCAGGACTTCCAGCACCCGCAAGCTGGTTTGTCCCAAATGCGGGCAGAGCGTCCGGGCAACGAAAACGGTGCATATTCTTTGCGGGGACTGCTTACTCCCTATGTTGGAGGTCTAACGGGTAAAAAGAAAAAGCACTTTGCAATGATCGCCGTTGGCAATCATTGCAAAGTGCACTTCAAGAAACGTCCCTGCGGTTTTTCACTTTTTTGCCACGCGGCCCTTGCTTTTCCTCCGGTTTGGAGCTACAATGTCAGTACGGAGACATATTGCGGCAGGCCGGGAAGGTGTCGTTACCACCCCCCGGCCCTGTACGAGTGATTAGCCCACTCAGCACAGCAACGATGTTGCACCACAGGCTTATTATATCCGTTTCGAGTTTCATTTGCAAGAGCGGAGAAAGGGCCGTGCGTTCGCTTTTCTGGCGGTGTTGGGTTTCATAAGCTCGGCACCGCTTTATGTTTCCGGCAGGTTCCCAGGGCGGGGAGCTTTCCCCGCCCCTCTGGGGGAGCTTGCTGGACTACATGATAAAGGAGAATCAGAAACCATGCGAAAAAAGTTCATATCTCTGATGCTGGCCCTGGCGCTCTGCCTGGGGCTGGCGGTCCCGGTGAGCGCGGCGGGATTCTCGGATGTTCCGGCATCCCATTGGGCCTATGAACAGATTAACCAGGCGGTTGCGGACGGCATTGTGGGAGGGTATGCGGATGGAACCTTCAAGCCCTCCGGCCCGGTATCTTATGCGGCATTTTCTCTGATGCTGGCCCGTGCCTTTTACCCTGGGGAGCTGGCGGCATACTCCGGCTCTGGCGCGGGGGAAACGGTTATGAACCAGCACGGTATTTTGAAATATACCGGGCGGCAGTTAGGTACGGTCAGTTCTGGTGGGCAAGCCATATCCAGGGAAGATATGGCCTTGTGTATGTATAATCTGTTGGTGGATAAGGGGGCGGGGATTCCCTCCGTACAGGAACAGAGCGCGGCAATGGCCTCTATCCGTGATTTTAATGATATTGAATACAATTGCCGTAAAGGAGTGCTTGTCTGCTATGCCCTGGGCCTACTGACCGGGCAGGGGGATGGGAGCTTTGGCCCTAAGAACTCCATGAACCGGGCACAGGCCGCCGTGGTCATTGGACGCTTGCGGGACTATGTTCAGAGCAACGGCGGCGAGACTGCTGGCGTGATGGAGATTTCGGCTGGCACAGAGCCGAAAGCGCCTAGTATACAAACCCTTGCTAATGGCCAACCTATTACAGAGGAAAACATTCTGGCAATTTTAGAGGAAATTAAAGAAGAATATCCAAGTGGTACTTCTTGGGCCGAGCCCACGGTTAATGGAACTTTGTATAATAACTATGGTACCAGTCCGCAGATTAACCCCTTAATGTATAAATACATAACTGCTACTAGTAGCGTTTACGCTTGCGGCGGATTTGTAGCTATGTGCGACTATCGTATTTTTGGTCCCAATGATACGCTTCCTTTTTACCAAATTGACCTCACCAATATTCGCCCGGGTGATGTCATTGTACAATTGGATAAAAACGGAGAATCCACACACTATATATATGCCTGTAGTCGCCCGTATACATTTTATCAATATACTTTGGTTGCTACTGGTGAAGGTAATGTAAGTAATAAAGTAGCTTGGAGAGATTGTGAAGTATTCAAAAATGACGATGGGGCACATTATGTTGCATGGTCCCGATATCCCACATAATCATATATGTAGGTTTGGTCGGAAACAGAGAGGAAACAGCTCTAATGATCTGGGTTGTTTTCTCCCCGGGCTCATTGAAAAGTGCACTTCAAGAGGACTGGTTTCATCCAGGCAAAAAGCGAAGCCACGGCTTCCCGTGGCCCCGTGCAGTTCCCCCGCGTGGGCGGCTGTACCCTTATTTTTTCCCTTAACAGGTTGGTAAACACGTTAAATCAGGTGGTACGGTTTGGTAAAGGCAACCCGGCTCAAACCGTTGCAATCAGGGCATTTCCGGCAAAATCCCGCATGGTTGGACAAGTAGGGGCTAAAAATTCGAGTCCTGTACCGTCCACCAAGTTGCATTGACAAAAAATATGCAAGCAAAAATCCCGCACTTCGGTGCGGGATTTTTGCTTGCATCTCGTTTGTCGACGAAACTTGGTGCCGGTGGTGGGACTCGAACCCACACGCCATCGCTGGCGGCGGATTTTGAATCCGCTACGTCTACCAATTCCATCACACCGGCAAATTCCTCTGCTATTATACAGGATGTCTCCGGAAAATTCAAGTGCTTTTTTACGAAGGGGCGTGTCCATTCGCGCGTTTTATCAGGAGGGGGGGCGGGCTTGGTTCCGCCCCGGTTTCGGAAGAGAGGGGCCGCCGTCCCCGGCGGCCCCTGTTTCCGCAAGAACCACATCAAACGGCAAAGCCGCCGCGGCAGTTTTGTGGTACAATTTCCCTGCGGCACTTCTGGCGTCAGACATGGAAACCGGAGACGGGCCTGGCATTAGCGGCCCGCACAGGCGGCGTCCCGGCGGTTTGGAAACAGACGCCGGATTTCGTCTCCGGAATCTGTGACAAACCCCCGCCCTCCCTCGTATATCAAGTGAGAGCGCTCATGAATCGAGGATGACATATGGAAAGGACCCAGTTTAACAACGCCGTGGAACAATTTCAAAGCATGGTCTACCGGACTGCCCTCCACGCCCTGGGGAATCCCCAGGACGCGGACGACGCGGTGCAGGAGGTCTTTTTCCGCCTGTTCCGGGAGAAGAAGACCTTTGAGGGGCAGGAACACCTGCGGCGCTGGCTGCTGCGGGTGACGGTGAACTACTGCCGGGATGTGCTGAAAAGCCCCTGGCGGAAGCGCCGGGCTTCTCTGGATGAGGTTCCGGAGACACCGGTGTTCGACCGTCCGGAACAGGCCTGCTTATACCGGGAGGTCATGGCCCTGCCGGAGAAATACCGGACGGTGCTGTATCTGTTCTACTACGAGGAGCTGACGGTCCGGGAGATCGGGGAGCTGCTGGGACTGAAGCCGTCCGCAGTGACCACCCGGCTGTCCCGGGCCAGAGAGCGGCTGAGAGAAACGTTGGGGGAGGCGTGGCAGAATGAGTAACCGGAGCTTTTATCAGGAAACCTTCTCCCAGGTCCATGGGTCCGGAGACATTCGATGGGAGGATTATCAGATGATGAAACGCAGAACAGCGGGAAAGCGCCTGGCTGTGATTGCGGCGGCGGCCGCTCTGGCGGCGGCGCTGTCGGGACTGGCGGTGGCGGCCAACTTCTTCGGCCTGGGGGACCTGCTGCTGCCGGAGCAGGGCAGCGTGAATGTGACGGACGAGAACGGCGTCGTGGTCCCCGGCGAATACGAGTACAAGGATTTTGTCAGCCTCTCCGGCTGGTCGGACACTCCGGAGAGCCAGGCCCTGGCGGAGTGGCAGGCGTTTCAGGAGCGCTATGACCGGGACGGGGCCATCATCGGCGCGATTGGCAACGCCCCTACGGGCTTCGAGGAAAGATACGGGAACTACCTGGTCTACACCCAGGAGATGGCCGACAGGCTGGAGGAGATCATCGCAAAATACAATCTGAAGCTCCACACCCGGATGGAGGTGGTCCTGCCGGAGACCTGGCCCCTGGCTGTGGGGGACTTTTTCCGGGAGAACGTTACCCCCTGGTCCGGCTACATCTACGAAAACGGCACCTTCCGCTTCGATGGCGGCGCGGAGCTGGGAGCCGGAGAGCTGAAGGGCTACGGGACCATCGAATACCAGTTCAGCCGCTCCGTCAAGGGGACCTTTGACGACGTGGCGCTGAACGTCGGTGACCTCAGCGGCTTTGAGGAGTGGGGCTGTCAGACAACGGACGGGACCCCCGTCACGTTGGGCCTGGGGCCCCGGAACCGCTCCCTGATTCTGGCGGATCTGGGAGACAGCTTTATTCTGATAAATGTGCTGACTGGACGGGAGGGAGACGACACCTTCTCCAGCGGCCCCATTGGCCGGGAGGAGCTGGAGGAGCTGGCGGACAGCTTTAATTTCTCTGCCCTGACCCCGGCAAGGGCTCCGGATTTCGACGGTATCGCTGCGGCCAACACCCGTTATATGGAAGAGCTGGAGCGCCAGCCCCTGGAGGTGACGCCGGAGGAATCGAAGGACCCCCTCTACACCCGGACGGGCATCCAGACCGGCACGGCCCGGGACTTCGTTCTGCTGCTGGCAGAGCGGCTGAAGGACGGAGACCGGCAGGCGGTGGCGGAGCTGTTCGCATACCCTGTCCAAATTGAAACGGCCGGCGGAGCTTACGCCGCCGGCACGCCTGAGGAGCTTCTGGAACACTATGACGAG
Source organism: uncultured Oscillibacter sp. (assembly GCF_947654275.1). GTDB lineage: Bacteria > Bacillota > Clostridia > Oscillospirales > Oscillospiraceae > Oscillibacter. The sequence continues at coordinate 15,018 of NZ_CANTJS010000012.1, read as the reverse complement.
ACCATCGGGGAGGGCGTCCAGGGCCTCATCGCGGACATGACCTGGGACCCGGAGCCCCTGCCGCCGGAAATCTTCTCCGACGGCAGCGGCCTGGCCTCCGCCGCCGGCGGAACCGTGTGGTTTGGCCTGACGGAGGAGGCGGTCATCCGAATCTTCACCCTCCAGACGGACCAGTGGAGCATCCGGCCCGCCGGGGGCATCACACAGGGCTGAGGGGGGAAGCGCTACATAATCACAATCTCGCCCTCAAGCTGCCGGATGACACAGAAGCGGGACGCCTGGTGCAGGCGGAGGGTCTGATCCCCAAAGGTGATTTTCGTTCCGGGGTAGGCGACGTCGCACTCCAGACGCCCGTCGTCCGCAACCTCCTCCCGGGCCTCCGCCTGCTCGTCCAGGGTCTTCTTTGCCCGCTGGAGCTTCAGCCCTGCGGCGGCCAGCTTGATCTTCACCTTTCCGATGAGGCTGGACTTCGTGGGGCTGTCCGGCTGGCACTCCAGCTTTTCCAGCTCCATTTCCAGGGCGTTGACCTCCCGCCGGGCGGCCTCCTGCTCAAAAATGATGCAGGGCCTTCCGCCCAGGACGATGGAGGACTTGCATTCCGAGGGGGAACCGACGCTTTTGGCGGAAATCTTATGGGCCGCCCAGATACGGCCTCCCATAATGGCGCCCCGTCCGGACCGGACCACGACCTCCCCGCCGCAGTAGACGCCGCTGCCGACGATGCAGTCCGTCTGTATATTCTCCCGGGCGCAGACGGTGGCGTTTTCAATGAATTTGGCAAACACACTCTTTTGAGACTGGGCCGTGGTGATTCCGTCGCCCAGGATGCCCTTGACAACCACCAGATCCCCGCCGGCCTCCACGGTGCTTCCGGCCTCCACGACGCCGGCCACATTGATATTGCCCGAGGCCCGGACGGTGAAGCCGCTGAGCACGTCGCCCTGAATATTGATGTCCCCCAGGAAGTTGAGATTGCCTGTGGAAAAGTCCACGTCTCCCTTGATGTCCAGCACGGGCTTGACCTGGAAGCTGCGCCCGCTGAACTCCACGTGCCCCGCTATGGAGGCCAGCAGCTGGGTTCCGTCCTCGCTGATTTCCGTGTTCCGGCCCTTGGGAAGGGGGACGGACCGGCCGCTCTTGGCGGGAAGCTCCTGATTGTCCACGGTGCGCCCCGGCTCGCCCTCGGTGGGCTTGATCAGGTGGCAGATTTCCTGCCCCTGCTCCACATTGTAGATGAGGTTCAGAGAGGTGTAGTCCACCTGATTGTATTCGTTCACCTCCAGAATTCTCTCAATCACCCGGGGATAATTGTCCACAATATTTCCGTTTTTTCCGTCGAAGGCCGGCTTTCCTTTGGCCAGGAGGTACAGATGGAAATAGCGGCTGTCATCGTGGGCCAGGCGGTCCAGCAGGCGGGTGTTCACGCCGTAGGAAATTCCCTGCTTCCCCAGGGTCTCGAGAAGCATCTCCCGGGACAGCTCCTTTCCCTTCCGAACGGGAGGGAAGATGATGATCCAGGCATAGAGCTTGTCGGAGGACAGGAAGATATAGGGCAGGGCGTCCAGGTCGGGAAGGGCGGCAGGGGCGTCGGCAGGGGCGGCTTCCTCTTCCTGCTTTCCGTTTTTCCGGTTTTTCTTGGGGCTGTGTTTGGCCTTGCCGCTGGCCTCCTTCACCCGGGAGGCGCAGACGGTTTTCAGGGCCGACTGAAGCCGCCGCACCTCCCGCCGCGCCATTTCCGGCGGAAGCTCCCCGTCCTCGTCCAGGCAGACGCGGGGGGCGGGCAGGTAGCCGGCTTCCTGCCGCCTCTGGTTGTAAAGCGTGTTGATGGGATGGTCCGCGGACAGCTCCAGCAGCGCTTCGTTCTGATCTAAAACGGGCTGGGCCTCCGGGGCGCTCTCCGGGATGGGCTCCGGGGCCGCCTGGCTCTCAGGCTCCTCCGGCTGGGGCTTGTGTTTGGATAGGAAGGAAGCGATTTTTTTCTTGATTGACATGCCAACACCTCAACTTTCCTGGCAAAACGCTTGATGAAACGGGATGGAACGGTACTCCTTATATCATATTTCGAACCGGCGGAAGATGATTCCCCGGCTCGCGGCGGCCGCCCCGGAAAGACCGGAAAGACCGGAAAGAGTGTTCCGGCAGGACCGCCGCCCTTTGATGAATGGGAGGGAAAAATTGCGGGGGGGCGTACAGCCGGAACCCGGACGCCTCCGGCTCTTACAGGGATTCGATCAGACGGGTCAGGGCCTCGCAGAAGCGCCCCACATGAAGGCCGTCCACGAAGCGGTGATTCAGCTCCATGGAAATATGGAGGCTGTACCGCCCCTGCTCTTCGGCATACTTCCCCCAGGCGATGCGGGGAACGGAGTCGTCGGGATCAAAGTCCCGTTCGTTGGTCAGGGCCGTCAGCTCCACCCAGGGCAGGCAGGTGAAGAAAATCAGGTCCTGACTGTCCTCGTGGTCCAGAAGTGCGGTCTGGGCCGCGCTCTTCGCCCTGGCGGCGGCGCAGAAGGACTGAATGGTTTCCTCCAGGGGCAGGGTGACAATGTGAAAGACCTCCGCGCCGGGATGCAGGTCCGTGAAGCTGGGCGCGCGGCGGTCCAGCAGCACCGGCCTGCCTCCGTCCAGCGCATAGCGGAAGCTTTCCACGGAATTGACGGCCTCGGCGGCAAGGTAGACCAGGGCATAGTAAAAAGAAATCTTCTGCTCCCTGGCGAACCGGACCAGCCGGGTGACGTCCAGCCTGAAGGTGACGCTGTAAAACGGGTTGGACATGCCGGAAAAGAACTCGAACAGCTCCCGGCGGGGCCAGCTTTGAAGGTCTATGAGCTGAGGCATAAAAAATCCCCCCTGTCTGGTATCGTCAATAAACTTGAAAAGCATCAAAGCTGCTTTTCACCGGCAAATGTTGCCGGAGCCGCTGAAAGCGGCAGTTTATTGGGCTTCATAGTTCAGCAAACATGCGCTGCGCGGGCCTTTGGCCTGCCTGTTGAAACATGGCAAGGCGCCATGTTTCAACTTTACTGACTATATCGCCGGCAAGCGTGAAGAACGCTTTCCCGAGGAATCCGGCGCGTCCGAAGAAAAGCGCTGGCTTCCTCCGGGCTCCGCCGCCGGTCTTCCTTCTATGATACCAAACAAAGAGGACTTTTTCAAGATTTTCAAGAAACGAAACAAAAAACCGGAGAAAATTTCCGTTATGAATGGAGTTTCTCCACATGGAGGCAGCGCATGGCGTTGAGAATGGCGATGAAGGCCACGCCCACGTCGGCAAAAACAGCCTCCCACATGGTGGCTGCGCCGAAGGCGCCCAGCAGCAGCACCGCTCCCTTGACGCCCAGGGCAAACCAGATATTCTGCTTGACAATTCGCAGGGTCTTCCGGGAAATGCGCATGGCTGCGGCGATTTTGGCAGGGTTGTCGTCCATCAGCACGATATCCGCCGCCTCAATGGCCGCGTCGGAGCCCAGGGCCCCCATGGCAATGCCGATGTCCGCCCGGGTGAGCACCGGCGCGTCGTTGATGCCGTCCCCTACAAAGGCCAGAGCCGCGCCGGCGCTCTTCTGAGCCAGCAGTGCTTCCACCCGCTCCACCTTGTCCGCCGGCAGCAGCTGGGCGTGATACTCGTCAATCCCCAGGTCCCGGGCCACCGCCTTGGCGGCGGCCTCGGCGTCGCCGGTGAGCATGACGGTCTTTTTCACCCCCGCCGCCTTCAGGCCCTCCACCAGGGTTCTGGCCTCGGGCTTGGGCAGATCGGAGATGATGATGTGACCGGCATAAGCGCCTTCCGCCGTCACGTGGACAATGGTGCCGGGAAGCTCGCAGGGCTCCCACCGGACCCCCTCCCGTTCCATCAGGCGGGTGTTGCCGGCGGAGACAGCTTTGCCGTCCACCCTGGCGGTGACGCCGTGACCGGCGATTTCCTCCACGTCCGTCACCCGGTTCAGGTCAATCTCCTTTCCCCAGGCCTTCCGCAGGGAAACGGAGATGGGATGTCCGGACCAGCTCTCCGCCAGGGCGGCGTATTCCAGCAGGGCGTCCTGGCTGAACCCCTCCGCCGGGTGCAGGGCAGTGACGGAAAAGCTGCCCTGGGTCAGGGTTCCGGTTTTGTCGAAGACCACCGTCTCTGTTTTGGACAGGGTTTCCAGATAATTGCTGCCCTTTACCAGAATGCCGCACTTGCTGGCTCCGCCGATGCCGCCGAAAAAGCTCAGGGGCACGGAGATCACCAGGGCGCAGGGGCAGGAGATGACCAGGAAGATCAGTGCTCGGTGGAGCCAGCCGGTCCACTGGGTGCCCGCCAGAAAGCCGGGCTGAGACCCGGTGGGAATCAGCGCCAGGGCGATGGTGGGCAGCAGAAACAGGGCTGTGGCGGCGATGACCACGCAGGGGGTATAGTACCGGGCGAAGCGGGTGATGAAGTTCTCGCTGGCGGCCTTCTTCTCCCCGGCGTTCTCCACCAGGTCCAGGATTTTGGAGACGGTAGACTCCTCACAGGGCCTGGTCACCTTCACCCGTAAAAGGCCGGACTGGTTCACACAGCCGCTGATCACCGCGTCTCCGGGAGCCACGTCCCGGGGTACGGACTCCCCGGTAAGGGCGGCGGTGTCCAGGGCGGAACTGCCCTCGATGACGGTGCCATCCAAAGGCACCCGCTCACCGGGCTTCACCACCACGACGGACCCGACTTCCACGTCCTCCGGGTCCACCTCCTCCAGGGAACCGTCCTCCGTTTCCAGATTGGCGGTATCGGGCCGAATGTCCATCAGGGCGGCGATGGACTGCCGGGACTTGCCCACGGCGTAGTCCTGAAACAGCTCGCCGGTCTGGTAGAAGAGCATGACGAAGACCGCCTCGGCGTACTCCCCGGTGGCGAAGGCCCCCACGGTGGCCAGAGCCATGAGGAAGTTCTCGTCGAAGACTTGGCCGTTGAGGATGTTGCGGACGGCCTTCCACAGCACATCCCAGCCGATGACGGCGTAGGGAATCAGATAGAGCATCCATAACAGCGGTAGGCCGTCCGACGGCATCAGCTTGACAACGACCAGCAGCACCGCCGCAATGAGAATTCGATACAGGGTTTTCCGCTGCTTGCGGGTGAGGTTTTTCATAGAAATCGCCTCCTAAATGCGTCTGTTATTCTTGCGTTCCGCCTGCCGGGCTGGTATACTGAAAGGAGTCAAACGGCAGGTCCTTGCTGTTTGTCTGTATAAGACGGCCGTGACCTTGGATCGGGGGCGGCCGTCTTGTTTGCTGTTTTGCTGTATGGATTTTTAAGGGGCGGGCTTTCGCAGCGCCGCCAGCCCCAGGGGCAGAGGACCGGGGATGATTTCCAGCTCCACCGGGGCCAGGTTCAGACCCTCCAAAAATGCCCGGTAGCTCTCCGGTGTGAAAGCGCGTTCGTAGTGAAAGCCCATTCCGTGGTAGATTTTGATGACCGTCCCGTAAGCGGCTCCGGCCTTGCCCTGGAGATACGTGGGCAGAAGCAGGATTCCGCCGGGGGCCGTAACTCGCCACAATTCCCGGACGGCCTGCTCCGGCGCTTCCAGCAGGTGGAGCACGTTGGCGGCAATCACCGCGTCAAAAGAGCCGTCCGCCTCCGGCAGAGCCAGCAGGTCCCGCCGGGCAAAGACGATGTTGGTGAGACCCCGCCGGGCCGCCTTTTTCCGGGCCCGGTCCAGCATGGGCAGGGACAGGTCTGTGCACAGAACCTGCCCGGCCCGGCCGGATACCGCCAGGGAGAACAGGCCCGTTCCCGCGGCGCAGTCCAGCACCAGGGACCCAAGGGGGACCAGGGCCGCGACACGGGCCGCGGCGGCGGCGTTGACCCGCCGGTTGGTTCGCTGGGTCCAGTCGTAGGCCCTGGCCCAACGGTCCCAGAACGTCATGTTACAGGTTGATGACGCAGTCCGGCTCTACCTTTTTGCACACGGCCACGATCTCCTTCATGATGTCGTCAAACCGGGCGTCGTCGGCGTCCACGGTCATTTTCTGGGCCATGAAGCTGACGGTGGCGTCGTGGACTCCGTCAATTTTTTTGATGGCCTCTTCCATTTTGGCGGCGCAGTTGGCGCAGTCCAGATCGGTGAGCTTGAAACGCTTTTTCATAATGAGTTCCTCCTGATATGTTGATATGTTTTTGCATAGGGGATGCTATTCTTTGACGTGCTCCAGTCCCTGGTCAATGATGGTTTTCACATGGTCGTCGGCCAGGGAGTAAAACACCGTCTTTCCCTCCCGGCGGGCTTTCACCAGCCGGACGTTTTTCAGAGCCCGGAGCTGGTGGGAGATGGCGGATTGCGTCATGCCCAGCAGCTGGGCAATATCGCAGACGCACATCTCCGCCTCAAAGAGGACATACAGGATGCGGACCCGGGTGGAGTCCCCAAAGATGCGGAACAGCTCCGTCAGGTCATACAGGGTGTCCTCCCCCGGCATCTCCTGCCGGACCTTTTCCACGACGTCCTCGTGGGCGTGGATAAAATCGCAGCAGTCCACGTTGTAGCGGTCTTCCATGGCGGTTCCTCCCTCGAGCTTTATTTGAACACTTGAACGACTGTTCATATGTTCATTATACTCAGACGGACCGGTTTGTCAACCCCCTTTTTTCAAAATGCTCATGTGCCCGGGCGTTTCCGGAGCAGTCTGTCCCATTCTCCAAAAAGGACCATAAAAAGGGTGGAAAAATAGGTCGTCCTATGATAGACTGAAAAAAACGGACAACAGGAGGCCATATGAGCAAGCTGGAGCAGTACCTGCAGGAACGGCGTATGCGGAAAAACGCCTTTACAGAGCATAACTTTTTTGAGCTGGAGTCGGTAGAGACCGACCGGGTGGTGTACCGTCTGGACATCCGGGAGGAGAGCCGGAATCCCTACGGCATGGTTCACGGCGGGGCCCTGTACACCCTGGCGGACGACGCCGCCGGCACCGCCGCCCACACCGACGGACGCAGCTATGTGACCCAGAGCGGGACCCTCCATTTTCTGGACAACCGGGCCCACGGCGTCATCCGGGCCACCGGGACCGTCCGCCACCGAGGCGGGTCCACCGTGCTGGCGGTGGTGGACATCACCGGCGAGGAAGGAACTCTGCTGGCCACAGGGGAATTCTCCTATTTCTGCGTGGACCGAAAGCGGATGGAGGAGCGGGCCGAAGAGTAGAGCGGAGAGCAATGAGGCGTCAGGAATTTTATCGAAACGAGGCAATTCCCGATTCCTAATTTCACATAGGCGGAGGGTTGAAAAAGCCGGAGGCATGCTGCCTCCGGCTTTTTGCCGTTCCGCCGTCCGGCTCAGGACAGCGGGAAGGTCACGGTGGCGGTAAACAGGTCCGCCATGGTCTCCACCCGGAAATCACCGCCGCAGGCCTCAGTGAAGGACTTGGCGATGCTCAGCCCCAGGCCGCTGCCGCCGTCGGTGCGGCTGGCGTCCCCCCGGACGAAGCGGGCAGTGAAGTCCACCCCCTCCGGCAGCTCCGTCCGGCTGGTGTTCCGGACGCTGGCGGCGGCCCGGCCCTCCCCGATTTTCAGGGCGAGGTAGATTCGGCTGCCCTCCAGGGCATAGCGCAGGGCGTTGTCGATGAGATTCTGGAACACTCTGTACAGCCGTTTCCCGTCGGCGGTAATCATCACCGGCTCCTCCGGCAGGTCGATTTTAAAGGCCAGGGCGCTGCGCTGAATGGGCCCGTCCATGTCCGCCAGGGTCTGCCGCAGGAGCTTGCCCAGGTCCAGCCGCTCCGGCTGGACGGGGAGCTGGTCCGCCGCCGCGCGGCTGACCTCGAACACGTCCTGAACCATGCTTTTCAGCCGCTGGGCCTTCTCGTCGATGATGCGGGCGTAGTCCGCCGCCGCCGGAGGCAAATTCTCCTCCTGCCGCAGCAGCTCCGCATAGGAGAGGATGGAGGTCAGGGGGGTTTTCAGGTCGTGGGACACGTTGGAAACCAGCTCCACCTTCATCCGCTCGCTGCGGGTCTGCTCCGCTAGGGCGGCCTTCATGCCCGCCTGGATGTCGTTGAGGCGCTCCGCCGTCTGCCGCAGGTCGGCGTCCTCCGGGAGAATCAGGGGCTTTGACAAATCCCCGGCCCGGACGGCCTCCACCTGGTCCGCCAGACGGCCCAGGTCCTTGGCAAGGCCCAGCTCCCGGCGGGCCAGGGCCGCCGCCGCCCACGCCAGCAGCAGCACCGGCAGCAGATAGACCGTCCAGAGCAGCCAGGAGGGGTAACCAATCAGGGTCATGTTGATCAGAATGGACAGCATCTCAGCCGCCAGCAGAACCGCCAGCAGGACGAACAGGGCCACCCGGCGGCTGAGGCGCTTTTCAACGGGCCGCTTCAGGTCTCTGGCGCGAAGAGCCCGAAAAAAGGGCCGCAGGAGGGACCTCCGGGCCTCCCTGGGGTTGTGCCGGTGGTCGTTGCGGATGAGCCAGACCAGCCAGATCAGGGCCAGCAGGCCGGGGACGTTGCTCAGGACCAGCCGCAGAACCGCCATGCCCCAGGCGGTGAAGGAATAGCCGCCGTCCCAGCCGTAGCCATAGCCATAGAGAAGCTCATAGACGAAATCCAGATTGGCGATTCCCGGGAGGAACGCCCACCACAGACAGGCCAGCACCAGCAGAAAACGGGCCTCCGTCCACACGCGGCAGGTCCAGGCGGCAATTTTCCGGTCCGCCATCAGCCGGTGCTTCCGCAGGCAGAACCAGACGAACAGGCATGCCAGCCCGGCGGCGAACAGGGCCGCCTGGGTGCGGTAGAAGCTCCGGGTCTCCTCCACCTGCTGGGCAATGCTGTACATGCTGCCGCTGCTGTAGGAGTTCCCGGTCCGGTAGTCCACGCCGTAGTAGCGGATGGGGTCCTGCCGGACGGCCATGTGGACCGTCACGCCCTCCAGGTCCTCGCTGACGGGGAAGTTGTCATAGCCGGGGACGAACCACAGAGAGTCCCTGTCGTAGAACCCGTTTCCATACACGTCCAGGGAAACCCCGTCCTTGACGATGGAAACCCGGCCGTTCTGAAAGGTCAGGAAAAAGTTGCAGCCGTCCTTCTGCCCCTGGACCCCCGTGCTGAAATCGACTGTACCGGCGCCGCTCAGCCGCTCCGCCTCCTGGAAGAAGGACCGGCCTCCCTCCGCGTTGGAATAGGTTTTCCTGTCCGCCGTCTCGATGAAGTAGAGGACGTTTTTGTCGTTTTGAAACGCCTCGTCCGGGTCCCGCTCCTTCTCCGGCGCCGGCACAACGGAAGCGGAGCTCGAGGAAGCGGAGCCCAGGTCCACCCGCACCTCGGGACCCGTCACATAAGCGGTTCCGCTGGTGCCTTTGTCAATGGTTTCGAAGGTCCACCAGCGGTCCCCCGCCTCTTCCACGGCGTGAACAGTGTCCTCCTGGAGGACGCAGCCCAGCTCGCTGCCCTCCTCCGCCTCCAGCCAGTAGTCATAGCAGTAGAAATCCGGCCTGCCTCCTGCCCCGATGGTCAGGAAGTCCCGGAGATAAGAGGAGACCTCGGAGCGGAACCGCTCCGTCTCCTGCCAGTCCTCCGCAAAGCGGGGGACCGGGTCCCGCTCCCAGGCGACCCGGTTCGCCGCGGTTCCCAGGCTGGAGAGAGTCAGCGTCACCCCCAGAAAGAAGGCCAGGAAAGCGGCAAACGCCATGACCCGCCCACCGGGGCGGAGGACCTTCACGGTCTTTCCCGCCTCCACGGCCTCCCGGACCTCCTCCGCCACAAACCGCTCCAGGGCTTCGCCGGGGTCCTTATCCATGCTGTTCCATTTTGTATCCAATGCCCCACACCACCTTGATATAGTCTGGCTCTTTGGGATTCAGCTCGATCTTTTCACGAATGCGGCGGATGTGCACCATCACCGTGTTCTCACAGGAATAGGCATCCTCGTTCCAGATCCGCCGGTAGATTTCCTCGGCGGGGAAAATCTGACCTGGGTGCTTCATAAGGAGCTCGAAAATTTTCGTCTCCGTAGGCGTGAGCTTCACCTCGTCCCCGTCCGCCCGCAAAACACGGCCCGCCGGGTCGTAGCTGAGCCGCCCGTTGATCAGCAGACCCTGCTTCTCCCCGGCGTGGACGTCCCCCAGCAGAGTATAGCGCCGGAGCTGGCTTTTCACCCGGGCCGCCAGCTCCTGGGGGTTGTAGGGCTTGGTGACATAGTCGTCCGCGCCCATGGAGAGGCCCAGAATTTTGTCGGTGTCCTCGCTTTTGGCGGAGAGGACAATCACGGGCAGGTTCCGCTTTTCCCGGATGCGGAGCAGGGCGGAAAGGCCGTCCAGCCTCGGCATCATCACGTCAATCAGAATCAGCTTCACCGCCGGATCCAGCGCCTGGTCCAGGGCCTCCATGCCGTCGTAGGCCCGGCGGACCTGATAGCCCTCCCGTTCCAGGGTGATGGCAATGGCCCGGACAATCTCCGGATCGTCGTCTACAACCAGAATACATTCGTTCATGTCTGCTTCCTCCCTTGAGCTGCTTACAGCATATCAGCCAATTCTTACAAACGGGTCGACAAAATTCTTAAGGTTTTCTTAATCTTTCCGGACTTTCCGGAAGGCAAAGGAAAAAGCGGGGAATTCCCCCGCTTTTCGGATGTAGGGGCCGCCGCCCTCGGCGGCCCGCCGGTGCAAGGGCCTCACATCGGGCCGCCCATGGGGGCGGCCCCTACAAAATAAAACCTGCCAATCGGACGCTCCCCTGCTTTGGGGGCGTGTCCATTTTTATAGCGGGGATGCTGTGTAGGGGAGGGGCTCTGTCCCCTCCCGTTCTTCCGGGCTCTCCATGCTTTCGGGAAACGGGCCGGGACAGAGCCCGGCCCCTACATAAAATCTTCGCCTTGGACATGCCTCTGCTTCTGGGCGTGTCCATTTTTACAGCGGGGATGCCCTGTAGGGGAGGGGCTCTGTCCCCTCCCGTTCTTCCGGGCTCTCCATGCTTTCGGGAGACGGGACAGGCTCTTGCATAACATCTCCCAATGGGACGCCCCTCTATTTTTTCAGCGGCATGGCAAAAATGAACCGGGTGCTCTCCGCGTCGCTCTCCGCCCGGAGCGTCCCTCTGTGCTCCGCCGCGATGGCGGCGGCGATGCTCAGCCCCAGGCCGAAGCCGGACTGTTCCCCCCGGGAGGCGTCCGCCCGGTAGAACCGCTCGAACAGCCGGGGCAGCTGTTCCGGCGGGATGGGCTCGCCGGGGTTGGAGACGGTCAGCCGGGCCTGGCGCTCCGTCCGCCGGAGGGTGAGGACGACGGTCCCCCCCGCCCGGCTGTACTTCACCGCGTTGTCCAGCAGTATGGAGATGAGCCGCCGGAGCTTGTCCCGGTCCCCCAGGACCAGGATGTCCCCGGCAACCTCACAGTCCAGGGCCTTCCCGGCCTCGAAGGCCACCGGCTCAAAGGAGAGGGCGCAGTCCTCCGCCGCGTCGGAGAGGGAGACCTCCGTCAGAACGGCCGCCTGGGTCATGTTGTCCGCCCGGGCCAGGGTCAGCATCTCTTCCACCAGAGTTTTCATCTGCCGGGCCTCGGAGAGGATATTGTCCCGCCAGCGGGCGGGGCGCGCCTCCAGAGGCAGGGCCTCCAGCAGCTCCGCGTTGGAGAGAATGACGGTCAGGGGCGTTTTCAGCTCGTGGGAGGCGTCGGACAGGAACTGCCGCTGCTGCCGCCAGGCCCGTTCCACCGGGTGCGTGGCCCACCAGGCCAGCAGGATGGACACACCCAGCAGCAGGGTGAAGGCCGCCGCCGCAATGCGGAGGTAGGAGCCCATCATCTCCCGGAGCATGGCCTGTTCCATGGACATGTCCACAAAGGCCAGGCGGCTGAACAGGCCGTTGTCCTGCCGGAGATAGCGGAGGCCGTACCGGCTCACCACCCCCTCCTGCCTCTGCTGGTCCATGCAGTCCCGAAGGACCGCCTCCAGCTCCTCCGTATCCTCCAGGTCGGCATAGGTGCCGCCGGTGACATAAGCGGTGTAGCCCCCGCCGCCGGGCCAGAGGGAAACCGTGAAGTAGGGCAGCAGCACCTTGCCGCCCCCGATTTCCACGCCGATCTCCGGGGCGCGGGCAGGCCGCTCCTCCTGAATAACCCGGCGGAGCACCTGCCGGCTCAGCTCCTCGATGTTTCTCTCCACCGAGGCGAACACGGCGAACAGCACCACCGCCATCACGGCGGTGACCATCGCCATGCAGACCGCCACGAATTTCAGCCGCAGCTTTCGGATCATGGCTGGCTCCTCCTCTGAACATTGTTGAATTTGTGGAAAATTTCGGGGAAAAGGTGGAAAAATTCTGTTGTTCCCACAGTTCGACGAAAATCGTCACCCCTGTTTGTCTGCTTCCTCCGTCTCCAGACAGTAACCAACCATGCGGATGGTGCGGATTTTTACACAGGAATGGAGATGGGTCAGCTTTTTCCGGAGGAAGGAGATGTAAACCTCCACGTTGTTGTCCTCCGCGTCGGACTCATAGCCCCAGAGCTTCAAGAGAAGGGATTCCTTGGTGAGCACCAGATTCCGGTTCAGCATCAGAAGCTCCATCATGTCGAACTCCTTCCGGCTCAGCCGGACGGAGCGCTCCCCCCGGCTCAGGGCAAAGCTGTTCTTCTCCAGCCGCAAATCTCCGAATTCCAGCAGGTCCAGGTTCCGCAGCTCCGGCTGCCGCCGGGTCAGGGCCCGGATACAGGCCAGCAGCTCCTTGGGGTCAAAGGGCTTGGTCAGGTAGTAGTCCGCCCCCCGGTCCAGTCCCTCCACCCGGTCGGATATCTCAGACCGGGCGGTGAGCATCAGCACCGGCGCGGAGCTCCCCGCCTCCCGCAGGCGGCGCAGGACGGTGAACCCGTCCAGCCTGGGCAGCATCACATCCAGCAGAATCACATCATATATGCCTGTGAGCGCCTCGTCCAGGCCGGATTCCCCGTCGTGGCGGACGTCGGCGGTGTAACCGTTCAGCTCCAAAAGGTCCTGAAGCGTCGCCGCCAGACGGACCTCATCCTCTATTACAAGCACCCGCATAGGGGCCTCCTTTCACCATGAAGCCTGTATGAACCGCAACCGGGCGGAAATCCCGGGCCAGCGCCGCCGGTACGGCCGTCTCAGCCGCTCAGGCCGTTGGCGGCAATGTACATCAGGGGGTCCAGGTCGTCTGTGGACATGGAATAGATGGTGCTGCTGTCCCCCAGCTGGACATAGCGGCCGGAGCCGTCCGGCAGCTGGGCGCCGACGGAGAGGGTCAGGGTCTGCTCCGAGCCGCCCGCGCTGTAGCCGGCGGTAAGAACGGCGCTGGGCGCGTCAAAGCCGCAGATTTCCTCCGCATCCTCGCTGGGCCGGTAGTCCACGCATCTGAGCAGGGTCATGTGAGACAGGTCCTTTAACAGGTCCTGGAGAAGCTGGTTGGAGGTGACATTGTTGTTCTCCTGGAACCACAGGGTGGACTGGCCCTCTCCCTCGGCCCGCCGGGCGCTGAGGACCGTCATCAGCGGCTCGGGGGGCTCCGCCGGCTCCTCTCCCTCTTCTCCGCCCTCCTCGCCGCCGGTTCCGGCGGGGACGGGGCCCTGGAGGCTGAGGGCCAGAAGGCTCGCCTCAGACAGCTCCGGCAGCCGGGGCAGAACGCACATGTTGTATATGGGGGTGGACATGTACTTGCAGAGGGTATCCGCCACGATGTAAACCGTGCTTTCGTCCCCGTTCATCTGGAGATAATAGCTGTCTCCGTCGGTGGTGGTTTTGCCGAAGACCAGGGTCTGCGTGCTTCCCCGGCTGCTGGTGGCGGAGAGGGTGGCGGAGGGGGTAGTAAACCCATAGGTCTCCATGGACTCCCCGGCAGGCAGGGTCTGCTGAAAGTGGAGGCTGGACAGCTCGCTGGCAATGGAGGCGACGGTGAGGTCGTCCAGGGGGAAGTCCGGGTCGTCGGCCCAGATCCACGCCCCCTGCTCGTCCAGCGCGAAGGAGAGGGTGGCGGAGCCGTTGTCATAGGTGATGGCGGTATAGCTCTGAGGGGCGGCGTCCTTGCCGGAGGAAGACGGCGCCGCGCCAATGGTTGCTCCCCCCACCGCCGCCTCCCGGGCCGCCCGGTAGCGGAAGCCCAGGACAATCAGCAGCGCGGCGAACAGGACGGTGATGATAGACAGCAATATGGTAACGATCCGTTTTTCTTTCCAGGTCATGAAAGGTCCTCCTGTTTTCTGAATCCGGCGGCGGTCCGCCGGGAAATCGTGATGTGTCGGGACTGTTTGGATGTATTATATCCCAGAACGCCGGGCTTTGTCAATTTTACAGGGCCCAGGCCTTCCCGCGGCCGAGACCTTCCACGCGGCCGAGGCCTTCCATGCGGCGGGCCGGGGGGGCTCTGCCTTCGACGGGCCCGCCGGGTACCAGGAGCCTCTTTGTGTCTCAGAACCTGTATTCACAGCCGGGGGACGCTGGATGGGCAAGGACTTTTCCTGTCAGACAAAGAGCTTTTCCGCAGCCATCCTGACGGATTGCAAGGGAAATCGACGCGGTATGACGGGAAAAGGCCCTTCGGACCGCGTTCAGCGGTTGTGAAGACAGGTTCTCAATGTATCCGTTTCTCCTGAAAATCCCCTGAAAACAGAAAAGGTTCACAGTTTGTTTAAAAAAAAGCAAGATTGATTTCAAATTTAGGGGGTATGCTAATACCATCCTCCAAGGAGGAGACACGATTTCCTCTCTTTCTGTTTCTTTTCCCTCTTTGCAGCCGGCGGCAGGAGATCCTGTCCGCCGGTTTTTTTGTGCTCCGGCCTCCCGCCGGGGCCTGTTCCCGCCGTCCGCGGCCATTTGACCGCGCTCCGTCGGCAAGGGCGCGTCCCGTTCGGAGATTTTATGTAGTTCTGCCCCGGCCTGTCCCCCGAAAACCGGGCTCCGTCCCTTTTCCCCGGCGCTTTTGAAAAAACGGGGCGGGCCGGAGTCCGCCCCCGGCTCCGCCGTCTGACAAAATGCGTAAGCGGGGGCGCCCTGGCAGCAAGAACAGGGAAATCAATTTTCAAGAATAGTACAAATATCCGAGGGATTCAGGAGACAG
>NZ_CANTJS010000011.1 GCF_947654275.1 uncultured Oscillibacter sp. | reverse complement strand
CTGTCTCCTGAATCCCTCGGATATTTGTACTATTCTTGAAAATTGATTTCCCTGCGGGGACTCCTGTTCAGATTGCTGCTGCTCAGCGCCAGCCGGCCAAATAATCCGTCAGAGTACCGGATGTGGGCAGTTACCCCATACAGACATGTAACTGCCCGATAAAATGCAATTTTTTGATTTGGATGTTCACGGCAGGATACCTGCAATAACAGCAATCATGCAAACCAATACGACCCCCATGCTGAATGTGACATTCACTTTTTGACCTGTTTGACCCCTTTGTCTGCCGTATCTGTTTTATCAGAAAATGCAGCACAGAAAATGGCAGCTGTCATCAGCAATACCGGCATTAACAATACAGAAAGCTTTTCCATATCTCCCTCCGCAGCTTCCGGTCTGCTGGGCTGATGACAGTGCGCAGCTATGGCCGCATCAGCCCGGTCCTGCAGAAACCGTCAGCGTAATACCCGGCAGCGCTTCTCTCAAAGGGGACGGCAGGGGTGCGCCTCCCCTTCCTTCCGGAGACGGGACCGCTCCAGAATCATCTCCCCGGCGATGCTGACGGCAATCTCCTCCGGCGTCACCGCCCCGATGGCGGTTCCGATGGGGCTGTGGACCCGGCGGAGGGCCTCCTCCGGGACCCCCGCCTCCCGGAGCCGCCGGTTTACATAGGCGGTTTTCGTCCGGGAGCCGATAACGCCGATATAGGCCAGGGGGCCCCGCAGGACCTGTTCCTCCACCTCATAGTCATGCTGATGTCCGTTGGTCATCACCACCACATAGTCCGCCGCCGTCAGCGTCAGATATCCGGAAATCCGCAGGTAGTCCCCGGCAATCAGGGTCTCCGCCGTGGGGAAGCGCTCTTTTGTGACGAACTCCGGGCGGTCGTCGAACACCGTCACCCGGAAGCCCACGGTCTCCAGCAGCGGGGCCAGGGCCCGGGAGCAGTGGCCTCCGCCGAAAATCACCGCCCGCTCCCCCGGCGACAGGGGCAGGAGAAACAGGCCGTTTTCCAGCAGGGCCCGGCTGGCTGGGGCACAGGAAATTCCCTCTGCTACGCCTGCCAGAACGCACCCCCGTTTATCCAGCAGGGCCGGGGCCCCGCCGTCCGTCCGGAGGACCAGCCAGCTCTGTTTCCGCGCCTCCCGGCGGGCCAGCAGAGCCGCCGTCACGTCCCGCCAGTCCCTGTCCTCATGGCCGATGAATTGCAGCAGCACGGAGATATCCCCGCCGCAGACGGGGTTTTCCCGGGCTTTGGGGTCGTGGCGGAGTCGGAAGCTCTGAAGGGCGGAGCGCTGCTCCGCCAGCAGCCTTTCCGCCAGCTCCAGGGCCGCGCCCTCCGCCGCGCCGCCGCCGATGGTCCCGGCAGCCAGCCCCTCCCGGCTCACCAGCATCTGGGCCCCGGTCCCCCGGGGGGAGGAGCCCTCCTCCGCCACGATGGTGGCCAGCACCGCGTCCTCTCCCCGGTCCAGCAGGGACAGAAGGGTCTCACAGATCTTGCGCATGGGGCACTCCCTTCCCGCCATCCGGTCAGCCCCCTGTCAGAAGGGGGTATGCCGCCCAGGACAGCATGTATAGAACATAAACGTGGGCCGGATAGAACAGGTAGAAGAACCGCTTTGGCCCCCGGCCCCGTTCTCCATTGTAGCACAGCATCAGAACCGCTGCAAGAGCCCCGTACCACTCGTAGGCTGTGGTAAACATCATCGTCCAATGGAACCCCGGGGACCGGGAGAGCACCAGCAGGGGATAAAGGAAATAATAAAGCACTGTGAAGCCCGCAAACACGCCGGCCTGAACCCTCCGGTTTTTTCGAAAGCCGTACAGCAGGATCCCCGTGAGAATTGTGCCGATACCGGCGTCCGGGTTGGAGTTCCACAAGGGCAGAAGCGTATATCCCAGGACGCTCAACGGCATCTGCAGGGCGGGAATCCCCTGCATCAGTAGCCCCGCCAAAACAGGCCACGCCAGAGGAAGAACCACCGCCGCAAGCCCCGGCCCCCAGCGCTTTTCCCCCAGCCAGTCCATGCCCTGAAAGACCGCCATCAAAATGGAAAAGCTGGTCATCATGCCGTTCATGGGGTAAAAGCCGTCGGGCCGGACCGGCAGAACGCCGGCTATCATCAGGAACAGCAGCCCGGACATGAGCAAATGGATGACGTATACCTTCATGAAGTATTTTTTTCGGTTTCGGGTATGGGAAAAGCCCTCCGCCAGACAGAACAGGAACAGCGGCGCGGCCAGCCGCCCCAGCATGCTGAACCATTCCGGAATCCGCCCCGTATAGGCGAAGAAATAGTGAATGTGGTCCAGAACCATCAGTACCAGTGCCACCCATTTCAGCCCCGTGGTGCTGAGGCCCCGGGTTTTTACAAGCTCCATGAAAACCGTCCTCCTAATGTGTTATTGAATTGGTGCAGTAGTATAATAATACATCCAGGCGGAGCTGTCAAGGGCAAAAAAAGCCCGGCCTAATGACCGGGGGAAAGAAGGTCTTTTGTTTAGTAAACGGCGGAATTCCCGGACCGGAGGGCAACCAGCACGCCGGTCATCAGCGCAATGCCGATGGACGGGCCTCATCGGCTCACCAGGGTTCCGGAGAGAATCATCTCCTCCGTCAGCGGCGTGTCCTCCGGCAGGTCCACGGTGATGCTGTGGCTGATGGACACGCCCTGTTCATCCTGCTGGGCCGCGTGGCTGTAGTGTACAGAGACGGTATGGACCGGCGTCCTGGGGGACAGGTCCTGATAGAGCGCCATGGCCTCCTGGGCCATCCGCTCCCGCATGGCTTCCTCGTCGGGAATCGGGGCGCTGGATGTATCCCCAAAGTAAATGCGGATATCGACCACCGGCTCCTCCGGCTCCCAGGGATCCCACCGGACTCCCCAATAGACCCTGTGCCCGTTGACTTCCGGGTTTTTGGCGATTCCAAGCTCCTTCCGCAGAACCATCGCCCTGCGCTCATCCTTAACCAGTCCGGTTTTCAGGTCATAGTACAGATTGCGCTCTCCCACGCCGCCCTTCAGAGCAAACGGCAGGTAATAACAGCCGTTCTTCAGATCGTATTCGGCCCAAAGCCCCTCCGGCATCAGCCCCGGCCAGGCCTGGGCGGCGTAGGTCCGCATCCGGGCGGCGGAAACCAGGTTCCCCATAACGGGAAACCATCCGACACGCCCGTCCGCCAGGATGCAGACCGCGAAAATAACCAGCAGGCATGCCGCCGCTCTCCCCAGACGCCCTCTTCGTTTCTTTTCCATTGCCCCGTCCCCCTCTTCATTATCCAATTGATACAACAGCATCCTAACGCAGCATGGCCGGTCTGTCAAGCAACGGAGCCCGGCCATATGGCCGGGGGATAGAAGGCCTTTTGTTTAGTAAACGGCGGAATTCCCGGACCGGAGGGCCAACAGCGCGCCGGTCATCGGCGCAGCATCCAGGTCCAGGGGCCGCCCTCATCGGCTCACCAGGGTTCCGGAGAGAATCATCTCCTCCGTCAGCGGCGTGTCCTCCGGCAGGTCCACGGTGATGCTGTGCCAGAGGCAGCCGCCGCGTTCATCCGACTGGGCCGCGTGGCTGTAGTGTACAGAGACGGTATGGACCGGCGTCAGAGGGGACAGGGCGTTATAGGCCTTCATGATTTCCGACGCCATTCTCTCCCGCATGGCTTCCTCATCAGGAACAGGAGCCTCCAGGGGGTCATACACATCCACGCGGAGGAAGACGTGGACCTCCCCCGGGGTCCTGGGAGACCAGGAGGTTCCCAGATAACAGCGGTAACCGTCCCGCCACAGGCCGTTCATACGAAACGCCCGGCCGGTATCCAATTCCTGCTCCAGAGCCTCCGAGCGCTGCCTGTCCATGACCTGTCCGTCGTCCGCGGAATATCGCAGGGAGCGGATTTCCCCGCCGGGGTCCTGGAAGTCCAGGGAATAAAACCCGTCCACCAGGTTGTAACCGGCCCAACAGCCCTCGGCCTCCGCCTCCGGGTAGACCTGGGCGGCGTAGGTCCGCAGCTGCCCGGCGGCGTACAGATTCCCGATGACCGGAGGCCAGCCCAGGCTTAAAGCCGCGTACAGGCACAGCGGACCCACGATAAACACCAGCAGGAAGCCGGCAATCAGCGCGTTCCTTAAAATCTTTTTCAGCCTTTTGTTCACCATCCCGCCCCCCTTTCTGATTCCCATTGTAGCACAGTGCCGGGATATCCGCAAGGACGACGTCCTTTGCAGACAGCGCAAAAGAGCCCGGCCCCGGGGGCCGGACTCTTTCGCAGGATACAGATGATTCAGGCGGGGCTGTTGCTCCTGGACCGGAGCACGAACAGCGCGCCGACCATCAGCACAATGCCGATGGGCAGGCCCAGCAGGCCGGGCAGGCCCGCGCTGACCAGGATGCCGGCAATCAGATAGGTGATGCCGGACACCGCCGCGCAGGTGATGGCATAGGGCAGCTGGGTGGACACATGGTTCACGTGGTCGCACTGGGCGCCGGCGGAGGCCATGATGGTGGTGTCGGAGATGGGGGAGCAGTGGTCGCCGCAGACAGCGCCGGCCATGCAGGCGGAGATGCAGATGATGGCCATGGGGTCGTCCATGGAGAACACATTCTGCACAATGGGAATCAGGATGCCGAAGGTGCCCCAGCTGGTGCCGGTGGCGAAGGCCAGCAGGCAGCCGATGACGAAGACAATCAGAGGCAGAATGATCTGGAGGCTGGCGGCGGAGCTGGCCACGATGTCGGCCACGAAGTACTTGGCGCCCAGGGAGTCCGTCATGTTCTTCAGGCTCCATGCGAAGGTGAGAATCATGATGGCGGGAACCATGGCCTTGAAGCCCTCGGGGATGCAGCCCATCATGTCCTTGAAGCTCATGGACCGGCGGGCCAGGTAATAGACCAGGGTGAACACCAGGGCAAAGGCGGAGCCCAGCATCAGGCCCACGGAGGCGTCGGAGTTGGAGAAGGCGGTGATGAAGTCCTCGCCCTCGAAGAAGCCGCCGGAGTAAATCATGCCGATGACGCAGCAGATGATGAGGACCACCACGGGGAGCACCAGGTCCAGCACGCGGCCCTTGTCTTCCGGCGCGTCATCCTGCGCTCCGGCGTAGGGGTTGGAGCCGGAGAAGAGGTCGCCCTTCTCAATGGCGTTTTTCTCGTAGGCGGCCATGGGGCCGAATTCCGTCTTCATGACAATCATGCCCACCATCATGACGATGGTCAGCAGGGCGTAGTAGTTATAGGGAATGGCCCGGAGGAAGAGGTTGAAGCCCTGGCCGTCCTCAGCGAAGCCCGCCACGGCGGCGGCCCAGGAGCTGATGGGGGCGATGATGCACACCGGGGCGGCGGTGGCGTCGATGATGTAGGCCAGCTTGGCCCGGGAGATGTTCTGCTTGTCCGTGATGGGCCGCATGACGCTGCCCACGGTGAGGCAGTTGAAATAGTCGTCAATGAAAATCAGCACGCCCAGGAGCACGGAGGCCAGCTGCGCCCCCACCCGGGACTTGATGTGGTCCTTGGCCCAGCGGCCGAAGGCGGCGGAGCCTCCCGCCTTGTTCATCAGGCACACCATGGAGCCCAGGATAATCAGGAAAATCAGGATGCCCATGTTGTAGGAATCGGTGACGGAGGCCACGATGCCGTCGTTGAAGACATGGAGAATGGTGGTCTCAAAGGCAAAGTTGGAATACAGCAGTCCGCCCACCAGAATCCCCAGGAACAGAGAGGAATAGACCTCCTTGGTAATCAGGGCCAGGGCAATGGCAATGATGGGGGGCACCAGGGACCAGAAGGTATTGTAAAAATTGCTGGGGGACAGGACATAGCCCACGCCCTCGCAGGTCCCGCAGGCGACGGCCTCCAGGTCCTCGGACAGCACGATGCCGGAGGTTCCGCAGTCGGAACACTCAATGTACTTGCTCCCCGCCGCGGCGGTGAGGTCCTCTCCCGCCGCCAGGGCGGGGACGGTCATGGCCGCACACAGCAGCATGACCACTGCCAGCAGCGGCAAAAGCCGTCTTCTCAGGTTCTTCATAACACACTCTCTCCTAAATAAAAATGGAGTCATGACAGGTCGTCATGACTCCACACCGTACACAGCGAGGTGCTTGCATCACGACAGCGCTCCACCCCGGGGGGTGACAGTCCGGGGGATGTTCTCCCGCGGCCCGGCTCCGGCTCCCTCAGGCGGGAGGACGAAGCCTCGGCGGATGCCCCTTTCCCCCTCCCCGGCTCCTGAACCCTTGGGGAGACGTAGTCTTGACATCCGCACCTCTATCATGCTTGGCACTCATTATAAGTAACTTTCTGGAATTGTCAACCGCTTTTTTCAGTTTTTTTCGCCCGCCGGGTCCAAAGCATCCGGCAGGCGGAGGCAAAACCGGCGGGAGGCAGCGGAAAAACAGAGGGTTTACAGACTCTTCCAGCCTGCTTTTGCACATTTTACCCAGCTTTCCTCTGCCACCCTTCAGCAAATACGGACAAATCGACGATTTTCGGAAAATCGTTTGACACAGGCCGCAGAGATGCTAGAATAGACAAATATATGATGATGGGAGAGACTGCCCCGGGGCGGGCTTCTCCCGTTTGAAACGTATATTGCAGGACTGATTTAAAAGGAGGCGGCAGGATCTATCATGAAATTTTCCAGCAAGATTGAAGCGTGCGAGCTTTCACCCATCCGCAAGTTCCATCCCTATGTGGTGGCGGCGGAGGCAAAGGGCCGGAAGGTCCTCCACCTGAATATCGGCCAGCCGGACATTGAGACGCCCAAGGCCTTTTTTGACGCCGTGAAGCAATTTGCGGACCCCGTTCTGGAATACGCCCCGTCCACCGGTGTGGAGGCCTATCTGGAGGCGGTGCGGGATTACTACGCCCAGACCGTGGGCGTCCGTCTGGAGCTGAGCGACATCATGGCCACCTACGGCGGCAGCGAGGCCCTTCAGATTGTCATGGCCTGCATCCTGGACGACGGCGACGAGATCCTGGTGCCCGAGCCCTTCTATCCCAACTACACCACCTTCATCGGCGTCACCGGCGGCGTGGTGCGCCCCATTCCCACGGAGCCGGAAAACGGCTACCGCTTCGCCCGGCGGGAGCGCATCGAGCCCCTGATTAACCGGCATACCCGGGCCATTCTGGTGACCAACCCCGGCAATCCCACCGGCACCGTGCTCTCAAGGGAGGAGCTGCGCCTTCTGGCGGACATCGCCAAAGAACACGGGCTGTTCCTCATCAGCGACGAGGTCTACCGCGAGATCGTCTACGGCGGCGAAGCCCTCAGCTCCATGCTGGAGTACGAGGACGCGGCGGAAAACGTGGTGGTCATTGATTCCGTGTCCAAGCGCTTTTCCTCCTGCGGGGCCCGTGTGGGGGCCATGATCTCCCGGAACAAAGAGCTGATGACCCAGGCCATGAAAATCTGTCAGGGCCGGCTCTGCGCCGCCACGCTGGACCAGGCGGGAGCCGCCGCCCTGTACCGCTTCATGACGCCGGCCTACTGCGCCGGAGTCCGGGACGAGTACGCCCGGCGGAAGGACGCGGTGGTGGAGGGTCTCCAGAAAATCCCCGGCGTCCGGTTCAGCCGGCCCGAGGGCGCGTTCTACGTCATGGCCACCCTGCCGGTGGACGACGCGGAAAAGCTCCAGTATTTCCTGCTGGAGGAGTTTGAGGACCGCGGCGAGACCGTCATGTACGCCCCCGGCGAGGGCTTCTACGGCACCCCCGGCAAGGGCCGGAGCGAAATCCGCATCGCCTACGTCACCAACCCCGCCGAGCTGACCCGGGCCATTGAGCTGCTGGGTCTGGGCATCGCCGCCTATAACCGCAGAAACGCCCTTCAGAATACATAAGCATCATTTTTCGAACTAACAGGAGGTTTTGCCCATGATCCGGCATATCGTCATGTGGAAATTCCGCCCCGGCACGGAGAAGGAGCAGGAGCAGTTCTTCGCCGGCCTCCGGGGGCTCCAGGGAGTCGTTCCCCAGCTGCTGAAAAGCGAGGTGGCGGTGAACGTGGGCCCCGGAAATTACGACGCCGTTCTCGTCAGCGACTTCGAGAATCTGGAGGCTCTGGAGATCTATAAAAACGACCCCCGGCACAAGGCCGTGTCCGCCCTGTGCAAATCCATCCGGGAGGATCGTGTGGCGGTGGACTATGAATTCTAAAGAGACGCCCACACCGGAGGCATTTCTGGAGCCCCATTCGGAGCCCGGGGTCACGGAGGAGGAATTCCGTGCCCTTGAAGAGACCTTCGGCGTGGTCCTTCCGGAGGACATGAAGGCATTTTACCGGCAGCAGAACGGGGGATTTTTCCGGAAGGGGCAGGACTATTTTGTCAGAGACAGTGAATATGAGCTGTCTTTGACCTATTTTCACAGCATATCCCGCGCCTTTCATCCCAATATCCTGCCCATGGACACCCTGCTGAACTGGCAGCAGATGGATGAGTTTCTTCCCGGCACGCTGGTGCCTTTTTGTTCTGACGGAGGCGGTGACTCCTATTACATCCAGGCGGACGGCCAGGGCAATCGGGTCTACTATATCTTCCACGAGGACATCGACGAATTTCTGGACACGCCGGAAAACTGCCTGATTGCGGAATCCTTTACCGATTTTCTGGAAAAAATCCACACCCGCTGAGCCCACAGAGACAAAGAGCCCCCGCCGCATTTCGCGGCGGGGGCTCCTTCTTTTTTACAATGGACCCTCAGGCGTTCCGCCGCAGGGCTTCCAGGTCACCCTTCTGAATGGCCCGGAGGCTGCCGGACAGCTTCTCGGGAGGCCAGTCCCACCATTTCAGCTCCAGCAGCGCGTCGATGGTCTCCTGACCAAAGCGCCGCCGGATGGGCCGGGCAGGGACGCCGCCCACGATGGTATACGGCGGCACGTCCTTCGTCACCACAGACCGGGCGGCCACAATGGCCCCGTCGCCAATGGTGACGCCGGATAAAATCACGGCCTCATAGCCAATCCAGACGTCATTCCCCACCGCAATGCCGCCCCGGTTGTCCCAGGCCTCCGTCACCTTCATTCCGTGGCCCCACTCCTCGCAGAAAATGGGGAACACATAGGTGGACAGGGAGCCCATGGCATGGTTGGCGCTGTTCATCAGGAACCGCGCCCCGCAGGCGATGGAGCAGAATTTTCCAACGGTCAGCCGGTCGCCGTTGACGGGGTAATGGTAGAGCACGTTGTTCTTCTGAAAGTCCCGGGGGTCATGGACAAAATCGTTGTAGATGGTAAACTCTCCGACCTCGATATAGGGGCCCTGAACGGCGTTTTTCAGGTAGATGGTTTGGCTGTCGCCGCTTCGGGGATACAGCTTTGTGGAATCCGGAATCGTCATGGGAATCTCTCCTTCGTTATTTCAGCTAGTTTGGACGATTCCGGTTCCGGCAATGCAGCGCTTCACCCGCTTACCACTCCTTTTTTTGACGGTCTATAGTCACCGCACAGGCCGCAAAACGGCCTTGCGGTGGACTTCATAGCCAGCACAGGGGTTTGCCCGCCAGCGGCTCCGCCGCTGTTTGAAAAGCGGTATCTGCCGGTTTTCAGCTGTGCCGGCTCTATGGGAATTTAGAACCTGTATTCATAGCCGGGGGATGCTGGATGGACGGGAATTTTTCCTGTCAGACAAGAAGATTTTCCGCAGCAATCCTGACGGATTGCAAGGGAAATCGACGCAGTATGGCAGGAAAAAGACCGTTCAGACAGCGTTCAGCGGTTGTGAATACAGGTTCTTAAATGCCCTGGGCTACAGGAGAACCGTTCTGGCGTTCAGCTTCTCCCCCTCCAGGGTGACGACTCCATAGGCAGGGCGGGCGTACTCGCCCACGCTTCCGGGGTTCAGAAACAGAGTCTTTCCCCGCATGTCCACCAGAGGCCTGTGGGTATGGCCGAAGAGGAAGAGGTCCAGGTTCTGCTCCTCCGCCGCCAGGCCCGCAGCCATCAGGGACTGCTTGACTCCGTAGGTGTGGCCGTGGCAGAGCAGCACCCGCTTATTCCCCAGAAACAGCAGCTTTTCCGCCGCCTCCGAGGAACGGAAGTCGCAGTTGCCGGGGACCTGCTCAAAGGGGAGCTCCGGGAACCACTTGTGGAGCCGCGTGCCGTCCCGCCAGCAGTCACCCAGATGGAAGATCATGGCGGGCTGTTCCCGCTCCACCGCCTGAACCATGTTGTCCATGTTCCCATGGGAATCTGACAGAACTAAAATCTTCATGGCTGCCTCCCTTTCCATATTTTTGCCATATTTTCCAGAGTGCAGCAATGATTATATCTGCTTTCCCGCACTTCCGCAAGGGCCGCCGCCGGAATATTTATGAACTTTTCGTAAAATTCCGGACCCATGCGGGCCCCGCGAAAAGACCGGAATTTCCCTCCGGTCCGCCGGAGCATTTTTTTCGCCCCTTCCGCCCCTCCCGGCCGGCTCCGCCGGGGCGGACCTCTCCAGCCGCGGTCCTTCTAAAGGGCCCCGCCGGTCTCCGGACGGCGGCAGTACAGCAGTTCTGCTTCCCGCCCACGGCGCTCTCCATGCGGGTCCCGCCGAAGCGGAAGCCGTTTTTCTCATAGAAGCGCCGGGCCCGGCGGTTCTTTTCCAGCACCCACAGCAGGATATCCCGGAATCCCCGGTCCGCCAGCTCCCGGACCGCCGCCTCCAGCAGCGGCCTTCCATAGCCCCGGCCCATGTACTCCGGCAGCAGGTACAATGCCACCACCTCCCCGAACTCCGGATGCTCCGGCCAGCGGGAGGGTCCGACGCTGGATGTGCCCACCGGCTTCCCGCCGTCAAGCATCACCAGAGCGGTCCGGTCCGCCCGGTCCAGGGCCTCCGCCCAGTGTCCGGCGGGGATGCCGTCCAGATACGCCTGGGACACCATGCCCCGGCAGGCGGCCCTCCAGCTCTCCTCATAAATGCGGCTGACAGACAGCCGGCTGTCCGTCTCCCTCAGCGGACGGATCTCCATGGGCTGTCTCCTCCCTTCTTTTTTCAATCAGCGCCAGCTTTTGGGTGCGGGTCAGGGCCTTGACGGCCATCTCCCGCCGCAGGGCGGCGCTTTTGTCCGCCGCCGCCTCCTGATAGACCAGCGCCACCGGCAGGCGGCTCCGGGTGTATTTGGCCCCCCTGCCTCTCCGGTGGGCCTCCAGCCGCCGGGGCAGGTCGTTGGTGCAGCCGGTGTAGAGGGTGCCGTCGCCGCAGCGGAGGATGTAAACCGTCCAGCGGCGCTTTGCCGGTCCCTCAGACATGCCAGACCATGACAGACTCCGCCTCGCCGGTTCCCGGGTCCGTCTGTTCCTCCAGAACGGAAAAGCCCTCCCGCCGGTAAAACCGGAGCGCACCGGCGTTTTTCCGATAGACATGCAACCGCAGCCGCTCCCGGCGGCCCTTGGCCTCATCCATCAGGGCGCGGCCAATTCCCCGGCCCCGGGCCTCCCGCCGGACGAACAGCCCGGCAATCAGGTCCCCATCCAGACCCAGAAAGCCCTGAAGCCCTCCGGAGTCCTCATAGACCAGCAGCTCCGCCTGCGCCAGCTGGGGAACCAGACCGGCAAAATGCCCCTTCCAGTAGGACGGGGCAATGAAGCTGTGGGCGTCCAGATTGGCGGCCAGCCAGATTTCCGCGATTTCCGGAAGCTCCGAAGCGTGTGGTTTCCGAATCAAGCGCCTTCCCTCCCAATGGTGATATTCGGATTCAGCATAGCACATTCCCGCCTCCGGCGCAAGTCTTTGGACGTCCCCGTCCCTCATAGAGTACATAGAGAGGGCGGCTCCGCCGTCCTCCAGTCCGGCCTGCCGCTGGCCGCAAGAGCGGCGGCCGGGGCGGCTTCTCCGTCCCCGGCTCACCGGGAGGAATCTATGCTCTCTGCCGCCCTGCTGATTTTCGCCAATACGCTGCTGTTCTCCCTGCGCCTCTCCGGCGGCGGGTCCTTTCCAAAACCCCTCTCCGCCGCCGAGGAACGGGAGTGGCTGTCAAAATACGCGGAGGGAGACCCGGAGGCCCGGCAGGTGCTGATTGAACGGAACCTGCGGCTGGTGGCGCATATTATTAAGAAGGGGTGAAGCGGAAGGAAACGGCCTATAAGGGTGTATGGAATAAAATCCAGTGACAAAATTCGTCTTTCATGGTATAATCTTTTCAAAAATTTCGTCTATGGCAAATAAACTTACGGAGAAATACAAGGGATAGCTCACGGAAATATCGGGGAAAGGACGACAAAATGGCAGAATTCTGGCGTACAGATTTAATGGGAGCACAGTCAAGCTCTCAGGGCGATTTGGAATATTCCTGCCTGGAAAAATCGCTGCGTGAGGGGATTGCCTACTGTCCGGTTATAATTGACGTTCAAACCGGATGCGGCAGACTGAAGGCTATTGAAAACTTTTTCTGCGAAAGAGGAGAATACTATTTTTACATGGACGTGCAGGAGCTTACTACGTCCCCCTCTACATACAATATTGATGAATTTATCGAAAATTTGACCTCTTTTTGTGCAGAAAATGGCATCTTTATTCAGCGTCCCGCCATCAGCGGCTATTCTGAGCGGGAAATCTGGAACCAATTCCTGCGGCAGTGCGCCAAAGCCGACCGGGCCCCCAACATGTACATTATTCTGGAACGCTTCTGCCCTGACAACGACCTCTTCAATCATTTCCTCTGGAAGCTGGAGCGGTATACCGGGCGGTGGCTACATTTTATCTTTTTAATGAACGCCCCTCTGCCAGGCAGCATGGCGGCGCCTCTTTTCCAACAGGCATACCGCATTTCCTTTAACAATTTTCTGATGACGATGAAAGAGGCGAAACTGTGTCTGGAGAAGGCCGGAAACTCTGTCGATGACAGCGAGCTGAGGACTATCTGGCTTGCGACCGCAGGCTGGGCTCTGCCTGCCAACCTGCTCTTTTACAAGGCAAAGCGGGACCCCAACATTTTAGACGACGTACGCAAAAGTCCAATTAATACGATTTTATATCTTCCGGAGCTGTACTCATTTTTCCAAAACACATTATTCACCCAAATGACCGGCGAAGAAACGGAGCTCTTACTGAAATGCTCTGTTGACAATCAATTAAGCGATCCTTACTGCAGATATTTGGGAATTGGCACCGGCGCCGCCAGCGTTTCCGAAATCGCGGAAAAGTGTCCGTACATCACTTGTCTGAATTTCTTCGAGCAGGTCTATTCCATCAACCCCGTGGTACAGTCCTTTTTATACCACACCGCAAAGCAAAAATATGGGGAGGCGGAAATGGAACGTCTCCACACTGCCGCTGCCGCATATTTCACGCGGCAAAAAGACTGGAAACGGATATTATCCCACAACCTGCTGCTGGGCAATCTGCACGACGCCGCATACACCTTTCGTTACCTCGCGTTTGACGTAAGCAGCCACTACCAAAGTGAAGATTTTAAGGAACTCGTACGAAGATCCCACATGTCCATTCTGGAGAGGGACCCCTGGGTTCAGTTTGCCTACGCAATTGCTGTAAAATACCAGTATCCCGATATTTCCCTGCAATATTTCCAAAAAGCAATGGGCCTGTTCGCTGAGAACAACGATATTGAGGGGGAGATTCTCTCTTTCTGCCAGACTGTAAGTCTCGGCTTCTTTTCCGAAGCGCATAAAAGCGTGTTTTTGAATCAGGAGATGCTCACAAAATTTTATACAGAGCCCAATGCGCCCCTGTGCGAAGACACTGTCCTGGACTGCTATAGAAAAGTCTTTCTGGCATACGCGTATATCCAACTGGGAAAGGATATCGGCCTTGCCTCTGCGTGGCTGAAGGATGCAGAACAGACCAGCGTTGTACTTCAAAACAAAAACCTGCGTCTATGGGTGGATTTTGTCCGGATTTTGTACTATGCCAACCGCCCGGATTCCCAGCAGCTGCGTTTTTATGTCACCAAGGCGCTGGAGCTTGCGGAGACGGGAGATGTCCAGCTGGAGCTGAAAATGTATCTATATCAGACCTCTGCGTTTATTTACTTCATTAAAAGCGGACTTTACGAACAAGCGCGAAACCACTGCGAAGAAGCCCGTATTTTGGCATATACCATTGGCGCTACCAGCTATTTGGTGTATATCAATCTGATTTACACCTATGCCCTGGACTGCCTGCGGGAATTTGACTTAGCCGAGCAGATCATTCTGGAAACAGAAAATACCGCGCGGAATATCTTAAATATCCGCAACGAACATCTTTGGGCCTACTATATGATTGGACAGGCCTATCACTACTATTTAAAAGGCGATTGGCAGGCCGCGTTTTATGCAGCAGACAACGGAATCAGCTACAGCCGGCGAAGCAAGCGGAACTCTTACCTGGCCCGGGCTCTTCTGGTTATGTGCAGCATCCAGCTGAGGCAGGGGAACCTGCAGCAGGCCGGCGAGTGCATTGGGGAATGCCTCTCCATCACGAAATCGGGAAAATATTTCTTTTACCGCCTGTCCGCCCTATACCAGGAAGCCCTGATTCATTATGAAGACCACGGTGACAGCGCGCAGCTGAAATTAGAGCTTCAGCCGGTTTTAGAGCAGGCCCGGCAGGCAGAGATTGCCCATTTCAACTTCACAGCTCCTTGGGATCTGCCGCGATACATCCAGGAAGCGGGGCTTGACTTTGATCAGCGTTTTATTCAAAATCTCTGTGCGCTGAACAGCGCCATGCTGACACAGCCCTCCATTCTCTACAGAAAGAACGGCAAAAAGGAACTTAGCATCCAGCTGTTCGGCGGATTTCACTGCTATTGGAAAAAGAAGGACCTCGCAATCGGCATTCCGCAGAAAGCAAGGTATTTACTGGAGCTGCTGGCCATTTCCAATGAGCCCCTCGGCATTGCCAAAATCATTGAGGAGCTTTGGCCCAACCAAAGCCAGAAGAAGGCCATGAACAATTTTTATTTTACCCTGCATCAAATCCGCAAGGCCCTTGGAAAAAAGGACTTTGTGCGCTATGAGCAGAAGCGGTGCTGGCTGGATTCCGATTATTATTCCACGGATGTTCAGGAGTTCTCACAATGGAAGAAACGGGGCCAGGCTGCCTATGAACAAGGCGATTGGGAGACCTGCGCCGCTTGTTTCGACAACGCCGTCGCCCTTTACCGCGGGGAGCTTTTAGCTGAGGAAGAACTGGAGGACAGTCTGGACGCAGAGCGCCGCGCAGTTGAGCGGGACGTATACTATTTCTGCATGGATTACGGCGCTTTGCTGCTGCGGAACGATAACAGCCGCAAGGGGATCGAGGTCCTGCAAAAAATTACTCGGAACGAATTTGCCCAGGAAGACCTTCTACGCCTGCTGATGATTGCTCATTATATGCTGGGCGCAAGAGGCGAAGCGCTAAAACTGTACCAGGAATTGGAAAAAGTTCTAATGGCGGAGATGGATGTAGCGCCCCATGTCCTCAGCCGCCAGATCTACGAAGATATTAAAAACGGGAAAGATTCCAAATCCATCCTGCAAAAACTGCTGTAATACTCATTTCAAATAAAACGATTTCGTTTTATTTGAAATAGAACCGCATTCTGCGTTTCCGTTTTGCACCAGAATGGCGCAAAACACGTCTCATAAGAATCCGACGCGCCTTCAGCGCTATCAAACGCTCTTTCATGGATTCTAGTATAAGCCTGCATGATACAGCCCTCGCGAGCATCCAAAAGATGCCGCAGGGGCTGCTTTTTTCGCTTCGCGTCCAGGTCCCGCAGCTCTATTCTCACATTTGCAGTTCTTGCAGGCAAAAATTTCTTTTTTTTCGATAAAAAATCAAATATTAAGGAAAAACTAAGAGAACTAAGAAAATACCAATAAATCTTTTAATTTCGACAAAATAGAGTGGAATACAGTAAGTTCACAACATCTAAAAAAGGAGACGATCATCATGAAAAAGCTACTTTCCCTTCTTTTCGCTCTCACCATGCTTCTTTCGCTGGCAGCCTGCGGCGGAAGCGAAAGTCCTCCGTCCTCTTCTGGAACCGCCTCCAATCCCACCACAGAAAAAGATGTCTACACCATTACACTCTCCCATCAATACGCCACAACTACTGCATTCCATGAAATGTGCATCTGGTGGGAGGAACAACTGGAAACCCGGTCCGGCGGGCAGATTCAAGTTGAAATTTTTCCGTCTGCCCAGCTGATGCCCGCAGATCAGGAATTTACCGCCATGCTGGACGGACGTATCCAGGCCAACACCTGTAATTCCGCCCTGCTGGCCAGTTTTGACGAGAGTTTCTGCATCTTCGAAATGCCGTTCCTTTTTGGCGACTCTTATGAATCCATGAAAAACCTGGCAGTATTCTGCCGCACACCCGAATTTAAAGAGCTGATTGCCGCTCCTGTGGAGGCAAAGGGAATCAAAGTGTATCCCACCTATCTGGACGGAGCTCGGGAAATCAGCACCACGAAGACCCCCGTAAAGAGCCTGGACGACCTGAAGGGACTGAAGCTCCGCTCCACAGGCGGCCGCTTTTCCGAACTGACCGGACAGACCTATGGATTCAACACAATGGCTATTGCCGCTGCCGAGCTGCCCACGGCCTTGATGCAGGGCACCGTAGATGGGCAGATGATGAACCCTGTGTATGTCTATCAGGTAAAATCTCCGGTGAAATACTACACCATTATTCCCTTCGACTATACCGCAGTGGATCCCATTAACGTCTCGGCCTCCTTTTATAACAGCCTGCCCGCCGAACTGCAGCAGCTGATGGACGATGTGGGCGTGGAGCTGTTCGACTATTCTGTTCAGTATACGACAGAACTGCTGGATGACTCTTATAAAATGATCAAGGAGGATATGGGATGTGAAATCTACACCTTGAGCGAGGAGGATTATGCCAGGGCAGCAGAGCTGGCGAAAACCGTTTGGGCTGCTTATGAAGAGCAGATTCCCAACGGGTCAAAATTGATTCAGCTGGCCAGCGAAATTGTTGACGGCACCTATACGGAATAAGCCGTCCTGTTCAGGCGCAGCTGCCCGCAAAACCAATCAGCAGCCGTATGGGCATGATCTCGTCCGGCTGGGAAAGGCGGAGATTTTTTGAAAAAATTTAAAGGCTTTTTCGACGGTCTCAGCAACTTTCTGATACAGATTTCCTGCATCCTGTTGCTGAGCTGTGCCGCATTTGTAAACATCGCCGTTTTTTTAAGGTATCTGTTCCACCTGTCCTTTCAATGGACGGAAGAGGTGGCCCGCTATTTACACATCAGCGTCGTTATTCTCCTGTGCGGCCCTCTGCTTTGGAGCGGCGGCCACATCTCTATGGATCTGCTCTTGCTGAAGCTGAAAGGAGCTCCCCGAAAAATCGTGCGCATCCTTGGGGAGATCGTCACGCTGGTGCTGGTTGGCTATACCTTCTATATGAGCATTCCCTATGTCCTCTCTCTGAAGGCAACCGGTATTCTTACCTTTTCCACAAAATTCGAACAGTGGATGCCTACGGTGGTAATTCCCATTGGTTTTCTTTTCGCGACTCTTTTCTGTATCGCACTCATCATCCGTGAAATTGCAGAATTCCGAAAAGAGGATGCCGCTGATGAATCCCTGAAGGAAGAAATTGCGGAAATCCTGGACACCAACCAGCTGGAGCAAATAGATGTCCATAAACTTGAAGCAGAGGAGGAAAAATGATGGCTGCCGCCGTATTTGGAATCTTTGTGGTTTTAGCGGTCATCGGCGCGCCCATCATGACCGCTTTAGGGATCGCCGGCATGGCTGGCGAAGTGGGGATGCTGAACTTGCCCGGCACTTGTATGCCGCAGGGTTTCTTCAGCTCCGTAGACAGCTGGCCACTTCTGTGCACACCCTTTTTCCTGCTCTCCGGCGCTATTATGGGAAAGTGCGGCCCTGCAACGGCGCTGTTTGACATGTGTGAAAAGTTCTTGGGGCATATTCGGGGCGGACTGGCAATTGCGGTGGTTGTTGCCTGCGCGTTTTTCGGGGCTATTACCGGGTCCGGCATCGCTACGGCCGTGGCTATTGGCAGCATGGCGGTTCCCGAGATGCTAAAGGCCGGATATGACAAGAAAATGACCTATGGCTTGGTGGCGGTTTCAGGAACCCTGGGGCTGATCATTCCTCCCAGCATTTACATGATCATCTTTGCGGGCATGGTAAGCGGTTCGGTTGTGGAGTACTTTACCGCCGGGTACCTTCCCGGAATTATGATTGCCGCAATGATGATTTTTATCGCCGTCATAAAGTCTCCTAAGGAAGTGCGCCCCAAGTACTCCTGGGCGGAACGCTGGGTCTCTTTAAAACATGCGATGCCTGCGTTGGGAATGCCCATTGTGGTAATGGGATCTATCTATACAGGCATTTTCACCGCCACAGAATCCGCCGCTCTCTCCATTCTCTACTGCATCATTGTCTGTCCCATTTTCTATCGGGGAAAATTTAACCTGAAGTCCTTTATGCAGGCCACCAGGGATGCCTGCAAGACTACATCGCAGGTGTACCTGATTCTGGGCGCTGTGACAGCGTTCTCTGTGGCCATCACCTACATGAAGCTGCCTCAGAGCATCAGTTCCTTCGTGGTAGATATGAATTTGTCCCCCACCCTGTTCATGATCGGATGTGCCGTAATCTACCTGATCTTCGGCATGTTCATAGATGTGATTCCCATTCTTTACCTCACTGTGCCTATCTTTTACCCGGTAACCCTGGCGCTGGGAATCCACACCCTCCACTTTATGATTATGACAATCGTCATGACCATGGTGGCCCAGGTATCTCCCCCCTTTGGAGTGGTTCTGTTTGCCATGACAGGCACCTTCCGGGAGAAGATCGAAACGGTTATCAAAGGAGCCCTTCCCTTTATCGCTGTTTTGTCCATCGCCTGTCTCGTTGTCATCTTCTTCCCGCAAATCAGCACATGTGTAGTTAACTGGCTTCTCTACTGACAAAGAAAGGAGTTGTTTAAATGCACAACATCGCAATGGACGGCGTCGTTGTGCTGGACCTGTCGCGAGTCGTCTCCGGCCCCTTTGCCTCGATGCTGATGGCCGATATGGGCGCCAGGGTCATTAAAGTGGAAATGCCCGGAAGCGGTGATGACACTCGCTTGTTCGGCCCGCTGATCCAGGGGGAAAGTCCCTATTTCATGACTCTGAACCGTAACAAGGAGAGCATTACGTTAAACCTGAAAACACAAAAAGGCAAAGACATCCTCTGGAAGCTGGTTGAGAAAGCCGATATCGTGATCGAGAACTTCCGTCCCGGCGTGCTGGACCGGCTTGGCTTTGGATATGAGGCATTAAAAAAGGCAAAGCCCCAGATTGTCCTCGGTTCCATTTCAGGTTTTGGTCAAAACGGCCCCTATGCCGGCCGGCCCGGTTATGATATTCTCGGCCAGGCTATGAGCGGCATCATGAGTGTTACCGGATGGCCCGGCGGCAAGCCGACCCGTGTCAATACCGCGCTTTGCGATATTCTAAGCGGTTTGAGCCTCGCAGTGGGCGTTCTGGGAGCCTATTCCAACGCTGTGAAGACCGGCGCAGGTCAGCACGTAGACGTCTCGCTGGTAGATTCCGGCGTAGCCGCTCTGTGCACAATCAACCACATTTATCTCTCCACCGGTGTTGTCCCAGGTTTGACCGGAAACCGCGACGGCGTTCTGTCCCCTTTCGCCTCCTATCAATGCAAAGACGGCAGCATCATCTTGGCCTGCGGCAATGACCGCCTTTTCGGCCAGCTGTGTGCCGTCATAGGACAGCCGGATATGGCCGGTAATCCACGTTTTGTCACCAACGAAGCCCGCATGGCGCATAATGATGAGCTGCAGGAAATTCTGGAAAACTGGCTGGCGGAAAAAACTGCGGCGGAAGCTGTCGGTTTGTTCCTGGACGCTGGAATTCCCGCCGGGCCCATCAACACCATCGACCAGGTGGCAGCGGACCCGCATATTGCGGGGGCAAGGGAGATGTTCCCCCGCATCCACCATCCGGTATTAGGCGACATGCGAATTACAGGAAGCCATCTGAAGCTTTCCGACACACCCACCAGCGTGCGAAAGCTTCCTCCGGCTCTGGGAGAGGACAATGTGCAGGTTTACCAGGATTTTCTGGGCATCAGTTCTATGGAGATAGAGCAGCTGAAGGTTGAGGGCGTTATTTGAAAATTCGGGGAGCATTTAAACTTGCAGGAGGTATTTATGAGCAGTCAAATTGTAATGCGTATCGAAGATGGAATCGCTACCATCAGTATTCGCCGTCCGGAGGTGCTGAACGCCCTCTCCAAGGACCTGATTGACGAAATGGACATCATGCTGGATGAGATCAAGGCCAATCCGGAGGTCCGGGTACTGGTGTTCTACAGCGAGAAAAACTTTGCCGCCGGAGCCGATATCAAAGAAATGTCCGTCTGCGACCCCGCCGGAGCCAAAGCCTTTGTATTCTCCAGCACTTACAACAAAATTGAAGCCCTTGGAATTCCCTCCATTGCAGTTATAGACGGATATGCCTTTGGAGGAGGTCTGGAACTGGCGCTGACCTGCGACCTTCGAATCGCCAGTAAAAAGGCGACTTTAGGGCTGACAGAGCTAAATCTTGGGATTATTCCCGGCGCCGGCGGAACCGTCCGCCTTCCCAGACTGGTTGGAGAGGCCAAGGCGAAGGAAATGATTTTCATGAGCCGCACCGTTTCCGGAGAGGAGGCCAAACAAATCGGACTGGTCAATGCCGCAGTAGAGCCGGAGGAATTACTGGAAACCGGCGCGAAATGGGCCGAAAAGCTGAAAACCCGGAGCGCTGTTGCACTGCGCGCAGCAAAAGAATCCATCGAAAACGGCATACGCGACACAGATTATGTCACCGCGATTGACCGGGAAGCTGAGATTTGGGCGTCTCTTTTTGACTCCTATGATCAAAAAGAGGGGATGGCCGCATTTATCGAAAAACGAAAGCCCAAATTTCAAAACCGCTGACGGAACAGGCTGGAGGTGTAAGCTTTATGTACGAGGAACACATATATGCGCAGAAACTTCGGGAGCTAGGACAGCAACGGCGCATCCATGAAATCGGTCTGACGGATTATGCCGATGGGCAGCCTCTTCCGCATGAATTATTTGACTTTCTAAAGGACTCCGGTGTCTTTCAGAACCTTGCGCCGGATGAAAAGAAACAGGGTGTGCACGACATCGGCCGATGGCTGGTTGCTCTTCGGGAGGTCGGTGCCCTTGACAACACCAGCGTACATATCATGACGACGCAGTCCATGCCGATCTATGCCTTGCAGCTGGCAGGTGAGACCGAACGCCTGCGCCAGCAGCTGTGGAATATGATCTCTCTGGAAAAAGCCGCCTGTTTTTGCATGACGGAACCAAGCGGCGGGTCAGATGCAGCAAACCTGTCGGCCAGCGCCTCCCGCGTTAAAGGCGGTTACTGCATCAATGGCGAAAAATGCATGATTATGAATGCCGGATTCGCTGACTATTTTCTTATCCTGGCCCGTCTTTCCGATGTGGAGGGATACGATGGATTTACACTTTTCCTTGCCGACCGCCAAACCGAAGGGCTTGAAGTTCTCCCCCATACGCCGACCTGCGGCGTGACAGGCGTTCCCATTAACCCCGTGATCTTCCATAATATGTTCTTGCCCAAGGACCGGGCCGTCGGCGGTGAGGGAAACGGCTGGAAGCTGGTGATGTCCGTTTTGAACCACACCCGCCCCGGCGTCGGCGCGGCAGCCCTGGGGGCGGCCCGGACAGCTATGGAGCGTGCGGCAGCCTTTGGGCAGCACCGAATCTGCTTTGGCAAGCCGTTGAATAAAAACGCCGTTCTGCAAGGGAAATTCGCCGGGATGTCCATGGCCTGGGACGCCGCCTGGCTCCTGGTGGAGCGTGCCGGCCGGAACTTGGACGCGCATGGGCCCGCACAGACGTCCATCTCTGCCATGGCAAAAATTGCGGGAACAGAAGCTGCGAAACAAATCGTTGACCAGGCATTGGATTTCTTCGGAGGCTATGGGTACCTGACAGAGACTGGGATGGAACGTTTTTACCGCGATATCCGCACCACGCCCATCTATGACGGGAGCAATGACATTCTTCGCGGCCTGGTAGCCGGTATCCAATTAAAAAACTATGCAGGACATATATAAGCAGCCCTTCCCATGCGGTATGTGAAAAGAAAGGCCGCTGACACCCGCGGCGAAAACCGGTTCTCAGCAATCGCATCATTCCCGTGCCTCAAAACGGAAATCACATACCCGGACAAACAAGAGAGGAGCCTATATGAGAGAAGTCGTATTCGTAGATGGCGCTCGTTCCATCTTTGGACGGCAAGGAGGCGGATTAAAGCAGCTTTGCTGTTCAGACATCGCCTCCCTGGTAATGAAGGGCCTTCTGGAGCGCAACAAAACCCATATGGCCGCAGAGGACGTGGACGCCGTTGTATGCGGCAGTGCTCAAGGCGATATCAAAGCATTCAATCCGGCAAGATACGCTGCGCTGGGCGCGGGACTTCCCGTTCAAACAGAGTGCCATTATATGGAGATGCAATGCGGGTCAGCCATTACCTCCATCAATCACGCAGCGGCGCAGATTGCATTGGGATACGCGGATGTTATCCTTGCCGGAGGCATGGAGTCCCACTCGACATCGGCGGTTTATTTTGATACCACCATTCCGCCCTACCGGCAGATCGGCCCTCGTCCGCTGGTCATGCACCTGGCTCCCACGCCGGAGCAAGACATTTCCATGCTCCAGGTTTCCGATCAAATGGCCGCTAAATGGAAGATCAGCCGTGAACAATGTGATGAATTTGCCCTGCGTTCTCAGTCGCGGCTTCAGACCGCCTACCGCACGGGAATTACCGGAGCGGAAATTATCCCCTATACCCAGCCCGCCAGCCGAAAAGAACCGGAGAAAAAAGCAGACCGGGACGAGCATCCCCGCCCTGAGGCCACCATGGAGGGTCTTCGCTCCCTTAGCCCTGTTTTGGAAGGCGGCGTCACAACCGCCGGCAACGCCTCTGGAAAAAATGACGGCGCCGCGTTCGTCTTGCTGATGTCCGCCGAAAAGGCCCGAGAACTGGGATATGTTCCTTACGCCCGCTGGGTCACCGGAGCAGATGTGGGCGTGGAACCCAGATACATGGGCATTGGTCCGGTTTTTTCGAGCTTGAAAGCATTAAAGGCGGCTGGTCTCACCCTGGATGATCTGGATGTTTTTGAGTGCAATGAAGCGTTCGCAGCCCAAAATTTATGTGTAATTTCAGAACTGGAACACCAGACAGGGAAACGGATTGACCCTTCTATTTGGAACCCCAACGGCGGCGCAATTGCCATCGGTCATCCAAACGGAGCCTCCGGCGCTCGAATCGCCTGGTTTGCTGTCAAGCAGCTTGAGCGGACCGGAGGGAAATACGGGCTGTTTTCCGCCTGCTGCGGCGGCGGACACGGCACAACTGCCATCATTGAAAATTTACGGCGCTGAAACGGGAGGTGGACACCATGAATACGCGCGACGTGGTAATTGTAGATTATGCACGGTCTGCCTTTGGCAGATTGGGCGGCGGTCTGCGGGAGTTCGCCGCCAGCGAACTTGCAGGCAGCGTGATCAAGGGGTTGGCTGAAAAGTCCGGAATCCAAAAACGGGCTTCCGTGGACAGCGTAATTGCCGGCTGTGCCCACGGTTGTTCCAAAACGCAGGCAATCGCCCGGTATTCCGCTTTGCACGCCGGACTTCCTTTCGAGGTTTCGGCAACCTTCGTGGAAATGCAATGTGGGTCTTCCATTTTAGCGCTCAACCAGGCCGCCTGGAAAATTCAGTCCGGCATGGCGGAAATCGTGATATGCGGCGGAACAGAATGCCACTCCCAGCACCCGGCGTTTATGTCCACAATCACCCCGCCCTATAAGGAGATGGCTCCCGTTTGTTATGAAAAGGGGCTGACTCCCATAAAGGAACGGGACATTGACATGATCTCCGTCAGCGATAAAATTGCCGCCGAATACCAGATCAGCCGGACCATGTGCGATGAATTCGCACTTCGGAGCCAGCGCCGCTTGCAGGAGGCCTATCGGGACGGAACCATCGGTTCAGAAATTTTACCTCTGGTCATCCCCGCCACACGCAAAACACCGGAAAAGATCATTTCACAGGACGAATTCCCCCGTCCAAACACTACTTTAGAGGGGCTCTCATCCCTGCGTCCGGTACATCCAGGCGGCGTCACTACTGCTGGAAATGCCTCCGGGCTAAATGATGGCGCAGCCTTTCTGCTGGTTATGACAGATGAAAAGGCCCGGGAATTGGGGTATACGCCCGTTGCCCGCTGGGTCTCCTGCGCGCATGTGGGATACTATGAGGATTTAATGGGAATCGCGCCCTGTTATTCCAACTTGAAAGCACTGAAGCACGCCGGGCTGACACTGAAGGATGCAGACGTTTTTGAGTGCAACGAAGCGTTTGCCGCCCAGAACCTGGGAGTCATCTCTCAAATGGAACAGGAAACAGGGATGGCGATTGATCAAGCGATTTGGAATCCTCTTGGCGGCGCTCTGGCTGTGGGTCATCCAAACGGAGCCTCAGGCGCCCGAATTGCCATCTTCGCCATGCGGTATCTGGAAAAGAGCGGCGGAAAATACGGTGTCGTTTCCGCTTGCTGCGGCGGCGGTCTTGGCGCCACCGTTATCATTGAGAACCTGAGACGGTGATATGATACGCTCTGATAGTTTTATGAAATGAGGTTTATTTATGCAGATAAAGAAGATCGGCGTCATTGGCGCAGGTATGATGGGCGCAGAAATTGCACTGTGCTTTGAAATGGCGGGATATCAGACCGTCCTTGCGGACATCAAACTGGAGTACGCAGAAAACGGCAAAAAGAAACAAGAGGCCATCCTGAACAAGCGGATTGCCAAGGGAAAGCTCAGCCAGGACGAGGCTGCGGAAATTCTTTCCCGAGTCACGGTCACGGAAGACAATCATGACCTTGCGGACTGCGACCTCATCTTTGAAGCAGTTTTGGAAAACGCGGATATCAAAATGGCCGTGTTCAAAGAACTGGATAAAATCTGCAAGCCGGAGACCATTTTTGCCAGCAATACCTCCGCAATTTCGATTACAAAGCTGGCCTCCTCTGTGAAAAAAGGGCG
The DNA here is from genome assembly GCF_947654275.1 of uncultured Oscillibacter sp. GTDB lineage: Bacteria > Bacillota > Clostridia > Oscillospirales > Oscillospiraceae > Oscillibacter. The sequence continues at coordinate 42,715 of NZ_CANTJS010000011.1, read as the reverse complement.
CGGCTTCCTTGGCACTCATTTCAACTCCCCCGCCAGCGTCATGAAACTGGTGGAAGTCATTTCCGGCAACCAGACTGCAAAGGAAACCGCCGATGCCGTGTATGCGCTCTTGGCCTCTATAGGAAAAGAGCCGGTACGCGTCAAAGACGTCGTTGGATTTGCCCTGAACCGCATGTTCCACATCTTTTATGGTGAAGCGATGCGCTTGGTGGAGGAAGGCGTCTGCACCCCGGAGGATATTGACAAATGCTGTGTCTATGGTCTCGGCCACCCGGTTGGAATCTGCAAACTGCTGGATCAGCTGGGCCATGACCTAAACATCAGCGTAGATCAGATTCTGTTTGATGCTTATGGAGAGCGCTTCCGTCCCAGCCCTGTTCTGCAGCGGTTCGTGGACTCCGGAACACTGGGCCGCAAGAGTGGAAGAGGATTTTATGAGTATGACCAGAAATAAGGAAGGTACGATGAAATCCATTCCATTAAACCGGCAGCAAATTATGGAAATCATCCCTCACAGGGACCCTATGCTTTTGATTGATGAAGTTTCGGAATTGATTCCCGGGGAACGGTGCTCAGCCAAATTCTACATAGACCCCTGCAGAGAGATTTTCCAGGGTCATTTCCCAGGTGAACCTGTGCTGCCCGGCGTTTATACCGTGGAGGCGGCCGCGCAGACGGCGGATATCCTTCTGCTCTCTATGGAGCGATACTCTGGAAAAATCCCCCTGTTCCTTGGTATCGATCATGTTTCATTTCTTCAAAAAATACTCCCTGGAGACACCATTGAGCTTCACGCCGCCATTCTCAAGGAGCGCCAGGAAAAGGGAATTGCAACCTGCGCTGTCGAAATCTATAACAGGGATGTTCTGGCGGCCAAAGCAGACGTCACCCTTGCCATGAGATAACATATCGAGCGGTCTCATCTCGTTTCCAAACCACTTCCGCCAGTTTTAGGGATTTTTCCAGCAGGGCCACAGTACGCCAATCATTCTGCTTTTGAACGAAACCCTCCCTGGTGCAGGCTGAGCTCCTGCACCAGGGAGGGTTTACCGTCCGTTTCAGCTGTGTCCCTTCGCGTTTCCAAAAGACCCCAATCTAAACTGCCTATGATGAAATGGCATCGCGTACCGAAGGAACGGCGGAGCGTTTCCCTGATAACGGCAGTATGCGCCTGTGCACCAGCCCCAGAGGAACGCAGGTATTCTGTGACAGCGTCCGGGCATCGCAGTGTCCATCCAAGGCAATTGACTGATGAACCGCAGGTCCATGCCGTTGTCAAAAATGGGCCCATAACAGTATTGACCATCTTACGCAATCGCTGTAATATGATTCACATGCCGGCCGTCATTACAGAGCCGGACCCCGCCTCAAAAGCAGGATCAGGTATTGGGAAAAGCGTTTCAGCCCGGTGATATCCGCCCCATTCAGGAACATCAAGAACTCTTGTGCTCACTTCCAGCACATTCACCCCCAGCGGGACCGGGGCATCATCACAGACCGGGCGGAAGCGTGTATCTTGACACGGCAAAAGAAGCTCTGACGAGGAGGCCCAAGATGAAAGAAAAACTCATACACTTTTTCAAGCAGGAAACGGTCCTGTGCGCCGCCCTGGCACTGGCGGCATTCTCCATGCTCCTGGTCCGCCCGGACAGGTCGTATCTGGCCTACATCGATTTTCGGACCCTGGCCATTTTGTTCTGCCTGATGGGCGCCATGGCCGGGCTGCAGAAGACCGGCGTCTTTCAGTGGATTGCCCAGGCTCTCCTGGCCCGGGTGCGAGAGACGCGGCAGCTGGTGTGGATTCTGGTCCTGCTCTGCTTTTTCTCCAGCATGGCCGTCACAAACGACGTGGCGCTGATCACCTTTGTCCCCTTCACCTTCACGGTCCTGCGTCTCATCGGGCCGGAGACCGGAAGGCGCTTGATGGTCCCCATTGTCGTTCTGCAAACCGTCGCCGCCAACCTGGGCAGTATGCTGACCCCCATCGGGAACCCGCAGAACCTCTACCTCTACGGCAGGGCGGGGCTGTCTCTTGGCTCCTTCCTTCTGCTGATGCTGCCCTATACCTGCGTCTCGTTTCTCCTGATTCTGATCCAAAGCACCCTTCAGACAAGAGCGTACAATATCCCCATCCAGGTCGCATTCCATGAACAGGTCCGGCTCTCTGGAAAGGGTCTGCGGCTTGCCGGGTATCTTGCGCTCTTCGCAGTGGACCTGCTGGCGGTGGCGAGGGTGATTCCCTACGGCCTGGCCCTCTTCATCACAGTCATTGGGCTGCTGATCCTGGACCGTTCGGTCTTCGCCCAGGTGGATTACAGCCTGCTGCTGACCTTTGTGGGGTTCTTCGTGTTCATCGGCAACATGGGAAGGCTCCCGGTCTTCTACGAGTTCCTGCAAAAAATTGTCTCCGGCCACGAGCTTCTGGCAGGCGCAGCGGCCAGCCAGGTCATCAGCAACGTCCCGGCGGCGCTGCTGCTGTCCGGGTTTACGGACAGCCTTTCGCCCCTCATCATCGGCGTCAATCTCGGCGGACTGGGGACGCTGATCGCATCCATGGCAAGCCTGATTTCCTACAAGCTCGTCGCGCGGGAGGCAACCGGAATAAAGAGTACATATTTCCGGCAATTTACCATTACAAACGTGTTCTTTCTGGCGGTCCTGCTGGTGTTCGCGCTGACTTTGGGATAACGCCTCCTTTCCTGTTTACCGTGAATCTGGTATAAATCCACGGAATCACAGTCATCCTACTCCCAAAAAGGATGTGATGCTATGCCCAACCATTTGCAGCATGAAACCAGCCCCTACCTCCTCCAGCACGCGGAGAACCCCGTGGACTGGTATCCCTGGAGCGAGGAGGCTTTTCAACGGGCCAGGGAGGAGGACAAGCCCGTCTTCCTCAGCATCGGCTACAGCGCCTGCCACTGGTGCCACGTCATGGCCCACGAGAGCTTTGAGGACCCGCAGACGGCGGCGCTGCTGAACCGCTGGTTCATCTCCGTCAAGGTGGACCGGGAGGAGCGGCCGGACCTGGACAGCGTCTATATGGCCGTCTGTCAGGCGTTCACCGGCGGCGGAGGCTGGCCCGCCAGCATCTTCCTGACGCCGGAGAAGCGGCCCTTCTTTGCCGGGACCTATTTCCCCAAACGCCGTCAGGGCGGACAGGCGGGCTTCGGGGAGCTGCTGACGTTGATTCACGAAAGGTGGGAACACGACCGCGCCTCCCTGCTGGGCCCCGCTGAGGAAATGATATCTTTACTCAGCCAGCCGAAGACGGAGAACGGCAAAGCGGATCCGGAGCTGCTGGAGGAGGCCGTCGGGCTGTACCGGCGGCTCTTTGACCGTGAGAACGGCGGCTTTGGCGGCGCGCCGAAATTTCCCTCTCCCCATAATCTGCTGTTTTTGCTGGCGTATTACGGCCGGCGGGGAGACCGGACGTGTCTGGAGATGGCAGAGCGGACACTGACGCAGATGGTTCGAGGCGGTCTGTTCGACCACATCGGCGGGGGCTTTTGCCGCTACTCTACAGATGAACGGTTTCTGGTCCCCCACTTTGAAAAAATGCTGTACGACAACGCCCTGCTGATTTTGGCATACTGCCAGGCGTACAGCATCACCCAAAGGAGGCTGTATCTGCTGACCGCGGAGCGGACAGCGGATTTCGTCCTGCGGGAGATGACTGCGCCGGAAGGCGGTTTTTTCAGCGCCCAGGATGCCGACAGCGACGGCGAAGAAGGGAAATACTATCTGTTCACGCCGGGTGAGCTTGTCCGCCTTCTGGGTGCGGAGCGGGGCGGGGCGTTCAACCGGCACTTCGACATTACAGAGGCCGGGAACTTTGAAGGGAAGAGCATCCCCAATCTCCTCCACAGCGAACCGGAGAACCGGACCTTGGACGGTCTGTTGGAAACGGTTTATCAGTACCGCAAAAGCCGCTGTTCCCTCCGGCTGGACGACAAGATTCTCGCTGCCTGGAACGGTCTCATGATCGCGGCGCTGTGCCGTCTGTATCAGGCCGGCGGAAACCAAACGTATCTGGACGCTGCGAAACGGGCGGACCGTTTTCTGTGGGAAAGCCTCTGGGACGGTGAAGCCTTCCATGTCAGCTTCCAGGCCGGGCGGCGGGGTGAAAAAGGTTTTTTGGACGACTACGCCGCCTGTATCTTCGCCCAGCTAGCACTGTATGGAGCCACTTTGGAGAGGGTCTGTCTGAGTCGGGCGGAGGAACTCTGCCGGAATGCCTGTGAACAATTCCAGGACCGGGAACATGGCGGTTTCTATCTTTACAGCGAGAAACACGAAACCCTGATCCTACGGCCCAAGGAGACCTACGACGGAGCGATGCCCAGCGGAAATTCCCTGATGGCCTGGAATCTGGCGCGGATGAGCCAGCTCGTCTCTGAGGAACGCTATGGCCCATTGGCGGAACGGCAGCTGGATTTCCTGTCGGCAGACGCAAGCCAGTATCCCGCCGGTTACGCCATGTTCCTGCTGGCCCTTCTGGACCGCCGGGACCCGCCGCCCAAGGTAACGGCGGTCTGTTTGGACAAAGCCGAAACGGCCCGTCTGCCTCTGGAGCTCCCGGCGGAGGCCGCTGTGATTCTCCGGGAACCCGGGGAGGAATATCCGATGAAAAACGGAAGGACCACCTTTCACGTCTGCCGGGGGCACAGCTGCCTGCCGCCGGTGAACGGGCTGCCTGTCCTATAATATTTCAGCAAATGCCGGACGGATTTTATCCGCCCGGCATTTTTTGCTCCTTCCGGCATATCCATGGATCGAGGTGATGCAATTTGGAACGTTCACAGCGAGAGCTGCTCAGCGTCCTGCTGGGCCATGTCCGTTCCCTCGGCCTGATATCGGATTTCACCTGTTCCAGGGCCATGGATTTGGTACATTCCGCGGTAGAGCTCCCGGAATTCTTCCAGCATCCTGTATGCCCGGCAAAGGAGGCGGGCGGGCATGAATGTGCTCAGGATACGCAGTGAGCTGCGGAACGGGAAGACCCTCTTCGACCTGCCCCTCCGGGTGACCTTCTACGCCCGGGTCTCCACCGACAAGGACGAACAGCTCAACAGTCTGGAAAATCAGGTGCAATATTACACACAGTTCATTCAGGAAAAGCGGAATTGGACCTACGTCCCGGGCTATGTGGACGAGGGCATTTCCGGCGCCAGCACGAAAAAGCGGGACAGCTTCTTACGGATGATCGCCGACGCCAAAGCCGGGCGCTTCGATTTCATCATCACGAAGGAGATTTCCCGCTTTTCCCGTTCTACGCTGGACAGCATCCAATATACGCAAGAGCTGCTGGAACACGATGTGGGAGTCCTGTTCCAGAACGACAACATCAACACCCTGGACTCCGACAGTGAGTTTCGCCTGGTGGTCATGGCCGGGGTGGCTCAGGACGAGGTGCGCAAGCTCTCGGAGCGGCTAAAGTTCGGCTTCCGCCAGGCCATCAAAAACGGCCATGTGCTGGGCAGCGACAACCTGTGGGGCTACGACAAAAAGGACTGCATGCTGACCGTCAACGAGGAGGAGGCCCGGGCGGTGCGGCGGATTTTTGACCTCTACGCCAACCAGCAAATGGGCATCCGCCGCATTTCACAGCTGCTGTATGATGAGGGCTTCACCAGCCGCAAGGGAGGTCCCTTCAACGTCCTGACCATCCGGCACATCCTCTGCAATCCCAAATACAAGGGCTGGTACTGCGCCAACAAATCCCAGACGGTGGACTACCGCAGCAAGCGGAAGGTATTTCTGGACGAGAGCGAATGGGTGATGTATCCGGACCCGTCCATTCCGGCTATCGTCTCGGAAGAATTATGGGACCGGGCCAACGCCCTCTACAGGCGGCGCAGTCAGCAAATGATGTCTCACCGGAGCGGGGCGGCGTTCCACAACCGCTATCCCTACAGCGGCAAGCTCGTCTGTGAGGCCCACGGTACCAGCTTTCACCGGCAGCTGCTGAAAAGCGTCAAGGGGGACAAGGAGGTCTGGCAGTGCCGGGTCTACCGGAGCAAGGGCCGGGCGGCCTGCTCCGCGCCTCAGCTGCGAACGGCAGAGCTGGACCGGGTGATGGCCGATATCTTCAGCAAGCTGGTGGAAAACAAACAGGCTGTTGTTGACGCAGTGGTGACAGTGCTGCAATCCGTTCCCGACGAGCACGACTACACCCAGGATATCCGGCGAATCGAAGAAGACCTGTCCGCTCTCCGGGCAAAAAAAGACCGCCTGCTGGAACTGAGCATTGAGGGCGTCATCACCACAGCGGAGTTCAAGCAGCGCAACGACGGCTTCAACCAGCAGGCCCGGGCTCTGGAGGAACGTTTGAAGGGGCTCCATGCGGAGGCGGAAACGGGGCGGCGGACGGCGGCACAGATGGAGGAAATCCGGACCGCGCTGGAAGAGGAACTGAACTTTCGGAACGGCGTCAATTCCGCCCTGGTCACCACCATTCTGGACAAAATCGTGGTCAAACAGGACAGTACCAGGGAGGAAATCCACCTGGACATCCACCTGAAATTCGGCGGTCCGTGGGAGGCCGCTTTCAGCCGGGCGGATTCCTCCCTTTGCTTCACCCGTCCAAAAAGTATTACACCCCCAACGGCGACCAGGAGGACCTCATCTCCATCGGGACCATCGGCCTGATCAAAGGCATCTCCAGCTTCGACCCCTCCAAGGGGGCGCGGCTGGCCACTTACGCAGCCCGGTGCATTGAAAATGAAATCCTGATGTATTTCCGCGGCCAGAAAAAATTGCAGGGCGAGGTCTCCCTCTCCGACTCCATTGACACGGACAAGGAGGGCAACGCCCTGCAGCTGATGGACGTGGTAGGCGTAGACGACACCATGCTGGACGACATCAGCGACCGCGAAAACGCCCTGCGGCTGCGCCGGCTGGTGCGGGACTGCCTCTCCGCCCGGGAATCCGAGATCGTTCGCCTCCGCTATGGGCTGGGGGGCACGGTGCCCCTGACCCAGCGGGAAATCGCCGCCTCCTTCGGCATCTCCCGGAGCTATGTATCCCGCCGCGCTTAATGTAAACGATGCCCGGAAAGCCTTGCAGTACAAGGGCTTGTCCGGGCATTGGATGTTTTTGGTAGCGCCGTGGTTATTGTAAATGGTGGGAAATTTTAGGGAGATAAGCAACCATTCATCAAAATAATTCCTATCCTCGCTACGCAATTGACTGTTCAAAATATGCTTAATCAACTTGAACCATAAATCCATGCACTATTCCAGTGGGGGTAGCATCAACCGATTTAAAATGTTCGTTGTTTCTTCTAATATGTAAACATGTTATCCCCTGTTTTTCTATCAAATCAGGAACTAGCGACATCGCAAAAATAAGAGGCTTAGGGCCATCTGGTATCAGGATAACATCACCAGCCGGTAGTAATTCATTTGCAGTATCGCATAGTTTTGAGACCATAAATTCAAAATCCTCTATATGCAGAGCTATAGACATCGCTGCACGCGACAAAATAGGATCGTTGACTTGTTTTAGATTCTCTAAAAAGCCCTCTCGTTCTGCATTATAAGCATAACAAGCCACTAAATAGCTAGGGTCTGTGATAGAGAGAATGGCTTGGGTTCTTATAACATCGTAGCTAAGAGCAACAATATGAATTCTATTATTATCGATTTGTAAAGACGGCTTTCCAGAAAAAAATGAAAAGGAATCAATGCCGGAGCTAGGATATTCTTCATGGGATGACGGATACTCTCCTTCAGAATACCAAAAATATACCTTGTCTGTGTGCTTGATGATTGTTTTGAGTAGGGTTGGAAGCTTACAATACCAACTTCTCGGCATCGATGAATAATCAATGTGAATTATTGCTGAATCCAGATGCTCAACACTATCTGCTATTGAAGCGAGAATCTGTTCTTGTACCTTGTGACCGTCACAATAATTATTAATAAAAAAAGGTATCTTTTTAAGTTCAAGTTCGCGAACCTTTTCTGCTGTATCAGGATAGTTCATGTAATCATCAAATACAAAAACTATTGGTTTAACATTCGGAAATTGTTTCTGCAATAGGTCATACAAGAAATACGATCTATGTTCATAACCCATCGCCAGGATATATAGATCCTCTTCACCCATACATTCGGTATAATTTTTTGCGTTTGCTATAGTCATTAAGATTCCTCCTCAAAAAGTGACAGCTGCTCGATTTGAGGCTCTTTTTTTCCAGGCATCTTTACAATATAGGTTCCCACTTGTTGGTTTCTAATAACAATATTTTTGGGGGAAACATCTGCTCTCATAGGAAGCCAATATTTCGCAGCGTATGTGTTGGCTAATAGAAATACAGTTGTTTTTGAGATTCCATTTATTAATGTATCCTCGTCAACAGTTACTCTAGAGTACGCGATTGCCTGTTGCAGCCATTTTCTTGCATACTCAAAAGATTGATTGCTATCAAAACTTAAGATAAAATTACATCCGGTAGATCTAATCTCATGATCATGTACATGATCATGCAATTTTAACGCAATTATATGTAATTCCTGATATATAGTCGGACCATTACTTTCCAGAGCTTGTGTCGATTCACAAAAGGCGTGAACATAATCCATGATTACTCCATGCTGAACCTTCGGTTTTAGTTCCGAAGTGCGAGCTTTTTCAAACAGCTTATTCATTATCTGAATAAAAGCTCGCGGATTCCCTTGCGCTATTTTACGAACCATTTGGCTGCCTGCATACCAGCCTGGTTTTGTATTTCCTTTCCTAGACAGTTGATACATACAACGTACATAAAAAATGGGAGCAAATTTATCATATATAGTCTTTCGAAGGTTGCAATAATTATCAACACTTTTCTTACGCTCATCAGATAACTCCGCAATAATATCTTCCAAAATTGCATCATAGGTAGCTGACTCTGGACCAACTTCCTCTCGATAATAATCGATCTGTGCATCTTCTCCACATACGCCTAAAAAATCTTCAAGTTTTGTAATTTGCAAAGAGGGGTCAAAGCGAGTTTTTATTCGATTGGACACTAGAGTGTTAGTGAGATTATAAAAATCCACATCATCATACTTCATGTCAACAACACGATAGCTGAAATCATTTCCAGAAGATACAGATACATCAGGGTCTAATGTTTGAAGTGTCCGATGATAGTAAGGTAGTGTTGCGACTTTCAATGCAATACGCCTAGAGTCAGAGCGAAATACACTATTTATACAACGCAGTAATGGCTCACTTAAAAATTCCGCCTCATCAATACATACTATCCATGTTGGTTCTTCGCTAAGTCTTAGATGCTCTGCAACCATCTCCTTAACCGCCAGCAGTGATGCACCTATTTGTCTTTTGAATACAGGCGGAATCGCACTCATATCACCGGTTATTACATCAAAGTTGTAAAAAAGTTTCCTAAGTCTGTTCATTAGCGAAAAAAGATCGGTTACATTTTGGGTATGGCCATCAAACCAACTATCATTAAGTGCAAGTGCGAGATCCATATTAGTTTTAGCCCATTTTACTTTATCTTTTTCTTCAGACAGAATCTCTTTCAATTCAACAAGCAACGATTGTGCCAATAAACAATTAAACGCAAATTGGAATAATTGAATTTGTTTTTCTTCAGAGGTATCAGCACTTGTCAAATGGGTGACAAATTCGAGATACATTGGGACATATAGTGCAATATATTCCTTTTTTTCTGCAATTTGCTGTGCCTGTGGAGTTTCTATGCGTTTCAACATAGAGTACCGCATCATTTTCAACAAGAATGTTTTTCCACTGCCTCGTGTTCCAAGAAGTATTTCGTGTTGATCATTAAATAGGGACCAATAATTAGAGATCGGGCAAAATTCATTGATGAGCTTTGTGTCCGAAAAATTGCGTGCCTGGCTATCACTAAACGGATTCTGTAGGCTGGAACCTTTAATAAAATCTGCAATTCTCTTCTTCATAGTTCACCTCATTTTCTGAGTAGGAAAACACTATTCGGAAACTGCCCAATCATATTATGGGTTGCAACAAATTTCGTCCTAATTTGTTCGTTTAGTGCACTAAATGGCATAAATCGCAGGCACTCATCTAAGGTATTCCATGGGAGTTCTACCGAATCTGGAAGACATTCAATTGCCTTATCGATTGTATTTGGATCAAACAACTTACCGAACATCATTACACTATCTAAAGGGGTTTCTGGGATGTTTTCCAAAAATGGAATCCATCCTTGGGCAGGCGAATATTGATAGTTTCGAAGTTCTAGCACCCCTACTTCATCAGTTAATTCAATAATATGGAAAGTGTTCGGAATAGAACCTCCACTTCTATGTATTGCATTGACTGCAAAACTTCCTGCACAAATAAATGTAATGGGATGGGCCCATCCAGTTTCCCAAATTGTTTGTGCTCGAGGATGATGTCTATGCCCGTGAATTACCAAATGGAAACCATTTTTGCCTGCAATATCAAGAAAATTGCTACCTTCCTCTAACGTAGAATAATCTGGACACACGATATGATAACTATAGTTAAAAGGATGGTGATGCATTAGAATAATTTTCCATTTCTTTGTGTCCCTGTAATTGATTGCTTCCTTATCAAACCATTCGAGTTGTTCCACCGCAAGTTTTCCAGGTTTATTCGCCTGCTCCTTTGTACAGCACCATCCTGTGTTAAGGACAAAGAGAATAAAGTCATTAGTTTCAATTATCCCAGAGAAAGGGGCTGGGCCTGGTTTTAAGGGGGCAGAAATTGTATCAAGATTTACTAGGGATGCGCTGGCCGCAACTTTCCTGTACTTTTCTTTTACCATGTCTAATGGGAAGTCAGGATCTGATTTATCAAACTGGCTGAATAATTCTGATATGTTCCAATCAATATCATGATTACCCAACCCCAGCAGAATATTACTTAATGGGATTTCCAATTGTTCAGCAATATCCAGAATCATTTTCTCACAGTACACAAACTCCTGAGGGCTTCCTAAAGAAGTTAAATCGCCGGCAATGCAGAGATACGATATGCTTTTATCTTTAAGAAGCGAAACCATGCTTTCTTTTATCGATTCCCCTCCAGTATTTTCATCTCTAATTTTTTCTCCTGGAACAGAAAACTCTGATGTGCGAGAAAATTGACCAAAATGAATATCACTAATCAACGCAATTCGAGTCATATGTTACTCCTCTCATAGAGGCTTTCTATTTAAGTAAATTATAGCAATGGTGTCTACTCCAATTCCACAGGAAATGAAGTAATTAAAAGTTCCTCTTGACGTTTACGCCCATTTGCATTTCCCGATATTGAACTAAATCTATTTAGCGTATATGTATAAAAACCATAATCAAAATACATCTGTTCCAATTGTAGATATAGTGCATTGGTTGCAACAATGATTGCTCCACGTGCTCTAGCCCTCACAAGTGCATTTAATAATCGAGTTTGGTCTCTCCATGAAAACAATCTTTCATTGTATTTAATCAAAGCTGTTCTGATTATGCGCAATGGTATAAGGAGGGTCTGCAAAGCTCAAATCTCCCTCTCCTGCATCTCGGATAGTTTTTACAAAATCCTGTGATCGGATACGTGCATTTTGAAGAACCCGAGAATATTCTTCAAATATTTCTATATCATCTACAAAATATTTTCGAGTACCTATTGGTACATTAAAGTCACCATGCTGATTTACACGATACGTACCATTAAAGCACGTTCTATTCAAATATAAAAATCGAGCTGCACGCACTACTGGATCATCCGGAATAGCACTTCGCACATTGTAGTAATACTCCTTACAATGATTTTCTTGATATGCGCTCATTAGTACTTTTAGCCGCAATGGATTATTAGCCATAACACAGTATATATTTATTAAATCAGAATTTATATCCGAAATCGTAGCTTGTTGTGGCATAAGATAGAAAAACACAGAACCTCCACCTAGAAACGGCTCAAAATATGCGTTATATTCTTGGGGAAATATTCGGCAATAATTGGCGACAAACCATCGTTTCCCACCTGGCCATTTTAAAAAGGGCTGCATCCATTCACATCCTAGTAAGCATGTTAGGAATCTCAAGGCATATTCGGTCAATATTCGAAATAACCTTATTTACAGAGACTCTGAATAGCTATAGCAAATATTCTAATAGCTAGCGTCTGTTTTAAAACTTAGATATTGTGTGCAAAGCACAAAGATGATAAAATAAAGCACATGAAAAGACATGAAATAAGCGAACAACAATGGAATAGGATCAAGGATAAGTTTCCGCCTGAAAAGAAACCGCAAGGAGGGCGGCCAGGAAAAAGCAACCGGGAAATGCTTAACGGGATCCTGTATTGGCTGAACACCGGAATACCATGGCGGTATTTACCAGATCGGTTCGGGCCATGGCAAAGCGTATACAGCCGGTTTCGGGCATGGACAAAATCCGGAGTATGGGAAAACATTCTCACAGCCCTGATTGAGCAGGATTTGGTGGACGGAACAACGCTGATGCTGGACAGCACCACGATCAAAGTCCACCAGCACGCCAGTGGGAGCAAAAAAGGGGATATCACGAGGAAACCGGACGGAGCAGAGGGGGCTTAACCACGAAAGTCCATGCGGTGACGGATAGGCTTGGGAATCCATTGCGCTTTTTGCTCTCCAGTGGGAACCGAAATGATATCTGTATGGCACAGGCGCTGTTGGAGCCCTTTGATCTGAATGGCAAACTCATATTGGCAGATAAAGGCTATGACAGCGATAAGTTTGTGCGTTGGTTGGAGGAACGGGGCGGAATTGCAGTAATTCCAAGCCGTATCACCGCCAGGCATCCCAGAAAAACTGACTGGTATACTTACAAAGAACGCCATCTGGTTGAAAATCTGTTCCACAAACTGAAAAACAACCGCCGCTTCGCCACCAGATACGAGAAGAAAGCTCTTTATTTCCGTGCTGTTGTCTGTCTTGCCTGTATCCTTATCTGGTTACTTTGACGGTTTTAAAACAGACTCTAGAGTTGAAAGTATATATATCTAATTTCATTTATATGGATTAAAATAACAGGAAATCTAATGCTTTTATAATTTTAATCCCATCCTGTGTATGCGTCAAAGCACAATCCAACGCAATCACCATTTTTTCGTAGTTATCCCTGATTTTTCGCAATGGGGCAAGTTCACGATCCCTAGTCTCTGGGGCGTTCATGTTCTCTGTAACCTGAATATACTTCTTCTCATCCGCCTTTGTGGCAATAAAGTCTACTTCCTGGTTGTCAATCTTCCCAATGGCCACATCATATCCCTGCCTTAGTAGCTCAAAATAGATAATGTTTTCCAGAATGTGGCCACTGTCCCCATCCCGATAACCTAACAAATAGTTCCGCAGGCCCATGTCCACGATATAGTATTTTCCCAGCGTCCGCAGATACTCTTTACCCTTAATGTCGAATCGCTTGATCTCATAGAAGATATACGCCTCCAGTAATGCCTCAATATAACTCTGGATGGTATGCACCGCAGGTTTCCTGCGGCCTTTTTCTTCTAACAGGCCCTCATTGACCAGCGTGTTGCCAATAGAGGTCGCCGACACGTTGTTGCCAATATTGTCCGCCAAAAACATGATAATTTTCCGGAGCAGGATCGGGTCAGTGATGGTACGGCGACCCTTCCGCTTTTCACGCTCCAGAATATCGTTGACAACAGCGGCGGAGTACACTCCGTCCAGCGCCGCTGTTACACGGTCAATTTCCAGACCCACATCTGCCAACATAGGCATACCACCGAACCGGGCATATTCATTGAACAGTTCCCGCTCATCGTAAATATCGCCGTCCTGGTCTGTGATCCGACGCTTCAGTGCTCCAGTAGGCGATTTCTTTTCAGTCACGGTGTAGCCGTGGAAATCTAAAAACTCCTTAAAAGAAAGGGGGAGTACCTTGATCTCAACATATCGACCCGAAAGGTAGGTGGACAACTCAGACGAAAGCAAATAGGCATTAGAACCGGTGATGTAAATATCACAGTCAAAATCTACACGGAAGGAGTTGACAGCATTTTCCCAACCTGCGATTCTCTGCACTTCGTCAAAAAACAAGTACATTCGTTGCTCAGGCAGGATACGGGCTTTCACATATTCGTAAAAGCCTCTGACATCCATATCAGGAAAGCTCATGGACTCAAAGTTCATTTCCAGTATCTGATCCTGGGCTATGCCGTTTTCACGCAAGTGCTGAGCCATCAGTTTCATGAGACTGGATTTTCCACAACGACGAATTCCAGTTATGACTTTGATCATCTCAGTGTCTTGAAATGCTATCATACGGTTTAGATAAAGATCACGCTTTTTCAGAATGGGTTTTTGCATAATCATCACCGTCCTCTTTTAGGTTAAGCATATCATATTTATGCTCACAAATCAAGTTTATTACACCAAAGTCACAAAAATAATTTTTCAAAAACTTTGTTACACGCGCAAACAATTGCTGATGTCGCGTGTATACATCTCGTTCATTATATTTCTAAACGGAAAAACAAAAAATATCAGCCATATGCTGCGACGCATAGCTCTCAAAGGTCTGCTCTTCCAAGGAGCGGGCCTTTTTTCATACAAGTAAAACTTAACGAAAGGACATGATTTTATGAATTTAATGGAACTGAGGGTCCAAAAGGTTCTGCGTGAGAACCACGCTGATTTTGTTGATTCGCTCAGTTTGAGCGGCATTGATTTGGAGCGCGGTGCCTGGACCTCGGATGCCGCCGAAGCAAATGCCCGTGCCGGAGCACGATCGTTGATCCATTATGTGTCACGGAAGAGAGTTTCAGCCAGATACCAGCAGGCATTTCTTCAAATAATCGCAGAAAATTTAGATGAAGTTGGAAACACCCCTACGATGGCTTTGATTTATGCCGCGTATGAATGGGACAGGTGCTTCCCGCCCTATGCAATCATTCAGCACATGGTTGACCCGGTACTGTTCCGCGAGTACTGTACTGCTCTGCAAAGGAATTTGCGGGCGTACCTTTAGGCTATTCCGCAGGGGCGGCGAATATAGTTTAACATCTCAGATCAGGAGGTGTTTCCGTGAAACCGCAAGAGTTGACTGTGATCACTCTCTGTACGAAAGATGCACCGGATGTCCAGCAAATCATCTTAAATTCCTTAGAACTTTTTCTCAAAAAGGAGCTTCACAACGTTGCAAACCACCCAGACTATATTGTATGATACATACGATGAATGGCCGCTTATCTCTGGAGGTACGATATGTATTTAGAGATAAGCAACCCCATGGACTACCATGCGGCATTATACATCAGATTATCAAAGGAGGATGAGAACGAGGGCCCATCCGAGAGCGTCAACAACCAGCAATCCCTGCTCAATGAATTTGTCCAGCAGCATCGGCTTAGCGTTTATGACACATACATCGATGACGGCTGGAGCGGTACGAACTTCGACCGCCCGAATTTCCAGCGCATGATTGCCGACATTGAGGCCCGGAAGGTCAACATGGTCATTACCAAGGACCTGAGCCGTCTGGGTCGTGACTACATCCTGACCGGCCACTACATGGAGCGGTACTTCCCCGAGCACCGGGTACGCTACATCTCCCTACTGGACGGCATCGACACCGGGGTGGACTCCACCGCCAACGACATCACACCCTTCCGCGCTATCATGAACGATATGTACGCCAAGGACATCTCCAAGAAGATTTCCAGCGTCAAGCACGACAAGCAGCGCAAGGGCCTGTTCATCGGTGGCAAGCCGGTCTATGGCTATAAGATGCACCCCACAGAGAAGAACAGGATTGTCATTGACGAGGACGTAGCCCCAATGGTCCGGCGTATTTTTGGCATGGCCTTGGAGGGAATAAGCTGCCGCCAAATCGCTGCCCAGCTGAACAACGAGGGAGTCCCCACCCCCGCCACCTACGCCGGACTGCCTGTAGCCAATCCCGGCCCTTACACCGGCTTGTGGAGCAGCGAACGCATTTCCGATATGCTGCAAAATGAGACCTATATCGGGAGCATGGTGCAGGGCCGCACTCGGAAGATCAATTACAAATCCAAGAAGTGCATCAAGCAGGACAGACGGGACTGGATCGTTGTGGAGGGTACCCACGAACCCATCATTGACCGGGAAACTTTCGACAAGGTGCGGGCACTGGTTAACAGCCGGAAGCATACACGCAGTCGCACTTACGACTTTCTGCTCAAGGGACTGATCTTTTGCCACGAGTGCGGCTATCCGCTGGCGGTGCTGAACCGCAAGAATGCGGCAGGGGAGGACCGGCTGTACTTTGTTTGTCGGACCTACCAGCGGTTCACCAAGGCGGGGGTCTGTACCAGCCACACCATCAAGGAGGAAACCGTCACCCAAGCGGTAGTCGAAAAAGTACGGGAGGTCTGCGGGGCCTATCTGCAAGCGGACCAGCTTCTGCCCCAGGCACAGAGGGCGGTGGCCAAAGCCATTGCCGAGGCAGACAACGAAAAGGAGATCAACTCCCTCAAAGCCAAAATCGACAGCCTGACCGCCCACCTGGACAAGGTCTACATGGATAAGCTGGGCGGCGTCCTGGACGAGGCCGACTTCCAGCGCATCTACGCCAAGGTCAAGGCCGACCGGACCGCTCTAGAGCAGCGGCTCAACCAGTTGGACCACCCGGACTACTCCCCGGCAGAGCAAATGGATCTGGCAAAGAAATTGACGGAGCGGTTCCTGGAAACCGCCTCCGCCAACCGGGAGCTGCTGGTCAGCCTCATCGAACGGGTGGAGCTGACCACGGATAAACAAATCATCATCAAATTCCGATTCAAACAGCTGGAAACCGACTAAAACCGGCACAAAATCACACACCGCATCGTTTACAATACCCGGGCCGCTATGTGTCCCGCATCGAAAAACGGGCCCTGGAAAAGCTCCGGGAGGCCCTTCAGGACAGCCCGCCGCCCAAGGCCGGTGGCGTCCGGGAATCCTCTTGAGCCCCGCACCGCAAAAACCCCGCCGGTCCTGCCCAGGCAGGAACGGCGGGGTGCAGTTATTCAGGGTCAGCCGGAGCCGTGTTCCCCGGCAGAGCGGCGGAAAACCGCCGGTTTTGAAGCAGACCGGCGCTCAGCCGGCGTGCTCCGCCGCCAGAATCGCCTTCCTCTCCTCCACCTTGGAGGCGGGGCAGTCATACTCCCAGTTCCAGGGGTCCTTGCGGCAGGCCCCGTCGGCATAGGGCACGAACACGGAAATCACGCCGAAAACGCCCAGCAGCATGGGATACCACAGATAGGGAATGACGGTGATGGGCGTGGCCGTAATGCCGTAGGCCGCTGCCAGGGTGCAGGCCAGCAGGGTCTGTCCGCCGTGGGGGATGATACCCTGAACCACGCAGGAGAAGAGGTCCAGCAGAGAGGCCGTCCGGCGGGGGTCGATGTTGTACTGCCGGCTGACGTCTTTGGCAATGGGGTTGGCCACGATAATAGCCACCGTGTTGTTGGTGGTGGCGGCATCCGCCAGACCCACCAGACCGGCAATGCTGAACTGGGCGGTCTTGTTGCTTTTCATAATCTTTTGCATGTTGTCCACCAGCCACTGGATGCCTCCCTGCTCGTTGACAATCTCCGACATGCCGGATACCAGCACCGCCAGATAGAAGCTCTGGTCCATGTCCTTGATGCCGGACCAGATGTGCTCGGAGTACTCAATAACCGTAAAGGAGCCGGTGACAACGCCCACCAGGCCCGCCGTGCCGATGCCCAGGGCCATCACTAGCATCACGTCCATGCCGGTAACCGCCAGAATCAGCACCAGGAAGTAGGGAATGACCTTGATGAGGCTGTAGGTCAGATCGCCCATGGTGGCGCTGGCGTCGGGACGGCCGAAGATGCACAGCAGCACCAGGGTCACCAGGGCCGCAGGCAGGGCAATGAGGAAGTTCAGGCGGAATTTGTCCTTCATCTCCACCCCCTGGCCCCGGGCGGCGGCAATGGTGGTGTCGGAAATCATGGAAAGGTTGTCACCGAACATGGCGCCGCCTACCACGGCCCCCAGCAGAATCATCATATCCAGTCCCGCCTTCTGGCCCACGCCTACGGCAATGGGGATGATGGCGGCAATGGTGCCCATGGAGGTGCCGCAGGCGGTGCTCATGAGCATGGCAATGATGAAGCAGCCCGCCACCAGGAAGGGCACCGGCACCAGGGACAGGCCCAGGTTCACCACGGCGTCCCGGCCGCCCATGGCGGTGGCGACGCTGGAGAACGCGCCGGAGAGGGCGAAAATCAGCAGCATGGTCAAATTGCCCTCGCTGCCTGCGCCCCTGGCGAAGACGGCGAATTTTTCGACAATTTTACCCTTACCGTAGAAGAAGGACATCACCGCAGCAAAAAGTGTGGCGGTGACAATGGGGAAGCCCGCGAGGAACAGGATCAGCAGCAGTACGAAGGGCAGCAGCGCAAGGCCGTTGGCTTTCTTTGATTGTACCATAATGGTCTCTCCTTTTTCTCATAGGTTCCGGAAATACGGGGGCCGGAGGGATGTATTCGCAGCTCTTCCGCCGGGCCGCTCAAAAAAGGCGGGATGAAGCCGTTGAAGGGCTCTCTTCTCCACGCCTTCTGGTCAGAGGGCGGCAAAGGCCTGGTCAAAATCGGCGGTCAGATCCTCCGCGTCCTCCAGGCCCACGGAAAATCTCAGCATACCATCGGTGATGCCCACGGCCTCCCGCACGTCTCTTGGAACCTTGACGTGGGTCATGGAGGCGGGATGCTGAATCAGGGTATCCGGATCTCCCAGGGACACGGCGATGGCGGGAATCTTCATGCTGTCCATCAGCTTTTTCGCCGCGTCAAAGGCGGACATGCCGTGAATCTGGTCCTTCAGCACGAAGGAGATCATGCCGGTATACAGGCCGTTCATCTGCCGTTTAGCCACCTCGTGGTCCTTCCCCATGGACTCCAGGCCAGGATAGTAAACCTTCTCTACATAGGGGGAGGCCTCCAGATACCGGGCCACGGCCATGGCGTTCTCGCAGTGGCGGCGGACCCGGAGCCCCAGGGTCTTCATGCCCCGAACCACCAGATAGGCGCTGAAGGGCGTCAGCGGCGCGCCGCAGATTTTGCCCATGGCCCGGCTCCGAATCTCGGCAATGTCCTCTCTGGAGCCTGCCGCCACGCCGCCGATGACGTCCCCGTGGCCGTTGATGTACTTGGTGATGGAGTGGACCACCACGTCGGCCCCCAGCTTCAGGGGGTACTGGATAGGAGGCGGGGCAAAGGTGTTGTCCACCACCACCCGGATGCCGGGGTGCCTCTCCTTCAGCGCGGCCACGGCGGCGATATCGGTGACGTGCATGGTGGGGTTGGCGGGGGTCTCGAAGTAAATTATCTTCGTGTTGGGCCGGATGGCGGCCTCCACCGCCGCGACGTCAGCGGTGTCCGCGAAGGAGGCGTCAACGCCCAGAGAGGGCAGAATTTCCCGCATGACCACGTCTGTGCAGCCATACACGGTATCGCCGCAGACCACGTGGTCCCCCGCCCGCAGCAGGCCCAGCAGTACGGAGCTGATGGCCCCCATGCCGGAGGCGGCGGCCACGGCGTCCTCGCTCCCCTCCAGCCGGGCGATCTTCTCCTCGAAGACCCGGACGGTGGGGTTTCCGGCCCGGGTGTAGTCATAGCCCGGGAGCTCGCCGCTGAACACGCCCATGGCATGGCCGGCGCTGGTGAAGGTAAAGGTGGATGTCTGGTAGATGGGGGTGGCCAGGGCACCGTAGTCGGAGTCCCGCCGGGCCCCGGCGTGAATGGCCGTTGTATCAAAGCCCGCTCTGTCAAAATCAATGTTGCTCATAAATCGAATCCCTCCTGAAATAGTTGACATCCCTTTCGGGAATGCTTTCGGCAGACTATAAAGCAACTGTCATGCCAACCCAGCCGGGCCCTGTATGTCCTGCAATCAGGACGCTTTTCCAAAAACGGGCAAAAAATAAACAGGCTAAAACAGGTTGCAGCCTGTTTACAGCCTGTTAGAGGCTGCCAACCGGACGGTTCGGCAGCCTCTGCAAATTTTCTAAACTATTCAAAGCTCTCCCCAGAGCTTCCGGTATTCCCCCAGGCCCTCCTCCGTCAGCCGGGAGCCGCCCCGGCCCGTGCCGGAGTCCACCCAGCCCAGGGCCTTCAGCTCCTCCAGCTCCCGGCGGAGGCGGCCCTCGGAGGCGGAGAAGCCCGCCCGCTCCAGGGCCTGGCGGAGCTGCTTCCGTCCCCGGGGCTCCAGGGCCAGCAGGCGCAGAAGCTCCCGCCGCAGACTCCGGGCGGAATCCCGGTCCGTCCCAAGCTCCCGGCGGCGAAGGGAGACGGGGAGGTTTTCCGGCTCAATCACCGGCAGGTCCTGACAGCCCAGGTATTCCGCGCAGTTCCGCAGCTCCCGGATATTGCCGGGCCAGTGGTACTGAAGCAGCAGCGCCTTGGCCTCCTCCGTCAGCATGAAGGACAGCCGCAGGCTGCTTTTGAATTCCTCCAGCATCAGCAGAATGTCCTCCCGCCTCTGCCGGAGGGGCGGCAGGGTCAGGGGCAGGGTGCCGATGCGGTAAAAGAGGTCGCTGCGGAACCGCCCGGCCTCCATCAGAGACGTCAGGTTCTGATTGGAGGCGCTGATGACCCGCACGTCAATGGGAATGACCCGGTCGCCGCCCACACGCATAATCTCCCGCTCCTGAATCACCCGCAGCAGCTTGAGCTGGGTGCTGGGAGGCGTGCCCTCGATCTCGTCCAGGAAGATGGTGCCGGTGTCGGCCAGCTCAAAAAGCCCCGCCTTGCCCCCCTTCCGCGCGCCGGTAAAAGCCCCTTCCTCATAGCCGAAGAGCTCACTTTCCAGCAGACTGTCCGGCAGGGCGGCGCAGTTGACGGCCACGAAGGGCTTGCCGGCTCTGGCGGAACTGCTGTGAATGGCGTGGGCAAACAGCTCCTTGCCGGTGCCGCTCTCCCCGGTGATGAGTACAGAGGCATCCGTCCGGGCCATTTTCCGGGCCAGCTCCACCGTCCGGGTGATGGACGGGCTGACTCCGCAGATATCGGAAAAGCAGTACTTGGCCGTGTGGCCCCTGCCGTCTCCGGCGGGAGACGGCTCCTCCTCCCCGCCGGAGGCCGTCAGGGCGACATAGGCCCCCTGGTACTCCATACCCTGGGTGATAGGGACAATGCGGGCGGACATCTCCCCTGTCCCACAGCGGCAGGAGACCGGCAAACCCAGGGTACGACAGCGCTCCAGAGCCTCGCCGGGCAGAAGGGCCTCCGCCGGCGTCCCCAGCAGCAAGGCCCTGGAAGTCCCCAGCAGCTCCGCTGCCTGAAAGCCGCAGTCGAAAATCTCCCCCTGTCCGTCCACGCCCAAAAGCCCCGTCCCCGGCAGGGCGTCGGACATCTGAATCAGGGTGGAGAGCCGCTGTTCCAGCAGCAGATTTTCCCGGACCAGAATGGAGAGCCCGGCGGAACCGCTGTGCTGCTTCTCGAAGAAGTCGAAGAAATGGCGGGTCCGCAGCACATATTCGCAGCGGAGCTTGGCCGCCAGCTCCACGATGGTCTCGATGTCAATCTGCCGGGGCCCCAGATCAATGCACCTGGTCACAAACTCCGGCACCAGTCCCCGTTCCCCGGGGGTCACCGCCAGGGGGAGCTCCGGGGAACGGCAGCCGGGATACCAGGGGAGGAAGCTGATGTGTCCGTAGCCCGCCTGATAGAGCTGGGCGATGGTCTCCTCGGCCATGAATCTGGTGACGTTCACCAGCAGCGCCCGGGTCCCCCTGGGGCAGCCGTTCAGCTCCAGCAGGGACCTGCGTTGGAGACACAATCCAATGGGAATCAGATCCCGGCCCCGGAGGCAGGTCCGCCGCAGTTCCGAAAAGCTGGCGGCAGAGGCGGCGGAGGTCAGAAAAGCGTCCTCCTTCCAGGCGTCGTCCGCCCCGGCGTCGAACCCCTCCAGGTCAAAGGGCAGGACGGTGACTGCGTCACCGAAGACGCTGTGGAGCTGAGCGGTGTAGTCCGGAATGGAAGTCCGGTTTTCCACCAGTAGTTTTACAAGCTTTCTCATGCCGCCCTCCGTTCCCGGTTTCCTGTACTGTTGTTTTATCTTACCATACCCGGCGATACAACCGCAAGCCCCCGGCGCAGGGGGGCTTGTCCCTTCCCGCATTTCATCAGTGAGATGATGCGCAGGGGCGGACTCCGGCCCGCCCCGTTTTTTGGAAGCGCCAATCTCCCGGAAAACGGGCCGGACCAGAGCCCGGCCCCTGCAAAAAATCTCCAGACGGAGCATGCGCGGGCCCCGGCAGAAAAAGCTTGCATTCCGCCTGAAGCCGTGCTATGATGAATCCATCAATTTTATAAGGTCGTGAACCGGGGAGCCTGCGCAGGCAGGCTGAGAGGAAGCAGGGACCCGCGCAGGCTCAGAGAGCCCCGCGCCGGGAGTGCTTCGACCCGCAACCTGATTTGGGTAATGCCAACGTAGGGAGCCGTCACAGATCACGGCGCGCCGCCGCGCGTCCAGAGACTGCCCTCCCGTTCCCGGGAGGTTTTTTGTTTCCCGCATCAGGCAGACCCGGGTCCGCGATCCGGTCAAAGGAGGAGTTTCCTATGGGGAACCTGTTTGTCAGCAGCGAGGGCGGCCTAACCGCCGCGGGCTACGCCCTGTGTCTGGGCATTCTGATTCTCTGCCTGCTGGCGGGCTTCGCCCTGGCGGAAAATCAGGGAGCAAAAAACCAGGGGGCAAATAATCAGGGAGCAAACAATCAGGGGGCAAAAAAACGGGACGTC
The DNA here is from genome assembly GCF_947654275.1 of uncultured Oscillibacter sp. Lineage (GTDB taxonomy): Bacteria > Bacillota > Clostridia > Oscillospirales > Oscillospiraceae > Oscillibacter. Next base: position 19,969 of record NZ_CANTJS010000011.1, on the reverse strand, counting down.
AAGCATCTGGCATACTGCGCCATGGCTCTGGCTCTGGCCTATGTGACCAGCTACATCAAGGTCTTCACACTGCCCTACGGCGGTTCCGTCACCCTGATGAGCATGCTGTTTATCGTGCTGATTGCCCATTGGTACGGCGTCAGGACCGGCGTTCTGGTGGGCTTTGCCTACGGCATCCTGCAATTCCTCCAGGAACCCTATTTCCTGTCCCTGTTCCAGGTCTGCTGCGACTATGTGCTGGCCTTCGCGGCGCTGGGGCTGGCGGGGCTGTTCCGGAAGGGGAAAAACAGCCTCCCGGCGGGCTATCTGGCGGCTGTGCTGGCCCGGGGCGTGTTTCACTCCATCGGCGGTTACCTCTACTGGATGGACTATATGCCGGAGAACTTCCCCCAGGCCCTGCGGGACCTCTATCCCATTGTTTATAACTACAGCTATCTGCTGGCGGAGGGGGCCGTCACCGTGGCGGTGCTGAAGCTCCCGGCGGTAAGCCAGGCCCTGGAGCGCATCCGGAAAGCCGCCATATGAAGCCGGTCCGGTGGAAATCCCCTCCGGCCAGACGAAGGACGCGCCCGCTGGGGCGCGTCCCTTTTTCCGCTCTCCCGGGAAAACCCGGGTTCTTTTTTCTCTACGGTTCACCAGCGGGACACAGGGCCCGGAAATCCGTCACCGCAGCAGCTGCCGCACCTGCTCCCGTTCCCCGCCTGTCAGCCCGGGGGTCTGGAGGGCAATGGCCTCTCTCAGCTCCCGCAGCAACGCCCCGGCGTCCACCGTGTTCCGCAGCAGCCCGCCGCCGGCGGAGGGCCAGAGACTGCCGGAGCCGCCCAGCTGGCCGTACAGTGCGCCGTAGGCGGACTGCACCCCGGCTACCCAGCGGCGTCCCGCGTCAATGGCCGCCTGAGCGGCCCGGGCCTCTTCCCGGGTAGCCAGGGACAGCCGGTCCAGCCCCAGTGCCGCGGCGGAAAGGCGGAACTGGGGCAGCGTCACGGTGTGCTCCCCTGCCTTCAGGGAAATGCCGCTCCGGGTCCGCAGCCGGGCGTTTCCGATGTCGGCGGACACCTGCACCGTCCCGCAGCCGCCGAACAGACAGGCCCCGATGTCCGCCCCGGGGTCGCCTCCCAGAGCCTTGACAATCCGGGCGGTTCCGGCAATCCGGATGTCGCCGCAGGCCCCCTGGACGCCTGCGCCGATGGCGGCGGCGTGTCCGGCGGCCATGGCGGTAATCTTTCCGCCCTGGATGCTGATGCTGCCCACAGCGGCCCCCAGGCCGCCGCCGATGCCGGCCCCGCCGCCCTTCTCTCCGGTAGACTCCACCGTGCCCCCCAGTATGGTCACCGGGCCCATGGTTCCGTTCTTTCCCGCGCCGATGCCCGCACCGCCTCCGTGTCCGGCGGCGGTCACTGCGCCGCCCCGAATCAGAATCCGGCTGGTCTGGTCCCGGCTGCCGCCGCTGTCCCGTCCGATGCCGGCCCCGCCGCCCCTGCCGATGGCGGTGAGGCTCCCCTCCGGCGTTCTGCCGCCGCCGGCGGATTCGCCCCGGTCAATCCGAAGGGAGGTGCCCTCCCCCAGGGACAGGCCCGCGCAGCCCTCGCCGCTCTCAAAGAGGTTCCGGCTTCCGCTCTCCAGGGTCAGCGTCACGTCGTTCCCCCGGCCCAGACTGAAGGCCCGGCCCTGGGACACCCGGCACACCACGCCCCCCAGGGCCAGCGCCAGGGTCCCGATGCCGTCGTCCAGGGCAATTCTGCCGCTGAAGGGGGTCTGATTGCTGTCCGTCCCCCGTCCGCCGGAGATGCCCGTCACCCGGCTGGAGCGGATGCACAGCGTGTGGGTGTGCTCCTCATAGGTCCAGTCCCGGCCCGCCTCGCCGCCGGTCACCGCGAAGGGGTTGGGGTACATGGAGCACTCCTCAAAGCACCCGGTGTGCTGGTTCCAGTGCAGATAGGCATACCGGGTTTTCGGCTGCCCGTTGGCGTCCCTGCCCCGCAGAACCAGAACGTGGACCGGAGCGCCCCGGTCTCCCCGGTCCAGCCACAGCCGCGCGGGGTCGCCGTTCAGCAGAGCCGTTTTCACCTGCCGCCCGCCGGCCTCCATGGAGGTGACCGCGGCCCAGCCCGGAAGCAGGGTCTTCCAAATCACGTCAAAGGGCTTCAGCGCGGCCCCTTTGGGCCCGCTGACAACAGCCCCGCTTCCCGCCGCCAGTGACACGGGGCCCTCCAGAATCACGCGGACCGGCGGCGTTTCCTTCTCCGGGTCCTCCGCCAGCACCGCTCCGCCGCCGGTCAGGCGCAGCGTGTTGGAGGCGCCGCCCCGCAGCCCGCCGATACGGACGAAGCCGCCGCCCTCCAGCGTCAGGCCGGCCCCCGGCCCCATGCGGATTTCTCCCAGCACATTCCTGCCGAAGACCGCCGCCTGAGACTGACCATCCGTATGCAGCACCGCCGCCCGCACGTTCTGGAGGGTCACCGTTCCGCCTCCCGCCAGCCGGAGGACGGGCAGCTCCTCCCCGGTTCCCAGCAGCACCGCCGTTCCCTTCACGGTCAGCACTCCCGTCCCCTCATCCCAGGACACGGCGGAGAGATCCCGGCCCAGCACCCGGACCGGGCCGCAGTCCAGGACGGCGGTCTTTCCGCCGCCTGCGGCCTCCCCTGCCGCCGCCGGGTTCGACCGCCCGTTCATGGGCTCCGGCTCCGGCCCGGCTCCGAGTGTCTGGTGAAGCTCCAGCTGATCCAGCAGGCTCAGCAGGGCCATGTCCAGGTCCATGCGTCCCATCTGGGACAGGAGGGCCAGCAGGACTTCCAGGTCCATCAGGGTCACGGTCTCCCCCGTCAGCAGCAGATTCGTCATAAAGGTCTCCATCCCCGGCGCCGTGCCGCCGGTAAACTGGGCCTGAAAGTCCTCCAGACTGGTAAAGGTCCCATGGGTCAGCTCCTCCACAGCTTCGTCCACCGACAGGCCCTCGCCCATTTTCTCCAGCAGCTGCCCCAGGCCCTCCAGCGCCGCCGCCGGGTCCTCCGGCGCTCCGGCGATGACGGACCCCAGATACAGCGCCGCCAGATAGGCGGCGGCTCCGCCGTTTTCCAGGGGCCGGTCCATCAGCGCCGCCAGGATGTCCGCCGCGCCGGCGCTCTGGTCCAGCCCCAGGGCGGACAAAATCTTCTCCGGGGTCAGGTCCTTCTGCCCCAGGGCCTCCGCCAGCCAGTCCGGCAGGGGCTTTTCCGGCTGTCCGCCGGAGGACGCCTCCGCGATGGCGGCCAGAAGGCCGTCGGCTCCGTCCCCCTCGCCGTCCAGAAACAGCCGGGTCCCGCCGGACACGGCGCTGCTCAAAATGCGGTCGATCTCCTCCACCAGCCGATGAAACTCCGTCTGAAGGGCGTCGGGGTCCCCTCCGGCGGCGGCCTGCCGGGCCGTCTCGGCCATTCGCCCCAGACTGTCCCCCGCCGCCGCCAGGGCGCTCTCCCCAGTCTGAAGCGTCCGGCGGCTCTCCCGAATCTGCTGCTCCGCCTGTCCGGCCCTGGTCAGCAGCTGCCGCAGAGTCTCCGAGACGTTCAGCCCCGTCTTCTCCCGGACCGGCTGGCTGCCGGCGGTTTTCTCCGTCCGTCCGGCGGTCTGCCGCCGGGCCACGGCAAATCCCCGGTTCCTCTGTATCCTCAGCTCACTCATTGAACACGCCCCCTTCGCCAGAACTTCCGCTTTCTTTCCCAGCCGCCGCTGTTTGAAAACCGGTATGTACCGATTTTCAGCAGTGCCGGCTCCATATTAGTTTTATCGGCACTTCGGCAGGGAAAATAAGGAACCCCGGGCCCGGCGCTTTCTCGCCGGATCCGGGGCTCTTTTTTCATGATGTCTCCAGAAAGCCGCTGAGGTTCTCCCGGGTCACCTGGCGGTAGGGCAGCCACACATAATGGCTTTCCTCCAGCTCCACCGCCCCGGCGGGGTCCTCTCCGTTGTACAGGGCCAATGCCAGCTTCAAAATGGCCTGGGCCTGGCCCCGGCTGTCGTTGAGGACGGTGCCGTACAGCTGCCCGGCCTCCACCGCCTCCAGAGCCGGGGCGGTGGCGTCGATGCCCACAATCATGGGCCAGTCCTCCAGGGGCCGCCCCGTCTCGCTGAGGGCGTCGATGGCCCCCAGGGCCATGTCGTCATTGTTGGAGAGGATGACCTCAATCTGATCTCCGAAGGTCTCTATCCACTGCATCATCCGGGCGGCGGCCTGGGCCCGGTTCCAATTGGCGGTATCCCGGGCCAGGCGCTCCACCTCCACGCCGCCGTTGGTAATGGCCATGACGCTGTACTCCGTCCGCAGCAGGGAGTCCTGATGCCCCGGCTCCCCCTCCAGCATGACATACTGGAGCACGCCGTCGCCGCTGCGGTCCCAGCGGGCCGGGTCCGCCTGCCAGGCGTCCAGCACCAGCTGTCCCTGAAGGGCGCCGCTCTCCTGGGCGCTGGCCCCCACATAGAAGGACTTTTCCCACCGCCGGATATCCTCGTCCACCGGCTGGCGGTTGAAGAAAATCACAGGCGTGCCCTCGGCCTCCGCCTTGTCCACAATCACCGCCGCCCCTGTCCGGTCCACCATATTGATGCACAGCACGTCGCAGCCCCGGGCCAGGAAGCGGTCCACCTGGCCCATCTGGGTGGTCTGGTTGTGGCGGCTGTCGGAGACCAGCAGGGTAATTTTCTGGCCGATGCGGCTCTCCTCCTCCTGGACCAGCTGCTCCAGGTCCTTGGCCATGATGGAGATAAAGGTGTCGTCCTGGGAGTACAGGGCCACCCCCAGCCGCAGGCTGCTGTCCTCGCTCTTTTCGCCTCCGCAGCCGGACAGCAGCGCCAGCGCCAGCGCCAGCGCCGCCCAGCGGCGGACCCCCTCAGGACGTGACGGGAAACAGCAGCTTTTGATTCTCAGGCGCATAGATATCCTCCCCTCGCACAATGGAAAAGGGCAGCGGGTCCAGCGGCCGGGAGCGCTCCCGAAGGGCCTGCACCGCCTGCCGGACGGCCAAATACCCGGCGGCGTAATCGCTCCAGGCGGCGACGGCGGCAATGGCCCCCCGCTCCAGCTGGGCGGTGACGGCGGTAGAGGCCCCCACGCCGTAGAGGGCAAAGCCCTCCGCCCCCTCCTTCCCGGCGGCGGCCCGCCGGGTGGCCCCGTCCTCAAAGGTCATGACCCACGCCGGCGGCGCGTCCTCCGGCAGGGCCGTCCCCCGGACCGCCGGGACGCCTGCCGCCGTCAAAGCCTCCAGAGCCGCCTCCAGCCGGGGGACCGTCTCGGGGCAGTCTCCGCTGTTGTCCAGCAGCAGCACGTCTCCGCCGCTCCAGTCCTCCAGCAGGGCTTCCGCCAGCCGGCGGCCCACCTCGCCGTTGTCCGGCGCCGCCGTACCGGCGGAGCCCTCCATGGCGCACTCCAGCGTCACCACCGGGCACGGAGCCGCCAGCCGGTCCAAGGCGGACCGCAGGGCCTCCGGGTCGGCGGGGACGGCAATCACGGCGTCTGCGCCGCCCTCCGCCTCACGCCGCAGCAGCTCCTCCTGCTCCCTGGTGTCGTTGGGCACGGTGAGGGTGAGCCAGCGCAGCTCCGCCCCCAGCTCGTCCGCCGCCTGCTCCATCCCCTGGCGGGCCGCGTTCCAGCCGGAGCTGTCCGTGTCCCGCAGCAGCACGGACAGGGCCAGCAGCCTGCCGTCCTCCCGCTCCCGCAGCAGCTGGGGGGCCAGCAGCGTGAGAACCGCCAGAAGGCCCAGCAGGCTCAGCACCGCAATGGCCGGAAGGCCTGTTTTCTTCATTCTCATTCCTCCCCCTGCCGGAACCGGGCGGCCTCCCCCTCCGTCAGCGCCGGCAGGCGGATACGGACCAGGGTGCCCTCGTCGGGCTCGCTGAAAATGGTCAGGCCGTAGCTCTGCCCAAAGGTCAGACGGATGCGCTGGTGGACATTCCGGACCCCGGTGCCGGAGCCGCTGGTCTGGACCTCCCCCTCCCCGCTGAGGAGGGACGCGGCCGTCTCAGGCCGCATGCCCAGTCCGTTGTCCTCCACGTCGATCACCAGGTCCTCCCCCTCCCGATAGGCGGTGACGGAGATGAGCCCGTCGTCCTCTCCCCCGGCCATGCCGTGGTAAATGGCGTTTTCCAGAATGGGCTGGACAATCAGCTTCAGGGTGTACAGCCCTTCGGCGCCCTCCCGGGCCTCGATCCGGGTGTCGAACTGGTTCTTGTAGCGAATCTGCTGGATGTTCATGTAGTGCCGGGCGTGCTCCAGCTCGTCGGACAGGGGGATGATGTTCTTCCCCCTGCTCAGGGAGATGCGGAAGAACCGGGCCAGGGAGGTGACCATCTGAATGGCCTCCTGCTGCTGGCCGGACTCCGTCATCCAGATCACCGAGTCCAGGGTGTTGTAGAGAAAATGGGGGTTGATCTGGGACTGCAGGACCTCCAGCTCGTTGCGGCGCTTCTGCTCCTCCTGGCGGATGATGTCGTCCATCAGGTGGCGCATGGTGGAGACCATGGAGCGCACAGACCGGCTGAGGTGCTGGAGCTCATAGCAGCCCCCCACCTCGATCTCCGCCGCCTCTCCCCGGTCCAGGGCCTTGACGGCCTGGTCCAGACGGCGGATGGGGTCGGAGATGCGGGCGGAAATCAGGATGTTCAGAAAGGCCATGAGGAAAATGGCGAAGCACAGCAGGAAGCACCCGAACACCGGCAGCTGTACGGAGGTGTCCCAGCTGTCCGCCGGGGCCACGCCCACCAGCTTCCAGCCGGTATAGCCCACGGTCTTCACCGTGACCTGCCGGGACTGGCCCTGAAAGCGCTCGTTATGGCTGCCGTCCCGGTATCCGGCGGCGGTCCGGTTGTTCTCCTCCAGCAGTCCCGCGTAAATCAGCTGCTGCCGGGGGTGGTAAATCAGCTCGCCGTCCCCGTCAATCAGGTAGAGATACCCGCCCCGGCCCAGGGTCACGTCCCGGCAGACCTGCTCGATGCCGCTGAAGCCCATGTCCACCAGCAGCACCCCGGCCTCCGTCACGCCGTCCCGGGTCAGCTCCACGTGATGGCTCAGGGAGACCACCCAGCGGTAGGGCGTTTCCGGGTCCTCAAAGATGTTCTGAACGTGGGGCGTGGAGAAGTGCAGATTCTCCATGTTCTGGCTGGCCGCCCGAAACCACTCGCTTCCCGCCGGGTCGGCCCCGGCCTTCAGCCCCGCCAGGGGCACGGAGGACACCAGGCCGCCATGACTGTCGAACACGGAGAGGGACACCAGATCGTCCCGGTTCTCCTCGTAGAGCAGGCCCAGCGCCTCCGTATAGCTGCCCTGGGCCAGGTCAGTATTTTTGATGACCCGGTAGTAGACCGTGTCGGCAATGCGCATCATCCGCCGGAGATAGCTGTCCAGATTCAGGTTGGCCTGGGCCAGAATTTTCTGGCTGTTCTCCGCCACAATCTGCTCGTTGACGGCGGAAAAGCGCCAGATGAAGCTGACGCCCATCAGCAGGATGCCCACGGCCGCCGCCGCTGTGAAGGACAGGGAGAGGACCATCTGGATGCTCATTTTGCGGTACCGCTGGGCCCACTGGGCCGTCAGCCTGCGGAAAAATCTCATCAGGTCCCCTCCTCTCTGCTTTTATCTGTCTGTCACGGCTTCAGTCCCGCCCGGAATTTTGACGGGGAGACGCCGAAGCTCTTCTTAAAGACATAGCTGAAATAATTAGGGTCGGAGTACCCCGTCCGCTCCGCCACCCGATAGGTCTTCTCGCCGGTCTCCCGGAGCAGGCGGGCCGCCTCCTCCATGCGGACCTGGGTCACGTAGGCGGTGAAGGAGATGCCCACCTCCCTCTTGAACAGAGTGGAGAAATAGGTGGGCGAGAGGTGAATGTGGGCGCAGAGGGACTCCACGCTCAGGTCCTCGTCGGCGTAGTGCCCGGCGATGTAGTCCTTGGCCCGGTCCACCAGCCGCCAGGCCATGTCCGTTCTCCGGCGGCCCAGCTGCTCGTGAAGCCGCAGGCAGCGCTCCTCCAGCCAGCCTTCCAGCTCCTCCAGATTGGAAAAGTCGCTGATGGACACCGCGCCGGTGAAGCCGGGGCCGAACACCTCGTCCACCTCCACGCCTGCCGCCCGGGCCAGCCGCAGCAGGCAGGTCACCAGCTCCAGCAGAAACAGCTGCCCCTGATGCAGCGCCAGACCCGCCTGGGGGATGCGCCCCGTCAGGACCCGCACCATCTGCCTCACCTGCTCCGGGGTCCCCATCTTGACGGCGGAGGACAGGGTCCTCTGGTCCTCCTCTCCAAAGGACAGGGCGGCGGTGGCCTTGGGCTCCAGGTCCCCGATGTAGATGACCCGGCTGCTTCCCATCAGCACCCGGTAGTCCAGGGCGGACCGGGCTCCCTCCATGCTGCGGTGGAGCTCCTCCGCCCCCCGGCAGGGCAGGCCCACGCCGGTGGTCAGGGGGATGCCCAGATAGCTCTGGGACAGCCAGCTCAGCCGCTCCAGCTCCTCCAGCAGGTGGTAGAGGCGGTCCTCCCCCTCCAGGCGCACCAGCAGGGCCGGCATGTCCCCGTAGAGCACCACCCGGCTCTGCCCGCCCTCCAGACTGAAATGCTCGCTGAGGAAGGACTGGACCGACAGCAAAAGCAGCTCGTCCCGCCCCAGAATGTCCACATGGACCAGGGCGGCGGTCCACAGGCCTTCCGGCAGGTCGATCTCATACCGGGCGGCCTTCTCCCGGACCTGGTCCGGCCGGAGCTGCCCGCTCAGAAGCCGGGTATAGAAGATTTCCCGGAGAACCGGCAGGCTCTCCTCATAGCGGCGGCGGAGGGTCTCCATGTCCCGCCGCTCCATGCGCTGGCGGTCCAGGTGCTCCCGGAGGCGGGTAAGGACCTCCCCCAGCTCCGGGGCGTTGATGGGCTTGAGGATGTACTCGAAGACCCCCATGCCCACCGCCTGCCGGGCATACTCAAAGTCGTCAAAGCCGGAGAACACCACCAGCCCCGCCCCGGGCAGGGACATCCGCAGCCGGCGGCACAGCTCCAAACCGTCCATAAAGGGCATCTTGATGTCGGTCAGCACCACGTCGGGCCGCAGCTGCTCCGCCAGCTCCAGGGCCTCCTCTCCGTTGGCGGCCTCCCCCACCAGGGAAAAGCCCAGAGAGGCCCAGTCGATTTTCCGGCTGATGCCGGTGCGGATTTCCGCCTCGTCGTCAGCCAGCAGCACCCGGTATGTCCCCATGAAAACGCCCTCCTTCCAGCCCGCGAAACAGGCGGGTCCTTTCTCCAGTATAGCCGGAATTCCGCAGTTTGAAAAGAGGGGCCGGCGTGCGCCGGCCCCTTTTCCCGATCTGTCGGATATGCTCTTCTTACTTCTTCCCGATCTGTCGGATATGCTCTTCTTACTTCTTGGCCAGATACTTCCGCAGGTCCAGAGCGACGGCCACGATGATGACCAGGCCCTGAGCGATGAAGGTGTAGGCGGGGTCGAAGCGGAGGAACTGGAGGCAGATTTTCAGAACCTCGAACACCAGCACGCCGATGAGGATGCCGGAGACCTTGCCCACGCCGCCGTTGACGGACACGCCGCCGATGGTGCAGGCCGCGATGGCTTCCAGCTCATAGCCCTGGCCGGTAGCCGTAGACGCGCCGCCGGCCTTGGAGCCGATCAGGAAGCCCGCCAGGGCGTACATGACGGCGGCCAGCACGTAGATGCGGATCAGGGTGGCGGGGACGTTGACGCCCGCCACCTGGGCGGCGTTTTCATTTCCGCCGATGGCGTACATATATTTGCCGTGGCGGGTCTTGTTGTACAGGAACCACATGAACAGGCCTACCAGCAGGGCGGGGAGCAGCAGATAGGGGAGGAGGCGGCTCCAGCTGCCCAGGACGCCGCTGAAGAAGTTGCCGCTGGCCAGGGCCCGGTAGCTCTCCTTGAAGCCGCCGATGGGCTGGTTGCCGGTGATGATCTGGCAGATGCCGTAGACCAGGGTCTGCATACCCAGGGTGGCGATGAAGGGGGGGACCTTCAAAAAGGCGATGACGCAGCCGTTGACCGCGCCGAAGCAGGCCATGATAGCCACGGTGATCAGCAGAGCGAATACCCAGTGCATGTCGGGCATCCAGGGGAAGACCCGGGCGCTGTAGTCCAGGGTCTGCTGCATCATGGCGGCGAAGCAGGCGGCCAGACCCACCTGGCGGCCGGCAGACAGGTCCGTGCCCTTGGTAATCAGGCACCCGGACACGCCGCAGGCAATGATGAACCGGGGGGCCACGTTGGAAATCAGGTTGCCCGCATTGTCTTTGCTGATAAAGTTCTGGCTGTTGGCCGCAGTGATGATGGCCAGCAGGATAATCAGGAACACAATGGCGTGATCGGAAACAAATTTGACGGCGCTATTGGAGTTCAGCGTCCTTCCTTTAATTTCTCCCATGTTGTTCTCTCCTCCTTATTCAAACTGGGTGGCCAGAGCCATGATGTTCTCCTGGTTGGCCTCCGCCCCGTCGATGAAGCCGGTGACCCGGCCGTCGCACATGACCATGACCCGGTCGGACATGCCGATGAGCTCGCTCATCTCCGAGGAAATCATGATGACGCTCTTGCCCTGCTTGGCCAGCTCCGCGATGATGCAGTAGATTTCATATTTCGCGCCCACGTCGATGCCCCGGGTGGGCTCATCCAGAATGAACACATCCGGGTCGTTGGCCAGCCACCGGCTGATCAGCACCTTCTGCTGGTTGCCGCCGGAGAGGGACTGAATCTGCGTCTTGGAGGAGGGGGTTTTGATGGAGAGCTTGGCCACATTGTCCTGCACCAGCTTCTCAATCTTCCCGTCGTCCAGCATAATTCCGCCGATGAGGTACTGGTTCAGCGAGGCGATGGATACATTGTCCGCAATGGAGAGAACGCCCAGGATGCCGGTGGCCCGGCGGTCCTCCGTCAGCATGGCGATGCCGGCGTTGATGGCGTCCTTGGGCTGGCTGATTTTCAGCTCCCGGCCCTGATAGGTAATCTTGCCTGTGGTGTGGCTCCGGAGGCCGAACAGGCCCTCCATCAGCTCTGTCCGCTGGGCGCCCACCAGACCGGCCACACCCAGAATCTCGCCCTTGCGGACCTGGAAATTCACATGGCGGAAGCTCTTGGGGTTGATGGAGGTGAAGTCCTCCACCTCGAATACCACCTCGCCGGGGACATTCTCCCGCTTGGGGAAGAGGTTGGAGAGCTCCCGGCCCACCATCTTGGTGATGATGAAGTCGGTGGTCAGGCCCTTGGCGTCCCAGGTGCCGATATACTGGCCGTCCCGCATGATGGTGACCTCGTCGCTGATGCGGAGAATCTCGTCCATTTTGTGGCTGATGTAGACGATGGAGACGCCTTTCTCCCGCAGCTCGTTTACGATGGTGAACAGGGCCTCCACCTCGGCGGCGGTGAGGGAGCTGGTGGGCTCATCCAGAATCAGGACCCTGCAGTCGGCGGACACGGCCTTGGCAATCTCCACCAGCTGCATCTGAGACACGCTGAGGCTGCCCAGCTTGGCCCTGGGGTCGTAGTTCAGGTGAACCTCCTCCAGAACCTTGGCGGCGTCCGCGTACATTTTTTCGTGGTCCACCATAATGCCGTGCTTCATGGGATAGCGGCCCACATAGATGTTCTCTCCGATGCTCCGCTCCGGAATGGGCTGAAGCTCCTGGTGCACCATGGCGATGCCCCGGTTCAGGGCATCCAGGGGGCCCTTGATCTGGACCTTTTCCCCCTCATAGACAACCTCGCCCTCGTCCATGTGATAGATGCCGAACATGCACTTCATCAGTGTGGACTTGCCCGCGCCGTTCTCTCCCATCAAGGCGTGGACGGAGCCGGGCCGGAGCTTCAGCTGCGCGTGGTCCAGCGCTTTCACGCCGGGGAACGTCTTCACCACGCCCGTCATTTCCAAACGATATTCTGACAATTTACTGTTCCCCCCTTGATTGTTATACTCATTTCAAATAAAACGATTTCGTTTTATTTGAAACAGAACCGTATTCTGCGTTTCCGTTTTGCGCCGGAATGGCGCAAAACACGTCTCATAAGAATCCAACGCGCTTTCAGCGCTATCAAAAGCTTTTAAAAGCTTTTGAATGGATTCTAGTATTATATCCCTTTTCCATAACCGGCGGCGGGGCCGCGCCCTCCGTCAGCTATGGAAAAGGGGGTGCGTGCGCCTGCGCACACGCACCCCGGACTCTCATTTCGGTTTGATGTCTGCCGGAAATCAGCCCATGAAGTCGCCCACGTTATCGGGAGTCACCTTCACATAGTCGACATACACGCTCTGCTCGCCGGCGGCGTAGGTCTTGCCGCCCAGCAGCAGTTCCATCTGCTCCACAGCCGCGGTGGCCTGGCCCACGGCGTCGTTCAGCACGGTGCCGGTCATGTTGCCGGCCTTGACCTCGTTCAGAGCGGCGTCCAGAGCGTCCACGCCCACCAGGTAGATGTCCTCGTTGACCTTCCGGCCGGCGGCCTGGATGGACTGGAGGGCGCCGATGGCCATGTCGTCGTTGTTGCAGAAGACAACCTCAATCTGATCGGAGAACTGAGCCAGGTCGTTGGCCACGATCTCCTGGCCGCGCTCGCGCATCCAGTCGCCGCGGGTCAGGTTCAGCTCCTCAACCTCCATGCCGGCGTCGGTCAGAGCCTTGACGGAGTACTCGGTACGATACTGAGCGTCCACGTTCTCGGGGTCGCCCTGAACCATGATATAGGAGATTTTTCCGTCGCCGTTGATGTCGCCCTTGTTGGGGGTGTCCAGAATCAGCTCGCCCTGCATGGTGCCGGACTGGCGGGCATCGCAGCCCACGTAGACCAGCTTGTCATAGACGGCCATCTGCTCGGGAGTGGGCTCCCGGTTGATGAGCACGGTGGGGATGCCGGCAGCCTGCACGGTGGCAATGATCTGGTCCGCCGCGGAGGTCATGACCGGGTTGATGATCAGAGCGTCCACACCCTGGGTGATAAAGGTATTGATCTGCTCATTCTGTTTGGCCTGGTCATTGGCGCCGTCCGCCGTGGTAACCTTATAGCCCTTGCCTTCCAGAATCTCCTGGAGGGCGTTGCGGTAGGTGGTCATGAAGGCGTCGGTGAACTGGTAGATGCACACGCCGATGGTGCCGGCCTCGGCGGGAGCCTCGGGGGCGGGTTCGGGGGTGCCGGCGGGTTCCTGAGTCTGCTGCTGGTCGCCGCCGTTGGTGTCGGCGGGCTTGTCCCCGCCGCCGCAGGCGGTCAGCAGAGCCAGCATCATCACAGCGGCAAGAAGCAAGGCAAGAGTCTTTTTCATCGTAGTTCCTCCTCATTCTTTTTGTGGGGCGGAAAGGCCTGGGAAAGAGCCGGGAAAGGTCTGTGCCCCACACCGTTTCCTATTTTAACGGGGAACGGCCGAAAAAACGATAGAAAATTCTTGGAAAATCTATAAAAAAACTAAGAACCTATAGCAAGCATTAAAATTCCCGGCAAACGGGCCGGCCCCTGCAACCCCCGCAGGGGCCGCCGCCCTGGGCGGCCCGCCGGCAGCAATGATGAAGGCTGCTATATATTCACCGCCTGGGGATGCCGGAGGGGCGGGAATTTTTTCCACCGCCGGGCAGGAAGATGCACGTCTCTCTCAGAGTCTGTTTAAAATCCGGCGGAGTGCCGGAGTGGGGCAGATTTTTTACCCAATGGGCATGTGATATCCGTAAGGCGGCAGAGCCGCCAACGGCTATCCAATTGTCGGGCAAGGCGGTTTGACGCAGGAATCCTGGCGGATTTCAAGTCAAACCAACGCAGCACCGGCGGAAAAAGATGCCCTGTGACGGCGTTTCGATGGATTTTAAACAGGCTCTCAGGCCCCGCTCCCCCGGGCCTTTGTCCGGAAGGGGGTTTTTGGCAATGCGGGAGGGGCCCGGATGGGTCCCTCCCGCACGGTCCTCCATGATTTCTCAGCTCCGGTCCGTCATTCTGCCCGTCTCAAAAAACCGGCCGATTTTCTGCTTGATGTCGTCGGGCTTCAGGTATTTCAGCAGGTAGCCCGCCGGCTTCAGGGACAGCAGCGTCCGCACCAGCTCCGGGTCGCTCCGGCCCGTGAGGAAAATCACCGGGATATCCGCGAAGGCCTCCTCGGAGCGGAGCATTTCCAGGGTCTGTTTCCCGTCGCAGACCGGCATCTCATAGTCCAGCAGCACCAGGTCCGGCCGGTTCAAGGTGATGGCCCGGATGGCCGCCACGCCGGACTCCGCCATGTCAACCCTGTATTCCTCTCCCAGCAGCTTCTTCATGGCCTGGCGGATAGTGGCGGAGTCGTCCACCACCAGAATCTTCTTTCTGGGGTTGGCCTCCTCCTGGGCCTCCTTCTTCTCCCGCTTCGCCAGATATTTTTCCACTTCCTCCATGGCGTTCTCCGGCTCCAGAGGCGTGGCGCTCTCCCCCTGCTCCAGCAGATGGGGGGCAATGACGCAGTAGGAGAAATAGCCCGCGCCGCCGGTATTGAACAGCAGGCTGACCTGGGGCTTCTCCCGCTGGAAGATTTTCCGGAACTGGCTGTAGGTCAGAAGGTTTTCCTCCTTCAGCTCGTAGTCCTCCCCGTCCGGATAGTGCTCCATCACCCGGCCCACAAACTGCCGGACGGTATACCGGGCGGCATTGACCAGCATGGTGTCCAGCTTGTTGGTCTGGAGACCCAGGACCTTGCCCACGGTGTTAATCAGCAGTTTTTCCTCGAAGACCATCAGGATTTCCTGCCGCTTCTCCCCGCCGGCCCCATAGACCAGGCGGCAGTAGACGCCCCTGCCGAACTTCTCGCCGCCATAGGCGTCGCTGACCATCTGGGACTCCAGCTGGAACATGTCAAACACCAGCTGAATGATGACCTTTTTCAGGGCCGCCACCTCCTCGCTGGGCAGAAGGTGCTCCCATTTGCTCACCTGCTCCCCGGTGATGGCCTGGTCCTCCGTCAGCGTGTGGCCAATCAGCCACCCGGCGCAGACCCCAAGGAAGTGGTCCACCGCGTCAGGCGCATAATCGGTCCGCTCCAGCTCCTGTTCCAGGGCGGGCAGCGTATGTTCCCGAAAGCTCCTGTGAATCTGCCGGTGCTGCTCCAGCCCCCCGTACTGGATGGACGCCATATAGGCCTCCTCATCCGCGAAGTGCTTCACGGTGTGGCCCTTGAAGAACTTGACGCCCTCCTGACAGGCCCACTGGCCGTTGCCCTCCTCCTCCTTCAGGGTCACGATCTTGTTGATGATCTTGAACAGCCGTTGGTGTTCCCGGTCAATGACGTCTACCCCGATGTTGAACTCGTCCCGCCATTCAAAATGGGTTTCCATCTCAGAATCCTCCTTCGCCTGTGCTCCGTCCGCTCTCGGGCCCCGGACCCACATGGCAGATATATCTGGCATGATTCTAGCACAAAACAAAGTCCCCGTCTAGGCCCTGCTCAAAAAATGCCGGGGCCTCGGCCGGAGAATTTTCCGCCCCCCTCCCGGGGCCCCGGGGCGGAGGGAACGGGCTCCCTCCCGCCCCGTTTTCCGGAGGCGCCGGACCCCCGGAGGACAGACCGGGGCCCCCGTTTCCAGTCGCCTGCAAACGGGGGCCCCGTATACTCTTTTCGGTGCTGCGCTCAGTCCTCCTCCGCCTCACGGGGACGCTGTCCCCGCCCGTCTCCGCCGTTCTGCCCCTGCTTGCGGAACGCGCTGGGCGTCATCCCCGCCACGGAACGGAAAACCTTGGAGAAGTAATTATAGTCGCTGACGCCCACCGCCTCGCCCACCTCGGAGATGGGAAGGCTGGTCTGAAGCAGCAGCTTCTTGGCTGCGGTGATGCGCCGCTGGGCGATGAGATAGGACAGCGTGCGCCCCCCTGAAAGCTGCTTGGCCAGGGTGCAGAGCTTCGTCCGGCCCATGTGCAGCTCCCGGGAGATGGAGGCCAGGGAGAGATGCTCCATATAGTGCTGTTCCAGATAGAGGTCCAGGCGCTGAAGATCCGTCTGCTCCGTGGACAGGATCATGCCCTGAATCTGGATGTAGGCGGAAAGGGCCTCCAGAATCTCGGCGTAGGCCTGAATCTCCTTTTGGGAATACTGGCGGAACTGGAAAAAGGCGTCCTTCAGAGCATCCGGCCCGCCGGGATACCAGTCCAGCAGGGACCGGCTGTATTCCCACTGCTCTTCTATGGGGGTCTCGTCCAGATAGCAGCCGAAGGCCAGATAGGCCAGGGGCCGTTTTTTGTCGAACAGAGGCATCACGGCCTCGCAGATGCCCACGTGGCAGCGATAGAACTGAAAGCCCCTGTCGGCGGTGTAGCGGCGGATTTTGCACTCGTCGCAGGCCACACAGCGCCGGTGTCCCTCCGGGAGATCGTTCATCATCCGGCAGAAGGGCGGGTGTCCTCTGAACAGGTTGATGTCCCTGCCCTTGGGGTCCAGAATATTGGCAGGCAGGCCGGTGAGGAAATTGAGGTTGGCAATCAGCCTGCGCAGACGCTCCTCGTCAAACAGTGTATTCATCTCAGGCAAAGCGCCGCCCCCCTCTCTGGGGTCCCGCGGAACGGGACCCGTATGAACCGCGTCATTTTGTCACGCCCGGCAGCGGGCCACAATGGCCTCCAGCTCCGCCCAGCAGCGTTCCATGTCCTCCACCAGCTTGAACTGCGTGCGGCATCGGTCCAGATTCTGGCCCGGCCGGCTGGTGTGGAAATAGTGGTCCCCCTCCAGGTAGTCCGTCAGGAAGCGCATGCCGCACTCCAGCGTCATCAGCTTGGCCCCCCAGGGGAGATAGGCAATCTCGTCCTCCGTCAGCGCGCCGCCCACGCCCTCCAGAAAGGCGGCGGCATAGGCCTCGAACAGACCCAGGTCCAAATTGACCCGGCTGAGGTCCCGTTCGTCCTCGGCGCTGTGGTTGGCTCCGAAGCGGATGGAATCCCCGAAGTCGTAAATCACCAGGCCGGGCATCACCGTGTCCAGGTCGATGACGCAGATGCCCTCGCCGGTGGTCCCGTCCATCAGGACATTGTTCAGCTTCGTGTCGTTGTGGGTCACCCGCAGGGGCAGCTTTCCCGCCCGCTGGGCGTCCAGAGCCGCGGAGCAGTCCTGGGCCCGGTCCAGGACAAAGCGGATTTCCGGCCCGCAGTCCTTCGCCCTGCCCAGGGCGTCGGCTTCCACGGCGGCTCTGAATTTGTTCAGCCGGTCTTCGGTGTTGTGGAAATTGGGAATGGTCTCGTGAAGGGTCTCCGCCGGATAGTCCCCCAGCAGCCGCTGGAAGCGTCCGAAGGCCCGTCCCGAGGCGGCGAACAGCTCCGGCGTGTCCGCCGACTGATGGCAGACGGTCCCCTCCACAAAGGGGTACACCCGCCAGGCGCCGCCGGCGGCGTCGGTGTAAAAGGCCCCGCCGTTCCGGGGCCGCAGAACCTCCATGGCTTCCCGGCTCCGGTCGCCGCCGTTCTCCTGAATCTTTTTCCCCAGGTACTCCGTCACGCCGATGATGTTCTCCATCAGCTGGTCCGGCCGCTTGAAGGCCGCGGCGCTCATCCGCTGGAGGATGAAGCGGCGGCAGCAGGCGTCCTCCGGCTGGGTGTGTACGCAAAAGGTGTCGTTGATATGTCCCTGGCCGTACCGGATGGCGCCCACCACCGGCGCGCCGAAGTCAAAGGCCTCCAGGACCTCGCTCAGTCTCTCCTCCGCTGCGCCCATGTCACGCCTCCCCCCACAGACTGTCCGGATACAGTCCGGCGGCCGTCTTCTCCGCGATGGCGGCCACTACGGCGGGCTTGTCCTCCCGGTAGGTGACGCCATACCATTTGTCCTCGCTCCGCAGAACCTTCACCCGGGCCCTGCCCTCGTCAATCAGCTGGCTGACCACGGTGGGCAGGAAATACTCCGCCTTGGCGGGATTTTCGGCCAGGGCCTTGTCCAGAAAGGCGGGGAACCGCTTCCAGGCCTCCTCCAGGAAGCTGCGGTTGAAGCCCCACATATTCATGGATACGATGGTGTCCCCGGGCAGCTCCGTCCAGGTCTTCCCGTCGTCCTCGGTGAAGCGGGGGGGCTCCCCCTTTTCAATCTTGGTGCGCTCGGTGACCTGGGTGAGGAAGCAGTCCGCCGTCTCCTCGCACACGCCCCGGGCCACGGTGCCGTTTTCCGTCACCGTGTTTTTCAGCAGGTAACCCACCATGACATACTCGTACAGCGCCCCGTCGGGATGCTGGGAGAGATAGGTGTAAATCTCCCGGAAGGCCTCGGGACCATAGTAGTCGTCGGCGTTGATGACGGCAAAGGGGCCGTCCACAAGCTCCCGCACGGACAGCGCCGCGTGAGCGGTGCCCCAGGGCTTTGTCCGCTCCGGGGGAACGGAATAGCCCTCCGGCAGGTCCTCCTTCAGCTGATAGGCATATTTCACGTCCATCACTCCGGAAACCCGGTCACCGATGGCGGACTTGAAATCCGCCTCGATTTCCGGCTTGATGACGAAGACCACGGTCTCAAAGCCCGCCCGGCGGGCGTCGTAAATGGAATAATCAATGATGAGCTGGCCGTGATTCCCCACGGGGTCCAGCTGCTTGAGTCCGCCGTACCGGCTGCCCATGCCGGCGGCCATGATGACAAGAACCGGTTTGTTCATGATGCTGCTCCCTTTCTATAGATTCCACACAATCGTTCACACAGCGGCAAAGCCGGAGCCGGCCCGGACTGCCGGACGGTCTTCACGGTTTTATCCCTTGTACCCGTCGGGGTTCATGGACTGCCACTTCCAGGAGGAGGCGCACATCTCCTCGATGCCGTACTGAGCTTCCCAGCCCAGCTCGTCCCGGGCCTTGGCGGGGTCAGCGTAGCAGACGGCGATGTCGCCGGGGCGGCGGGCCTCGATGGCGTAGGGCAGCGTCTTGCCGCAGGCCTTCTCATAGGCGTGGAGCACGTCCAGCACGCTGTAGCCCTTGCCGGTGCCCAGGTTGCAGACGAAGAGGCCGCAGTTGGTGTCCAGCTTTTTCAGCGCCGCCACGTGGCCCCGCGCCAGGTCCACCACGTGGATGTAGTCCCGGACGCCGGTGCCGTCGGGGGTCTTGTAGTCGTCTCCGAAGACATGGAGCTTCTCCCGCTTGCCCACGGCCACCTGGGCGATGTAGGGCACCAGGTTGTTGGGGATGCCGTTGGGGTCCTCTCCAATGAGGCCGGACTCGTGGGCGCCGATGGGGTTGAAGTAGCGCAGCAGGGCCACGTTCAGGCTGGGGTCCGCCTTGCAGATGTCCGTCAGGATGCGCTCGATGAAGAGCTTGGTGGTGCCGTAGGGATTGGTGGTGCCGCCGGTGGGGAAGTCCTCCCGGATGGGCACGGTGGCGGGGTCGCCGTAAACCGTGGCGGAGGAGGAGAAGACCAGCTTCTTCACGCCGTGACGCCGCATGGCCGCCGTCAGCAGCAGGGTGCTGGTGAGGTTGTTGTAATAGTACTCCAGGGGCTTGGCCACGCTCTCGCCCACGGCCTTCAGACCGGCAAAGTGAATCACCGCGTCGATGTCCGGGTGCTGGACGAAGAGGTCCTCCACCTGGGCCTCGTCGCAGAGCTCCGCCTTGACAAAGGGGACCTTCTTCCCCGTGATGGTCTCCACCCGGCGCAGGGCCTCCTCGCTGGCGTTGCAGAGGTTGTCCGCCGCCACGATGTCATAGCCCGCCTGGATCAGCTCCACACAGGCATGGCTCCCGATGTAGCCCGCGCCTCCGGTCACAAGAATCGACATAAAAAAACGCTCCTTTCAAATTCGCCGAAAATCTCTTCCGGTCTTTCCCGGCCTGTTCCTTTATTTTACTTTTTATTGTAGGCCTCTCCCGCCGGAAAGTGAAGAAATGATAGTACTGACTATTAGGAATATCCTCCGGAATATGAATTTATTGTACTATAAACCGGGAGAGCGGTCAAGGGCGCAGGCCGGATTTTACGGGGAATGAGGAATGGCCCCAATGATTCCTAATTCCTCATTCCTAATTCCTCATTCCTAATTCCTCATTCCTAATTCCT
>NZ_CANTJS010000010.1 GCF_947654275.1 uncultured Oscillibacter sp. | reverse complement strand
AAAAAGAGGGGGTCCGGGGGATTCCTCCCCCGGCGGAAGCACCAGACAATCAGCCGCGTGGTACCAGCCCCTTCAACCACCAGACCGAAACGCGGAAGCAAAAAGAGGGGGTCCGGGGGATTCCTCCCCCGGCGGAAGCACCAGACAATCAGCCGCGTGGTACCAGCCCCTTCAACCACCAGACCGAAACGCGGAAACAAAAAGACTCCGGCGGATAAACCGCCGGAGCGCTTTTTTATCGGCGCGGAAGGGGGTATTGCTAACCCCGCGCCGCCAGCCGGCCCCGGAGAGAGGGAATCCGGGGCAGGAGCCGCAGAAGTGGAATGCCGAGGGCATAGCAGGCCGCCGCCTCCCCGAGGCCCACAGAGAGGGCTGTGAGGGCATAAGCCGTCCAGAAAGCGCCGCCGGTCTCCTGGACGGTGAACCAGGCGATCTCAGCGCCGACAATGGCGGCGTTGCAGAGCACCGGGGGCAGCGCCGCCAGCCAGGCATTGGGCATCCGGCGGGTCCAGAGCGCCGCCAGAAGGGTCGCCAGCGTGCCGAACAGCCAGTCCAGCATGATGGGGGAGCCCAGGAAATTGGCCAGAAAACAGCCCACCACCAGCCCGGGAATGGCCTCCGGGAAGAGGAAGGGCAGCACCGTCATGGCCTCCGCCACCCGGAACTGCACGCCCATGTACTGAGGGATGGGCAGAAGCAGGGTGGCCGCGGCATAGACGGCGGCAATCAGCCCGGCGGCGGCCAGCCGGCGGGCGCTCATGGGAGAGCGGGACGTTGTTGAGATTTGCGGCATATCATCCTCCATAGGGCTGCGGGCGGGAAACCCGGCTCCGCAGCCGCCGCCTTTCCGGCAGGCGGTCCGCCGGTCTGTTGGAGCCGCCGGAGGAGGTTAGAGAAAAACACCGCATCCGCAGTCCAGCGGAGACGGCGCCGAAAACGCTGCGCCTCTCTGTCAGCCCCTTGGTCCGCTCACGGGGAGCAGACTGATACGGGAGGCCGCAGAGCACGGCAAAACGACGCGTGGTAAGGCCACGGCAGCCTCCATTTTTTTATGCGGCCCCAGCCGCCGGAGCGGCGGGCCTGACAGGGTTATGGCACCTGTCGAAGGTAGTATAGCATGGACTAACCGGAAACGCAAGAGGCGATTATCCCCTCCGGGCAGGAAAATCAACTCATTTTGTTAAGATTTCGTTAATTTTTCCGGGCGGGAACGCAGGGCTGGGAAGGAGGAACCCCCTCTGTCCTTTGGGGGACCGGGGTTCCGCCGGGATGCCGGGGGACACGGAGCCGGCGTCCCCAGGCCGGCGGGGGCGGAGACAGGCGAAGCCGCGTCCTGTACAATGGGACTGCGTGCGCAAAGCGCCGAGACCGTTCTCAAACGAGGCCCAATGGAACAGGAGGAACATCCATGCCAGGAAAAACCTATGGATACATTCGCGTATCCAGCACGGACCAGAACGAGGACCGGCAGGTGATCGCCCTGCGGGAGCGGCTGGTCCCGGAGGAGGACATTTACATGGACAAGCAATCCGGCAGAGATTTTGAGCGTCCTCAGTATCAACGGCTGGTGAAGCGGCTGAGGCCGGGGGATTTGCTGTATGTGCTGAGCATCGACCGGCTGGGGCGGGATTATGTGGAGATACAGAATCAGTGGCGGCTCTTGACCAAGGACCTCTGCGTGGATATCTGCGTCATCGACATGCCCCTTCTGGACACCCGGAACGGCAGGGACCTGATGGGCGCGTTCATTGCCGACCTGGTTCTTCAGATTTTGTCCTTTGTGGCGCAGAACGAGCGGGAGAACATCCGGAAACGGCAGGAGCAGGGCATTGCGGCGGCCCGGGCCCGGGGTGTCCGCTTCGGCAGGCCGCCGCTGTCGCCGCCGGAGAACTTCGCCGCCATCGTGAGGGCGTGGGAGGAAAAGCGCCTGCCCCTGGCGGAGGCTCTGACCCAGTGCGGCATGAGCGAGGCGACATTTTACCGCCGTCTGCGAAGCTACCGGCTGAGGCGGTAGCCGGGCAGAAAAGGGCGGCTGTCAAAATGTACACATTTTGACAGGAGCCGGTTCTTCCAAATACAGGAAAAACATTCCATAAGGACCTGTGATTTCTTCTCAGAAGCTCTTGAAAAAGCAAAATACTCCATGCTATAATGAAAAAAATAGCGGCTGTCAAAATGTGTACTTTTTGGCAAGGACCTCGGACAGGGGAGATGGTTATGGAGACACGATGGATAGAGTACGCGGAACGGAACCGGGCCCTCTCCGGCGGTCCCGCCAGCTTCCTGGTCCGTTTTTCCGGCAGGGACTGCGGAACGCTCTGGTCGGCCTGCAGCGAGACGCCCCGGAGGTTCCAGGGACTGGAGGAGCTGATCTCCGAGATGGAGAAGGAGATGGAGGCCACCGGCCGTCCGGCGTCGGAGCCGGGACCGGCGGAGGTGGTGCGGGCCGCTCCGGTCTGGACGTTTCGGAACGGCGCGGAAGGCGTCCGGCGTGGCGATCTGCAGGCCGTGACCATACAGGTCCGCCGCCGCCAGCGCGGCGGCATGCAGGGCGAGGTTCAAATCTGCGGGACCGGCTGGACGGCATGCTTCCGCAGCGGGAGAGACCTGATGGCCCTGCTCCGGACCGCCGCGGGATCCGGGGAGGCCTTCCGGAGATCTTCCTCCGGCAGAAAGCAGAGGGCCAAATAGCGCCGCTTCAAACTCCGCCGGAGAATCCGGAGACCGCCGGTGTTCAGGCGGAGGGAAGCCCTTGGGCCCGGAAAACGGCATCCCCGGGCCCCGCCGGCGTGAAAGGGACCACCCCTGCAAACTGTTACGAAATCGTAACACATTTCGACACGGGAATGTGCTATAGTATAAGAGCTTTCTACCCAATCGGCCCAGGATGGACGCCGCGCCCTGCGGCGCAGAAACAGGGGCAAAGAGGCGGAGCGCGGTTCCGGAAGCCGGAGGACGGCGGGAACAAGCGGCGCGGATGCTGCCCGAATCAAGACGGGGGTGTAAGGGTTTCGACGGGGGTATGGAGGCGGGACCAGCGGGCGGCGGCGCCTGACCGCCATAAAACGGGCAATTATAAATTAAATAACAACAACACTGTTGCTGTTGCTGCCTAATTAAGGCAGCCGTCCGACCCGGGAGGACCGCGAACCGGGAAGGGCGTCGTTTAGCGGTAAATGTGCGTACGGTAAGCTTTGCCCGTACCACACATGATGAAGCTCACCTGACCTGACCGGCGTGACGGTTTGCCGTCAGGAAGGGGAACGGGAGGAGAGAGACCTCCGCAATAACCGTCTGCGCCCGGAGAAAGTCCCGTTTAAGTGCTTTCGGACGCGGGTTCAACTCCCGCCACCTCCACCATTGTAGACAAAACCTGCGTTTAACGATAGTTATACGCAGGTTTTGCTATTTCTTGTTTGGATTGCACCAAAACAAAGAACCAAATTTGTCTATAATTACATAACCGGCAGATGCCAGCAAGCAGATTTGAGGAGATTGGCTCCCCTTAAACCTGCTTTTATTTATGCTTTAGAAAGTGAGGCTACTATGAAGATTCCATATGGCTATGTTTTAGTTGGCGAGGGAATTGCCATCCATGAGGAAAGGGCAGATGTTGTCCGCAGCATATTTGAGTATTATCTTGCAGGAGCCAGCTTGGGGAAAATAGTTGATATGCTCTTTGCGAAGGGCATAGCTTCTCCGACTGGAAACGCCAAATGGACCAGGGCGGCTGTTGATAAGCTCCTGGCCAATAAGAAATATATCCCAATTGTTGGGATATATGTATACATGGATGCTCAATTCGAAAGGGATCGCCGGTGTAATGTGGATTATGACAAGGCCGGACATCCAAGAAAAGCGACGAGATATCGGTCACCTGCTCTCAAAACAAGATGAGACTATACAAATCCTGTTTTTTCTGATATACTTGCAGAAAAAGGGAGCATGGGATCATGACAGAGAAAGAAGTCGGTGAACTCTACATACGTTTGGCATTCCAATATGAGTCCGCAATTGGTCGGCTTCTCAACAAGAAGATAATAGACCAGGATTTGGTGGACAGGCACAGGAAGTCTTTTTACGACTCGTTAGATGATGAAAAACTCCGGATGACTCAAAAGATTGGAGATTATACTGAAATCATACGATGTTATATGCGAGGCATGATCTGTGAGGATATGGTGTCATTAACAGGACTGGCGAAACAATATTCTGAAGAATTTCCTGGATACGTTATTCAAAGCTGGATGCGTAGCCGCAATACATTGGAATTTCTCCGCCAATGGGAAAATGACATGAATGAAGAATTTGATGATAGAGCCTGTGAGGAACTGATCCACCAAGGACATATAACATCGCTTACCATTACACCATTTTTGTGGATTCGTAGGACTCACGCAGTTGGAATGCGAGTAAAGCAGGGCAAAGGTGGAGGCGTGAGTGCTTACCCTGAAATTGCTGCAGATTTCCGTCTATGGTTAGATCCGAAAGTGCGATTAGCAATTGTAAGAGAGCATATATAGATTAACGCACTTCTCTTTCGCAAAAGATTGAACCATCGTATCTGCAAGGGTATAATTTGGGATGTTAGTGAACTCCATCGATTTGAAATCATGATAGAATTATTTTCAACTATTTTTATCGCCTTAACACAGCAAGACACAAGATGAAGCAACGGCTCTGATAAGGCGATAAGCATCATATTTATATATTTAACTCAAAACAACTTTTTTATTAATTGCAATATTAGATACGAATGTGGGGCGAAGACATTGCCGGAGATTAATATACTACATATTTCTGATCTTCATTGTGGCATTGAGGCTGATTCAGAGACACAAGAAACATATCTTGCAAGGAGGAAAAAGACAATTGATTTGTTTTTCAGTTATTTTAGAAAAGAGATTCCTGACGATTGGATGCCCCATATCATTGCGACTACGGGAGATTTAGGATGGTCAGGGAAAGAATATGAGTATGTACGTAGTGATAAGACTCCAAAACAAATCTATTATACAGTTTCGGAGTTTTTAGAAAAGCTTTTTACAGAAGCAGAATCAGAACAAATAATTTGTTGTCCTGGTAACCACGATAAAAAACAAAATCCAAATTTGGATTACTTTCAAAATCTTGAAAATCCTCTATCTGGCAATGATATTAAAGAATTACTTCCGTTTTTTGAGAGTTTTTCGTCTGGGCTACAAAAATACAGTCCTTGTATGTTATGTAATGACCCCCTGTTTTTAAAAGGATCTCCTAAAAAGCAGAAAATAGCTAAATATTTGTATGGATATCGCATATTTAACATTGGCGAAACACAAATTCTTTTTATTGTTATGAACTCAGCGTGGTTGTGTGATTATAAAAGAGAAAATGGGACTGATCAAGGTAAACTTCAGATTGGTGTAAATCAAGCTCAAGAAATTGTTCGGTTGCTTGACGAGAAAGCTATTAATGCGAAAGAATGGCCAACTGTAATTATGTTTCATCATCCGACACATGCTTGGCTGTCTGAAATGGAACGAAATAATCCCAACGATTTATCATCGCTTGACAGGCTTAAGCACTTATCACACCATATTGTTTTTTTGCATGGACATCAACACTTTGACGAGGATACAATATATGCTACAAATATTGCTGGAACTATAAGCAGTAGAGATACCAAGGAGGCATCATGCAATATATTAAAGATTCGTACAGGAGTAATTCCAATAATTCAAAAAGGAACATATACGCTAGAAAAGGATGAAAAGGGAAATCCTGTCAAATGGACATGGATTGTAAACCCTGGGAGACGCCCGATTAATTTGGAATACTATTTTGATCATCCGCTAACCCAGGAAATCCTCAATATAACTTGCGAAAAGGTTAATGAAATTGCCGCAGGAAATGAAACCATTTGCAGCGAAAAAGAATTCTACTCTGAATATTTAGAAAGAAAAGAACTAGTTGAGAAAACGCTCTCTAGTTTAACTCGCAGAATTCATTTTTTAACCACTAAAGTTTCAGATGGATACGATGCCGAAGACAGTGCCATTCAATATGAGCTTAAGGAAATTGCAGAGACCACAAAAACAATCGAAACAAATGTGCTGCAAATAAGTGATTTTAATTCAATTATGGCTGCATTGCATGATTTAGTGCAGGTGTTACAGGAGCTTGATAGTTTGAAAAAGTCTGATCTAAAAGATAGTAAAGAGATATTGAACTATCTAAGAAAATTAAAAGGGATTCTTATGAAGACTTCATTGTCTCGGATTAATGTTGAAAAAGATCTAAGTAGAGAAAAAACATTAAAACTTCAAATAGATTAGATTTGCTTGGAGGCGTGATGTATGAGTATAGTCTATGACAAGAGCATTTCAACAAAGTATCGCAAATATTTTGAGTCAATATCTGATATGGTGAGACCTTTTCGTCAGTATTCTTTGAAAAACGGTAAGACAATTCCCAAGGATATTGTAGGGGAAAAGCCTTGGGAATCTGGTCAGGCAGGTATACCGTTAGCGTGGAATGAAAAAGATAGTACAGTTGCTGTTGACCACACAGATTCGCATACTTTAGTAATTGGTCCAACTGGCTCAAAAAAAAGTCGTTTGGTTTGTATGCCGTTAGTTCGTATTCTTGGTAGTTCTGGGGAATCCATGATAATCTCAGATCCAAAAGCGGAAATCTATAATAGAACTGCATCTTATTTGAAAAAACAAAATTATAATATTTTTGTTTTAAACCTACGATCTCCATTGCATGGAGAATGTTGGAATCCGCTTTCTATCCCTTTTGATTTTTTCATTAAAGGAGAAGTTGATAAGGCTTATGAGTTTGTCAATGATATTGCTGAAAATTTGATTCATTCAGAGAAGTCGCAGAGCGATCCATTTTGGGACAATAGTGCTGGATCACTCTTTTTTGGACTTGTTTTGCTATTGTTTAAATACTGTAAAGAGTTTAGAAAGTCCCGAGAATATGTTAATATTGGCAATGTTGTCAGACTTCGTAATGCCTTAATCTCTGGAAATAAAACGATAAAGAAAAACTATCTTTGGGAGTATGCCAAAAGTGATCCAATAATCGCTTCTGCACTAATTGGAACGGTTGAAACAGCGAATGATACAAGGGCTGGAATACTAAGTGTATTCGATCAAAAAGTACGGATGTTCTCTATTCAACCTAATTTGTTGGATATGTTGTCGCATAATGATATCGATTTTGATATAATTGGAAAACAACCTTCTGTGGTTTATTTGATAGTTCCAGACGAGAAGACGGGCTATCATGGATTAGTATCTTTGTTTATTAAGCAAAGTTATGAATACATGATTTATAAAGCACAATTAGCTGTAGAGCAAGATGGATTTCACGTAGGTACACTCATTAATAGGTTAAATTATGTATTAGATGAATTTTCATCGTTGCCAACTATTCAGGATTTCCCTGCTATGATTACCGCTGCAAGGAGTAGGAATATTCGTTTTACACTAGTAATACAAAGTAAACATCAACTTCTCCAACGATATGGAGAGGAAACAGATACAATCCAAACAAATTGCAATAATTGGATTTTCTTTACAAGCCGAGAGATTCAGCTTTTAGAAGAAATCTCATCCATGTGCGGTAAAACTTCATCGGATATACAAAAGCCAGTTTTATCCATTTCCGCATTACAGAGGCTAAAAAAGGAAAGTGGAGAAGCATTGCTATTATGTGGGCGTGCGAAGCCATGCATAACAAGGTTGCCTGATATTGAGCAATATGATCATAATGCCTTTGTTCAAAGGTCTGTTTGCCCTAGGAGAGCGAAAAAAATAAAGCTTTTGGAATTCGATATACCACCTGAAAAAAGGCAAGCCCTTGATCTGATACAGGGTGTGGATATTGATTCAATGCTTAAATCAATTGATTGTAAAATTGCTGAATTGGAAAAGGAAGAAATGCAAAAAAAGAATCAAACGATGCGTGAAGAAATTCGCATCTCCAAGGGCACAGAGGACGAAAGGGGCTAGTTATATATGAGAAAAATCCAATACGAAGAATTAATACAAATAGCTTCAGAAGAAAAGCTAGTAAATTTATCTGACGTTGAAACGGTAGTAAATGACCTAATCTGTGGTTTAGATTCAGAGGATGAGGAATTTGGGGATGTTGATTATTTAAATAGTCCTAGGAAAAAATTACGAGATATTTCAAGACTATTTAATAATAGTGATTTACAGATTCTAGGTACAGCAGATGACTATCATAATGTTGCGGTTAGTTATGCGAGACAAAACATTTTTGATTGTGCTTGTATGATTCTACAGTGTGGGTTGCAGCGCATACCATTTTCAATTGATATGCTAGCGGATTTGATTCGGTATGGCATTTCTAGTGGACAATATCATCTTTGCGATGAGCCATATCTCACTCTTTCTCAAATCTCAAAAAGTAGATGGAATTGGAGAGCATTTTCTTTTTCAATAGACTATTTGATAGAAAAAATAAACCATATTGAAACAGATGAAGAACA
The DNA here is from genome assembly GCF_947654275.1 of uncultured Oscillibacter sp. GTDB lineage: Bacteria > Bacillota > Clostridia > Oscillospirales > Oscillospiraceae > Oscillibacter. Next base: position 62,855 of record NZ_CANTJS010000010.1, on the reverse strand, counting down.
ATATAAATTGAAACACCAAGCTCTCGTCTTGGCAGATCAATTTATTGAGAAGGAGAAGTCGGATCAAGCTTATTTTAAAAAAGCAAATATATTAAGTGTATTTTATGGCGAAGGCGAGGAAGAATTAACTGAGGGGGACGTTCTACAAATTGGATTAGAGCAAGTGAGAGTTGCACCTAAGTGTGCGTTGCGCTTGGCTGATATCATGTTTGATAAAGGAGAATACCAAAAATCGATTGAGAATTTACAGAAGTGCTGTATTAATACATTTAATCCACAACCAGATATTAATAGCAGTTATGCTTTTCTGCTTTTAGCTTTAAGTAAAGCCTCTAAAATATTTTCTGAAAATCAAGAAGGTAATAACCCTGAATTTGAAGCATTAGTTCATTCTATGTATAAAGACTTTCATACAGCCATTCGCAATGGGTTAAATGATACCTTTTCCAGAACTGCTAATACTGCGATTAAGGTAATTGAAGCACAAACTGGCTACGAATACCCATATACAGATGCTGCAGTAGATGACCCATATGATTTTTGAGAAATGCCTGCAGGATACAATTCTTTGAGCAGGTAGAATAATACCCTATTTGATAAAAAAGGATGTTGGGGTAATGTAGCACATTTCAAGAGCATCTTTTTTGTCAACGAAACACAGCTCAGAAATTCCCAACACCGCTTCGTTTCCCGCCTTTGGGTGGAAAACTGCGCTATGTTGGGAATTTCTTCGCCTTCGGTCCCAATTTGCTCCGCTGGATTCGGGTCCGAGAGGGACGGGGGATGCGGGTTGAGGGCTGCATCTTTTTTGCCGGCGCCAGACGAGTCGGAGCGCGCTCATCCTGTCGTTCCCCTCTCTCTGTTTTACGGAAGGGGCGGAAACCTCCGCCAAGAAGCCGGAGGCATCCGCGCGCTGACGCCGCGTCAGGTATGCCAACTGCCAATTGCGTGCAGAACCGGCGCTTGTACAGTACATTTTTATGAAGGGATGATTCTCATGCTGGCAGACATGATTCGGGCGTTCTGCAATGAACCTGACAACGACTATGAGGTTTGTGAAAATTACTCAGGCCGTACGATGCTGGGTGAGACGGTGATCACGTTAGGCATCATCGTAAAACAGGACCGCAATATTTTTGATGTACTGGACCAGCTGGGCAGCTATCTGGAGGCAAAGGGGTTTAATGATCCCAGCAATCCCATGATGGAGGAATTTGAGGGAACCGCTACGGATTTGATTGGTTCGGATACGATTGTGTACTTTCCGGGTATACGGGACTATCAGCCTCCGCAGCCGTAGAAGCGTACTTAAAAAGCCCGCCGGGACAGGCGCGTGGGGTTTCCGCGGTCTGGCCCGGCGGGCTGTTCGTTGTGCCGTGGGGGCTTTGGCTTTGTTCCGGCAGGCCGTTTTTGTGCTTTGCCGCTGTGATTTTTCAGTATAAACCGCGGAAACGGACGCGCCCTTTCCCCCAAAAGAGGACTTGACAGCAGAGCGATTTTCGTGTAGTATTTTATCCCGAAAAATCGGAGAGGAGAACGCCTATATGATGATTATGACCGGCGGGTCCGTGTTCTGCGGGGGAGGCTTTCAGCCCCTGGACATTGCCATTTCCAAAGGCCGCATTGTTTCCGTTGGCCCCTCCCTTTCCAAGGGCGGCGCTCAGGTTATTGAATTGAATCACTGCTTGGTCGTTCCAGGTTTCGTTGATGTTCATGTCCATCTGCGAGAGCCTGGATTTTCTTATAAGGAGACCATTGCCTCCGGCACCGCCGCCGCCGCCGCGGGGGGTTATACGGCGGTCTGCGCCATGCCCAATCTGAACCCCGCGCCGGACAGCCGGGAGAACCTTGAAAGGGAGCTGGAGGCCATTGAACGGGACGCCCGGGTCCATGTCCATCCCTATGGGACCATCACCCGGGGGGAACAGGGCGGAGACCTGGCGGACCTGGCCGCCCTGGCCCCCTTCGTCCCCGGCTTCTCCGACGACGGGCGGGGCGTCCAGTCTGAGGACATGATGCGGGCCGCCATGCTGCTGGCCAAACAGCTGGACAGGCCCATCGTGGCCCACTGTGAGGACGAATCCCTGCTGGAAAAGGGCTGGGCCGTTCACGACGGAGCGTATGCGCGCCGCAACGGTCTTCCCGGCAACGACCCCGCCAGCGAGTGGCGGCAGGTGGAGCGGGACATCCGTCTGGTTCGGGAGACCGGCTGCCGGTATCACGTCTGCCACGTCTCCACAAAAGAGAGCGTGGCCCTCATCCGCCGGGCCAAGGCGGAGGGCCTTCCCGTCACCTGTGAGACGGGGCCCCACTACCTCTGCCTCTGCGACGAGGATTTACAGGACCATGGCCGCTTCCGGATGAATCCCCCCATCCGCTCGGCGGAAGACCGGGACGCCCTGGTGGCGGGCCTTCTGGATGGGACGGTGGACTGCATTGCCACGGACCACGCCCCCCACTCGGCGGAGGAGAAGGCCGGCGGTCTCCGGGGCAGTCTCAACGGCGTGGTGGGTCTGGAATGCGCCTTCCCGGTGCTGTACACAGAGCTGGTACAAACCGGAAAGGTCCCGCTGGAAGTGATTTTAAATGCCCTGTGCGTCAACCCCCGCCGGATTTTCAACCTGCCCGGCGGCGAGATTGCGGAGGGCCAGCCCGCCGATTTGACGGTGCTGGACCTGGAGTGCCCCGGCGTTGTGGACCCGGAGGGCTTCCGCTCCCTGGGCCGGGCCACCCCCTTCGAGGGCCGCCGGGTGGACGCCGCCGTCCGCATGACCATTGTGGACGGAACCGTTGTGTTCCCGGAGGGACTGAAGCCGTCCCCGTCGGGAATCATCGGCATCATCCGGGGCTGTGACCGGCCGGAAGGAGAAACACCATGAAGCAGTGCACATTCATTTGGAGGTCCCGGCGGCAGCTTACGCCGGATACCTGGGAGCTGGTCCTGATGGCCCTCAATTCCCAGGACGCCGCCGCCGTCACCGCCCCGGGCCAGTTTGTCAACCTGGCCCTGCCGGGGAAATTTCTCCGGCGGCCCATCTCCGTCTGCGACTGGGGGAAGTATCACCTGACCCTGCTGGTGAAGGAGGCGGGAGAGGGCACGAAGGAGCTGGTGCGCCTGCCTCCGGAAACGGAGCTGGACGTGCTGGCGGGCCTGGGCAATGGCTTTGACTTCGCGCCGGAGACCGTGGGCCCCGCCCCGGTTCTGGTGGGCGGCGGCATCGGCGTCGCGCCGCTGTACGGGCTGGCAAAGCGGATGCTGGAGAACGGGCAGAGCCCCCGGGCCGTTCTGGGCTTCCGCTCCAGGGCGGACAGCTTTTACCTGGAGGAGTTCGCCGCCCTGGGCATTCCGGTTCTGCCTGCCTCCGAGGATGGGAGCCTGGGGGTCAAGGGCTTTGTCACAGACGCCCTGAACACCCTGCCGGACTGCTCCTATGTGCTGGCCTGCGGCCCCACGGCCATGCTGAAGGCCGTCCACGCCCTGCCTCAGCTCACCGGGGGACAGTTCAGCTTCGAGGCCCGGATGGCCTGCGGCTTCGGGGCCTGCGTGGGCTGCACCATCGAGACGAAAAACGGCCTCCGCCGGGTCTGCAAGGACGGGCCCGTGTTCCGGAAGGAGGAAATTCTATGGTAGATTTATCCGTCAGTCTGGCGGGTGTGACGCTGAAAAACCCCATTATCCCCGCCTCGGGGACCTTCGGCTATGGCCGGGAGTTCGCTGAGATTTACGACCTGAATATCCTGGGCTCCTTCTCCTGGAAGGGCACCACCCGGGACCCCCGTCCCGGCAATCCCCAGCCCCGCATTGCCGAAACCCCGGGCGGGATGCTGAACGCCGTGGGGCTCCAGAACCCCGGCATGGAGGCGGTTCTCCGGGAGGAGGTTCCCAACATCGCCAAAATTTTCCGTGGGCCGGTGATTGCCAATGTCTGCGGCTTCTCTCTGGAGGAGTACGCGGAGAACTGCGCACGTCTGAACGACGCGGAGCAGGTGAGGATACTGGAGGTCAACATCTCCTGTCCCAACGTCCACGCCGGCGGGAAGAATTTCGGCTCCGACCCCCAGAGCGCCGCCGCCGTCACCCGGGCCGTCCGGGCGGCGACGAAAAAGCCCGTCTTCATGAAGCTCAGCCCCAATGTGACGGACATCGCGGAGATTGCCAAAGCCTGCGAGGCCGAGGGGGCCGACGGCCTGTGCCTCATCAACACCCTGCTGGGAATGCGGATCGACTTGAGGACGAAACGCCCCCTGATTGCCAACCGCACCGGGGGTCTCTCCGGTCCTGCCGTGTTCCCGGTGGCGGTGCGGATGGTGTGGGACGTATATGAGGCGGTGGGGGAGAAAATTCCCGTCATCGGCTGTGGCGGCGTGAGCTCCGCGGAGGACGCCGCCGAAATGATGCTGGCGGGCGCCTCCGCCGTGGAGGTGGGGGCCGCCAGCCTGCGGGACCCCTGGGCCTGCAAAAAAATCATCGAGGACCTGCCTGCCGTCTGTGAGCGGCTGGGCGTTTCCCAAATATCTGAATTGACAGGAGGAGCACACCATGGCGCGTGACGTGATCATTGCACTGGATTTCCCCACCCGTGAGGAGACCCTGACCTTTCTGGACCGCTTTCCCGGCGGAGAAAAGCCCTTTGTGAAAATCGGTATGGAGCTTTATTTCGCCGAAGGGCCGTCCATCGTCCGGGAGATCAAGGCCCGGGGCCACAGGATTTTCCTGGACCTGAAGCTCCACGACATTCCTAACACCGTGAAGCGGGCCATGTCCGTTCTCTCTGGCCTGGACGTGGACATGGTGAACCTCCACGCCGCCGGGGGCTCCTCCATGATGAAGGCCGCCCTGGAGGGCCTCACCCGGCCCGACGGGACGAGGCCGCTGCTGATTGCCGTGACCCAGCTCACCAGCACCGACGCAGAGACCCTGAAAAACGAGCTGCTGATTGACACCCCCATGGCGGAGACCGTCCTCTCCTATGCCCAGACCGCCGCCCGGAGCGGCCTGGACGGCGTGGTCTGCTCCCCCCTGGAGGCGGCCCTGGTCAAGGAGCGCTGCGGGGACAGGTTCTGCACCGTCACCCCCGGCGTCCGCTTCGCCGGCGGCGACACGGGGGACCAGAAGCGTGTCATGACCCCGGAGAAGGCCGGACAGAGCGGCTGCGACTACGTCGTCATGGGCCGGCCCATCACCCAGGCGGCGGACCCGGTGGAGGCCTACCGCCGGGCGGTGCGGGAATTCTCAGGCGCATGACCCGTCAGGCGGCACTGCCGGCCCTGCTGCTGTTGCTGGTTCTGACCGGCTGCGGCGGACGGGAAGCGCCGGATATCCCCGACGGCGTTCAGACCGGGCAGACCGTCAGCGGAACCGTCCGGTACGCGTTCGGAAACACGGTGGGCCCCCAGCGGCTCTGCGACTACTATCTTGACCCCGGCAGGGGCGTCTCTGTGTTCATCAACTATCCTGATTACGGCCGGTCCGACGGAGACGGCACGGCGGAGCTGATCCGGCAGACCGCCTATAACGGGTGGACCATGGAGGCGCTTACAGAGCGGCCCCATACCAGTGTCACCGTTGATTATGAGGTCACGCGGTGCGACATGGCGTATTTTTCAGCGGCCTTTCTCTTCTTCTATGTGACGCAGGGCGGCGCTTACCCGTCTTCCAGCGAGTACGCCGTCACCATCGACCGCAGGACGGACGAGCCCGTCCGCCTCTCCGGCCTTCTGGACCTGAGCGGCCCGGAGGACCTGGCCCGGCTGATTCCGGAGACCTTCACGGCCCTGGGGAACCGGTCCGATCAGCCGTCCCTGGAGGAGCTGGCGGACCTCTGCGCGGATTCCCCGGCCTGGAATGAAGGCGGCGGGTTTTACCTGACGGAGGACAGCCTGTGCCTGATTGTCTCCGACGGCAGGTATGACTATGTTCTGGAAGCCCCGCTGGCGTCCCTGCCCCTTTTGACGGAACCATAAAAAGGAGGATATTGATATGACCCGTGAACAGACCATTGCCCACGACCTGCTCTCCATCGGAGCGGTCTTTCTCCGGCCCGACCAGCCCTTTACCTGGGCCAGCGGCATCAAGAGCCCCATCTACTGCGACAACCGCCTGACCCTCACCGCCCCCGCCGTCCGCACCCACGTGGAGGAGGGCCTGGTGGACCTCATCTGCAGGCACTATCCCGGCGTGGAGGTCCTCATGGGCACTTCTACGGCGGGCATCGCCCACGCCGCCATTGTGGGCCACCTCATGGGCCTGCCCATGGGCTATGTCCGGTCCAGCGGCAAGGACCACGGGCGGCAGAACCGCATTGAGGGAAAACTGGAGCCCGGCGCACGGGTCGTGGTGGTGGAGGACCTCATCTCCACCGGCGGCAGCTGCATCGACGTGGTGGAGGCCCTGCGGGAAGCGGGGGCAGAGGTGCTGGGCATCGCGTCCATCTTCACCTACGGACTCCAGAAGGGTCTGGACCGGCTGGCGGCGGCCAACGTGACCAACTACAGCCTGTCCAATTTCGACGCAGTGTGCCAGATTGCCGCCGACGAGGGAAAAATCCGCCCCGAGGACATTGAGCGGCTGAAAAAGTTCCGGGCGAACCCGTCGGACGAAAGCTGGATTCTGAAATAATTAGGAATAAGGAATGAGGAATGAGGAATTTTTCCATCATTTCAGTTATTCCTAATTCCTAACTCCTAATTCCTAACTCCTAATTCCTAATTTCTAATTTCTACCTCCTAATTCCTGATTTCTAATTGACAGAAAGGACGAATTATGCCCAGAAACATCATTGACGTGGTAGACCTCACCGTGGAGGAAATCGACGAACTGATTGCCACGGCGGAGGACATCATTCAAAACCCCGCCAAATATCAGGAGGCCTGCCGGCACAGGCAGCTGGCCACCCTCTTCTTCGAGCCCTCCACCCGGACCCGGCTCTCCTTCGAGTCCGCCATGCTGGCCCTGGGGGGCAGCGTGCTGGGCTTCTCCGAGGCCAATTCCAGCTCCACCGCCAAGGGCGAGACCGTGGGGGACACCGTCCACACGGTCAGCTGCTATGCCGACATCATCGCCATGCGCCACCCCAAGGAGGGCGCTCCCTACGCCGCCGCCCAGTTCAGCGAAGTGCCCATCATCAACGCCGGAGACGGCGGCCACAATCACCCCACCCAGACCCTTACCGACCTGCTCACCATCCACCGGGAAAAGGGCCGGCTGAACGGCTTTACCGTGGGCTTCTGCGGCGACCTGAAATTCGGCCGGACGGTCCACTCCCTGGTAAACGCCCTGAGCCGGTACGACGGTATCAGATTCGTGCTGGTATCCCCGGCAGAATTGAAGCTCCCCCGCTACGTGAAGGAGGAGGCCCTGAAAAAGCGGAACCTGCCCTATGTCCAGACCACCGACCTGGATTCCGTCATGCCGGAGCTGGACCTGCTCTACATGACCCGGGTCCAGAAGGAGCGCTTTTTCAACGAGGAGGATTATCTCCGTCTGAAGGACAGCTATATCCTCACCCCGGAAAAGCTGGAGCGGGCCAAAGCGGACCTCTCCATCCTGCACCCCCTGCCCCGTGTCAACGAGATTGCCGTGGCGGTGGACAGGGACCCCCGGGCCGCCTACTGGAAGCAGGTGAAAAACGGAAAGTTTATCCGTATGGCCCTGATTTTGAAGCTGCTGGACATCCATGTGTAAAAAGGGGGAGGAGCTTATGAATATCGACAGCATCCAAAACGGCGTGGTTCTGGACCACATCCAGGCCGGGAAAAGCATGGACATCTACAAATACCTCCACCTGGACCGGCTGGACTGCTCCGTGGCCATCATCAAAAACGTCCGCAGCGGCCGGATGGGGAAAAAGGACATCATCAAAATCGACACGCCTCTGGAGCTGGACCTGGACGTACTGGGGTATATCGACGCCAACATCACCGTCAACGTCATCCGGGACGGCGTGCGGGTGGAGAAAACCCATCTGGAGCTGCCCCAAAAGCTGGTGAACATCATCCGCTGCAAGAACCCCCGGTGCATCACCGTGGCGGAACCCCAGCTGGACGCCGTGTTTCTCCTCAGCGACCCCGCCCGCCACACCTACCGCTGCGCCTACTGCGACACCGCCAAGGACCGGAAGCGCTGACCGGAGCATATGGAATCCTTTGAGCTGATCCGCTCCCGGCGGAAGACCCTGGCCCTGGAAATCACCCGGGAGGGCCGTTTGCTGGTCCGGGCCCCCCTGCGCTGCTCCCGGGCCCGGATCGACGCCTTTGTGAAAAGCCATGCCGCTTGGATTGAAAAGCACCTGGAGACCCAGCGGCAGAGGGCGGCCCTCCGCCCACCGCCCCCCACCGAGGCGGAAATTCAGGCTCTGAAAGAGAGAGCCCGGGCGGAGCTGCCGGGAAAAGTGGCATACTGGAGCGAAAAAATGGGCGTGAGCCCCACCGGGTTCAAGGTCACGGCGGCCCGGCGGCGCTACGGCAGCTGCTCGGCAAAGAACAGCCTGTGCTTTTCCTGCTTCCTGATGAACTGCCCGCCGGAGGCGGTGGAGCTGGTGGTGGTCCACGAGCTGTGCCACATCCGGGAGAAGAACCACGGCCCCGGGTTTTACGCGCTGCTGGAGACGTATCTGCCGGACTGGCGGGAGCGGAAGAAACAGCTTTTTATGAATTAGGAATGAGGGGTGAGGAATTGCCCCCTTATGATGGCTGATTCCTGATTCTCAGCTTCTGATTTCTAGGGTCTGTTCACATAAACCACATGTGCGGATTTTCGAGCAAATTTTAGCCGGATGCGAGGCAAAAATTTGCAGGCGTACTGGCGTACGGCAAAAATTTTTAACGAAGCAGGCGGCAAAATTTGCCGAAAAGACGTGCGCGTGGGCTTATGTGAACAGGCCCTAATGGAAAGGGAGGGCGCTGCCTATGAAAAAGACCGCACCGGCGGTGCTGCTGGGTCTCCTGCTTCTTCTGACCGGCTGCGGCCTGGTTCAGCGGACCGCAGATGGCCTTTCCGAGGGGCTCCGGGACGCGGCCCTGGGGGCCCTGGAAGGCCTGTCCGGCAGCCGGTGGAGCCTGCAGGACCCCATCGACGAATTTTTTGCCGCCGTGGATGCCCGGGACGCGGAGGCCGTCCGGGCTCTGTTCTCCCCCAATGTCCGGGAGGCGGACGGGGACCTGGACGAGAGCATTCAGGCCCTGTTGGACCTGTATCCCGGCCCCACGGAGGACTGCGAGATGCTGACCCCCGTGGGGGCCTCCAAGCACCTGGAATACGGACGGCAGACCATGGTGGATGTGCACAATTCCCTGCCGGCGGTCTGCGGGGGCGTGAACTACTACTGTTCCTTCAGCTATGTGACGAAGGACGAGGAGGACCCCGGAAACGTGGGACTGAGAAAGGTGGTCGTCGCCACGGAGGCGGCGAGGTGCCACCCGGACTACTACCAGAACAGCCTGGACCTGGAGGACGGCCTCAGCGTCGTCACCGCCCCCGCCGCGGAGGGGGAGACCCGCCGCATCGGAGACGAGCCCTTCGCCTTCACGCCCTATGACCGGACCGTCACCCGGGAGGAGCTGCCGGCATTCCTGGAAACGGACGACAGCTGGGAGGGCTTCACCGCCCGCTTCGGCCCGCCCAACGCGGAAGGCTGGCTTGGCACAGGCTATTATTACGAGCTGGTTCCCGAGGACGGGCAGGCCCGGTACGTCCACATCTACACCCATGATTTCGGGGACGGGGCGCGGCGGGTCTGGTCCGTGTACCTCTACAACGGCCGTGATTCCCGGGAGCTGGAAACGGTCTGGAAGAATCCAAAAGGAGAAGAAACATAAGGAGCTTGTTATGAAAAAAGAGAATCTGTCCGCCCTTCTGGAAAGCAATCCCTATCCCGGCCGGGGCATCGTTCTGGGGAAGAGCGGCGAAAGCGCCGTGGCGGTGTACTTCATCATGGGCCGCAGCGAGAATTCCCGAAACCGGGTGTTCGTCCCCACGGAGGACGGCATCCGCACCCAGGCCCATGACCCCTCTAAAATGACGGATCCCAGCCTCATCATCTACCATCCTGTCCGTGAGGCGGGCCGGGGCCTCATCGTCACCAACGGCGACCAGACCGACACCATCCGAGACTATATTTTCAGGGGCCGCACCTTTGCCGAGGCCCTGAAAAGCCGGACCTTCGAGCCCGACGGCCCCAACTGGACCCCCCGCATCTCCGGCCTGCTGAGCCCCGACGGCAGCTTCCAGCTGTCCATTCTGAAAAGCGCCGACGGAAATCCCGACTGCTGCTGCCGCTATTTCTACCACTATGACGCTCCTCTTCCCGGCGAGGGCCGCTTTATTCACACCTACACCGGCGATGGGAACCCTCTGCCCTCCTTCGAGGGGGAGCCGAAGCGGGTGGCTCTGGAGGAGGATACGCCGGAGGCGCTGGCGGACCGGGTGTGGGCCGCCCTGAATCCGGAAAATAAGGTGTCCCTGTTCGTACGCTTTGTCTCCCTGGCGGACGGAACCTGCCGGGAGGCCATCCGCAACCGCTATTGAAGCCCCGGGAAGAGCCGCCCTGGACAGGGCGGCTCTCAGCATCCCGGACCGGCAAAACACCCAAAGCCGCCCCATGAATCCTGTGCCTTTTGTATGAATTACCTGCGGATTTGAGAAATCCCCTTGCCAGAGAGACGCCGGGATGCTATAATCGGGCTATCGTCAATTCTGGAGCGCAGCCCGCTGAAAGACGCCGGCGGAATTTCAGGCGGACCGCGCAGATGGACGGAATGGACGCAGCTGCCAAAAAGAGTATCGCCGCATGGAGTTTGTGAGACATGGCAATTGACACCGTAGACATACGGTGCCTGTTGTCGTGTTTTTCTTTCAATTTTCACACGGGAACAGGCAGCGAACGCAGGCATCTCTGTATGCCGGGTCCGTGGGGCCCGGCGGAACCGACGGAGGCCGAAACAGGGAAATTCTGACTATAAGGAGGTACGTCCCAACCGCTTCCCGGCCGGCATGGGCCCGGGCGGACTGGAGCGGTTTGAACGAACAGGCATCATGACGAAAAATTTTGCACACCGCGGCTACAGCGGCAAATATCCCGAAAATACGATGCTGGCCTTCCGCAAGGCGGTGGAGGCCGGCGCGGACGGCATTGAACTGGACGTTCAGCTCACCCGGGACGGGGAGCCCGTCATCCTTCACGACGAGCAGGTGGACCGCACCACGGACGGAACGGGCTGGGTGAAGGAGCTGACCCTCGCGGAGCTTCGGAAGCTGGACGCCTCCTATCTCTATACCGGGCAGTATGGGTTCAATCCGGTTCCCACCCTTCGGGAGTACTGCGAATTCATCAGGGACCTGCCGGTTATTACCAATATCGAGATGAAAACCGGCGTTTTTGAGTATCCCGGCATGGATGAAAAGGTCTGGGACATGATTCAGGAGTACCATCTGGAGGAAAAGGTTATCATCTCCAGCTTCAACCACTACACCATTCTGCGGATGCGGGAGCTTGCGCCGGCGCTGAAGTACGGCTTCCTCAGCGAGACCTGGATCATCGACGCGGGCAGGTACTGCCATGAGCACGGCGTCGCCTGCTATCACCCGATGTTCCGCAGCCTGACTCAAGAGGCGGTGGCGGAGCTCAAGCAATACGGCCTGGAAATCAATACCTACACCGTCAACACAGAGGAGGACGTGCGGGACCTGGCGGCCAAGGGAATCGACGCCGTCATCGGGAATTTCCCCGAAATGACCCGGGACGTGCTGGCTTCCTTGCAGAGCTGAGAACGCAAACAAAATAAACAAAAAAGCAATATAAGCTAAAAAAGCAAAAAACAAAAGAACCGCTGTGAGGCTCCGGCAGGCGCTGTCCCGCCCGGCCGGACCAGGAAGGAGTGACACACCATGAAGTCTATCCGCGACATCTACAAAATCGGCAAGGGACCCTCCAGCTCCCACACCATGGGGCCGGTCAAGGCCGCCGCGATCTTCCGGAGCGAGACGCCGGAAGCCGACGCCTACCGCGTTTTTCTCTACGGCTCCCTCGCCAAAACCGGAAAGGGCCACGGTACAGATCGGGCGGTCACCGACACCCTGGCTCCTGTCCCAACAGAAGTGGTGTTTTCCCAGGAGGCGCAGGAGAACCTGCCCCACCCCAACACGCTGGACTTCGTTGCCCTCCGGGAGGGGGAGGAAATTGCCCGGCAGCGGTTCTACAGCATCGGCGGCGGCGATTTGACGGTTGAGGGCCGTCCGCAGCCACAGAAGGCCGAGGAGACCTATCCCGAAAATTCCTTTGCCGAAATCAAGGAGTTCTGCAATTTCCGCTATGTCAGTCTGGTGGACTACGTGGAGATGAACGAGGGAAGGGAAATCTGGGACTATCTGGCAGAGGTCTGGGAGACCATGCAGAAGTCCATCCGGGAGGGGCTGGCCGCCTCCGGCGAGCTGCCCGGAGGACTGCGCATCAACCGCAAGGCCAAATCCATTTATGACCACATTCTGGTCAACAAACACCCGGAGATTGTGGAGTGTCAGATGGTCTGCTCCTACGCTTACGCGGTTTCCGAGCAGAACGCCGACAACGGCACGGTGGTCACGGCCCCGACCTGCGGCGCCTGCGGGGTTCTTCCGGCAGTGCTGTATTATATCAAAAATAAACGGGGCCTCAGCGACGAGGACGTGATTCACGCACTGGGCGTGGCGGGCCTCTTCGGTGAGCTGGCCAAGTGCAACGCCTCCGTGTCCGGAGCGGAGTGCGGCTGTCAGGCGGAAATCGGCGTGGCCTGCGCCATGGCCGCCGCGGCGCTGGGCTATCTCTTCGGCTACTCCATTAAAATGATTGAGTACGCCGCCGAGGTGGCTCTGGAGCATCACCTGGGTCTGACCTGCGACCCCATCTGCGGGCTGGTGCAGATCCCCTGCATCGAGCGCAACGCCGTCGCCGCCATGCGGGCCATTAACTCCGCGAACCTGGCCTATTTCCTGTCCGATACCCGGCGCATCAGCTATGACATGGTGCTCCGGACCATGTATGAAACGGGGATTCATCTGAACCGCGGATACCGGGAGACCTCGGAGGGCGGCCTTGCCCGAATTTACTCCCGCCGGAGCGGAGAGCCCGCCTCTTGATTTGCCATGTGCGCCCCGCATTGGCGCACACCAAAAAATAAAAGGAGATCAACGCTATGGAGACAAGACCTTATGTATCCTGGGAGCTGATGAACAGCTTCCTCATCGACGCCTTTAAGGGCTACGGCGTGCCTGAGGACGACGCACGGATCTGCGCCGACGTCCTGCTGGAATCCGACCGCCGGGGCATCGAAAGCCACGGCTGCAACCGCTTCAAGCCCATCTATATTGACCGTATCGTCAACGGCACCCTGCTGCCGGAGACCAAAATGGACATCGTAAAGGACACCCCCACGACGGTGGTTATGGACGCCAACAACGGAATGGGCATGGTGGCCAGCTACCACATGATGGAGCTGCTGATTGAAAAGGCCGCCAAATACGGCATGGCCGGCGGCGCGGTCTTCAACTCCACCCACTACGGCATCGCGGGCTATTGGACCACCATGGCGGAAAAGGCGGGCATGATCGGCATAACCGGCACCAACGCCCGGCCCTCCGTGGCCCCCACCTGGGGCGTGGAGCCCATGATGGGCACCAATCCCCTGACGTTTACCATGCCTACCGACGAGGAATTCCCCTTTAACTTCGACTGCGCCACCTCCACCATCCAGAACGGCAAAATTGAGTACTATCAGCGCATCGGCCACGAGACGCCGGCGGGTCTGGTGGTCACCGCCGACGGCGGCACCATGACCGACTCCGGTCAGATTCTCAAGGATATGCGGGCCGGCAAGTGCGCGCTGGTGTCCGTGGGCGGCCCCGGCGAGGAAACCGGCGGCTATAAGGGCTACGGCTTTACCACCATTGTTGAGATTCTCTCCGCCGCCCTGGCCGGAGGCCCGAGCCTGAAGGAGCTCAGCGGCAAGGCTCCCGACGGAAGCAATCAGATGTACCGCCTGGGCCACTTCTTCTTTGTCATCAACCCCGAATTCTTCATGGGTCTGGACACCTTCAGGAAGACTGCCGGCGACATCTGCCGCGGCCTCCGGAACTCCAAAAAGGCCCCCGGCGCCGAGCGCATCTACACCGCCGGCGAGAAGGAATGGCTGGCCTGGCAGGACCGCAGGGACAAGGGCGTGCCCGTCAGCGAGTCCGTCCAGAAGGAAATTCTGGAGGTCCGGGACAAGCTGGGCCTGGCCCAGTACAAGTTCCCCTGGGAGACATAAGAGATGCCCGTCAGTCCCGCGCCGAAGGCGGCCGTTCAGGCCGTCGCGGATATGGACGTCCGGGAGGGAATTCCCATCAGCGTGAGGATGCCATCTTCTCCGAAGACTGCGGCGTGCCGGCCACCGTATTTATGCTGCTCCGGCACGCCGGCGTTTCCGAAGAGGACGTAAGAGAGAAAATTCTCAGCACCTGTGACCGGGCGCTGAACCGTTACAATAAAAATGGAGAAATGCAGGAGGAAGATCAATTATGGATTACGCAAAGGAATCCCTTCGGCTCCACGGCGAGTGGAAGGGTAAAATCGAGGTTATCGCCACCGTTCCCGTGGAGACCAAGGACGACCTGAGCCTGGCCTACACCCCCGGCGTGGCCCAGCCCTGCCTGGAGATTCAGAAGGACATCAGCAAGAGCTATGAGCTCACCCGGCGGCACAACCTCTGCGCCGTCATCACCGACGGCTCCGCCGTCCTGGGCCTGGGAGACATCGGCCCCGAGGCCGGTATGCCCGTCATGGAGGGCAAATGCGTCCTCTTCAAGGCCTTCGGCGGCGTGGACGCCTTCCCCCTCTGCGTGAAGACCCACGACGTGGACGAGTTTGTCAACGCCGTCTATCTGATGTCCGGGTCCTTCGGCGGCATCAACCTGGAGGACATCGCCGCCCCCCGCTGCTTTGAGATTGAACGGAAGCTGAAGGAAAAGTGCGATATTCCCATCTTCCATGACGACCAGCACGGCACCGCCATCATCACCCTGGCGGGCCTGACCAACGCCCTGAAGGTGGTCGGAAAGAAAAAGGAGGACGTGAAGGTGGTCACCTCCGGCGCAGGAGCCGCCGCCATCTCCATCGTAAAGCTGCTGCTGTCCGCGGGCTTCAAAAACGTCACCATGTGCGACCGCAAGGGCGCCATTTACCAGGGCCGTGAGGGTCTGAACTGGATCAAGGAGGAAATGGCCCAGGTGACGAACCTGGAAAAGAAGGCCGGTTCCCTTGCCGACGTCCTGGTGGGCGCGGATGTGTTCATCGGCGTCTCCGCCCCGGGCACCGTCACCGCGGACATGGTGAAAACCATGAACAGGGACGCCATCGTCTTCGCCTGCGCCAATCCCACGCCGGAGATTTTCCCCGACGAGGCCAGGGCCGGCGGCGCGGCGGTCATCTCCACCGGCCGCAGCGACTTCCCCAACCAGATCAACAACGTTCTGGCCTTCCCCGGCGTGTTCCGGGGGACCTTCGACGTCCGGGCCAGCGACATCAACGAGGAGATGAAAATGGCCGCCGCCCGGGCCCTGGCGGAGCTGATCTCCGACGAGGAGCTGAACGCCGACTACATCATTCCCAAGGCCTTCGACAAGCGGGTGGGTCCCGCTGTGGCCAAGGCCGTGGCCGAGGCCGCCCGGGCCTCCGGCGTGGCCCGTCTGTAAGCGCCGTCGGACCAGGGCGGACACGCTCTCTGTGAAAAAGCCGTTCCCGAACGATTGCAAAGAATCGTCCGGGAACGGCTTTTCCCTGTCTCCTTTTCCGGAAATACAGGAAGGGACTGTGATAGCCGGCGTCCTGGGAAATCCGGGCAGCGGCGGAAAAGCGGCCTGCTTCCCCCGCATCATTTCCAGATACCACCGCCGGTATTGGACCGCCGGCAGGCCCGCGACCTGTTTGGACATGCTGCTGAAATGGCTGGCGCTGTCATAGCCCGCCATGACGGCAATCCGGGCGGCGCTGAAGTCCGTGGAAATCAGCAGGTTCTGCGCCTCGCCCATCCGGCAGCGAATGACGTACTGAATGGGGGAGGAGCCGGTGATCTCCCGGAACACATGGGCGGCGTGACAGGGGGAGACCGCCTCTCCGATGCGCTCCAGGGCCAGCGGCTCTGCGTAATGGGCGGCGATGTACTGGCCAATCCGGTTGACCAGAATCACGGACCCCGTCTGCGCCCCGTTTCTGTCGTCGGCGGGAAGACTCAGCGCCAGAGGCAGCAGCGCCGAAAACAGATGCTGGGCCACGGTTCTGCCCTGGGCGGTGCCCAGCTCCAGCTGGTCGTACAGCAGCCGGCACAGGGCTTTCATCTGCTCCCGGCTTCCCCCGGACGGGCGGATAAAGCCGTCCTCCGCCTGGGTCAGACAGCCGGGCGGCAGCCCCTTCAGCGCCAGGTTTCCAATGCCGAAGCAGATGGTTCCGATTTCCCTGTGGGTGGCGGACTGGACCTCGTGGAGGTCCCCCTGGTTGCTCAGCAGAAAATCCCCGGGATAAATGGGGCTGCTGCGCCCGTTCAGAATGTAATAGCCCTCTCCCGCGTTGACAAATACCAGCTCGCAGACATGGCTGTGGGAGTGGAGAACCCGGTTGATCTTGGGGTCCTCCTCCCGCTGCAGCGTGGCGTACAGCAGAGTGGGCTGACGGTGAGCAAACGACGTATGGGCATTCATGGCATATCCTCCCTGCGCCGGCAAATCGCCCTGCGCCACCATTATTGCAGAATTCAGGCGGAACCGCAAGAATCAGTAATGTCCAAAAATTTTGAACAAAATTTGTGCAGTTTACAGCGGATTTATCAGAAATGCCCCGCAAGAAACCGTAAACATTCCGCTGGCTCTTCTGCTAAAATCAAAATTGTTCAGGAGAGAAGATTCAGGAAGAGAACGGATACAGCATGGAGAAAACTTGTATATTGGGGAGGAATGACCATGATTCAGATTTGCGGCGCACCCTGCTGCTGGGGGGTGGACGACCCGAAAAATCCCTATCTGCCCCCCTGGAGGCGGGTGCTGGAGGAGGCCGGTCAGGCCGGCTACAGCGCCATCGAACTGGGGCCCTACGGCTATCTGCCCATTGACGCGGCGGCGGTGTCTGCGGAGCTCAGGAAGAACGGCATCGCCATTGTGGCGGGCACCATTTTTCACGACCTGCTGGACCCCGCCAATCAGGAAAACGTCCTGAAGGCGGCGGACGACATCTGCCGCCTGATTACGGACCCGGCCCTGCCGGGCCTGCCGGTTCATGAGGGCCAGAAGTTCCCCACGCCCTATATGACCGTCATGGACTGGGGCCATGACGAGCGGGACTACGCCGCCGGACACCCGGACCGGGCCCCCCGTCTCTCTCCGGAGGAATGGGCGGGCTTCATGGACAACCTCTGGGCGGTCTGTGAGCGGGCCAACCAGTACGGCGTCCGGCCCGTCATCCATCCCCACGCCGGGGGCTACATCGAGTTTGAGGACGAGATTGAGGCGGTGGTCCGGGATATCCCCTATGAGACCGCCGGGCTGTGCCTGGACACCGGGCACCTGTATTACTCCCGCATGGACCCGGCGGCCTTCCTGAGAAAGTACGCGGACCGTCTGGATTACGTCCACTTCAAGGACGTCAACGAGGCCGTCTATCAGGAGGTTCTGGGGCAGCGCATCCGCTTCTTCGACGGCTGCGGCAAGGGGGCCATGTGCCCCATCGGCACGGGGAGCCTGGACTATCCCGGCATCAAGCAGGCCCTGGAGGACATCGGCTACAGCGGCTACATCACCATTGAGCAGGAGCGGGACCCCCGGAATGTGGAGGGGAGCCTGAGGGATGTAAAAGCCAGCGTGGAATACCTGAAAGGCGTGGGCTATCAAATCTGATTGAGCAGACAGCATATAAACACTGCAAGGAGAGATGTACTATGATTAACGGCTCCAAGGTCCTGGATCATCCCATCCGCTGGGCCATGGTGGGGGGCGGCAAGGGCAGCCAGATCGGCTATATCCACCGTTCCGCCGCCCTGCGGGACCATTCCTTCCAGCTGGCGGCGGGGGCTTTCGACATCGTGCCGGAGCGGGGCATTGCCTTCGGCCGGGAGCTGGGTGTGGCCCCGGACCGCTGCTACCCGGACTACCAGACCATGTTCGCCGCCGAGGCCGGGCGGCCCGACGGCATTGAGGCGGTGTCCATCGCCACCCCCAACGGCACCCATTACGCCATCTGCAAGGCCGCTCTGGAGGCGGGCCTCCATGTGGTCTGTGAAAAACCCCTGTGCTTTACCTCCGCCCAGGCGGAGGAGCTGGTTTCCCTGGCGAAGGCGAAGAATAAGGTCGTGGGCGTGACCTACGGCTATTCCGGCCACCAGATGATTCAGCAGGCCCGGCAGATGATCCGCCATGGGGACCTGGGGGAAATCCGGGTCATCAACATGAGCTTCGCCTTCGGCGGGTACAACGTGAAGGTGGAGGATACGGTGCCCGCCGCCAGGTGGCGCTTTGACCCCGAGAAGGCAGGGCCCTCCTTCGCCCTGGGGGATGTGGGCACCCACCCGCTGTTCATCATCGAGGCCATGATTCCGGACCTGGAAATCGACAGTCTCATGTGCACGAAGCGGGCTTTTGTAGAGGGGCGGCAGCTGGAGGACAACGCCTTTGTCATCATGAATCTCAAGGGCAGCACATCCGTCCAGGCCGGCGCTCAGGTCTACTGCTGG
Source organism: uncultured Oscillibacter sp. (assembly GCF_947654275.1). Lineage (GTDB taxonomy): Bacteria > Bacillota > Clostridia > Oscillospirales > Oscillospiraceae > Oscillibacter. Next base: position 44,129 of record NZ_CANTJS010000010.1, on the reverse strand, counting down.
GCCAGCTCCATCAACTGCGGCGCCCGGCACGACCACAAAATCCGCATCGTGGGCTCCCGGGCGTCCCTTGAGTGGGACGATGAGCGGCCCAACCAGATGACCTATGAGATTGAGGGCGAGCCGGTGCGGGTCCTGGAGCGGGGCGCGGGCTACCTCTATCCCGAGGCCAGGGTGGAGGACCGCATCGGCGGCGGCCATGCCGAAGGCCTGTTTGAGGCCTGGGCCAACCTGTACCGCCGGTTTGCCATCGCCATGTCCGGCGCGGGACAAGAGGAGTACGGCGATTTCTGGTATCCCAGCGTGGAATCCGGGGCGCAGGGCGTGAAGTGGATTGAAAAATGCGTGGAATCCGCGGACCATGGCGCCTGCTGGGTGAGCTTCAACTGAATCCCGGGAACAGGCTGACGCTGTCAGCCTGTTCCTGCGCGGACCGCGCTTCCCCATGAAACAATCGAGAAAGAAGGGTATGCACATGCTATTTACCGTCGTAACTTTTGTGGCGTTTACCGTACTGGTGGCCGTGCTCTCCTGGTGGAAGACCCGGGACGACGACCTCTCCACCAAGGAGGGCTATTTCCTGGCGGGCCGGGGGCTCCCGGGCATCGTCATTGCCGGCTCCCTGATGATGACCAACCTGTCGGCGGAACAGCTGGTGGGCACCAACGGCCAGTCCTTCGCAGGCAACATGAGCACCATGGCCTGGGAGGCCACCTCGGCCTTTGCCCTGGTGGTGCTGGCCTTCAGCTTCCTGCCCAGGCTCCTCCGGGGCGGCATCGCCACCATTCCGGAGTTCTTCGAGATGCGCTATGACACCTTCACCATGCGCCTGTTTTCCCTGCTGTTCCTGGTGGCCTATGTCATCACCATGCTGCCCACCATTCTCTACTCCGGAGCGGTGGCCCTGGTGAAGATTTTCGACATTGAGAGCATGTTCGGCATCAGCTATTTCACGGCCATCACCTGGATCTGCGTGGGCACCGGCATGGTGGGCATGTGCTATGCCGTCTTCGGCGGCCTGAAGGCCGTGGCCTACTCCGACACCATCAACGGCGTGGGCCTGATTATCGGCGGCTTCGCCATTCCCATTCTGGCCTTTGTGGCCCTGGGCAGACTGGACGGCGGCGGCTTCATGGCGGGCGTGGAGCACTTCATCACCGCCACGCCGGAGAAGATGAACGCCTGGTCCGCCCCCGGCGCTCTGCCTCCCGAGATTCCCTGGCCCCTGCTCTTCACCGGCATGTTCGTCAACAATCTCTTCTACTGGGCCACCAACCAGTCCATCATCCAGCGCTCCCTGGGAGGAAAGAACCTGGCCGAGAGCCAGAAGGGCGCCATCTGGGCGGGCTTTTTCAAGTGCCTGGACGTGTTCGTCATCGTCATCCCCGGCGTCATGGCCTTCCAGCTTCTGGCCGCCGAGGGCCAGATGGACGCCACCGTGGGTCTGGCCGCCGACCAGGCCTATCCCCTGCTGGTGATGGAGGTCCTGCCCAAACCCCTGATGGGCTTCTTCGCCGCCGTGATGTTCGGCGCGATTCTGTCCTCCTTCAACTCCGTGCTGAATTCCGCCTCCACCATTTTCAGCCTGAACCTCTGGCAGCCCATCTGGGGCAAACATGCGGACGCCAAAAAGGTGGTGAAAACCGGCCAGATTTTCGGCACGGTGGTTGGCGTGGTGGCCATTGCCATTTCTCCCTTTGTCATGTACTTCGGCACCGGCATCATGAACTTCATCAACGAGTGCTGGGGCTTCTTCTCCATGCCTCTGCTGACGGCGGTGCTCTTCGGACTGCTGACCCGGCGGGCTCCCGCCATCGCCCCCAAGATTGTGGTGCCCATTCACATGGTGCTCTACGGCCTGAGCAAGGTGATTCCCTTCTTCGACCGGTTCCATTACCTCTATGTGGTCTTCGCCCTGTTCGTTCTGGAGTGTGTGATTTACGCCGTGTGCATCAAGGTCTGCCCCCGGAAGGAAGCCTGGGAGATGCCCGACGCCGGGGTCATGGATATGACCCCCTGGAAAACCGGAAAAATCTGGGCCGCCGTGGGCGTCGGCGTGGTGGTGGTCATGTATATCATTTTCTCCCCCCTGGGAATCGGCTGATTGCGGAAAGGAGCAATTGACATGAAAATCGCTTTTGACGTGGACGTACTGGCTAAGCAGATGCCCATTCGGGACTATGTCCGGAAGGTGGCCGACTGGGGCTACAAGTACATCGAGCAGTCCCCCCATCCCCGCATCAATCCCTTCTACAAGCATCCCCTGTTCTCCAGGGAGTGCGAGGAGGAGTACCGCAAGGCCCTGAAGGAGACCGGCGTGGAAATCTCCAGCTTCATCGTGGTCTACCGCTGGTCCGGCCCCACCGAGGAGCAGCGCCAGCACGCCGTGGCCAACTGGAAGCGGATGATTCAGATTGCCGTGGACATGGGCGTGCCCGTCATCAACACGGAGTTCTCCGGAGACCCCAATCAGCAGGAGATTTGCAACGGCATGTTCTTCCGCTCCATGGAGGAGCTTCTGCCCATCATTGAGCGGGAGGGCCTCCGGGTGGAAATCCAGTCCCATCCCTATGACTTCTGCGAGCTCAACGACGAGACCTGCGACATTGTGAAGTCCTTCCGCTCCAAGAACCTGGGCTATGTCTACTCCGCGTCCCACGGCTTTTTCTACGACCAGGGCAAGGGCGACGTGCGGCACATGCTGAAGTGCGCCGGGGACGAGCTGACCCACGTGCTTCTGGCGGATACCTGGAACCAGACCAAGGACTGCCGCTATATCCTGAATCCCCCCTGGCTGAACCAGCGGGGCCGTGCGGACGCCACCATCCACCAGCACACCGCCATGGGCGAGGGGGAAGTGGACTTCGACGGCATCTTCGAGACCCTGCGGGAGATGGATTTCGTCAATAAACAGCTGAAGTCCGACGCCCCCAAGGCGGGCGGGGACAACATCATCTGCGTCAGCTACTTCGGCTTCCCGGAGAAGATGGACAAACAGGCCCCCGAAGCCCTGGAGCGCATTAAGAAGGAGCTTTTGTAAACTGGAGGCAGTCCTGGCCGCTCAAAAATCCGCGGATGTTTGAGTGAGAGCCGGAGGAAATGAAGCGGAACGGACGCCTGCCCAAAAGGGCGGGCGAAGCGGACCGGAATTTCTGACGGCGAGGACCCCGAGGCCCTGGAGCGCATCAGGCGGGAACTTCCGTAGGCCGGAGGCGGCCCGGACCGCCGCAATCTCCGGGGAAACCGGCGGGCCAGGCCCGCCGGTATGACACAGCTGTAAGGCGGCCCACTCGCTTTACATATCTTTTTCTCCACCGAGACGCTCAACCGGACTGTCCGGCTGGGCGTCTCGGTGATTTTGCGGCGTTATTCCGCCGTCTCTATGGAGTCCACAATGCTCATGGCGCTGATTCTCCTCAGAGGGACGCAGGTGGCCAGCAGGCAGGCGGCGGTGGCCAGCGCCGAGGCCTCCAGCATGGGCAGGACCGGCACGGCGGCAAGCCGCAGTTCGTCCGTCACCGCGGCCTCCACAAGCACCGTGCAGAGATACCCGGCGATGCTCCCCGCCGCCGACGCGATGATGCCGTAATAGGCCCCTTCCCACAAAAAGACCCTGAACAGGCTCCCCGCGCTCATGCCTACGGCCCTCTGCATCCCAATCTCGGCCACCCGGGTGTGGATGTTGGTGTAGACCGTGTTGACAATGTTCAGAAGGCCGATCAGCGCCACGAACAGAATCAGCCCCCAGGCCAGAAGCTGAATCTGCCGGAAGCTCTCCGCCAGCTGCCGGTCCGTGTCCTCAAAGGACAGCCAGAGGGTGCCGGGGACCCGCCCCGCCAGGGCCTCCGCCGCGGCGTCAAACTCCGCCCGGTCCGTCCCCTCCGCCAGGGCGGGCAGCAGCCAGTTGTATTCCCTCCGCCCTGTGAGGGCGGCGTACAGCTCTTCGTTCACAATCATCTGAACCCCGTTGGTAAAGCCGTTGTTGCCCACGCTCAGATAGGTGTCATAGCCGTCCAGAGTGTGCAGCACCGTCAGCTCCCGGCCCGCCACGGTGACGGTATCGCCGGTCCGGATGCTGGTGCGGGGAATCTCCTGGCCCTCATAGACCAGGGGAATGGGGTTCCGGACCATGCAGCCCTCCCCGGCCTTTAAGCGTTCCAGAGTCTCCGGGGGCAGGGCGGAAAAGGCCCGGTCCCAGTAGGCCCCGTTGAGCCCGACCACCTGAAAGGTCTCCGCCGGCTGGAGGGGGACGCTGAAGCCGATGCCCTCCGGACAGCCGCCGCTTCCCTGCTCATAGAGGGAAAACTGCATGGCGGCCAGCGTCTCCACCCGGGGGTCCTCCGCCATGGCCCGGTACTCCTCCGGGGAGAAGCCCGCCGTCTCGTTGGTGATGGAGTAGTCACCGTAGTGCTCCGCCGTGCGTTCTCCGGCGCTGTTCAGCAGACCCACGGCGCTTTGCAGGGTGATGAACACGGTGATGCTCATGACCAGGGAGAGAACGGTGATGGCGGTGCGGCCCGGGCTGCGCCTGAGATTGAGCCGGGCATAGAAGGCCTCGAAATTCCGAATGCTTTTTGCGCGCCGGCCCCGGCGGCGGATGCGCACCCGGGGCCCCGCCATGGCGGCGGTGGGGGCCACCCTGGCGGCGTACCGGGCGGCAGGGAGGGCGGCGGCCAGGGCAAAGACCAGGGTGACGGCGGCGCTGGCCAGCAGGAAGGCGCCCTTGCCGCCGCTGTTCTCCGCAATCAGGCGGTTCAGCTCCCCGGCGTCATTCACCAGGAAGATCTTCGGGGACAGCAGCCCCGTGGCGGCAGTGAGGATGCCTTTTGCCGACAGGGCCCCCAGCAGCAGGCCCAAGGGGATGCCCAGGGCGCACAGCAGCAGAACCTGCCCGGTCACAAGGGAATAGAGCTGTCTCCGGTCCGCCCCCAGGCAGCGGAGGACGCCGTACTGGGTCATGCGCCGGGAGACGGCGATCTTCAGAATGTTGTAAATCACCAGACCCGCCGCCAGCAGGACGAGGCCGCCCACCAGGGCCCCTGCCGCCGCCATGAAGGGGAACCCGTCCCCGGAGACGTCACCGGCGGCTTCTGCGCTGTACCGGATGCCCAGGGCGTCCAGCAGCGGAATGTTATAGAGGGCGTCCAGCTCGTGGACGTTCAGGGCGGACACGATATCGTCCATAACCGCCTGGAAGGTCCCCTTGTCCGCCATGCGGACGTCCACGTTATAATAGATATAGTCCTCCGGGAGAAGGGCCTCCACCGTCCCCGGTCCCACGATGCCGTTGACGACTCCGGCGGCGTAGTTCATGTAATTGCTCTCGGTGATTCCAACCAGGGTGAATTCCGCGGTGAAATCAAAGGTCTGCGTCATGACGCCGTGGCGCAGGGCCTTGGAGGGGGAGAGGGTCAGGGTGTCCCCCAGACGGCCCGCAAAGCCCAGATAGCCCAGTACATCCTCCGGCAGGGCAATCTCCATGGGGGCCTCGGGGAGACGGCCCGATTTCAGCGAGGAGATGGAGGGGTAAACGGCGCTGACGTCCTCCTGAAACTCGCTGAGGCCCAAGTTCAGGGTGTTGTCCAGCCGGACGTTGCCCAGCACCACCGTGGTGCCCACAAAGGACAGGCGGGGGTCGTTTCTCAGGGTCTCCACCTGGGCGGCGTCCATCTGGACAAAGCCGGCGTGGCGGTTGCCGCCGATGGCAATGGCCTGCTGCTGCCGCATGGCGGAGAGGACCCCCAGGGACTGGCCGATGACCGCCGTCATCATGGTGGACAGGACCACGGCCAGAAGAATCAGAACCGAGGTGACCCGCTGGGCCAGCAGCTCCCTCAGGGCCAGGGTATGCCAGCGCCTCATTCCGCCACCTCCGACAAAACGCCGTCCACAATGGTCAGCCGCCGGGCCGCCATGGCCGCAATGCGGCTGTCGTGGGTGATGACCACCAGGGCCTTCCCCAGCTCCTTCCCCACGGTTTTCAGCAGTTCCATCACCTCGCCGCCGCTTTTGCTGTCCAGATTCCCCGTGGGCTCGTCGGCAAAGATGACGTCGGGCCCGGCAATCAGGGCCCGGGCAATGGCCGTCCGCTGCTGCTGCCCGCCGGAGAGCTCATGGGGCAGGTGGGTCAGCCGGTCCCGGATGCCCAGCATGCCGGCCAGCTCCTGGAGATATCTCTCGTTGGGCTGCTTCCGGTCCAGAAGCAGGGGCATGATGATGTTCTCCCGGGCGGTCAGCACGGGCAGCAGGCGGAACTGCTGGAAGATGAACCCGATGCGCCGGCGGCGGAAGGCGGACAGCTCCCTGTCGGACAGGCTGTAGATGTCCCGGCCGTCATAGGTCAGACGGCCGGAGGTGGGCCGGTCCAGACCGGACAGCAGGTGCAGCAGCGTGCTTTTCCCGCTGCCGGAGGGGCCCATGATGGAGATAAAATCCCCGGGGGCGATGGACAGGGATGCCCGGTCCAGGGCCGTCACCCGGTTTTCGCCTCCGCCGTAGACTTTGGAAAGGTCCTTTGCTTCGATGTTCATAAAATACACCCTCCTTATATGGAATAAGGAGAGTGTAAGGGGCAAATCTCAAGAAAGTATCAAGAAAATCAAAAAATCGAAAAAATCAGGAAAATCTCAAAAAGCTTCAGAATTCACGATTTATTTTCAGGGAGGCGAGGGCGGCAGCGCCGGTTCCCGGCCGGTTCTCCAGCCGGAGCCCGCCGCCGTGCTTCCGGCACAGAAGGGCGCTGGAGTACAGTCCCATGCCGAAATGCCCCTCCCCGGTTTTCCCGAAGGGCTTCGGGCCGCCTTTCAGCAGCTCCGGGGGAAAGCCGGGGCCGTCGTCCTCGACGGAGAGAAGGAGATGGTCCCGCTCCAGGGTCAGGGTGAGCGCCAGCCGCTTCCGGGCGAACCGGGCGGCGTTGCCGGTGAGGTTTTCCGCCACGGTGAGAAACATCCCGTGGTCCAGCTCCGCCGTGCCCTCCTCCGGCCCCCGGACCGCCGTTTCCAGCGCCGGGGCCAGCAGCCGGGCCGTCTCCTCCAGCTCCGTTTTCAGCACGGACAGGGAGACCGTCTCCGGCCTCACCGGCAGCTGCTCCAGCCGCTGGATGGAGCTCATGGCCTCCACATACTGTTCGATTCTCCACGTATAGCGCTCCAGCCGGTCCAGGGCCTGTTCGTCGGAGGGATTCTGCCGCAGCAGGCTGACGCTGCCCTTCAGAACCGTGATGGGGTTGCGCAGGTCGTGGGCGAAGGCGGCGTTGAGGCGGCGGCGCTCCTCCGCCTGCCGCCACAGCTCCCGGTTCGTTTTCAGCAGCTCCCGCCGCATGTTCTCAAAGGCGGCGCAAATCTGCCCCAGCTCGTCCGGCGGCGTCGGAGGGATGGAAAAATCCAGGTCGTGGGCCTGAATGCGCCGGGTCCCCTCCAGCAGCAGGGCAATGGGCTCCTTCAGCTTCCAGCGGTAAAAGAGGGCCCCCGACGCCGCCAGCCCCATCACCGGAAACAGGATCCAGCCCAGCAGGCCGGCGATGTCCAGCGCCCGCAGCATCCGCAGCTGCTCCGGCGTGGGCTGGGGCAGGGGCGTTATGGTTCCGTCGACGTCGATGCTCACCCCGCCCAGGGGATACCGGGAGTAAACGGCCCTGCACCCCATCCACAGCGCCGCCGCCAGGGCCGCCGCCGCCAGCAGGCCGCAGAGGGCCAGCAGGAAGAAGGCCCGCCGCAGGCGCATCTGTTTCAGCCGTTCCATTTGTATCCGCACCCCCAGACGGTTTCGATGTAGCTGTGCAGCGTATGGCGGGCCAGCTTGGCCCGGATTTTCCGGATGTGCTCCATGACCGTGGCGCTGCTGCCCTCGCCGTCGATGCCCCACACGGCTTCATAAATCCGTTCCCGGTCGAAGACCTGGCCCCCGTTCAGGCTCAGCAGCTCCAGAATGTCAAACTCCCGCCGGGAGAGGGGGACGGCCTCGCCCCGGATGGTGACGGTCCGGGCAGAGTAGTCCACGGCGCAGTCCCCGAAAAAGCGGACGGCGGAGGAGCGGTTCCGCCGCCGCTCCCGGCGGAGGTGGGCGGCGACCCGGGCCGAGAGCTGGTCCAGGTCGAAGGGCTTGACGATGTAGTCGTCCGCCCCCGCCTGAAAGCCCATGATCTGGTCGGCGGATTCAATGCGGGCCGTCAGGAATAAAATGGGGCAGGCCACATGCTCCCGGATGGTCCGGCAGACGGTCAGACCGTCCATGTCCGGCATGTTGATGTCCAGCAGAATCAAATCCGGCTGCCTCTCCGCCTTCTGAACGGCCTCCGGCCCGGAGCGGGCCGTGAGAACCTCATACCGGGGGGAGAAATAGGCGTTCATGGTGTCCACAATGCCGGGCTCGTCGTCTACAATCAGCAGCGTCTGTTTCAAGGGGATGCTCCTCTCCGAGTGGTTTTGTTTATTGTACCACACAAATCTCAAGAAACTTTCAAGTTTTCAAATTTTCTGAAAAACGGAGAACGGGACCCTGCCGGGTCCCGTCCGTGTCCTTGGGGTTACGCCTGGGGGATGTCATACACCACGCCGCCTACGGAAATGCTCCGCAGCTCCTCCAGGGGAATGATCTCCTCCAGCACCTGGCCCTTGACGCAGCGGGAGACGTCCTGCCCGGCGTCCGGGCTGATGACGCCGCCGGAAAGGCTCAGGTCGACCACCGTGCCGTCGGTTTTGGTCAGGAGAAGTTCGACGTTCTCCAGATACCGCTGGGCCTGGCGGCCATCCTCCGGGTCCTGCCGCCCGCTGGGGGCGTCGCTCCAGACCACCGCCTCGTCCGCCGTATAGGCCGCCCGGACGGCGATGGGGGAGACGCTGATCTCGTCAATGGTGAAGTTCAGGCCGTCCTGGGAGAAGGTCTCGCCGCCGCCCAGACGGACGGAACAGTCCTCGTAGTCCACCTCGAAGCGGAGCTTCCATGTGCCGGAATAGAGGGGCTCGGCCTGCCCGGTCTCCGCGTTCCAATATTGCAGATTCTCAAACCTCGCGCTGGCGGTGCCCTTGGTCATGGCCGTGTCGGAGCTGGCGGTCTCCACCAGCTGAACCCTGTTGTCCTCCGGGTCCTCGTCCACAAACCAGGACCCGCCGTGGGTGCCGCCCCTGACCCAGCTGGCCCCGCCGAAGCCGCCCATCAGAAGAGAGGCCGCGTCCGCGCCCTGGGGCAGAAACCGCTCCCCGTCGTCCCGGGTGAGGGTGTAGACAATGACGGCGTTGTATTGGTCGCCCATGATGGCGTCCGCCGTGATGGTGATGCCGCCGTCCGAGTCGCTGGCCCCGATGGGACGCCCGATTTTGTCAATGACCTCCGTCTGAGCCGCGGCCCCGCCGAAGAGGGGGGCGAAGACGTCGATGGGCTCCGGCAGGATGCCCGCCGCGCTGGACCCCACCGCCAGGGCCATGGCCAGCACGGCGGCAATCAGGGCCGTGCGGAACACGGGGCGCTTCGCCTTTCTCCCCCGGGCGGCAGAGGCTGCGGCCTCCGCCAGGGCTTTCTTCTGAATCTCTGTAAAACGCAATGCGCTCATCTCCTTTTTGTAATCAAACAGATCGCTCATAGTCGGTCCCTCCTAAGATGTCCTTGAGCCTTGCCCGGCCCCGGGCCAGGCGGGTGTGAACGGTGGCGGCAGGCACGCCGAGAATCTTCCCGATTTCCGCCGCCTGATAGCCCTCGTAGTAAAAGAGGTAGATGACGGTCCGATAGTGGGTGGGCAGTTCATTCACCGCAGCCAGCACGGTTCCGTCCCCCGCCTCCGGGGCCGGGACCTCCAGCACGGTTTCCAGGCCGCAGGTCCGTTTCCGCCAGGGGCTTTTCAAAAGGTCCTTGCAGGCGTTGGCCGCCATGCGGAGCACATAAGCCCGCTCGTGCTCCGCGCTTTCAAACTTTTCCAGCACCCGGGGCTCCGTCAGGAGCTTGACGAACACCGTCTGACAGATGTCCTGGGCGTCGTCGGTATTTTTCAGATAGGTATAGCTGAGGCGGAGAATGGCGTCGGCGTAGGCGTTCGCCAGACGTTCCGCCTGCTGGTTCGTGTTCATGGCATCAACTCCTTTGGAGCGCTCTCGTAATGGATACGATTCAGCGGGGCGGAAACTTTCAGCCTCGGAAAAATTTTTTTGAAAAAGGGGAAGCCATGCGAAAGGGTTCTGCGAAAAGGGTCTTGCGAAAAGGGTATGCGAAAAAATCTGCGAAAAACCCCGCGCTCCCTTCCGGAAACGCGGGGTCCTGGGCGGCATGGGGAAAGGGAGTGTCCTTTTCGGAGATTTTATGTAGGGGGCGGGCTCTGTCCCGCCCTGTCCCCCTAGGGGGCTGTTCACATAAACCACATGTGCGGATTTTCGAGCAAATTTTAGCCGGATGCGAGGCAAAAATTTGCAGGCGTACTGGCGTACGGCAAAAATTTTTAACGAAGCAGGCGGCAAAATTTGCCGAAAAGACGTGCGCGTGGGCTTATGTGAACAGGCCTTAGTACCACATTACCGTCCGCCTCGTCTCCGGCAGCTCTTTTCGCGCAATTTCCCCTAACGCTTTTTTTGCGTGAGAAAGGTGTGCTCTGCACCATTCATAGCCAGGCGGAAGAGGTGTATTCTGCATTTGTCCATCGGGTATATGGAGTTCAATCTCTACGGGTTCTGTACAGTCCTCTATATAGGCAGTACAAGTAATATATTCCCCTTTGCGCTTAATTCGTTCCAGTTTTACCATAGTAGTACTCATACGCCTCCTGCGCATAATTGTATTTTCGAGATGTAATAACATGTGCTTCATCCTGGGTGAATCCTTGCAGCATAAGTTCTCTTTCCATCATCTCATGTTTCAGCAAAGTCAAATCATGAGGCTGAATATTCTTCCCGTCAATCAATCTTTGCCAGGATTCCGCCATTTCAAAAGATGCGTCAAACTGCGAGATTTTTCCATCTCCCAAATCATGCTTATCCAGGAAAATGAAGTTCTTGATGCGCTGAATGTCAGACGCTGTATAACCAGTATTTTCTGCAATCTGCTTCACATCTGTCGTCATCTTCCGGACAGCCGCGTAATAGCGTTCTGCGTGGGCTTCTGCGCGGGCACTTTGGGGATTCAACGCCCCGCTGATGCCTCCGGTTTTTATTATACCGGTTTTTCACTTTTTGCAAGGCTTGCTGCACATTTCCCTCCGGCAACCTTCCCCGTCATGGAGCGCGTTCCTTCGTACCGGGGCGTCAGCCCCGTTTTCCCGCAGAACGCTTTATATTCCTGCTGATACTTTGCCGCCCTGTTCCCGGCCTCCCTGGCTCCCAGCGTATCCCCGGCGGCTTTCAGGGCGTCCCGCTCATCCTTGGCTTACCGGATTTTTGTCTCCAGCTGTCTCTGCTTCTGGCTGGCCTCATAGCGGGTCATCTCCCGCCCCTTCCACTCCACCGGCTCCGTGCTCCGGCGGTTGATCTCCGCCAGCTCTGCGGGGCTGTAAACCGGGCGGGAAACGCCGCGAAAAAGCCCCCTCGGCAGGAGGGGGCTTCTTCGGAATTTGTCGCAACTTTTCGCAGCTTTCCGCGGCTTTTTCCGACCGGAACGCGGATTACTGGAAATGCTCGGAATAGGGGATGGAGGCCGCGAAGCGCACCGGAGCGCCGGGGACGTAGCGGCTGCCCTCGAATACATAGTCATAGACCACGAGGATGGCGTTGCAGGCCTGGTCCAGCCCCCTGGGATACAGGTCCGCCAGCGCGTTGGCCATGGTCTCCCCCAGAGGGGCCGCCACCACGGCGGGGTCCTGAGACGTGCCGCCGATGAACTCATAGTCAAAGACGTCCGGCTCGAAGGGCCAGAGGTCGCCGTTGAAAAAATCCTGTGTAAAGGACGAGACCGGTTCGCCGTTTTCATCCCTCTGAAAACGGGCCTCGGCATAGGCCGTCAAAGCGTCCTGATTCTCGAAATTACCCAGCCAAATGGAAACAATGCCTTCTTCTTCCATGGTGATCCTCCTGTTTGAATTGATATGGCGGACCGGGCCGCTTCGCCTTTATGTATCCAGCCGGAGCGAATGCGCCCTTGCGCGGCGGGCGGGGACGTGGTAAACTGGAAGCCGCACCCGCCGTTTCTACCAATAATATAACAGAGCCTGCATGGATTGTCCATAAAAAAGTCTCAGATGGACCCCATATTTTCACCCCGCTTTGCCCCGGCGGAAAAGGAGTTTCTATGAAAAAGCTGATGAAACCGCTCTCCCTGGCCTGCGCCCTGCTTCTCCTGGCCCTGTCCGCCTGCGGGCCCGCCGCCCCTCCGGAGGAGCCGGAGGCCCCGGAGCCCCTCCGCCTGGAGCGGCTGAATCTGGAGCTCTCCCGGAACGGACTGCCGCCGGAGGCTCTGGCCCAGGCGGTCCGGGACCTGCCCCAGGCCCTGAAAAGCGCCCTGGCGGACCAGGGCGTGGCCGTGGAGACGGCGACGGTTTCCGTGGGGGCCTCGGTGTCCGCCACGGTTCAGGCGGCAAAGGAGGGAGGGGTGGACGCGGCCATTCTCCCGGCGGAGGCCTTCGCGGCCCTGGAGACCCCGCCCCGGCTGATTCTGGCGGCGGGACCCGTTTCCCCGGCGGAGAATGGGGAAGACCGCCCCGGGGCCCCGGCGCTGATCTGCGCCGCCCCCACGGAGTACGGCAAAATGCTGGCTCAACAGGCAGGCGGACCGTCCTGGGAGGATCTGGCTGCCGCCCGCTGGGGCGTGCTGGAGGAGGGGTCTTTGCTGGGCCGGCAGGCGGTGGACCTGTGGCTGTGGGACCGCTATGACGGCGAGACCTCCGCCCATCTGGCCCTGTCGGTTTATGACAGCTACGAAGACCTGCTTCGGGCCGCGGCGGCGGAGGAAATCGACGTTCTGCCCCTGTGGGACGGCGTCCGGAGGGACTGGGCGGAGGCCTGGACCCTGGCCCCCTCCCGGACCGACGAACGGGGCGTCCGGGGCCTGGGCCGTCCCGCCGCCCTGGAGAGGGAACTGCCGGTGCTGGGGGAGACGGAACGGCTGTATACCTCCGCGGCAGTGGTCCGGGAGGACGGCGGGGTCCTGACGGACAGCCGCTTTGCCGCCGCCCTGGCGGCGGCGCTGGAGTCCCTCCGGGAGGCGTTCCCGGTCCTGGGTCCCTATCCCTATGCCCTGGCGGAAGACGGAGACCTGGACCCCCAGCGGCGGCTGGCGGGCCTCTGAGGCCCATCCATATCAACTGCTTTTAATATACCGGAAAGAGAGGATACCCCATCATGGATGAGGAACTGAAGCAAATCTATCTGACCCTGGGCATCAGCCCGGCGGTTTACCGCTATGGCGAGGACGTACTGAGGGCCCTCCGGCCCCGCTTCGACGCCATTGACCGGACTGCCGAATACAATCAGGCCAAGGTGCTGGCGGCCATGCGGAGCAACCGGGTCAGCGCCGCCCACTTTGCCGCTACCACCGGCTACGGCTATAACGACGAGGGCCGGGACAACCTGGAACGGGTCTACGCCAGTGTGTTTCACACCGAGGCTGCCCTGGTCCGGCCCCAGATTACCTGCGGCACCCACGCCCTGGCGGTGGCCCTGTCCGCCAACCTCCTGCCGGGGGACGAGCTGCTGTCCCCCGTGGGGGCCCCCTATGACACCCTGGAGGAGGTCATCGGCATCCGGGAGAGCAAATGTTCCCTGAGAGAGTACGGCGTCACCTACGCCCAGGCCGACCTCCTGCCGGACGGCGGCTTTGATTACGAGGCCATCCGCTCCAGAATCAACGAGCGGACCAGACTCGTCACCATCCAGCGTTCCAAGGGCTACGCCACCCGGCCCACCTTTTCCGTGAAGCAGATTGGGGAGCTCATCGCCTTCTGCAGGTCTGTGAAGCCGGATGTGAAGGTCATGGTGGACAACTGCTACGGCGAATTTGTGGAGACCGTGGAGCCCTCGGACTGCGGCGCGGACATGGTGGTGGGCAGTCTCATCAAAAACCCCGGCGGCGGCCTGGCTCCTATCGGCGGCTACATCTGCGGCACAAGGGAATGCGTGGACCGCTGTGCCTACCGTCTTTCCGCCCCGGGCCTGGGACAGGAGGTGGGGGCCAGCCTGGGGCTGATGCCCGCCCTCTATCAGGGCTTCTTCCTGGCCCCCACGGTGACGGCGGGGGCATTGAAGGGGGCCATTTTCGCCGCCAATCTCTATGAGAAGCTGGGCTTTGCCTGCGTGCCCAACGCATCGGAGGAGCGCCACGACATCATCCAGGCCGTGACCCTGGGCAGCCGGGAGGCCATGGAGGCCTTCTGCCTGGGGATTCAGGCCGCCGCCCCGGTGGACAGCTACGTCACCCCCGTGCCCTGGGCCATGCCGGGCTATGACAGCGAGGTCATCATGGCCGCCGGGGCCTTTATCCAGGGCAGCAGTATCGAGCTCTCCGCCGACGGGCCCATCCGCCCGCCCTACGCCGTCTATTTCCAGGGGGGCCTCACCTGGCAGCACGCCAAGCTGGGTATCCTCATGAGCCTCCAGAAGCTGACGGAGGCGGGTCTGGTCCGCCTTCCCCATACAGAGGAATGAGTCGAATGCTCTCTGAGATTTCGGCCCTGTACAAGGGACGCATCCGACTCTTTCCGCCCTGTGGAGCGGACCGGCCCCCGGAAATACCAAAGGCGCTGTATGACCTGCTCCGAATCAGCGACGGCATTGCGGAGACCATGCCGGACCCGGCGGGCGGCGGGGACCTGACGATTTCCTGGGTCCTGTATCCCCTGGCCCAGATGCTGGAGGAAACCGCCTTTTACCGGGAGGAGTACGGTCTGGAGGGGGCTGCCTTTGCAACGGACGGCTGCGGGAACCCCTTCCTGATGAAGCCCGGCGGCAGTATTGTCTGTTACGATGCCATAGACGGCACAGAGACAGCTGCCGCGCCGTCCCTGGCGGACTTTTTCTGCCGGGAATAGCGGGAATAGAGAGAAAAACGCTCTGCGGAACTACATTCCGCAGAGCGTTTTTTATAGTCAATAAACTTGAAAAGCAAAGAGCATGCGTTCCGCCGGAGCTGCTGAAAGCGGCTGGTTTATTTGACTTCATCGTTCAGTCAATGTGTGTTTTGCCGGTTTTCAGCTTTACTGGCTATCTCCGCTGCCGGCTGCCGTCCCCTGGAGCTTCCGGTCCAGCCGGTCCAGCAGAAAGGCCAGGACAAAGCCGCCGGCTCCGCACAGGGCCGAGAGGGCGATCTCCCCGGCTCCGCCGTAGGAGGAGGGGATAATAACCAGGGTGGAGGCCAGCACGAAGCCCAGGATGCCGTGAAAGGCCAGGGCGTAGTGCCGCCGGAAAAACCAGTTCACCAGCCGGGCCAGCAGCGCCACCGACAGTCCCAGCCCCGGCAGGGAGGCCGCCAGAACCTGGATATCCATGGCGGCCAGGCCCTCCAGCATGGGCCTGTAGAGCCCCAGGGCCATCATCACCGAGGAGGAGGTGAAGCCGGGGACCACGATGCCCACGCCCCAGAGGACGCCGCAGAAATTATACCACCAGAAGGAGGGCGTCACCGTCACCCCGGCCACCCGGCTGACATAAAAGAGCCCCCCGAACACCGCCAGGGCGCAGAGAATCAGACTGGCCCAGGCGCCGCCGGTCCGGCCCTCCTTCCCCGCCTCACGGAAGAGGGCGGGCACCGTTCCTACAATCAGGCCGATGAACAGCCAGGTGGTCACAGAGGCGGAGACGGAAATGGCGGCGGCGATGCCCCTGGCCACCCCCAGGAAGCCCAGGCACCAGCCCACGCCCAGGGGGACCATCATTCTCCAGTATTTGGGAAGGGCCCGGCGGGGGTGGGTCAGCACCTCCATAAAGGGACGGTAGATGTCGAACACCACCGCCAGCACGCCGCCGGAGACGCCGGGAAGTATGGCGCCCACGCCGATCAGCGCGCCGCAGAGCAGATTCCGCAGCCACTGCATCCGTCTGAGCTGATCTCCGGTCATTCCCGGTCCTCCTCCCTTCCCCCGGCCCCGGCTTTCGGGCGCCGCGGGCGTCTGTTCATCAAAAACCGCGCCGGGTTCCGCACCTGCCCCCGGATGCGGCGGCAGGCGGAACGGCTGAAATCATAATAGCAGTTTTGCCCCGGTTCTGCAATCCGATTCCGACATTGTTCCTGGAAAAATTTCCGTTTTCCCGCCGGTTTCCCTCCGCCTCAGGGCCGGAGCGCCAGCGCGGCGCACATGCACAGCAGCAGCGTCAGTGCCCCCTGGCCCCAGAGGAGGTTATAGCTCACCGCCTCCCTGTCCCGCCGGCGGCCCTCCGCCACGGAGACGAAGACATACAGCGAGATCAGGCCGAAGACCAGGGCCACGCCGTCCCGGACGCCCTCCGGCCCCAGGGCGGCGGCCCCCAGATACAGCAGAAAGCCCAGGCCGGAAACCACGGCCCCGGCGTTCATCTGCCGGATTGTTTGCAGCAAAAAGCTCTTTTTCATGGGTATCCCCTTCCTGTTTTTATACCGGGTCTATCTCGTATCTCCACTCTCCACTCTGAATCAATAGCCGTTGACCATCACGTCCAGCACCTTTCCCGCCACGCTGCCTGCCGCCGTGTTTCCCCCGCCGCCGTTCTCCACCAGCACCACGAAGGCATAGGGCGCGTCCTCGTTCCGCAAAAACCCGGCGAACCAGGCGTGGGGCGGCTGGCCCTCTCCCACCTCGGCGGTGCCGGACTTGGCGCAGAGGTCCATGTTGGGAAAACGGCTGTGTCCATAGGTCTGTTCCACGTTGCCCGCCAGCAGCTCCGTCAGCCGCTCCGCCGTGTCCCGGCGGATCAGGGTCCCGGTCATCCGGGGCCGCCGGGGGAGGGAGGGCAGAAGGCCCTTCGTCCTCAGAATCAGGCAGGGCTCCGCCGCCTTTCCCCCGTTGGCAATGGCCCCCATGTAGACCATCAGGGCGCAGGGGTTCACAAGGTCCTGGTCCTGGCCCACACCGGCCCAGCCCAGGCGGCCCCCGGTCATGCCCTCCCAGCCGAAGGAGCCCCTGGCGGAGGCAAGGCCGTCCACCTCATAGCTGTCTGTAAGCCCGGCCTGTTCCGTATACCGCCGGAGGACGTCCGCCCCCAGCTCCGCCGCGATTTCAGCGAAGGCCGTGTTGCAGCTGTTGGCAAAGGCGTCCCCGATGTCCTGCGTCCCGTGGACGCCGGAGCAGACGACGGTCTCCTCCCCCAGCTGAACGGAGCCGGTACAGGTCCAGGTCCGGCTGTCCAAATCGGGAAGGTTCTCCAGGGCTGCCGCCAGGGTGACGGTTTTGTAGACGGAGCCGGGTGTGAAGACAGAAGAGAGGAAGCGGTTCAGATAGGCTCCCCTGTAGCGCTCGCTGGTCTCGATGTCCTCCGGGACGTTCAGGGGGTCGTAGCTGGGGGCGGAGACCATGCAGAGAATCTCGCCGGTTTTATAGTTGTATACCGCCACGGCTCCGGCCCGGCCGTTCAGCGCCTGATAGGCCTCGTAATTGTATCGGGCGTCAATGGTCAGGGTCAGCTCTCCGCCGCCCCGGCCCGCCGAAAACGCGCCGTTGAGGAGGTTCCAGCCCGTCAGATGATGGGCGAAGGCGTTGAGGGCCCCGGTGCCCACGTTTCCCCGCAGGTCTCCCACGGCATGAAGGGTGGCTTTCCGGACGGTTGCGTTGTCATAGCAGGTCCGTTTCCCGTTTTCCACGGCGGATAGCACGTCCCCGTCCCGGTCCAGCACGGTTCCGGCGGAGAGAACGCCCTCGGTGTTGTACAGATGGCGGTTAAAGGCGGCAGAGGCCCACCTGCCCCCCTCAGTGACATAGCGGACCGTAAACAGGCCCAGTCCCGCCGTCAGCGCCAGGGCCAGCAGGAGGCAGACCAACGCCCGGTTCTCGATTTTCTTCATGGATTCTCCCTTCAGACGTCTGACGATGTTTTACGGGGCCCCTGCTCCCCGGCGCGGCCCGGTCGCGGCGGCCGCGGAGGGAGAGGCGGAGAAAACGGAACGAAAGGGCTGCCCGGCTTCAGCCGGGGGGAGCGGAGCGCGGTTTCTGCCGCCGTATGGCAAAGCTGGCGTGTTCTCTGGTGTCCGTGGCCTTCAAAAACGCCAGCAGTCCCCAGGAGGACATCATGGCGGAGCCGCCGTTGGACACAAAGGGGAAGGTGACTCCGGTGAGGGGCAGCAGGTCCACGGAGCCGAAGACGTTCAGACAGGTCTGGAACACCAGCAGGGACCCGGCGGCGCAGGCGGCGATGGTGTAATAGCTGGACCGGCCCACCCGGCAGGCCCGGACGGAGAACACCGCCAGCGTGACGATGGACCCCGCCGCCAGCAGGGCAATCAGCAGTCCCCACTCCTCGCAGAGCATCCCGAAGACCAGGTCGGTGTCCGCCGCCGGGACGCGGTGGAGCCAGCCCTTTCCCGCGCCCATGCCCAGCAGGCCCCCGGAGGCGGCGGCGGACATGGTCCGGGTCTGCTGATAGCCGCCGCCGGAGGCGTCGGCCCAGGCCCGGCCCCAGGAGGCGAAGCGGCTGAGAATATAGGGCTTGAATTTCACGATGATGCCCGCCCCGAACACCGCCCCGCCGCAGATCAGGGACAGCGTGGCGAAGTCCCCGGAACGGAGATAGGCGATGACCAGGAAGGTGACGAAGAAGACCGCCGCCGTGCCGAAATCGCTCATAAGGCCCAGCAGGCCGATGCACATGCCTGTGAGCACGATGAAGAGGGTCAGGTTCCGCCGGCGGAAGAGGCGTTCCAGGGTGGCGGACCCGGCGAAGATATAGCAGATTTTGGCAATTTCCGAGGGCTGGAAGGACAGAGGGCCCAGGGAAATCCAGTTGACCGCGCCGTATTTCCGGTTCCCCAGCACCAGCGTGACGCCCAGCAGGCCGATGGCCAGGGCGGCCATGAGCCAGCGGGTCCGTTTGGTCCGCTCCAGGTCCCGCAGGAACAGGCCCAGCACCAGGAACAGCCCCAGGCCCAGGGCCGCGGCCAGCAGCTGCTTGGGCAGGCTCCCCGGCGCGCTGGAGGCCGTCACCGCCAGGGAGAGGGTGGTGAGGAAGAAGGCGATGGTCTCCATCTCGAAGCCCACGCAGCGTCCCAGCCGCAGGACAATGAAATACAGCCACATCAGCGCCGTCAGCCCGAAAAAGGCCAGGGGAATCATGGGGGAGGTCTCCGCCCCGGCGGCGGCGGTCAATTGCAGGCAGGTCAGCGCCTGGAACAGGGTCAGCCACAGGAAGGAGGGCCAGACGGCGGCGGGGCGTTCCTTCCGCCGGGCCTCCTCCAGGGCCTTCCGCTCCTCCGCCGTCTGGGGCAGGAAGAGCAGGGGCACGCCCCCCAGGGTGATGGTGTCCCCCAGGGCCACGGGGGCGGAATCCTCCACCGTCTCGCCGTTTACCTGGGTGCCCCCCGTAGAGCCCAGCTCATAGAGGGTCCACCGGCCCCCGTCCCCCCGGCAGAGGGCGGCGTGCTGGCGGGAGATGCTGGGGTAGTTCAGCCGCACGTCGGCGCTGCGGCCCCGGCCGATGATGTTCTCCCAGTGGGTCAGGGGGATGGAGCCGCCGCCGGGCAGGCTCAGCTGGCCCCAGGTCTCCGGCGTGTGGGGAATCTTCAGCAGGGAGCGGACAGCCCGGAAGAGGATGAGCCCCGCCAGCAGGGGGAACAGCACCCGGACAGCGGCGGTGAACCAGCCCCCCAGCCGGGGGACCGCCGCCAGGGCCTCCGTCAGCGCCTGAAAACCGTCCATCTCCGCGCCTCCTCTCAGCGATGGTTTCACGCAAGCATACCACATTCCATGGGAAAAATCCACCTTTTCTTGTTTCCGGATGTGTTCCCGGGCGCGGTATGATGGTTCTGCCGCCAAAAAGAAAACCCCGGCCCCGGTTGTCAAACCGGGGTCAGAGAAAGTACGCAAGGGTCAATATCTGGAGTAGATGTAGGTTCCGGAAGCGACCTCTGGCTTGTCGAACGTGGTATATTTCCCTTGACTACTCCAAGAGACTTCACCGCCACTGTTGCCATCACAA
Source organism: uncultured Oscillibacter sp. (assembly GCF_947654275.1). Lineage (GTDB taxonomy): Bacteria > Bacillota > Clostridia > Oscillospirales > Oscillospiraceae > Oscillibacter. The sequence goes on along the minus strand of NZ_CANTJS010000010.1, from coordinate 24,129 downwards.
GCAGAGTAATAATCAGACCCATAATAGGGATTTGTAAGCGAAGTGATAACAAATGCATGGCTATATCCTGTTGTGGAATTCTTCATCCACACCACATCGCCAACCTTGAGCTGGTCGAAGTTTTGATGTTTGGTGACAGGTGCGTCCTCGCCAAAGATGTAATCAGAGAGCCCGCATGCGAAGCTTGAGCAGGCTGGGCCAGAAAAAAGTTTGGGAGAGTTATAGTTATAAAAAGAATCTGTGTCCCAACGAATACCTTCCGGCATGCTTTCCCTTGCGGAGTTGAGAATCTCTTGGATGTTAGCCTCCATAATGGGCTTCCCGTTGCTTAAATATCCCGCCGTATACGCAGGGGTCGCCGCGTTGAGACGGTTCATCATCTGCTGGACATTCTCCCCGGCCTCCAGCTTGAAAGCCGGCAGCTCTGTTACGGTGGGAGTAGTGGGTTCGGAGGGGTCAACCGGGTCCACAGGCGGCTCGGTTGTGTTCCCCATGTAATCCCGCAGTCGATTGATGACGACACATCCCTGCGCCCGGTTCATGGGGTTCTTGGGGCCGAAACTGCCGTCATTCTGCCCGGTCAGCAGACCCAGGGTGTAGCAAACGAGCACACCGGTGCGGCAGTTGTAGGAGATGGAGTAAAAGTCGCTTATGGCAGAAATTGCTGCATTCTGCTCATTTACAGAGGGAATTTTTGCCCCCTTATCCACCAGGATGTTATACATAACCTGCGCCATGTCCTCGCGGGGGAGGGAAGCCCCGATAGAGGCAGACGAGCGGCTGGTGCCTTTCAGGATGCCATGCTTATTCATGATGGCCTCGCCGGCAGCCGTCCCCTGGTCGGAGTAACCCGCCAGCTCGCTGGCATAGAAGGCCCGGGCCAGCATGATGGAGAAGGCCCCATAGGAAACGGGATTGGTGGGCTTGAAGGCGCCGTCGGGGTAGCCGGAGACGATGCCGTCCTGCACACAGCGGCTGACTTGCTGATACGCCCAGTGGTCCGCCGGGACATCCGAGAGCTCCGCCGCCCTGGCCGGGATTGCCAGCCCCAGGCAAAGGGCCAGCGCCAGGAAGAGGGAGCCGAGCTGTTTGTTCATTGCAAAAACTCCTTTCGCACAGGGGCCTTGCCCCTCTGTCAAAATCAGGCGGCGCGTATGCGTTTATGTAGCTTCCTGCTCCGCCGCTTCCGTCCCCAGTCCCATGGGAATGCCGTTAATCTCCACGTCGCTCTCAATGGGAATCAGCAGGCAGCGCCGCCCGTCGATCATCCGGGTCTCCACCATGGCGCTGTGCTCCGGGTCGATGGAGATGGTCACAAGGTCGCTTTTGATGTCGAAGCGTTTGCTGTCGATCAGATTTTCCGGGTTCAGCACGGCCCCCTCGCCAAAGCGGTCGTTCCACTGCTCCAGGAAGGCGGCAGTCTGCTCCGGGGCCGCGCCGCAGTCCGCCAGAATGTCCTCCACGTCTCCGGCGGTGACGGCGGGGGCCTCCGGGTCCCGGCTCTCCTTGTGGGCCTCGATTTTGCTGAGGAGACCGCCGTGGACCGCCTGGACCACCTCCAGCCCGCAGGCGTCTCCCAAGGCCCCGGTGAGGGCGGACTGGAAGCTCTCCTTCTGCTCGGCGGCGGACATGGGGGGCTCGGTGCGGAAGACCGCGTCGATGAACTCCTGGTGCAGGTCCTCGGGCTTCCGGGCGTAATAGAGGGCGTTGTAAATGTTGGCGGACCGCTGATCGAAGGCGGGGAACAGGAAGCCCAGGTCCGGGGCGGAGACAATCTGCCCGGCGGCGCAGCTGTGGAATTCGTTCTCGCCGGGGAAATAGCCCAGTTCCATCTTGCAGCCCTTCACCGGGCAGACACAGCAGAGGATATAGGAAAAGACCTCGTCGGAGCCGTCCACCTCATCGTTTTTGTTCCGGTGGGGCACGTCGTAGGCGTCGTGGGCCAAGAGGATGATGTAGTTGGAGTCCCCCATGTCCAGACTGTCCATGACCTTCTGATAGAACAGGTCCCGGGCCTCGGCGTTCTTCAGCTCCGAGTCCCGCAGGTCCATCAGAAGACGGTGCTCGTCCCCCTCGGCCACCTGCTTAGTGGAAAACACCACGTCGATGAGGTTCCTGCCCAGACGTCCGGACAGGCTCTTTTTCAGCAGGCCCAGGTACTTCTCCGCCTCCTCCTGGGGCAGCAGGCCCAGGGACTCGTCCAGATAGGAGATGACCTCCCGGCTGGAGCCGTTGACATAGCACCCGTAGATTCGGCTGACGGCGCACTTCTCCGGGCGGAAGCGGCGGCGCAGCTCGCTGATTTCCTTTTGATTCATGGTATACCTCGCTTTCCGGCGGAGATGCGCCGGTTTATTTTGCCGTTATCGGGCGTTCAACACACAGGGAACGCCCCGCTCCCGAAGCGCCGCCTCCATGTCGGAGGGCAGGGCCAGCTTGGCGGTGCGGTAGCCCTTATAGAACACGCGCCTGGTTTTCCCGTTTTTCCGGGTGACCTTGACGGTCAGGCTGTAGGAGAGCTGATGCTCCAATTCCCAGGCGCTGCAGTCCAGCTCGACCAGCCGGATATCCTCCAGCGGAATGGGATAGGGCAGACCGGTATTGAGCACCAGACATCCGTTCTCAAAGAAAAAGGCCCCGGCGCCGCCCCGGTTTTTGTATTTCCTCCGCGCCATTGCAAAAATCACCAGAATCGCAATGACGGGGCCCAAGACAAACAGGGTGCTCAGAATCGCCATCCAGTCCATTCCGCTGTCTCCTTTCCGCCCGTCAGGCATGGAATAGAACAAGTATAGCATTGCGGCCAGGTGAAATCAACCATTTCTTTTTTCGGAAAAGGGCGGGGTGCTGATGAACGGTCTGGAGATCAGGAGGGTGTAAATTTCCCGTAAAGAACAGGGGGAATTCCTTGCCGGAGCCGGCATATTTATGCTATTATGAAAAAAATTGTACACTGCGCTGAGGGGAGGTGGCCGTGATGGACGGCATTGGACGCTGGCGGGAGCAGATGGGTCAGACAAAAACGGTCCTGGGGGAGAAGACTCGGGAGGCGCTGGCCTCCGTCCTGCCCATTACCGCCATTGTGCTGGCGCTGTGCTTCACCATTTCCCCGGTGCCCGCGGACGTGCTGCTGGCCTTTCTGGCGGGGGCGGTGCTGCTGATTCTGGGCATGGGCTTTTTCACCCTGGGGGCGGACATGGCCATGGGCCCCATCGGCCAGCAGCTGGGCTCCAAAATGGCGGGGTCCCGAAAGCTGTGGGTGGTTGTTTCCGTCAGCTTTCTGATCGGCGTGGTGGTCACCATGTCCGAGCCGGATTTGCAGGTTCTGGCCAATCAGGTTCCCGGCATCCCCAATATGCTGCTGGTGGGAACCGTGGCCCTGGGTGTGGGGGTCTTCCTGGTGGCGGCGCTGCTGCGCATCCTGTTTCAGGTTCGGCTTCAGTGGATGCTGATTGGAAGCTACGCCCTGGTGTTCCTGCTGGCGGCCTTCATCCCAAAGGATTTTCTGGCGGTGGCCTTTGACTCCGGCGGCGTCACCACCGGACCCATGACGGTGCCCTTCATCATGGCTCTGGGCCTGGGCGTGTCCTCCATCCGGAGCGACGCCAGCGCCGCACAGGACAGCTTCGGTCTGGTGGCCCTGTGCTCCGTGGGGCCCATTCTGGCGGTGCTGGTTCTGGCGCTGATCTTCCCGGCCTCCGGGTCCTATATTCCCCCGGCCATTCCCCAGGCGGGGGACAGCCGGGAGCTGGGCGGGCTCTTCGTCTCGGCTTTCCCGGAATATGCCTGGGAGGTTTTGAAGTGCCTCTTCCCCATCGCCGTCTTCTTCGCGGTGTTTCAGGTCATATCTTTGCGTCTGAAACGAAAAAAACTGTTGCGCATCCTGGTGGGTCTTCTGTATACTTATATAGGGCTGGCCGTGTTCCTCACAGGGGTCAATGTGGGCTTCCTGCCGGCGGGCATGTATCTGGGCCGGCAGATTGCCGCCCTGCCCGGGCGGTGGGTGCTGGCGCCCATCGGCATGCTGATGGGCTGGTACATCGTCCAGGCGGAGCCGGCGGTCCACGTGCTGAACAAGCAGGTGGAGGAGATCACCGCCGGGGCCATTCCCGGCAGCGCCATGTCCGCCAGCCTCTCCATCGGCGTGGCCGTCTCCATCGGCCTGGCCATGGCCCGGGTGCTGACGGGGGTTTCCATCCTCTGGTTCCTGATACCCGGGTATCTGATCGCCGTCGTGCTGTCCTTTTTTGTGCCGGAGATGTTCACCTCCATCGCCTTCGACTCCGGCGGCGTGGCCTCCGGCCCCATGACGGCCACCTTCCTGCTGCCCTTCGCCCAGGGGGCCTGCGAGGCCCTGGGGGGCAATATCGTCACCGACGCCTTTGGCGTGGTGGCTATGGTGGCCATGACGCCGCTGCTGACCATCCAGCTGCTGGGTCTGGTCTATCAGCGGAAGCTGAAGCGGGCCGGGAGCGAGGCCGCGGCGGCAGACGAGGACATCATTGAGCTGTGAGCGCCGGTCCGCGGCGCTTCCGAAAACCGTCCGCCATACATAGAAACGAAAAAGGGGGAGAGGGCCATGGGCGGAGCCGTTCTCATGATTACCATAACGGACCGGAGCCGGGGCGGGGAGTTCGCCGCCTGGTTTCAGAGCCAGGGCATCCCCCTGGTGCTGGCTGCGCCGGGCCGGGGCACGGCCACCACGGAGATTCTGGACTGTCTGGGTCTGGAGGCCACGGAAAAGGCCGTTTTGATGCTGGCGGCCCCCAATTCCCGCCGCCTGGTCCGCCGGGCGGAGCGGGAATTGTGGCTGGACGTGCCGGGCCGGGGCATTCTGATGACCGTGCCCATTGCCAGCATCGGCGGGGCCCGTGCCCGGGACTATCTATTGCCGCAGGAGGGGGAGGAATCCATGGAGCAGGAACGCACCCACGAGCTGATTATCGTCATCACCAACCGGGGCCGGACCGACCAGGTGATGAACGCCGCCCGGTCCGCCGGAGCCGGCGGCGGCACCAGCATTCACGCCAAGGGCACCGGTACGGAGCTTGCCAAGAAATTCTTCGGCGTGTCCATTGCGGCGGAAAAGGAGCTGGTTTTTATCCTGGCGGAGGCGGAGAAACGCCGCCCCATCATGAAGGCGGTGATGGATCAGGCCGGGATGCAGACCGAGGCCCAGTCCCTGGTGTTCTCCCTGCCGGTGACGGACATCGCGGGACTCCGGCGGCTGGACCTGGAGCACCCGCCCCAGGCATAGCGCGCATGAAGCGGACTTGTCCCGGCGCGGATTTTTCCGCCGCCGGGGCTGCTTTTTTTGGAAGGCCGGAAGCCGGCAGGGCGCACCCGTTCACAAGCGCCGGTTTCAGACCGGCGGAAGCCGGCGACGGCGGTCCGTATCATCACGAAAAGAAAGGCCCCTGGAATCTGAGGCATTCCAGGGGCTTTTGACGGTTTTTCGTCTTATGTAGAATATGGAGGACATAACGGGACTGCGGAGTGCGCAGCGGTGGTTCCGTTTCCGCGGGGAACAATCTCGGGCGGCGCCTGGCGGATGATAAAAGCAGACCACGGGCCTGGTTTGGAAAAAACGGAACCCTTTGCTCATAAAACCCCGTCTTGAAATTGGAGCAATGTATGAAAACGGGGATACGGGCGGAACGCCGGTATCCATTCCAGGGCTTTCAGGTTTCCCGCGCCGGAATCTGTGTGTCTCGCCTTGGGGCACAGGCTCGATTGACCAAAACAGCCTCGTTGGTCATGTATGGACCTGTTTTGGCTGTTTTTTCAGAGTGGCCGGAAAAGGCGGCTGCCGCCCCGGACGGGAATCCGGCGGCGGGGAATTTCCTCTCCGGCAGCTAATGAAAAGCCTGCAGAGGAGACACTTTTTCCCAGGACAGCGGTCTGCAGTTCATGATCAACACATCTCCCCAATCAGCGGCCGTAAAATAGAAATTCCTTCTCTGTGCCCGTTCCGGCGAAATCACAAAAAAATATTCAAAATTTTATGCGCTCTGCGAATTGAACCCCGGTTGAGGACATGTTATATTGTATTTGTCCTCAAGAATACGAATTCACATGGTAATAGCTATGATTACAATGACTGAAATTGCAAGGCTGACCCACGTATCCCAGCCCACAGTATCCCGGGTGCTTAATGGCAGCCAAACAGTCGCTCCGGAGATTCGGGAACGAGTGCTGGCCTGCGCCAGGGAACACGACTATCAGTTCAACGCCCTGGCAAAAGGGCTGCAAGGCAGCAAGACCCAGCTTCTGGGAGTGCTGGTCACCGACATCTCCAACGGCTTTTTTGCTGACCTTGCCAAACAGATTGAGACGGCGGCCCGGAAACGCGGGTACAGCATGATCCTGTTCAACAGCGACTACAACCCTCAGAATGAACAGGAGTACCTGGATGTGGTCCGCCGCTATCGGGTGGACGGCGTCCTGGCGGTTCCCATCCGGGAAACCAGCGCCGAGTGGCAGGAATATGTTAAAAAGCTGGATGTCCCCATTGTCACCGTTACCCGCCGGGCCAAGGGCCTGGATTCAGTCTATGTGGATCACATCCAGGCCGGTTCCATGGTGGCGTCGCACCTGCTGGAACAGGGCTTCCGCCGTTTCCTCTTTATCGGAAAGGACTACGATGGGAAATATGTGGGATTTCGTCAGAAGCTTGTTCAAACGGGCTATGGCGAACAGACGGCAAATCTTGTCTATCAGGACGATGTCCAGCTGAAGCAAGCCCTGGAAGGCTGGTTCCGTCAAGCTTCAGAGCGCGGGGCCGTCTTTGCCGGCAACGACATTTACGCCCTGCGGGTGCTGGACGCCCTGCGCAAGCTGGATGTTTCCATCCCGGAGGAGGTCGGCGTCATCGGCTTTGACGACACCTCTACCGGCCGCTATCTCAATCCCCGGCTGAGCAGCGTATCCCAGCCCATTGCACAGATGGCGCAGGAAGCTGTAGCGCGTCTGCTGGACCGGATCGAGCACCCTGGGCAGCGGGAGGTTCTGGATTACCCACTTTCAGCGGAACTGGTGCTGCGGGAGAGCACATAAAAAGGACGGCGTCTGGTTGTCCTTTTTTTGGGATTGTCAAGAATACGTATTCTTTAAATGGCTTGCCTATCTGCTCCAAGTGGAGCTGAAATAAAAAGGAAGGGAACATGCGCTATGGACTACAAAAAAACAGCCCAGGAAATCTATGAAAAGGTAGGCAGAAAGGAGAACCTCGTCTCCGCCGCTCACTGCGCCACCCGGCTGCGGCTTGTGCTGGCGGACAACGCCAGGTGCGACGCCAAGGCTGTGGAGGACATCGACGGGGTCAAAGGGGTGTTCAGCGCCTCGGGCCAGCTCCAGATCATCCTGGGCACCGGTACGGTAAACAAGGTCTATGACGAGTTTATCGCCATCTCCGGTCTCACCGCCGCCACCAAGGAAGAGGTGAAGGCTGCCGCCGCCGCCAAACAGAACATCTTCAAGCGGGCCATCAAGTGCCTGGGAGATATCTTTGTTCCCATCATCCCCGCCATCGTAGCCAGCGGCTTCCTCATGGGCATTATGGAAGCGCTGAACTTCATGGTAAACAACGGCTTCCTGAATATTGACACCTCCGGCTCAATCTATGTTTTCGCCAATCTTTTTGCCAATACAGCATACGTATTCCTGCCGATTTTAATCGCCTATTCCGCCGCAAAAGCCTTTGGCGGCAATCCCTACCTAGGTGCGGTCATCGGTATGCTGATGATTCATCCCGACCTGCAAAACGCCTGGACGGTGGCTACAGAAGGCGTGCTTCGGACCCAGAGCGTGTGGTTTGGACTGTATGAGGTGGACCTGGTGGGCTATCAGGGCCATGTGATTCCGGTGATCATCGCCGTATGGGTGATGTGTTTTATCGAAAAGAGACTGCACAAAATCGTCCCGGCCATGTTTGACCTGTTTGTCACCCCCCTGGTCAGCGTGTTCGTCACCGGCTATCTGACTTACTCCGTCATCGGTCCCATCTTTGTCACCATTGAAAACAGCGTCATCGGCGGTATTCAGACCCTGCTCACTCTGCCCCTGGGCCTGGGCAGTCTCATGATGGGCGGCCTGTACTCCACCACCGTGGTGGCCGGCATCCACCATATGTACACGGTCATCGACATGGGCCAGCTGTCCATGTACGGCGTAACCTACTGGCTCCCCCTGGCCTCCGCCGCCAATATGGCCCAGGGAGCAGCCACCCTGGCGGTGGCCCTCAAGACTAAAAACGGCAAGACCAAGTCCGTAGCTCTGCCCTCTGCCTTCTCCTGCTTCATGGGCATCACTGAGCCCGCCATCTTCGGCGTCAATCTGCGCCACTTCAAGCCCTTTATTTGCGGCGCCATTGGCGGGGCGGCAGGCGCTATGTACGCCTCCCTGGCAGGCCTGGGGGCCAGCGGCACTGGCGTGACCGGTCTGTTCGGCCTGCTGCTCTGTCTCAATGACCCCATCAATTACATCATCATGGCCGCCATCGCCATCGGCGTGTCCTTCGCCCTCACCTGGATGTTCGGCTACAAGGACGCCGCCCCTGCGGAGAAAAAAGCTGCTCAGCCCCAACCCGCCGTCCCCGCGATCCAGTGCCGGCCCGGCGCCGTGTACGCCCCCGTGTCCGGTACGGTCATCCCCTCCGAGGAGATTCCCGACGAAACCTTTGCCGCGGGCGTTCTGGGCCAGGGCGTGGGAATCCGGCCCGAAAACGGGGTTGTGGTTGCCCCCTTCGATGGAGAAATCTCCTCTGTCACCGACACCAGGCACGCAGTGGGCATCTCCTCCCCCGACGGCATGGAGCTGCTCATCCACGTGGGTATAGACACCGTCGCCATGAACGGTGATGGCTTTGAATGCTTCGTTCAGGAGGGCCAGCAGGTAAAGGCCGGAGACAAACTGATTGCCTTTGACCGGGAGAAAATCGCCGCCGCCGGACACCCCGACGTGGTAGTGATTCTGGTAACCAACTCCGATGATTACGAGAATCTCACCATTCAAACCGGAGCCTGCAATGTGCTGGACAAGGTCATTCAGGTCTGATATGATATAGGCGGCACAGCTGAACACCGGCAGATACCGGTTTTCAAACAGCGGCAGAGCCGCTGACGGGTAAGACCAAACCCCTGTGCCGGCTATGAAGTCCACCGCAAGGCCGTTTTGCGGCCTGCGCGGCGAATGATCGCCGCGCTTGCTGAAAAGAAGCGGATGCTTCTTTTCAACTGCGGTGACCATAGCAGCAAATCCGCAAAAATTTTCCAGGGAGGCCGCTTTTATATGAAGGACATCACTGCTGTTGGAGAAATTCTGATTGACATGACCCAGACCGGTCTCAGCGAAGCGGGAGTCCCCCTGTTCGCAGCCAACCCCGGTGGGGCGCCGGCCAATGTGGCTGTAGCGGCCTCCCGCCTGGGGGCCTCCACGGCATTCATCGGCAAGACAGGCAGAGACCCGTTCGGCGCCTATCTGCGCAGGGTACTGGAAGACGACTTTGTGGACTGCTCCGGGATGCACACTGGAGACCAGCCCACCACCATGGCTATCGTCTCGGTGGACAGCACCGGGGAGCGCAGTTTCAGCTTTGTCCGGGGAGCGGACTGTGAGCTTTCCCCCGACGAAATCAACGAGTCTGCCGTTTGCCGGAGCAAATTTCTCCACTTCGGATCGGTCAGCCTGACCCGGGGGATCGCCCGCGGCGGAACCATCTTTGCCGCCCGGGCCGCCCATCTGGCAGGGGTGCTGGTGAGCTACGACCCCAATTACCGCCCCGCCCTGTGGCGCAGTGAGGCCGAGGCGGCGGAGTGGATGCGGGTTCCCCTGCCCCTGGTAGATGTCATTAAGCTGTCGGAGGAGGAACTGCCCCTCCTCACCGGTTCCTCCGATCTGGAGGAGGGCAGCCGTCTGCTGGCGGAGCAGGGCATCTCCCTGGTGCTTGTCACCCTGGGCGGCACGGGCAGCTTCTGCCGCTGGCAGGGGGAGTGCTTCACTGTCCCGGGCGTCAGCGTGAAGGTTACCGACACCAACGGTGCGGGGGACACCTTCCTGGGCGCGGTCCTCAGCCGACTGAGCCGCCGGGGGGAGAGGCCTCTGGAGGGCCTGACCGGGGCTGAGCTGAGGGACATTCTGGACTTCGCCAACCGGGCTGCCGCCCTCACCTGCGCCCGCAGCGGTGCAATCCCCGCCATGCCCTTACTGGATGAGTTGAGTGACAAATAGGAGGCGCATATTTGTTATGAAATACGCCAAAACAGAATTTACTCGCCGTCTGGCGCGGCACTATGACGAGCTGAAATGGCTGTATCTGGAGCTGTATCGGGACGAGGGCGCTTTCAGCTATTTTACGGGGATGCTGGAGCGCTGCTGGAAGGACCGGAAACAGGCCCTCCGGAACCAGGACGCGAAGCGGGAGGCGGACCCGGACTGGTACCGCCGGCCGGACCTGCTGGGCATGATGCTCTACGTGGACGCCTTCGCGGGGAACCTGAGGGGCGTCAAGGAAAAGCTGGGATATCTTCAAGAGTGCGGCGTGAACTATCTCCATCTCATGCCCCTGCTGGATACCCCCAGGGGACGCAGCGACGGAGGCTATGCCGTCAGCGACTTCCGGGCCGTCCGTCCCGACCTGGGAACCATGGAGGACCTGGAAAAGCTGGCCGATGCCTGCCGGAGGCAGGGGATCAGCCTGTGTCTGGATTTTGTAATGAACCACACCAGCGAGGATCATGAATGGGCAAAAAAAGCCCGGTCCGGAGAACCGGGTTACCGGGAGCGGTATTTCTTCTATGACAGCTGGGATATCCCCCGGGAGTTTGAGAAGAGCGTCCCCCAGGTGTTTCCCACCACCGCCCCCGGCAGCTTTACCCAGCTGGAGGACGGGCAGATTGTCATGACCAATTTCTACCCCTATCAGTGGGATTTAAACTATGCCAACCCCGCGGTATTCAACGACATGACGGAAAACCTCCTCTTCCTGGCCAACCGGGGAATCGACGTCATCCGCCTGGACGCCATTCCATACATCTGGAAGGAGCTGGGCACCGACTGCCGGAACCTTCCCCAGGTCCACACCCTGGCCCGGCTGCTGCGGATGGTGTGCGAAATCGTGTGCCCAGGCGTGCTGCTGCTGGGGGAGGTGGTGATGGAGCCGGCCAAGGTGGCGCCCTACTTCGGCACGCCGGAAAAGCCGGAGTGTCACATGCTCTACAACGTCACCACCATGGCCACCACCTGGCACACCCTGGCCACCGGGGACGTCTCCCTGCTGCAGCGGCAGATGGAGGCGGTCTGTGCCCTGCCCAGGGACTTTCTGTTCCTCAACTACCTGCGCTGTCACGATGATATCGGCTGGGGACTGGACTATCCCTGGCTGGCGCAGAACTCCGGCGCCGGCGAGGTGGCCCACAAGCGCTATCTGAACGACTGGTTTACCGGGAAATTCCCCGGCAGCGACGCGAGAGGAGAGCTGTATAACGACGACCCCCGTCTGGGCGACGCCAGGCTCTGCGGCACCACCGCCTCCCTCTGCGGACTGGAAACGGCGGAATACGAGGGGGACCCCTTCAAGCGGGAACGGGCCGCTGCCTGTGACCTGACCCTCCACGCCTGGATGCTGTCCCAGAGCGGCATCCCGGTTATCTACAGCGGGGACGAGGTAGGCCGGTTCAACGACTATACCTATCATGACGATCCGGACAAACGGGACGACAGCCGGTATATCCACCGGGGGGCCTTCCAGTGGGACCTGGCGGATGGGCGGAAGGACCCGGATACCTACCAGGGCAGACTCTTCCAGGGCCTGCGGCGGCTGGAGTCCATCCGCGGGTCGGAACCCTGCTTTGACGCGCAGGCGGACGTGAGGGTGGAGGACAGCGGAGATTCCCGGGTGCTGGCCCTGTGCCGCCGGATGGGAGACCGGGAGCTGATCTGCCTGTTCAACTTCAGCAATCAGTTTGTCCGGGCCGGCGCAGACCGGCCGGGGCGCTACACGGAACTGATGTATGGCACGCGCTATGATGATATCCGCCGGGTTGAGCTGTGGCCCAATGGATTTGCATGGCTGCTGAGAGATACGGAACATCCCGAAAAGGAGGCATCTCAATGAAAATACGCTACTTGGGTACTGCCGCAGCCGAGGGCTGGCCCGCCCTCTTCTGCTCCTGCCCCATCTGCACCCATGCACGGATACAGGGCGGCAAAAACCTGCGCACCCGCACCCAGGCCATTCTGGACGGTGAACTGCTGATTGATTTTCCTCCGGACACCTACTGCCACGCTCTGCAATACGGTTTGGAGCTGGCTAAAATCCACACTCTGTTGGTGACCCACAGCCATATGGATCACTGGTTTCCCACCGATTTAATTCACCGCCATGAGCACTTCGGCCATGGGGCGGCAGGTACTCTGGAGATCTACGGCAGTCAGGCGGTCAAGGACACTTTTGACGCGCATATTCTTATTGACCGCTTCAAGCCCCACCCCATTGACGGTGTGGTGAATTTCCATGTTATCCGCGGCGGCGACCGCATCCAGGCAAATGGCTGGGAGATTGCCGCCGTCCCCGCCGACCATGACAAGCGTGAGGAATGTCTGGTTTACATCTGCAAAAAGGACGGTAAAACGGTTTTTTACGGCCATGATACCGGCGTCAACCTGAGTCCTGATGCATGGGCGCTTATCACAGCTGAACACTACGACCTCATCAGTCTGGACGCCACGATGGGCAAAAAGACGATTCCGGGCTATCACATGGGCCTGCCCAACGATGAAGCTATGTTTCAAAGGCTGACGGAGCTGGGATGCGCGGACGAACACACGGTCAAGGTAATCAACCACTTCAGCCACAATGGCGGGATGACTCACGACCAATTGGCCGCATGGGGCGCCGAACGAAATATTCTTGCGGCCTATGACGGCATGGAAATTGAATTTTAACAGAAAGGAAGTATCCCCGCAAAAAGCCTTGAGTGCGCTGTCACCGATTCCCCGGCATTCCCGCCAGTCCCGCCGGCCTGCCGGAAGAAGCTGCCGAGGGCATGGCCGACGGCAGCCTCTTCCGGCCGGAGACCTTCCTGACCATCGGCATCGACGGGCTATCCATCTTCCCCGCCTCAGTCCTGCCTCTCCGGGCGGAGATTCGCAAGTCCATTGCAAAAACCTGAAACAGCCGGAGTGCTGTCCCCCCAAAAAAAGAAGCCAGAAACTAAAACAGTGCAGGGGCACAGGGCCACTGCACTTTATCAAACAGGAGTCGGAGGAACCGTTATGATCAGCGAAACATTGCAGAAAGCCCGGGCGTTTGAGGCCCAATACGGCCCCCATATTCCCGACAGCGAGCGTCCCGCGTTCCATGCCACTCCCACCATCGGCTGGATGAACGATCCCAACGGCTTTTCCTTCTATAAGGGCGAATGTCACCTGTTCTACCAATATTACCCCTATTCCAACGAATGGGGCCCCATGCACTGGGGGCATCTGAAAACCCGGGATTTCCTCCGATGGAAACGCCTGCCCGCCGCCCTGGCCCCGGACCAGGAGTATGATTCTTCCGGGTGCTTCTCCGGCGGCGCGGTAGAGCTGCCCGACGGACGGCAGCTGCTGATGTACACCGGCGTTCAGCGGAGCCACAATGCCGACGGTTTCCTCCAGGATGTGCAGACTCAGTGCGTGGCCGTGGGGGATGGCGTGAACTACGAGAAGTGGGGAGGCAACCCCGTCCTGGATGGGAAGGATCTGCCCGAGGGCGGCAGCACCACCGATTTCCGGGACCCCAAGGTCTGGCGGGACAAGGACGGGGATTTCTACGCCGTCATTGGCAACCGGACCGCCGACGGCAGCGGCGCAATTCTCCTCTATCGGGGCATTGAAGACTTCAAAGGGGAGTTTGTCCGCACGCTGGACCAGTGTCACAACCAGTATGGAAAGATGTGGGAGTGCCCGGATTTCTTTCCTCTGGACGGGAAGCAGGTGCTGATGACCAGCCCCCAGGACATGAAGCCCGTAGGTCTGGAGTTCCACGCCGGAAACGGGACCCTCTGCCTGATTGGTGAATACGACCCTGAAAAAGGATTTTTCCGGCAGAGTGCGCAGGCCATTGACTACGGCCTGGACTTCTACGCCCCCCAGACGCTGGAGGCCCCGGATGGGCGGCGGATCATGATCGCCTGGATGCAGAACTGGGACACGGTCAACTCCAAGCCCTATCACTGCCGGTGGTTTGGGCAGATGACCCTGCCCCGGGAGCTGTCCCTGAAAGACGGGCGGCTGATTCAGAACCCCGTCCGGGAGCTGGAGGCGTACCGGGGGGCCCGGGCGATCCATCAGAACATTCCCGTCTGCGGCGAAATCAACCTCCCCGGCGTCCGGGGCCGGGTGCTGGACATGACCGTCACCGTCCGTCCCACCGGTCCGGAGCTCTACCGCTGGTTCCGTGTCCGGGTGGCCAAGGACGGGGAGCATGAGACGAGCATTCGATACCGCCCGGACCAGGGCACGCTGAAGCTGGACCGCATCCGCAGCGGCCTGCCCCGTGATATTGTCCATACCCGTTCTTTTTTAGTGCGGCCCCGGAATGGTGAAATCAAATTGCGAATCATTCTGGATCGCTATAGTCTGGAGGTCTTCGTCAACGACGGTGAGCAGGCGGCCAGCGCGGTGATTTACACCCGGCAGGAGGCGGACGCCATTACCTTCGAGGCCGGCGGCTCCGTGATGATGGACGTAGAGAAGTACGACCTGGACTTTTTCTAAATCGACGTTCACGTTGACGGTTCATTTGCAATCAATTAGACGCGCTGACCCCGGTTCAGAAAATCCCGCCCTCAGGGCGGGATTTTTGCTTTGCACCCACGTCCTCCCTCCCACAAAGAAAACAGCCCCCTCCCCGGCCGCCGGACAACCCGGCGGTTCCTGGAAGGGCCTGCCGGTTCAGCCTGTTTCCCTGCTGCCTCACGGGCCCTGCCCGCCGGGCATTTCTCCGGTTCCGGCCATCGTGTTCGCCCGGCGCTTCCGCTTCTGTGATCTTGTCACGGAAGCCGCCCATGATTTCTGATATCATGCGTACAGTCACCGCAGCTGAAGCGAAGCAGAGGCTTCCGTTCAGCCCTGCGGCGGACCTCACGGTCAGCACCCGGGAAAATCCGGACGGCCCGCCGCTGCCTGAAAATCGGTATATACTGATTTTCAGGTGTGCTGACCGTACAATCCATGAGGGAGGGCATGTTATGGAACCCAAAACAAGAACGAGACGAAAGGCCTTCGCTGACACTGATCTCTGCGTTGCCTGCGGCTGCTGCGCCAGGGTCTGTCCGATGAACGCCATACAGATTCGGAACGGAATTTACGCCCGGGTGGACAGGACGCGCTGCGTGGGCTGCGGGAAGTGCGCAAGGGAATGCCCCGCGTCCGTCATTGAGATTCGGGAGG
Organism: uncultured Oscillibacter sp.; assembly: GCF_947654275.1. Taxonomy (GTDB): domain Bacteria; phylum Bacillota; class Clostridia; order Oscillospirales; family Oscillospiraceae; genus Oscillibacter. Next base: position 8,697 of record NZ_CANTJS010000010.1, on the reverse strand, counting down.
CGCAGGCATGAAAAGCACAAAAAACCCGAAAAACCAGAAAAAACGCTGGTATGACTATCTGTGGATGGTAGAGCTGACCTATATGGCGCTGGGTTTTTTCAATATCCTGTTTGCCTGGCTGGGCATGCTGTTTTTCTGCATTCCGCTTATCATTTCACTGGTCAAAGGCACCAAGGGCTATTGCAACCGGTACTGCGGCCGGGGACAGCTGTTCGGCCTGCTGGGAGGCCGGTTTGGGCTGTCCCGAAAAAAGGATATTCCCAGGTGGATGAAGAGCAGGGGATTCCGCTATGGATTTTTGCTGTTCTTCTTCGTCATGTTTTTCCAGATGCTCTGGAACACGTATCTGGTGTTTGCCGGGGCGCGGACGCTCAGGCAGGCGGTGACGCTGCTGTGGACCTTCAAGCTGCCCTGGCACTGGGCCTATCACGGCACCCTCTTTTCCCCCGGCGTCGCTCAGTTCGCCTTCGGCTTTTACAGCGTCATGCTGACCTCCACCGTCCTGGGCCTCATCACCATGGTTCTGTTCAAGCCCCGCAGCTGGTGCGTCTGCTGCCCCATGGGAACCATGACCCAGCTGATCTGCAAAGCGAAAAGCCCGAAGGGTGACATTGTCACGGAAGAGCCGTGACGCTTCTGGTATCATAGAATCACCACATCAGAAAAGGAGGACATACAATGTCTGTCATCAATATTAGCAAGGATAACTTCGCCGGCGAGGTGCTCCGCTCGGACCGGCCCGTTCTTCTGGATTTCTGGGCCCCCTGGTGCGGCCCCTGCCGCATGGTCGGCCCCATTCTGGATGAGATTGCCCGGGAGCGCGCCGACATCAAGGTGGGCAAGATCAACGTGGATGAGCAGCCGGAGCTGGCCGGACAGTTCGGCGTCATGGGCATTCCCGCCATGGTGGTGGTGAAAGACGGAACCGTCGTGAATCAGGCCACAGGCGCAAGGCCCAAAAGCCAGATTCTCGCCCTGCTGTAAGGAGGACGCGCCATGGGATTGTTTGATTTCCTGAGCGGCCCCCGTATTGACCAGGGCGTGAGCGAGTTCCGGGAGATCCCCGGCGCGGTGCTGCTGGACGTCCGCACGCCCCAGGAGTACCGGGAGGGCCACATCCCCGGAAGCCGGAACGCGCCGCTTCAGACCCTTGACCGGGAGGAGGCGGCAGGGAAGGACGCGCCCCTGTTCGTCTACTGCCACAGCGGCGCCCGGAGCAGTCAGGCGGTACGGATACTGACCCGAATGGGCTATTCGAATGTAAAGAATATTGGCGGGATTGCCGCCTATACAGGAAAGGTGGAACGCTGACATGAAGGTAGTCATCATCGGCGGCGTGGCGGGAGGAGCCACGGCGGCGGCCCGGCTGCGGCGGCTGGACGAGACGGCGGAGATTGTGGTGTTCGAGCGGTCGGGATACGTCTCCTATGCCAACTGCGGCCTGCCCTACTACATCGGCGGGGTGATTGAGGACCCCGAGGCCCTGACCCTCCAGACGCCTGAGAGCTTTTTTGCCCGGTTCCGGGTGGATATGCGGGTGCGCCACGAGGTCACCGCCATTCACCCGGAGAGGAAAACCGTCTCCGTGAAGAATCTGGAGACTGGGACGGAATTTGAGGAGCGCTATGACAAACTGATTCTATCCCCCGGAGCCAGGCCCACACAGCCCCGGCTTCCCGGCGTGGGACTGGAAAAGGTGTTTACCCTCCGGACCGTAGAGGACACCTTCCGCATCAAGGACTTTATCAACGCCCATCATCCCGGGTCCGCCGTGCTGGCGGGCGGCGGCTTTATCAGTCTGGAGCTGGCGGAAAACCTGCGGGAGCTGGGGATGGAGGTTACCGTCGTCCAGCGGCCCCGCCAGCTGATGAACCCCTTCGACCCGGACATGGCGGCCTTCATCCACAGCGAGGCCCGGCGGCACGGCATCCGGCTGGCCCTGGGGCAGACGGTGGAGGGCTTTGAGGAGCGGGACGGCGGCGTGGACGTGCTGCTGAAGGACGGGGCTCCCCTCCATGCCGGTATGGTGGTGCTGGCCATCGGCGTCACCCCGGACACCGCCCTGGCGAAGGAGGCGGGCCTGGAGCTGGGCCTGAAGGGCAGTATCGCGGTCAACGACCGGATGGAGACCTCTGTTCCGGACATCTACGCCGTAGGCGACGCGGTGCAGGTGAAGCACTTCGTCACCGGACAGGACGCGGTGATCTCCCTGGCGGGCCCCGCCAACAAGCAGGGGCGCATTGCGGCGGACAACATCTGCGGCGGGGACAGCCGGTATTCGGGGAGCCAGGGCAGCAGCGTTGTAAAGGTGTTTGATTTGACAGCGGCCTCCACCGGCGTCAACGAGACCAACGCCCGGAAGGCCGGGCTGGAGGCGGACGCGGTTGTGCTGTCCCCCATGAGCCACGCGGGCTACTACCCCGGCGGCAGGGTGATGACCATGAAGGTGGTCTTTGAAAAGGGAAGCTTCCGTCTGCTGGGGGCCCAGATTGTGGGCTATGAGGGCGTGGATAAGCGGATTGACGTGCTGGCCACCGCCATCCGCGCCGGAATGACGGCCATCCAGCTCAAGGACCTGGACCTGGCCTATGCGCCGCCCTACTCCTCCGCCAAGGACCCGGTGAATATGGCGGGTTTCATGGTGGAAAATCTGGCCGGCGGCGTTGTGAAGCAGTTCCGCCTGGAGGACGTGAAGACCCTGCCCCGGGACGGCAGCGTGACGCTGCTGGACGTCCGGACCCCCCAGGAGTACGCCGGCGGCGGGATTGAGGGCTTCCGGAACATCCCCGTGGACGCGCTGCGGGAGCGGCTGGGGGAGCTTGAGGCCGGCAAGCCGGTGTATGTTGTCTGCCAGAGCGGCCTGCGGAGCTACATCGCCTGCCGCATCCTGGCCGGACACGGCTTTGAGACCTATAACTTTTCCGGCGGATTCCGCTTCTATGACGCGGTGGTCAATGACCGCCGTCTGATTGAACAGGCCGCGGCGTGCGGCATGGACCTCCCGTGACAAAAATCCCCTCTCTGCGGCAGCCGCAGGGAGGGGATTCCGTTTGCTTGTTTCCAGCTCCGCTTAGTCGTTTCCCAGCTCCGCCAGCCTCTCCCCGGCGGTAAGCTCCACAACGCCCCGGGACAGCTTCACCAGGCCCTCGCTTTGGAAATAGCGGAGAATCCGGGTGATGACCTCCCGGTGGGTCCCCAGGTGCCTGGCGATGGTCTCGTGGGTGATGGACAGCCGGTTCCCGCCCTCAATGGCGGACTCCTCCGTCAAAAACGAGGCCACCCGTTTATCCATGCTTTTCCACATGACCTGCTCCACCAGCCACATGACTTCGGAGAACCGGGCGGCCATGACCTCGTTGGTGTAGTTGGCCGCGGCGGCGGATTCCTCCATGAGGCTCCGGTATGCCTCCGGGGGAATTACCCAGAGCTCCGTGTCCTTCTCCGCCTGGATGGTGATGTCGAATTGTACGCTTTTCAGCACGCAGGAGGCGGAAAACAGGCAGATATCCCGGTCAAACAGGCGGTAGACGGTGATTTCCCGGCCCTCGTCCGAGAGGATATACGCCCGGAGCTGGCCGGATTTCAGCAGCAGCAGCCCGGCGCAGTCCGTGCTGCCGTTGTGAATGACGGCCCCTTTTTGAATCTGCCGGAAGGCCAGACCGGCAAGGATGCGGTCCTGCTGGGCCTTTGTCAGTTGATCCCATATGGGAAAACAGCTTTGAAACTCCATGATGCCGTCCCCGGGCCATGCCGTCCGCCAGCTTCACGTGCCGGCGCGATGGTCATGGCTGGCCCTCCTTTCCCCGTGGTTTCGCCGGGTTAGTCTGCCGCTCTGACGCTCAGGCCTCCCCCAGGGCATGGGGCAGGAAGTAGCGGATCTGCTTTTTCCACCAGGGCCAGTCGTGATTCACGTCGTGTCCCCAGTAGTCCACCCAGGCGTGGACGCCCTTGCTCCGCAGCACGGCGTCCAGACGGCGGGTGCCCGCCAGCAGGGGTTCCTCCCAGGCCCCCTGACCCACGCAGATCATAATCTTCCGCTGGTTGTACAGCCGGAGATAGGGGTGGTCCTCCGGCATCCCGGCAATGCTGGCGCAGGGGTCGTTGGCGTAGACCACCTCGTCCATGTATCCGTTGTACATGTCATAGGTGTCGTAAACGCCGGAGAGGGCGATGACGCTGTCGAAGACGTCCGGCCGCCGGAAGAAGAAGTTGCCCGCGTGATAGGCCCCCATGGAAAAGCCTGTGACCAGCAGGCTTTGTCCTGTGCCGTTGAGCTCCCGAACCCGGGGAACCAGCTCCTCCATCACATAGCTGAACCAGCCCTCGTGAAGCCGGACCCGGTCATAGGGATTGCCCTCCACCAGGGAGAGGGTTTCCCCGTCGATGGTGTCGGCAGTGAAGAGCTGGATTTTCCCGCTCTCCAGATAGTCCCCCAGGGTCTCCAGCATGCCGAAGCCCTCCCAGTCGAAAAAGCGGCCGTTCTGGCAGGGGAAGACCAGCACCGGCTTGCCGCCCTGACCGTAGACCTTGAATTCCATGTCCCGGTTTAAGTGGCGGCTGTATTCCTTAAAGTATTGGATGTTCATAGCTGTCTCCTTTCATGTTCAGCCCCGGGGGGAAAAGCTGGCTTCCAGAGCCCGGAGCTCCTCCAGACCGATCATGCGGTTGAAGGCGGGGAAATCCACCTCCCGTTCCATGCAGGGCCGCAGGTCCCCGGTTTCCCGCAGCAGGTCCCCCGCCGCCTTCGTGGCGGCGTAGAGGGGAGCCATCGGGCAGATGGCGATGCGGAAGCCCATGCTGAAAAGGCGGTCCGCCGTGTCCAGGGGGGGCCTGCTCCACCATGTTGGCCATCAGGGGAGCCCCCACACGGGCGGCGGCGCTCTGGACCTGCTCCGGCGTTTGCAGGGCATCCACAAAAATCACGTCGGCCCCGGCGTCCCGGCAGGCGGCGGCCCGCTGACAGGCGTCGTCAAAGCCTGTGACGGCCACGGCGTCGGTCCGGGCAATCAGCACGGTGTCCGGGTCCCTCCGGGCGTGGACGGCGGCCCGGATTTTCGCCGTCATCTCCTCCCTGGAAATCAGCTGCCTGCCCTCCATGTGGCCGCAGTGCTTGGGCCCTGGTCCTCCAGCTGGATGCCCGCCGCACCGGCGGCCTCGTACTCCGACACGGTCCGGACCACGTTCCGCCATAGCCGTTGTCCGCGTCTGCGATGACGGGGACGGCGGTGCAGGCGCAGGTGCTTCGGAGGGCGGCGGCCATCTCCTGAAAGGAGATGAGGCCGATGTCCGGCCGGCCCAGGACGCTGGCGGACACGCCGCAGCCCGTCATGTACACCGCAGGGAAGCCCGCTGCCTCAATCAGCCGGGCGGACCAGGCATCATAGGCCCCCGGGGCCATGACAATCCGGTCCCCGGCCAGCAGGGCCCGGAGCTGCGCGGCTCCGGTCATAGGTAAAGCCTCCTTTGCAGGTGGGGATGGGAGGCCCTGGGGCCTCTCAACGCGCTGGCCTTATCATAGCAGAAAGTCCCGCCGGACGCAAGGACTCCCTGCCGGCGGGACGTGCCTATTTCCGCATTTTATAACATGCCATGCAGGGGAGGGGCTCTGTCCCCTCCCGTTCTTCCTCCATGCTTTCAGGGGATGGGCGGCCCCTGCATGAAGGAACACGCCTCCGTCCTCCGCCGGAGGGCCGGCGTTCCTCTCCCCAAGGCCACGGAAGCGTACAGGGACCAGCCTTCCGGCTGGTCCCTGCGGCGGGGGGACGCGCAAAGCGCGTTACTTCTGAATGGAGGCGGCAATGGCGTCGGCCAGGGCGTCGATCTCCGACTCGTTATCCGCCTTGAGGGAGGAGGTAACGGTCATCTCCTCGTCCAGAACGGTCATGTTTTTCAGGCTCTCGATTTCCTCCCGCATCAGCGCGCCGGAGCGGGGGGCCCAGGAGCCGCTGCCCATGATGGCAACGGTGCGCTTCTGGAGGTTCAGGGCCTTCATGTCCATCAGGAAGTTGTGCATGGGCGGGAAAATCCCCAGGTTGTAGGTGACGGAGGCCAGAACCAGGTGGCTGTACTTGAAGAGGTCCGAAATCAGATAGCTGACATGGGTGCTGGACACGTCGTAGAGCCGGGTGTTGGTGACGCCCCGGGCGGTGAGCTTGGAGGCCAGAACCTCGGCGGCGGCCTCGGTGTTGCCGTACATGGAGGCGTAGACAATCATGACGCCCTTTTCCTCCGGCTCATAGGTGGCCCAATGGGTGTATTTGTCGATGATATAGCCCAGGTCCTTCCGCCAGATGGGACCGTGGAGGGGGCAGAGCATCTTGATGTTGTCCAGGCCCACGATGCTGGCGGCCTTGTTCAGCAGGGCGACAACCTGGGGACCGTACTTGCCCACGATGTTGGTGTAGTACCGCCGGGCGTCGTCGATCCACTCCCGGTCAAAGTCCACCTCGTCGGCGAAGAGCTTGCCGTCCAGAGAGCGGAAGGAGCCGAAGGCGTCGGCGGAGAAGAGGACGCCGTTGGTGGTGTCGAAGGTGACCATGGCCTCGGGCCAGTGGACCATGGGGGCATAGACAAAGGCCACGGTGTGTTTGCCGAAGCACTTGGTATCCCCCTCGGCCACCTCTTCAATGGCGCTGGGGTCCAGGCCAAAACCGAACTGGTTGAGCAGAGTGACCGCCTTAGGAGTGGTGATGATCCTCACGTCGGGCCAGCGCAGGAGAATTTCCTCGATAGACGCGGCGTGGTCCGGCTCCACATGGTTGATGACCAGGTAGTCCAGAGGACGGCCCGCCAGAACGGCCTTGACATTGGTGATGAACTGCCGGCCCACGGCCCAGTCGGCAGTGTCGAAGAGGACAGTCTTCTCGTCCAGCAGGACATAGGCGTTGTAGGAAACGCCGTGGTACAGGGGGTGGATGTTCTCAAACAGGGCCAGCCGGTGCTCGTCCGCGCCTACCCAGTACAGGTCGTCGGTGACCATGCGGTAATTATACATAGAGAGTTTCCTCCTTATCGTTCAATAGCAGTTGTGGTGTACCATCAAAATATCGTCAAACCGGCCGGCCTTCAGGTCCTCTGGCTTGATGAAGAAGCAGAAGGTGTCTGCATCGCACCTCTGGGACAGGAGCGTCAGGTCGAACTGGAACAGCAGGACGGAATAGGCGGCATACGCCGTGTCCTCCAGGCGCAGGTCGTCGCTGCGCAGGGATGGGTGCCCCCCCAGCTTGAAGCCCCAGTTGCCAAAATCCTCGGTCAGGTCCATCACGCCGCCGCAGTCGCCGAGGTCGTAGCCTTCGGGATTCTCGTCCGGCTCGCCGGCCTCCTGACGCTGGTAATCCGCCAGAAAGAGCTTTTCCACCGTTTCTGCCCCGGTCTCAGAGCCCAGGTCGAAGAAAAATCCCTCTACGCCAAGCCCCAGTGTAGCAACCTCCTCTGCGGAGGCAAATTTCATGCCGCCGGTGACCTTGTCCATGGCCCAGCGCGTCTCAGGGACCTCATCCGGGTGGGCGGGGCCGTCCTCAGGGACCTCCGGATACCAGCGCACCTGAAAGAAGCCAGCGTCCTGTTTCCACGCGAAGCTGTCCTCATAGAAAGACTCGAACTTCTCCTCCTCTGTGCAGAGGAAGAATTGCAGCAGACCGCGTTCCGGAAAGTCCTTCAAACGGGGGACCTGGGCAAAGTTGATCTGTGCCATAAATTCCAACTCGGACGCTTCCGTCCCGGCGGGGAGGCAGTAATCCCCACCGAATCTGCTGTCTGTGGGACCGGGTGTTTCGTCAGGCTCTGGGATAATGCGGACACAGGGAAGCTTTGTGGACTCCAGAACCGACAGGATTTGTTCCTTTGTGACCATACTTCTTTTTTACGCCTCGATCTCAATAAACTGGTCTGCCGGTTCGCCGCAGTGGGGGCAGGTCCAGCCCTCGGGCAGGTCCTTGAAGGCGGTGCCGGGCTTGACTTCGTTCTCCGGGTCGCCCTGCATGGGGTCGTACTCGTGACCGCAGCCGTTGCAGATATAGAGCTTCCGGGGCTGATAGACCTTTTTGGGAACCTGCCGCTTCATTTTCACCATAGGCGGCGCGGGCTGCTTTTCCCCGGTGTCCAGGGCGGCGGTGAGCAGCGGGAGAATTTCCATCACATCTCCCACGATGCCATAGTCGCAGTTCTTGAAGATTTTCGCATTGGGATTTTTATTGATCGCCACAATACAGGACGCGTCCTTGATGCCCTTCAGGTGCTGAATGGCGCCGGAGATGCCGCAGGCAATATAGAGATTTCCCTTGAACTTCTGGCCGCTCATGCCCACATAGCGGTTCAGGGGCACGTATTTCAGCGTCTCGGCCACAGGACGGCTGGAGCCGATGGCGGCGCCGGCGGCTTTGGCCAGGTCCTCAATCAGCTTCATGTTCTTTTTCTCCCCGATGCCCTGACCGGCGGAAACCACCCGCTCCGCCTGGGTGATGGGGGTGTCCAGGGGGATGCCCACGGTGAAGTCGTGGCCGTCCTTCTTCAGGCTGGCCACCAGGGCCTCCACCTTCTCCTGAGGGGCGCCGTCCTTGAAAATCTGGCGTTTTCTCGCCCCGGTCTCAGGGCCTCTGGGGCCCGCGGCGGGGGCGGAGGCCTCTTTGGCGGCCTTGCCCAGAATGTGGGAGGCGATGACCACCCGCTGAATTTCGTTGGTGCCCTCGTAGATGGTGG
>NZ_CANTJS010000009.1 GCF_947654275.1 uncultured Oscillibacter sp. | reverse complement strand
ATTTTACTGCTGCTTCCTTATTTTGTCCTGCGTTTGTTTGAAGACACCCTCTAGCGTATCAGATCGCAGACAATTGCTCAGTCGTTGTCCCAGTTGTGCCAGACATTCTGGACGTCGTCGCTGTCTTCCAGCATGTCAATGAGCTTCTGCATATTTTTTACGTCTCCCTCGCCGCTGAGGGTAATGTAGTTCTGGGGCACCATTTCAACCTCGGCGCTGACAAAGCTGTATCCCTTTGCTTCCAGAGCCTTGACCACATCGTTGAAGACGTCGGGGTCACAGGTAATCTCCAGAGCCGGGCCGTCGGCCTCGAAGTCGGCGGCTCCGGCCTCCAGGGCGTCCATCATGACCGTATCCTCGTCCAGCTCGCCGTCCTCATTGTCAATGACAATCACGCCTTTTTTGTCAAAGGACCAAGACACGCAGCCAATGGCCCCCAGGTTGCCGTTGCACTTGTCAAAGGCGTGGCGGACCTCCGGCGCGGTGCGCTGGCGGTTGTCGGTCAGGGCCTCCACAATCACTGCCACGCCGCCGGGGCCGTAGCCCTCGTAGGTAACGGCCTCATAGCTGTCGGTATTCCCTGCCCCCAGGGCCTTGTCAATGGTGCGCTTGATGTTGTCGTTGGGCATATTCACCGCTTTTGCTTTGGCAATCACCGTGGCCAGCCGGGAATTGTTATTGGGGTCTCCGGAGCCGCCTTCCTTGACGGCGACGATGATTTCCCGCGCAATCTTGGTGAAAGCGGCGGAACGCTTGGCGTCAGCCGCACCCTTTGTTTTCTGAATATTATGCCATTTGGAATGTCCGGACATGGCGTTTATTCTCCTTCCACGTAATATTGAATGACTTCCCGATGGTTTGCTTTTTGAATTTGAAGGCCGGGAAACCGGGTTTGCAGGTAGCCGATCAGCTCGTGACAGATGGGGTCCTCCGTGGGAAAATGCCCCGCGTCAACGAGGTTGATGCCTTTCTCCTTCGCGTCCAGGAACTGGTGGTAGCTCAGGTCGGCGGTGACGAAGGTATCGCAATTGGCACGGATGGCGGCGTCCTCGAACTCGCCGCAGGCCCCGCCGCCCACTGCCACCCGGTGGACGCGCCGCCCGGCGTCGGCATAGCGGACGCCGTTGCAGCCCAAGGTCTTCCCTACTCTGGCGGCGAACGCCCCCAGGTCCATAGGCTCGTCCAGAACGCCCGCACGGAGGACGCCGGTTTCCTCCAGACAGTAAAAATCCCGGAGGCCCAGCCACTCCGCCAGGGTGTCGTTGACGCCGCCGCCGGCGGTATCCAGGTTCGTGTGCATACAGATGGCGGAGATATTCCGCTCCACCAGCTGGAGAATCCGCCGTCCCACCACGTCCCGGTCCGTCACGGTCTTTTGACCGTTGAAGATGACGGGATGATGGGCCACAATCAGGTCCGCGCCCCAGCGCCCGGCCTCCTCAATTACGTCCAGGGTGATGTCCAGGGAGACCAGCACCTTCCGCACTTCCCTGCCCGGCTTGCCCGTCAGCAGGCCCACGTTGTCCCAGTCCATGGCGCAGTCTCTGGGGGCAATCTCAAACAGGGCCGCCTCAATTTCACCTACTCTGGGCATTCCGCCACTCCTCTCTCATGGACAGCAGCGCGGTGATGATTTCCCGCAGCTCATCTCCATGCTTCTGATCTGCTTCAGCGCCGGAGCGGTTCAGGCCCGCCACGGCGGCTTGCAGCCGGATAATCTTTTCGATGATGTACCGTTCCCCCAGGGGGTCGTGAACAAGGGCCGCGCCGCCATGGAGCTGGCCCAGGGTCAGGGACATCTCCCCTCCCCCGGCCTCCATCACAGGATAGATGGTTCCCCGGTCCAGCGCCAGCGCCTCCCGGCGGATGGCATAGCCGTGGTCCATCAGAAAGCGCCGCAGCGCCTCCGCCCGTGACTGGGGCTGAAGCAGCAGCGTGTGTGCTCCCTCCGCCGTCCAGGGGGCCCGTTCCAGAATGGCGGCGATGTTCTCGCCGCCCATGCCGGCAATGACGATGGTATCGGCCTCCTCCGGAGACACCACCGACAGCCCGTTGCCCAACCGGTAGTCGATACAGTCCGCACCGTAGAGCCGGCCGGTTTCCCTGGCCCGTTCCAGAGGGCCCTTCCGCAGATCGCAGGCAATGGCAGAGACCACGCGCCCGTGGAGCCGCAGCCACACGGGCAGATAGGCGTGATCTGTGCCAACATCAGCGATCCGCCCGCCGGGGGGGACCCATTCGGCCAGCAGACGCAGCCGGGGCGTCAGTTCAAGGCGCTTCATCCCGCCCCTTCCGCTCCGGCTGCGGAAAATCTCCGGCCCCTCACTGGGCCTTGTTGGCCTCTTCATTCACCAGAGCCAGCAGCTTTTCCACGTCGATGCCGTGGACCATGCAGGCCTCCTCCACCGTCTCACCCCGGGAAGAGGGGCAGCCCAGGCAGTGCATGCCGATGGACAGGAAGATAGGCGCGGTCTGGGGCGCCAGGTCCAGAATGTCACCAATGATGGTGTCTTTTGTAATCTGAATCATTGTTTACAAACCTCCGTTTTTCATTTGCGGTCCGGCCCTGCTCCTGAACAGAGCCGAAGCCGCTCCAAAAATCACCGCTGAGTATTATACCCTATTGTTTGTCTGAATTCAATAGAAAATCCCACAAAAGCCGAAAAGCCGGCCACGCAATTTATGCCTCCCTCTCCTCCGACCAGCTCTCCGCCGCCTCGTCCAGAACCGCCGTCAGCTTCCCTTCCGCTTCGGTTCCCGCCAGCGCCTTGGGATAAACCATGCACAGGCCATGATGCTCCAGGGTCCCGCCGCAGAGGTCCATTCCGTAAAAATACATCAGGTTTCCATAATATTCGATTCTGGCCTTGAAGTAAAACGGCCCGGACAGCGGCGTCAGCGCCAGGGCCTCCGGAACGGTCCCCGTCTCCTTGTACGCCTCCACAGCGCAGTATACCTCGTCGTCGCACTGCACCGCAAGGCTCGGGCAGGCCCCTTCCTCCCCATATTCGCTGTCAGGCGCGTAGGTATGGAGCATCTCCACCTCTCCGGCGTGGGATTTTGCCGGCCTGAAGGCGTCGTTCACCCGAAAAGAAACCCGGTATTCGCCGTCCTCCCCATAGAAGACCTCTTCCGCCAGGTGAGACGAGGGCGCAAGAAGAATCTCCCAGCCTTTGTGGTTTCCGGCTTCCGGCAGGTCCTGACTCTTTCGTTTCTCTGCGAATCTGTCAAACAGTCCCATCTCAAAATCCTCCTGTCAAAGGTTTTTTGATAACTTTTGATAACTTTTGATTTTGATTCTTCTGCGGGCGGCTCCGTTGGAGCGGAGGCGCAAAACAGCCCCACGCGAAGGCGTGAGGCTGTCCTGTTGCATTCAGTGCAAACGTGGAATCTTCCCTTATCTCTGCTGCTCCCGCATCTTCGCGAAGCACTCGCTGCAATAAACGGGACGGTCGGACCGGGGCTCGAAGGGCACGCGGGCCTCGCCGCCGCAGGCGGCGCAGACAGCGGTGAAGTACTCACGGGGACCGCGGGCGGCGTTCTTGCGGGCGTCGCGGCAGGACTTGCAGCGCTGGGGCTCGTTCTGGAAACCGCGCTCAGCATAGAACTCCTGCTCACCGGCGGTGAACACGAACTCCTGACCACACTCTTTGCACACTAAAGTCTTGTCTTCGTACATGATGTTACCCTCTCTTTGAAAAGAAAATATATTGCGTTCAGCATCTGCTGAAATCGCCGGAAAGTAAGTGCCGTGCCACCTTGCGACGAATGCGCTGCACAGCGTTGTCCACGGATTTTGGGGGCTTATTCACTGCCTTGGCAATTTCCCTGCAAGAAAGACCATCCAAATAATACCCCAAGATCCTCGCTTCAAATTCGGACAACTGTTTCCGGACACCGGATAAGAGGGCCGCCGTGTGTTCTCTGTCGATCAGGAAATCTTCAGGATTACGCTGCGCCAAATTACTGGTACCAGAAGCGATGGAATTGCTTTCAAACTCAAAGTATGGAGTATCCAGAGATACCGATTGATTCAAGGGCTGCTGCTTATCCCGCCGGTCAGCGCGGATTACAGAATAGAGCCGGCTGCGGATGCAGATCTCTGCGAAGGTTCGGAAAGACGTTTCTTTTTCCGAGTTATATTCCCGGACTGCCGTAATCAGTCCGACCATTCCCTCTTGGGTCAGGTCCTCACTGTCCCCGCCTGCCAGAAAGAACGGACGGGCACAGGTGCGCACCAGACGATTGTATCGAGCTACCAGTGTTTCCTCCGCCATTCGGTTCCCGGAAGCAGCCAGGAGACAAAGCGCCTCGTCCGACTGATCCTCCAACGCCAGTATTTCGTTTTTGTAAGTAGTGCACATGATGTATTATACCCGCCTGTCCCTGAAAATGTCAAGTATTTTATCAAAATCTTCAAAAATTCTCTGGAAAATCTTGCATTTTTATTGACTCATCTGAAAAAAAGCAAAATTTTTGTATAGTTTTGACAGAATTGTTGCTGCTGATTATAAAAAATTCGCTCAGAAATCCAGCGATTTCACAAGGCTCACTAAACGATCCGCCGTATTTTGTGCAATCTGGCTGGTCTTTGCCTCAACCATCACCCGAATCAGCGCCTCCGTTCCGGAGGCCCGGACCAGAACGCGGCCCTCCCCTGCCAAAGTCTCCTCCTCACGGCGCACCGCTTCGGCCAGCTGGGGCGAGGCCATGATTTTCTCCTTGACGCCGCCGCTGTGGGGAACCTCCAGATTGACCAGAACCTGAGGGTAGGACGCGCAGACGGAGGCCAGCTCCGAGGCCTTTTTTCCGGACCGGGCCAGCACCTGAAGGAACTGAAGGGCGGTCACCTGGCCGTCGCCGGTGGTCTCCAGGGCGGTGAAAATGGTGTGCCCGGACTGCTCCCCGCCGACGCGGTAATCCCGGCGGAGCATTTCTTCCAGAACGTTCCGGTCGCCCACGGCGGTGCAGATCAGGTCGATGCCGTAATTCCGGCAGAATTCGTGAAGTCCCAGGTTGCTCATGACCGTCGCCACCATGGCGTTGCCCCGCAGCAGCCCCCGGCGCTTGAGGTCCAGGGCGCAGACAGCCATGACCTTGTCGCCGTCAATGACGCTGCCCGTCTCATCCACCAGCAGGCAGCGGTCCGCGTCGCCGTCAAAGGCCACGCCGATGTCATAGCCCTCTGCCCTCACCTGGTCCGCCAGGTCCTCCAGATGGGTGGAGCCGCACCGGGCATTGATGTTCACGCCGTCCGGGGTCCGGTGAAGGAACACCGTGTGGGCCTTGAAGCGCCCGAAGAGCTCCGGCGCGGTGGCGCTGGCGGCGCCGTTGGCGCAGTCCACCAGGATGCGGAGCCCCGAGAGGTCCGACTCGATGGTAGAGGCCACGAAGTCGATGTAATCCCGTTTCAGCTGCTTCATGCCGTGGTGCCGGCGGCCGATCTCCCCCCGGGTGCGGTGCTCCATGGGCCGGTCCGACAGAACCTTTTCCTCCACGCGGTTCTCCAGCTCGTCGGGGAGTTTGTACCCCTGGCTGTTGAAAACCTTGATGCCGTTGTGCTCATAGGGATTGTGGGAGGCGGAAATGACGATGCCGGCGTCCGCCCTCTCCTGCCGGGTCAGATAGGCCACGGCGGGCGTGGGGATATCCCCCACCGGCTTCACGTCGCCCCCCTGGTCGCAGATGCCCGCAATCAGAGCGGATTCCAGCATGTCGGAGGAAATGCGGGTGTCCTTGCCGATGACCACGGTGGGACGGTCCCCGTTCTTTTCCTCTCTCAGGACCTCGGCCACCGCCTGCCCCACACGAAAGGCCATGTCCGCCGTCAGATTCTCGCCCACCACGCCCCGGATGCCGTCGGTTCCAAATAGCTTACCCATAAATTCCATTACCTCTTTCTTCCAAAATCGTCAAATTCACGTTTCAGCGCCCGTTCCGTGGCGGGAATGACCGCCAGAAGAGGAACCAGCTGCAAGCCTGTCAATAGGATGCCAGACCGCCCCACCGTGCCGACGTCCCGCCCAAGCAGCGCCGGCATCCACACCAGCGTAACCGCCAGCATGGGCCGGCCCGCCCGGTACCAGAACCGCCCGCTGTAAGCATGGGCAAAGTCCTAGGTCTCCCGGTTCCGCATGGAGCGGGCGGTACGGTAGCCATAGCCGCCGTTGATTTCCCCGGGAGGATGGTCCCGGAAGTGCCGTCCGAAGCCAATCATGCACCCGGGAATCAGAAGGGCCGTCATCAGTGTGAAGAGCCAGAAGAGCAGTTCTTCCATTATATGCGCCCCGGCCGGGGCTTCTCCAGAAAGACGAAGTAGAGCCCCGCGCAGTATGTGTCGTCAAAGAAGGCGTGCAGCTTGCAGCCCCAG
Source organism: uncultured Oscillibacter sp. (assembly GCF_947654275.1). Taxonomy (GTDB): domain Bacteria; phylum Bacillota; class Clostridia; order Oscillospirales; family Oscillospiraceae; genus Oscillibacter. The sequence continues at coordinate 65,668 of NZ_CANTJS010000009.1, read as the reverse complement.
GCTTCCGCCTGCCTGCGATACGGCTCCAGCTGGGGCCCCAGGTCCCCGTTCGGCTCATCGATGTCCACATTGACCGCCGGGCGCTCCATGCTGCTGAACTGTTCCTCCGTCAGGTTGTTCCGAAGGTAGTCCGCCAGCTTTTCCGTCACGTCCCCCTCATAGCAGCCGATCTCCACGCAGCGGCGGTGCCACGCCGCCAGGTGCAGGCACAGGGGGCGCTCCTCCAGCTCCGGACCCTGCTGCGTCACGAAGTCCATCCACTCATCCTCGCCCTGGATGCACAGCATATCCTCCAGCGCCGGGCCCGCCAGCTTGTAGACCTCGTGGAACCTGCCCAGCTCTATGCCCTTCCGGAGGTCGTACATCTCCGCGCCCTCTATATCCAAAAGATACCGTTCCAGCATCGTCTTCCCTCCTTACTCGTCCTTCAGCAGATACCGCAGCATCCGTTCCGGGTCATCTAAAAAACGCTTTGTCAATTGATAATGCTCTGTCTCCCGGTACTCCGCCGCCCGGATGCCCGTTCCGCTGAGCTCGTAAATCCGGGCCCCGGGGAACGCCATCAGGATTGGCGAATGGGTGGCCACGATGAATTGAGAATCCGCCTTCACCAGCGCGTTCATCTCCCCCAGCAGCGTCAGAAGCCGGGTGGGCGACAGGGCCGCCTCCGGTTCGTCCAGCAGGTACAGCCCTTCCCCGCCGAAGCGGTTCTGAACCAGCGCCAGAAAACTCTCCCCGTGGGACTGGCAGTGGAGGGACACGCCGCCGTAGCTGTCAATCAGCCTGGGGCTTGCGGCAAGGGTTTCGTCCATCTCGTCAATGTTGGTAGCCACGTTGTAAAAGCTCTCGGCACGGAGGAAAAAGCCGTCTCTTGCGTAGCGCCTCCGGGCGGGGGTCAGGTACTCCCCCAGCTCGGAGTGTGTGGCCCGGGTGGAGAAATTGAAATTCCGGGTGCCGCCCTCGGGGTTGAAGCCGCAGGCCACGGCGATGCCCTCCAGCAGTGTGGACTTCCCCGTCCCGTTCTCCCCCACCAGGAAGGTGACGGGCCGGTCAAATTCCAGCGCGTGCCTCTCCGTCAGCCAGCGCACCGGACCCAGCCGCCGGAGCCAGCTTCCCTCCGGCAGCGCCCGCCGGAGGCGGACGGACACCAGATACTCCGGCCCCCTCACAGCGTCAGCTGGTCCATCAAATCCCCCTGCGCGCCGCCGGGGACGGTTCTGTGGAGATGCTGATAGGCCTTCTGCGTCACGCAGCGGCCCCGGGGGGTCCGTGTCAAAAAGCCCAGCTGCATCAGGTAGGGCTCATAAACGTCTTCCAGGGTCACGGACTCCTCTCCGATGGTGGCCGCCAGGGTCTCCAGTCCCACGGGACCGCCGCCGTAGTTGTCGATGATGGCCGCCATCATCCGCCGGTCCACCGGGTCCAGACCCAGATAGTCAATTTCCAGGGCGGACAGGGCCTGGTCCGCCACGTCCTTGGTGATGATGCCGTCGGCCTTCACCTGGGCGAAGTCCCGGACCCGGCGGAGCATCCGGTTGGCGATGCGGGGCGTGCCCCGGGAGCGCCTGGCGACCTCCATGGCTCCCTCCTCCACAATCTCCACATTCAGAATCCGGGCGGAGCGGGTCACAATACGGGACAGCTCCTCCGGCGTGTAGAGCTCCAGACGCAGCGTTACGCCGAAACGGTCCCGCAGAGGCGCGGAGAGCTGGCCCGCCCGGGTGGTAGCCCCGATCAGGGTGAACCGGGACAGGTCCAGCCGGATGGAGTTGGCAGAGGGCCCTTTCCCCACAATAATGTCCAGCACATAGTCCTCCATGGCGGGGTACAGAATTTCCTCCACGGAGCGGTTCAGCCGGTGGATTTCATCCACAAAGAGAATGTCTCCCTCGTTCAGATTCGTCAGCAGGGCCGCCAGGTCGCCGGGCTTCTCTATGGCGGGGCCGGAGGTGATGCGGATGTTCACCCCCATCTCCTGAGCAATGATGCCCGCCAGCGTGGTTTTGCCCAGGCCCGGAGGACCGTGGAGCAGCACATGATCCAGGGATTCCTCCCGCTTCCGGGCGGCCTGAATGAAAATGGAGAGATTCTCCTTGGCCTTCTCCTGACCGATGTACTCCCGGAGCGTCCTGGGGCGCAAAGAGCCCTCCTGGGCGTCCTCCTGAAGGAAGGTCTTCGCTACAATGGGCTCCTCATAAATATCGTTTCCAAAGTCGATGCTCACATACTCACTTCCTCGTCCTGTCCCCTCTCCGGGGCTTCTTGATAGCCGGGAGCGCCCATTCAGGAAATCAGAGCCTTCAGAATAATCGCGGCCACGCAGCCGCCCAGCAAAGCGCCCATAGCCGCCAGACTGCGCTGGGCCCCCGCCTGATAGCGGTCCGCCGTCTCCCGGTCCAGCTCCCAGCGCTTATTGAGCAGGCGGCAGTACTTGGAAAAGCGGAACATCATCAATATGCTGCCGAGAAACCCCAGGGCAGCCAGCGAAGAAAGCAGCATGGCTCTCCCCTCCCTTTTTCTTCAGAGTGTTTCGGCAATATTCCGGACCTTCTCCAGAAAGGCCTCCTCACCCCATGTGTTGATTTTAAAAAACATAGCCTGACTTCCGCCGGCTGTGATGGCGGACAGGAACAGATCCCTGTCCTGCCCCACCAGCGTCACGCTGACACTGAGCCGGTTGCCCCCGGCAACGCTGTACCGCTCATAGACCCGGACCGCGCAGCGGACGTTTCCGGCGGCGTAATCGCTGCCGTTCTCGAAGCTGGCAGACGCGCTCCCGCTTAAAATGCCCTCGTGCAGCCGGTGGAGAACCCCGTCAAAGTCTCCCTGAAACCTGCGTTCATATTTTGCCATCTGCGTTCGCTCCCTTCCCTGTCGTGGAGACAGCGGCTCAAACCGTGCTGTCTCTTGTGTAGTCTGTCCAGCCGCCCAGCCGTTCCGCCAGCTCCGCCACCCGGAGCGTTCCGTCCATAACGGCCCGCAGCTCCGGGTCTGTCGCGCCGATCAGCTGCACGAAGTCCACCTTCCCGTTGGGGGTCTCGATGGTCCCCGCCTCATCCCATGCGGTGATGAAGCCGGTGAGCTTCGAGACCTGCCTCACGTCCATCCCGGTAGTCTGGCCGGTGTAGATATACTCATTGGGATAGAACTGCTCGCCCTTCTCAAAGGTCAGCTTCGCCAGGTCCTGCAAAATTCCGGCGGCACAGTGCAGCTCGGCATGAACGTCCTCCAGCCCCGCCTTGCGGAGCTTCATGGTAAATTCATAGCCGTAGCCGCTGTAGTCCGGGTCCGTTCCCTCTTTCTCATAGAGGTCCGTCAGCCCGTAGGTAACAAGGTGGAAGAAATCCCCGCCGTCGTAGGCGCTGACGCCCTGTAAAGGGTTTGGCCCTCCCAGCTGCCAGGGAATCAGGACCCCGAAGTGAAGGGGATGCTCCTGGCCAGGATAGAGCGTTTGGAACGCCTCCGTAATGGCGTCCCAGCCGGGGGCGGAGATCTCCTCGCCGCCGGACGGGCCGGCGCTCTGTTTGGGGGTTTCATGAAATACGTCCAATGGGTCCATTTCTCGATGCTCCCTTCCCTGTTTCTGCTTAGAACCTGTATTCATAGCCGGGGGATGCCGGATGGGTGAGGATTTTTGCCGTCAGGCAAGGAGATTTTTCGCAGCCATACTGACGTATGGCAAGGAAAATCGACGCAGTATGACGGGAAAAAGACCGGCCAAACGGCGTGCAGCGATTGTGAATACAGGTTCTTACAACTTTGCCATCCGCTTCAAGCCCTGCCGGACAATTTCCTCCAGGGGCAGCTGTTCCACATCCAGCCCCTTCAGGGCTGCCGAGACCTCCTGGCTGGTATATCCCAGCACCGCCAGGGCCTGGGCGGCCTCGGCGGCCTTGCTGGCGAACATGGCGGGAGCGGGTCCGCCCTTGCCGCCGGAGAAATCCAGACTGCCGCCGGTCTCCTTAGCCATTTTGTCCTTCAGCTCCAGAATGATACGCTGGGCAATTTTCTTGCCGATGCCCGGGGCCGCCGTCAGGCTCTTCTCATCGCCGGTGACAATGGCCATGGCCAGGGTCTCCGGCGTTCCCACGGACAAAATAGCCAGCGCCGCCTTGGGGCCCACGCCGGAAACGCCAATCAGCAGCCGGAAGCTGTTCAGCTCTCTCTGCGTGGCGAAGCCGTACAGCTCAAAAATGCCGTCGCCTACGTTCAGATAGGTGTAGAGCTTTCCCCTCTGGCCCTTTTTCAGGGCCGACAGGGTGTTGTTGGTGGTTTTGCAGGCGTAGCCCACGCCGCCGCAGTCAATCACCGCCAGATAGGGCAGCAGCTCCGCCACCGTGCCCTCCAGATAGTAAAACATCGCAACTCCTCTTTCTCCGCCCGGCAAAGCCGGACTTCCTCTTCAGTTCTCAGATGGTCTCCTTCACGTCCCCCGTTCTGGGAAGCCGGGACGTCGCGCTTCTGGCGTGGCAGATTGCCAGAGCCAGGGCGTCGGCGGCATCGTCGGGCCGGGGAATGGCGTTCAGCTTCAACAGCCGCCGTGTCATGTCCATCACCTGCCGTTTTTCCGCCTTGCCGTAGCCCGTCACCGACAGCTTTACCTGCGAGGGCGTATATTCGTACAGGGGGACGCCGCATCTTTCCGCGGCGTAGAGAATCACGCCCCGCCCGTGGGCCACGGCGATGCCGGTGGTGATATTGGTATTGAAAAACAGCTCTTCAATGGAAATCACATGGGGCTTCAGCTGGCCGATCAGGTCCTCCATATCTGTGCCGATCTGGTAGAGCCGCCGGCTGAGGGGCAGTCCCGCCGGGGTGGTGACGGTGCCGTAGGTTTTCATATGTACCTGTCCCCGCTCGGCTTCCACCAGGCCGAAGCCGATGGTGGCAAAGCCGGGATCAATGCCTAAGATTCGCATGCCCCTCTCCTTTCGGCGGTTTTCCCTGTTGATTTTTACAATCTTTATTAGTATATCAAATTTCAGTGTCATGCGCAACCGCAAAATCGGAGCTTCTTTTTTACTTTTTCCTTGCGCCAGGCGTTTACGCGCCGGAGGTTCTTCAGGCAGCGGCGGGATTTCCCCGCCTGCCGGCGTCTGTCCCATGGCCGCGGCCTGTTCATGCCCCAGGGCGGAACGGACGTGCCTGCCTCTTTTCAGCCCCGGCGACGGCAGCCGCTTGAATCCGGACACCGGCTGTGATACACTTCATTTCAACAAATCTTAGTTTGAGAGGAGCACAGGATGAAAGCATTTGACAGAGACTATCAGCTGCTGAGCGAGATGTACCGGGACGAGTACTACCCCGATTTTCTGGTGGACAAGGTGAAGGCCGCACTTCAAACGGTGATTGACCTGCTGGAGACCGGCGAAACCGATACCGAGGCCATTCAGGCCAGGCTGGACGGAGTGGTCTGCGCCATCAACGACCTTCAGGAGGAATTCGACGAGAACGGCAGTGAGCTTGAAACGGTGGCCCGGGACTGTATTGGGGAAACCGTCGGCTATCTTCTGGAGTGGTTCGGCATTCCCATTGACGTGGAGGAGGCGATTCGGGAGCGGGACTGGTAAGCTGCCTTCAGGCAGGCAGGGCGGTTATCCATGATGGATAACCGCCCACAGTCGTTCCGGCAAAAGTTGAAACCGGCAGGCATACCAGCAGATTTATGCCGGCTTCCTGCGCCGCGCTTCCGCCGGGACATGGAAAAGGAACCCTTTACGGGTTCCTTCAAGTAAACGCTTAAACGGTTTTGACGCGGCAGGAGGATGAAAAACACGTCCCTTTCATGGGTGCGCTGCTGTTTTATGGACGGAAAACGCCGATGATATGCAGCATACGGATGGCCCGGTATTCATAGGTCGACAGAGGCCTGTAGTCGGCGTCGTAGCTATGGGCGGCAATCAGCACATTTTCCGGCGTCGCCGGTGTACCCACCGAAACGACAATGGGCGAGTGCTGGAAGCTCTCCCCCTTGAAAGAGAGCTGAATCAGGTCACCGGGCAGAAGCTCCTCTATGCCGCAGGGCTCCCCTGCCGGGCCGACGGAGCGCTGGTTCCGGGTCAGGAAATTGTACAGGTACGGCACGCCGGTCCAGGCCGGCGCTTTCTGGTTGGGACTGATATAATACCATCCATAGGTAGGCGTGTAATTCATGATGCCGCTTCCGGCATAGAGACATTGAGACGCAAAGTTTGTGCAGTCGCCGCCCAGATATTCATAGTCATAAAAGAGCGGATTTCGTCCGTAGGCCCACTGATGGGCATACAGAACGGCGGCTTCCCGGTCATATGGACGCAGCTGAGGAATCATGGCCTCTCCCCCTCTCCGTCCAGCTTATGCGGCGCCGGCAAAAGGGTGCGTCTTATTTCCCGCCGTCAAGCCTCACAGGCCCTGTCGGAACGCCCCGCCGGAATACATTCGCAAAGCTGCGGATTGGCCGGCATTCTCTTTATTGGTTTTTGACAATGGGAAGCCACACCTGAAAGCGTCCGTCCTCCACCCCCGGCGGGTCCAGATAGATTTCAATGTCGGGAGCCTGTGCCCACTCATATCCGGAATCGGGCAGCCACTCTGTCACAATCCGTTTTTGCAGATTTTGAATGTCCATAGGCAGTCTGCCGCAGCCGGAGAATACCGCCCATGTGGCGGCTGGCACGGTCCACTCGCACAGTCCCGCCGGAACAGGCTCGGAGGAGGCCACGGCGATATAGTAAAAGTTTTCCTCCAGGTGACAAGTACAAACGCCTAACACCCCTTCCATATCAGGGCTCATCAGGGGAATCAGTTCCCCCAGCCGGGGACCCGTCTCCGCCCAGAACTCAGGGACCACCCGAAAGCTCTCATCCTGGTCTTTGGGGATGCGGGTCCGAAAACCCACGATGCGGAACGCCTCCTTTTTCACAATCTGATATTCCATCTCAGTATCTCCTTTCAGAACCAATTTAAAGCGTATCCTTGGAAAGGCTTTTAGCCTTACACACTCCTGTTTTGCGGCAGAGGGCGCGATGCCATGGACGGCGCGAAAGGCTCTGTTAAAGGCGGTGGGCGACTCATAGCCATACCGAAGCGCCACATCCAGCACCTTATCCCCTTTTTGAAGATCTGCCGCCGCCCGGGTCATTCGCCGCCGCCGGACATACTCGCTCAGAGGCACACCTGCCAGGTAGGAAAACATTCGCTGAAAATGGTAGGCCGTGCAGCCTGCAATCCGCCCTGTTTTTTCCAGATCAATTTCTCCGTCAAGATGCAGCTCCAGATCATCCAGCGCCGCGTTCCAGTTGTTCAGCCAATCCATCATGTTTCCTCCCCGGCTCAAATTCTATGGTCCTATTTCAAGTGTGCTGACAATATAACACAGACCGTTCCGTTTATCCTCTCTTTTTTCATGCATAAGATGAGAGAAAGGGAGCGCCGAAACGCTCCCTTTTGATTGCCTGTGATTATGCCTTGCCGTTGCAGCCCAGAACGTTCACCAGCTTGTGGCGAACCAGCTCCTTGATGTTGGCGCGGGCAGGCTTCAGATACTGGCGGGGGTCGAAATGGTCGGGATGCTCATTGAAGTACTGCCGGACGGTGCCGGTCAGGGCCAGCCGCAGGTCGGAGTCGATGTTGATTTTGCAGACAGCGCTCTCAGCGGCCTTGCGCAGCTGCGCTTCGGGGATACCCACGGCGTCGGGCATCTTGCCGCCATTCGCGTTGATCATCTTCACGAACTCCTGGGGCACGGAAGAGGAGCCATGGAGCACGATGGGGAAGCCGGGCAGACGCTTGACAACCTCCTCCAGAATGTCAAAGCGCAGCGGAGGCGGAACCAGCTCGCCGGTGGCGGGGTCACGGGTGCACTGCGCGGCGGTGAACTTGTAAGCGCCGTGGCTGGTGCCGATGGCGATGGCCAGGGAGTCGCAGCCGGTTTTGGAGACGAACTCCTCCACTTCCTCGGGACGGGTGTAGTGGGATTCCTCGGCGGAAACGTTGACGTCGTCCTCCACGCCGGCCAGAGCGCCCAGCTCGGCTTCGACCACCACGCCGTGGTCGTGGGCATACTCGACGACCTTCTTCGTTCCCTCGATGTTTTCAGCGAAGGACTTGGAGGAGAGGTCGATCATGACAGAGGTGAAACCGTCGTCAATGCAGGATTTGCAGGTCTCGAAGCTGTCGCCGTGGTCCAGATGGAGCACAATGGGAATTTCGGGGCACTCAATGACAGCGGCTTCCACCAGCTTCACCAGATAGGTGCGGTTGGCATAAGCGCGTGCGCCCTTGGAGACCTGAAGGATCACAGGCGCCTTTTCCTCGCGGCAGGCCTCGGTGATACCCTGGATGATCTCCATGTTGTTGACGTTGAAGGCTCCGATGGCGTAGCCTCCGTTATAGGCCTTTTTGAACATCTCAGTGGAAGTGACCAGTGCCATAACAATCATCTCCTGACAGTTTATTTGTTCCGCCGCTCCTTCCGCGGCGTGGATTTGCCGCATCGGGAAGACGAAAACGATTTTCTCCTATGATAATATCACAAAAAAAATAAAATGCAAGTATTTACAATTCTTTTTTTGAATGCTATGATAGAAATACCGTGGTTTGTCCAAACTGAGGCGCCACATAGTATTTAAAGGAGGCTTTTCATATGAGCGAATTGAAAGGCGCGTGCATTGTGGGCCAGTCCGGCGGCCCCACCTCTGTCATCAATGCCAGTGTATACGGTGTCATTGATACCGCCCTGAAAAATCCCAACATCACCCGGGTGCTGGGCGCGGAGCATGGCATCAAGGGCGTGCTGAACGACCGGCTGTTCGACATGGGCCAGGAGGACCCCGCCGAGCTGGAACTGCTGAAGTACACCCCCTCTTCCGCCCTGGGCTCCTGCCGCTACAAAATGAAGGACCCCGATGTGGATGACACCGACTACAAGCGCATCCTGGAAATCTTCAAGAAATACGATGTCCGTTATTTCTTCTATAACGGCGGAAACGACTCCATGGACACCTGCAACAAGATTTCCAAGTATATGCAGAAGGTGGGCTATGAGTGCCGGGTGATGGGCGTACCCAAGACCATCGACAACGACCTTTTCGGAACCGACCACTGCCCCGGCTTCGCCTCCGCCGCCAAGTATATTGCCACCAGCTGCATGGAGGTCTATCAGGACGCCCGGGTCTATGACACCGGCATGGTCTGCATCATCGAGATCATGGGCCGCCACGCCGGCTGGCTGGCCGGCGCCGCCTCCCTGGCCTCCGCTTACGGCGCGGGCCCCGACCTGGTATACCTCCCCGAAGTGGACTTCGACATGGACCAGTTCCTGAACGAGGTGGACCGCATCTATAAGGAAAAGGGCAACTGCATGGTGGCCGTCTCCGAGGGCATCCACTATGCCGACGGCTCCTTTGTCTCCGAGGCGAAGACCTCCGCCACCGACGGCTTCGGTCACGCCCAGTTGGGCGGCCTGGCCGCTCTGCTGGCCGAGGCCTGCAAGCAGAAGACCGGAGCCAAGGTCCGGGGCATCGAGCTGAGCCTGCTCCAGCGCTGCGGCGCCCATCTGGCCTCTGAGACCGACATCGAGGAGTCCTATATGTCCGGCAAGGCCGCCGTGGAAAATGCCGTGGCGGGCATCACCGACAAGATGGTTGGCTTCGAGCGGACCTATGAGGATGGGAAATATGTCTGCAAAACCAGACTGCTGGGTCTGACCGACGTGGCCAACACCGAGAAGAAGGTGCCTCTGGAGTGGATCACCCCCAGCCACGACAACGTGACCCGGGACTTTGTGGACTATGCCCTGCCCCTGATTCAGGGCGAACCCAAGCTGCCCAAGCAGGATTCCCTGCCCCGCTTTGCCAAGCTGAAGAAGGTTCTGGCGAAATAAAGTACTTTGGACGGAGTGCCGGACAGACCTTTTGTGTTTGTCCGGCATTTCCATGACATGAAGGGAGGGGACCGTGATGTCCCGTTTTACAGATGAAAGCGGCATGTTCGCGGATTTCAATTTCAAGCTGGTGGTCATTGACAGCATTTTAGATCAAAGCCCCAGCTTTGAATCGGAGCTGGCGGAGATGAAACGGCGGTATTTGGAGCCAGTGGATCATTTTTGTTACCTGGAGGAACCGGTGCCGGAGATGGTGTCCTATTTTCAGAAGCTGCGGCTGACAGAGGAAGACCTGGACAAGGTTTTGGAGCTGGAGTTTGACGGCGGAAATTGTATCTATTTTCTGCTGAAGCCGGACTGGGACGGCGAGGAGGACATTTTCGACGTCACCAGTGTGCAGGGATGGGAACGGCTGAAAAATCTGTATTCGGTTTTCTGGAGCTCCATGTGCACCCCCGATGTTCTGGCCCCGTTCCGGGACCGGGGCATTGAGATGAACACCTGAACAGGAACCGTGCCCCGTTCCACAGAGCGGGGCACGGTTTTCTTTATTTCTCGATGCCGGACCAGGAGAGCCGCCACTGTCCGTCCTGACGGACCAGCTCCATGGTCAGATAGCTGAAGCTTTCCCCTTCCTCCAGATTCAGCCGGTGCTTGACGGACACAATCGCGGAATGGGGGTCCCGGTCGTCATCCGGCGCGTAGTCCACGGAAGCAATGCTGATGTTCTCCCAGACATTTTCCCCGTAAGCGTCCGCATCGGCATCCTCCGCCAGCAAATCGGAGACGCCGGAGAGGTCGCCGGACAGCAGCGCCGGGAACAGGCGTTCTGTTGTCTCATAAAGAGAGCGCATCCACTCGGGCACGGTCTCGTTCAGAGAGACCACCCGGAAGCTGGAAACCATGTCCCGGAAACGCTGTCCCAATCCCTCCTCAGCCTCCAGAAAATACCGGGCCATGAGGACGAAGGTCCCCCCCTGTCCGTCCTCCACAAACCAGAGCTCCGCCTGCTCCGAGTCCCAGTCCGTCCCCCCGCCGGACCGCAGATAAAGACTGCCCGGCAGAGCGGCGGAGAGCTCCTCGTGAGTCATGTCCGAATACTCCAAAGCCGCCTCCGCCTCCTCCCTGGCCTCCTGGGGCGCTGTTCCGGGAAGATGGCGGATATCCAGGCCGCAGACCGGGAAATCCTCCGGCAGAGGGCTGATGCTTCTGATGCTGTAAAGCCCATCTTCTTCACAGATAGCAAACTGCTCTTCGTTGACATAAATCAGGAAATCCACCGCCTCATCCTGAGACTGAGGCGCCCAGCTCAGCAGCCGCAGGGTCCCGATTTCGCCGCCCCCCTCCGGCAGAATGAGCTCCTGCCTGCCCGGCTCCTCATCCTCCGGCGGATTCCACACACCGGGCCCCGGCGTTCCCGGAGAAACGATGTCGGGGGTTGCTGCCCAAAGGGGTTTGATCTGGAATACCGTCAGCACCATCAGCAGGCAGGCCGCGATGGCCGGAGCGTACCTGAGCCAGTGGTTCCGCCTTCTTTGTTCACTGCGGGCCACCAGCTCCGGGTCCGCTCCGCCGATGGCAAGGAACAGCCGTTCCTGCTTGTTCATAACAGATCCTCCTTTTCCAAAAAATTCCGCAGCTTCGCCCGGCTGCGGAACAGGCTGGTCCGCACCGTGGCCTCCTTCATTCCATAGCGCCGGGCGATGTCCGCCGCAGGCTCCGAAAACCAGAAGCGCCGCAGAAACACATTGCAGTCCCGCTCCGGCAGAGCCCGGAGAAAGCGGTTCACCGCCTCCTCCAGCTCCGCCGTCTCTACGGTCCGGGATGTGTCGTCGGGCGAGATGCACTCTGCCAGCTCCTCCAGAATCAGGGGCAGCTCTCCCCCGCCCCGTTTCTCCGCATGGCCTGCCCGCCAGCGGTTGAAGGCCAGATTCCGGGCAATCTTTCCCAGGAAGGGCCCCAGCAGGCTGGGTCTTTGATCCGGCATGGCGTTCCAGGCCTTCATCCAGGTGTCGTTGACGCATTCCTCCTGGTCCCGGCCATCCGGCAGAATATTTCGGACAATGGTCCGGCAGTAATTCCCATATTTCTCATCGGTCCGCCGGATAGAGTCCGGGTCCCGCCGCCAGTACAGGTCTACAATGGATTGATCTTCCATCTGCCTCTCTCCTTTCTCCGTGTTGTGGGCCCACACTGGTATAGACAGCAACGGTGGTCCGGCGTTCCCGGTCAATCCAATTTTTTTGAAATTTTTTGGTTTCTTTGTGATATTAAAAACGCCCGCCGGTTTTCCGGCAGGCGCTTGTTGGGGCCTCTTCCCTCAGCGGTTCTTCTGGTAGATGGTCCAGAGTCCGTCCATCAGCAGGAACTTGTCATAGGTGACCTGGTTCCGGCAGTAGCGCACAATCACCGGGGCGTTTCCCCCCGTGGCCACCACGCTCACCTCCCGGCCCGGGAATTCCTCCCGGATGCGGTCGATGATGCCGTCCAGCATTCCGGCGGTGCCATAGACGATGCCGGAACGCATACAGTCCTCGGTGTTTTTCCCGATCAGGGACTTGGGGTGCTGGAGGGAGATGTCCGGCAGCTGGGCCGCCCGGCGGCTCAGCGCCTCCAAAGAGACGTTGACCCCCGGCAGGAGGAGTCCCCCCTCATAGGTCCGGCCCTCGGAGATGACGCCGATGGTGGTGGCCGTGCCCATGTCTATGGTGATAATAGGCGGCGTGAACTTCTCCAGCGCCGCCACCGCGTCCGTAACGATATCCGCCCCCACCTGCGTCTGTACCGTCAATCGGATGTTCAGTCCGGTTTTCACGCCGGGCCCCACCACCATGGGGGGTCTGCCCAGCAGGCGGGTCAGGGCCTTCTCCATCATGAAATTCAGCGGCGGGACCACGCTGCACAGAATGGCCCCGGTGACGTCCTTATAGCTGAAATGATAGAGGGTAAAGAGATTCATCAGGTCGATGCTGATCTGGTCGGCGGTCTTTCGGCTGTCCGTGTCCAGGGACGCCAGAAAGCGCAGGTTCTTGTCCTTGTCGAACAGTCCCACAGAAGTGTTGGAGTTGCCCACGTCAATGGCCAGCAGCATGGAAGATCCCCCCTTTCAAAAATCATCGGTTGACGCAGCTTCCCAGAAGCTCGTCGAAGATGTTGAGAAAAACGACGGCGAAAAAATAGACGGCCCAGCAGATTCCGGAGGGCATCCACGGCGGGACCCGCTCCAGCACCAGGCAGTACCACGCCAGCAGCACCGGCAGCAGGGCGATGTAAGTGGCGATCCCCGCTCCGCTGAGCTTGTACCGGCTCTCCTCCGGCATCCTGCGCCTTCCCCGGTACCGTCCCACCAGCAGCAGCCAGAGGAGCCTGCTTTTGACGGTGAAAAACAGCTTATGGCTGAGGGTCCTGGGCTCGTATACAGTGAACATCTGGCAGACGCCCCAGTACAGCAAGGTCCCGAACATCAAAAAAAGAATCGTGTCAAACACCGGACTCCCTTCCTCTCCGCCGCCGGCAGATGCTATCTGTATCCTAACACGAGCCGGCCCGTTTGACAAGGGGATTATCGGGAAGGAACTGTCCTTTTTCGCATTTTTTCAGGAGGATACGGTGTAGGGGCGGGCCCCTGCGCCCGCCCGCTCTCCCAATGATACGGAGTTTTCCGGCAGACGGGCCGGGACAGGGCCCCTGCGAAAAATCTCCCAATCGGATATCCCTTTTTTGCGGGCTGGGGTTGAAATCATACGTTTGTTCTGGTATCATAAAAGCATCACTATGAGAGGAAGGCGTCGCCTATGACTTATCTGACGAAACTGGCCTCCCCCCTGGGTTCCCTGACCCTGGCCTCCGACGGGGAGGCCCTGGCCGGAGTGTGGCTGGAGGGCCAGAAATACTTTGCCGCCGGCCTGGAGGCCGAGGCGGAGGAACGTCCGGACCTGCCGGTGTTCCATCAGACAGCGGCCTGGCTGGAGGCCTATTTCGGGAAAAAGCCTCTCCCTTCCCTGCCGCCTCTGGCCCCTCAGGGAAGCGCGTTCCGGCAGGCGGTGTGGAAGCTGCTTTTGGAAATCCCCTGCGGAGAAACGTCCACCTACGGCGCGCTGGCGGAGAAGCTGAAAGCCGCCGGAGTCTCCGCCTCTCCCCAGGCCGTCGGCGGCGCGGTGGGACACAATCCCATCTCCATCCTCGTTCCCTGCCACCGGGTTGTGGGGACCAACGGCAGTCTGACAGGCTACGCCGGCGGCGTGGAGAAAAAGCGCTTCCTGCTGGAGCTGGAAGGCGCGGACCTGTTCCGGCTTCATACGCCGAAAAAAGGGACGGCGCTGTGAGCGTGAAACAGATGTTCTGTCCGGCGGCGGTCAATGGACAGGCCTCCGCTCCGGAGCAAACGCCGCCGGGCCCGGCGGAGCAGCCGCCTGCGCCAGGAAAATTTCCCTGCCCCTGCTGCGGCTGTCGGACGTTCCCGGTTCCGAAGGAGGAGGCCGTGGCCTTCATCTGTCCGGTGTGCTTCTGGGAGAACGATGTGTTCGACCCCGGCGAGGACCAGCCCAGCGACGAAAACCGGGGCATGACCCTGGCGGAAGGCCGGGCGGCCTACCGGAGACTGGGCGCCGTGCGGGAGGATCTTGTCCAATACGCACGAAAGCCCCTCCCGGAGGAAATTCCGTAAGAGGATGCGGACCTCCCAAGACAGGCACATAAGAGAGAGCGGAAAAAACCTCCCCTGAGGAAAGCGCCGCAGGAAAAACAGGAAAAATGGAAAAAACCGCCGCGGCCGGAAGGGTCTGCGGCGGCTTTCTCCTGTCAGTCCAAATCCCTGTCCATGCTGATTACGGACCGTGCGCAGGATTTTAACGGGTCCGGTATGTGGTCGAAATTCTGTTCCAGGATTGGAAAGGGCGGCCATTCATAATCGCCCAAAAGCCCCAGGGCATCCTCCGCCGCATCAATGTCATCTGAGGAAACCGCCACCCTTTGCAGCAGCTCCACCAGCCCGTCGTGAATGTCCGAGATGTCCTGCTTGTAATAGGGGTCCATGAACCAGTCCAGGGCCAGCAGCAGTCTTCTTTTTGCGCCGGCATCAGGGCCCAGAAGAATGGCCCGGATAGCCGGAAGCCCCATCCGAATGATCTCTTTTTCGCTCGTTCCGTATGAAATAAAGCCGCCGCGTTCCACTGCCGTCCCCTCCCCTGCGCTGATTCTGATGAACCGATCATATCACATCACGGAAGGGGGTTCAAGTACATGGAAGCGCGGGGCGTGTCTGTTCTCCCAATTGTGCCAGACTCCCGGAAAACGGGACACAGCCCGTTCCCTGCAAAAAAACTCCGAATGGGATGGGACGCAGCCGGCATGGGGACAGGCGGACGCCGTTCCCGGCGCCCGCCCGTCTCTCTCACAGGATAATGCAGATCAGCCCCCCGCTGCCCTCGTTGATGATGCGGGTCAGGGTTTCCTGAAGCTTCTTCCGGGCGTCGTCCGGCATCCGCTTCAGCTTGCCCTGAAGGTCGTCGCTGACCAGCTCGTGGAAGCTGCGGCCAAAAATATTGGATTGCCAGATTTTCCCCGTGTCTCCCTCGAACTCCTGAAGCAGGTAGTTCACCATATCCTCGGACTGCTTCTCGTTGCCCACGATGGGCGAGACGGCGGTCTCGATGTCCGCCCGAATCATATGGATGCTGGGAGCGCTGGCCTTCAGCCTCACGCCGTAGCGGCCTCCCTGCTTCATGATTTCCGGCTCCTCCAGGGTCAGCTCGTCAATGCCGGGGACCACGATGCCATACCCCGTTTCCTTCACGTCCTTCAGCGCCCCGGCCACCTTGTCATATTCCGCTTTCACCGCCGCCAGACGGGTCAGCAGGCTCATGAGGTCGCCGTCGTCCCCCACCTCAAATCCGGACTGCTCCGACAGCGTCCGGTAAAACAGTTCACGGGGCAGACCCAGCCGGGCGGCGGCCACGCCGGTGCCCAGGTCAATGGCCGTGATGGCCGCCTCACTGATATTCTCACAGCTTCCCAGGGCGGCGATGACGCCGTCCACCTCCCGGATATGCTGGAGCTGCGAGGTGCTCTGCCGGACCGCCTCGTAAAGGTTTGCCTTAATGGGGTGCGCCGACGGCAGAGCGTCCACCCAGGGAGGCAGGAACAGGTCCAGCTCCTGCATGGGAAATTCGTAGAGGACAGCCTTGAGGATGTCCGCCACGTCCTCCTCCCCCAGCTCCAGGCAGTTCACCGGAACGCAGTTCACCTCATAGCGTGAGGCGATGTCTCTGGCGATGGCGGCGGCCCGGTCGGACCTGGGATCGGCGGAGTTCAAGAGGACGATGAAGGGCTTCCCCAGCTCCTGGAGCTCCCGGATGACCCGCTCCTCCGCCTCCAGATAGTCCTCTCGGGGAATATCGGCCACCGTTCCGTCGGTGGTGATGACGATGCCGATGGTGGAGTGCTCGGAAATCACCTTCCGGGTGCCGATTTCCGCCGCCTCCGTCATGGGAATTTCGTGGTCGTACCAGGGCGTCGTCACCATCCGGGGCGTGTCGTCCTCATACTGGCCGATGGCTCCCCGGACCATGTAGCCCACGCAGTCAATCAGCCGCACGGAGAAGGACGCGCCGCCCTCCAGCTGAACCTGAGCCGCTTCCTCCGGCACAAATTTGGGCTCCGCCGTCATGATGGTCCGGCCGGAACCGCTCTGGGGCAGTTCATCCCTGGCCCGCTCCTTGCGGTACACATTTTCAATGTTGGGAATCACCTGGGTTTCCATAAAGCGCTTGATAAAGGTGGACTTGCCGGTCCGCACCGGGCCCACCACGCCGATGTAGATATCTCCCGCGGTGCGGGTGGCGATATTCTGATAGATGGTCGTGTTCATAGCATCCCGTCCTTTTTCCGCTCCATATTCATGTTCCAATCTATGCCCGTCCCCATGAAAGTATGACGGCTTGCCTGAGAACCTGCGTTCACAACCGCTGAACGCTGTCTGAACGGTCTTTTTCCTGCCATACTGCGTCAATTTCCCTTGCAACAGGAAAAATCCTCGCCCATGCAGCTCCCCCCGGCTATGAATACAGGTTCTGATTTTGGAGAAAGCACACAAAGAACCCTCCTCTGTCAAAGGGGTGATTTGGTCGAATTCATGCTTTACAGCTGTTCTTTCATATGGTAAACTGTTAGTGTATTAAACGAACGGGCAGCCCGTTCAAATTTGGAGGATGAAAACATGATGAAAAGCAAGAAACTTCGGGCCCTTCTGCTGGCCCTTGTGATGGTCCTGAGCCTGGCGGCCTGCGGCGGCAAGGACTCCGGCGGCACCGCCGGCAGCGACTCCCCTGCGGCCCCTCCGGAGAACCAGCCCGCCGGAGACGCCGGAAGCGGTCAGGCAGACAGCGACCTGGCCTATGTTCAGGGAAACGGGAAAATGGTGATTGGCTACACGGTCTATGAGCCCATGAACTACACCGACGCCGACGGAAACTTCACCGGCTTTGACACGGAGCTGGCCCGGGCCGTCTGTGAAAAGCTGGGCGTGGAGCCGGAATTCCAGGAGATTATCTGGGAGACCAAGGAAGTGGAGCTGGCCGGCAAGTCCATTGACTGCATCTGGAACGGCCTGACCCTGGATGCCGAGCGGGAGGCCAACATGAACTGCACGGTTCCCTATGTGAAGAACGCCCAGGTGGTGGTGGTCAAGTCCGGAACGGACTATGCCGGTACCTCTTCCCTGGCGGGAAAGACTGTGGTGGCGGAGGTTGGCTCCGCCGGTGAGGCACAAATCATCGGCACGGAGGACTCCGAGCCCGACGCCGGCCTGGCCCAGGCGGATTATGTGGGCAAAAGCGTTCAGACCGACTGCCTGATGGAGGTCAAGGCCGGCACTGCCGACGCCGCTGTTCTGGACCTGACCCTGGCGAACGCCATGACCGGTGAGGGCACGGACTACGCCGATCTGGAGATTGTGGATGAGCTGGCCGTTGAGAACTATGGCGTCGCCTTCCGCAAAGGCTCTGATATCCGGGACGCCGTCAATGATATCTTCGCGGAGATGGTGGCTGACGGTTCTCTGAAGGCCCTGGCCGGCCAGTACAACCTGGAGCTGGCTGAATAAGAAACATACAATCTTCCGTGGGACAGGGGAATTTTTCCCTTGTCCCACAGGGAGTTTTTTGAGGTGTGAACATATGAGTGTAATCCTGGGCCGCCTGTGTGAGGGCTTTATCATCAACTGCCAGATTTTCGGATTGACCTTGATTTTCTCGATTCCTCTGGGGCTTCTGGTCTGCTTTGGCTCCATGAGCCGTTTCAAACCCCTGTCCTGGCTGGTCAAGACCTTTGTCTGGATCATCCGGGGCACTCCCCTGATGCTCCAGCTGCTGGTCATCTTCCTGGGGCCGGGTCTCCTGGGCTGGGGAACGCCCTGGCCCGCCGGAAACAGTGGGCGGCTGATGGCGGCGGTGGTGGCCTTTGTAATCAATTACGCCTGCTACTTCTCCGAAATTTTCCGGGGCGGCATTGAGTCGGTTCCCCGGGGACAGTATGAGGCCGGACAGGTGCTGGGCATGACGAAGCCCCAGATTTTCTTCAAGGTCACGCTTCTTCAGCTGGTGAAGCGCATCGTTCCCCCCATGGGCAACGAAATCATCACCCTGGTCAAGGATACTTCCCTGGCCCGCATCATCTCCAACAAGGAAATCATTATGACCGCCAATGAATACGCGGCCAAGGGCCTGATCTGGCCCCTGTTTTCTACGGCGATTTTCTTTCTGGTGTTTGTAGGCGTCCTGACCCTGCTGTTTGGCTGGTTTGAACGGAAGCTGGACTATTTCCGTTAAAGGAGAAACGTATGGCAATCTTAGAGGTACGGAATATTGAAAAGCACTTCGGCAATACCCAGGTTCTCAGCGATATCAGTTTTTCCCTGGAGGAGGGACAGGCCCTGTCCATCATCGGTTCCTCCGGCTCCGGAAAGACCACCCTGCTCCGCTGCCTGAACTTTCTGGAGCGGCCGGACCACGGCTCCATTGCCGTAAAGGGCGGCGTGATTTTTGACGCGTCGGACCCCTCCACCCAGTCGGAAAAGGACATCCGGCAGAAGCGGCTTCACTTCGGTCTGGTGTTTCAGAATTTCAATCTCTTCCCCCAGTACACGGCGCTGCAAAACGTCACCCTGGCCCGGGAGCTGCTGTCCAAGGAACGGGGCGGCGAGAGTAAAGAAGCTATTGTCAAGACGGGCCGGGAGCTGCTGGCGCGGATGGGTCTGGCGGACCGGGCGGACCATTATCCCCACCAGCTTTCCGGCGGACAGCAGCAGCGGGTAGCGATAGCAAGGGCATTGGCTTTACAGCCCGACATCCTGTGCTTTGACGAGCCCACCTCCGCCCTGGACCCGGAGCTCACCGGCGAGGTCCTGCGGGTCATCCGCTCTCTGGCGGAGCAGAAAACGACCATGATTATCGTCACCCACGAGATGGCCTTTGCCCGGGACGTGGCGGACCAGGTGATTTTCATGGACGGCGGCGTCATCGTGGAGCAGGGCGATCCCCGAGAGGTCATCGACCACCCCAGGGAGGAACGGACCCGGCAGTTCCTGGCTCGGTACACGGAGAATTAGGAGGCGCATCCCGTGGAGAATGAAGCATTCTTCTGGAGAGTCATGGACCTGCTGAACTGGAACTGTGCAGGCGACGACAGTCAGGTCCTTGCGCCGGCGCTGCGTTTTCTGGCCCGGCGGTCGGACGAGGAGATTTTTGCCTTTGAGGACACTATGGCCCGTCTGCTGCACAATCTGGACAGCCGAAAGATTGCTCAGAGCCTTTATAAAGACACAAACAGTATGTCCGCTGACCTGTTCCTCTATCAGCGGTGCGTGGCTGTGGTCAATGGGCGGGCCTATTATGAGGCCGTTCGCAGCGGAAGTACCAGACTGAAGCCTGACCTGGAATTTGAGTCGGTGCTCTATCTTCTCGCAAACGCCTGGGCCAAAAAGCACCGCCGGGATCCGGAGGACTATCCACACACCCCTGGTATCAGCTATGAAAGCCTGATGAATCAGGAATTATGGAAATAAAGCAAGCGGACGTTTCCAAGACGGGAAACGTCCGCTGTTTTCATTCGCTCATCACGCCCGCTTCCTGGGAATCAGCAGCAGCTTTTCCCGGGGCAGGTCCTCCTCTCCCTCCAGCTGGTTGGCGGAAAGAATGGAGTCAATGGTGGTGTTGTATTTCTTTGCCAGGTCCCAGGCACTCTCCTGCCGTCCCATACAGCGCAGCACCAGAGAGGGCGCCCCTGTCAGGTCCTTGGGAGACTCCGCATCCAGCTTGGCGGCGGAGACGCAGACCTTTTTGACCCGGGAGGCCGCCTCCACCCGGAAATCCACCGGGAAGCGGACCTCGATTCCTCGGTCTCCCAGGGAGCCCTGGACCTCCTCCGGGCAGACCGCCCGTGCGGTGATCCGGCAGTCCTCCGGCAGCTCCAGCTGGCAGCTGGCGTCGATGCAGCGCTCCGCCACCAGGGGCACGCCGCCCTCGTCCAGATACATGGCCCGGACGGTTACGCCGGTGCGCAGCACGGCCATGTTCCCCTCCCGGCTGACGGAAACTGCTCCGCACTGGGCCGACAGCGCCAGAATGGCATTGGCCACCACGCCAATCTCCAGCACCTCCCGCACCGTCTGACGGCGGTTCATGGCCTCGCAGAAGCTGGTGAGGGACAGCGGCGCGGCCTCATAGGTCATATCATAGGCCGTGGAATAGAGATCGCTGAGCAGAGTCAGGTCCTGTTCCTCCCGCATCAGGGCGGTGGCGTGCAGGTACAGTGTCACGGCAATCTGCCGGCCCTCGGGGTCGTCTCCGTCAATCTGGAAATCCGTCCCCGTCAATTGCAGCTGCATGGCCGCGGCAGCGCCCTCGGTGACGCCCTCCACCTCCATGATTTGGGAAAAGGGCAGTTCCGCCGCCATGGAGCCGCAGGTTCCTTCGCTGTCACGGTAGAGCAGGCTGACGGAAAAAATCCCCTTGAAAATCAACTTGCTCCCCACGATTTTCGCCTCGGTGACGGTGCTGGAAACCTGGTTGGTCAGCAGCTCCGCCGCTCCCTCCCGGCCCGGTGAGAGATTGACCTCCTCCGTAAAGGTAAAATCCTTTTCAGCAATGTGTGTTAAAAGGATTGCGTGCTGCTGCTCCTGGCGCTTCTCCACACAGAAGCCCTCTTCGGCCTCCACGTCGGTGCAGAAGCTGAGGGGCGTCCGCTGATAGGCGGTGATATGTGTGACCAGCTTGCAGTGTGTAAAAATCTTGCGGGGGTTCAGCATCCGGGTCTCCAGAAATTCCGGTTCTGTCTCCGCTGTCAGGTACTGGCAGCCCGACAGGCTCCGGTTGTCGCTCTCAACGGTAAAGGGCATGGCGAATTCCAGCGTCCGGACGCCCGGCTCTCCGTCAGGGGTGTAGAGCACCGTCACCCGCACGGTGCCGGAGAGCTCCGCCTTCCCGTCCCGCAGCTCCCGGCTGTGGAGATAGACCTTCCCCACGGTTTCGATGATGCGGGCAATATCGGGGCAGTAGTCCGGCACAATGGTTTCCGCCGTTTCCTCCTGGGTCAGGGTCAGCTCGCCCCCCGTCTCATAGGTGTCCAGAGACGTTTTTTTCAGTTCCAGTTCCATGAACTCCGTCCTTCCTTTCCAGGCAGTTCCATCGTATTCCTGTCCTACTCTATGAACTGCCCGGCAGGCTTATTCCTTCACCTTGAACAATTTCCGCAGAATTCCGCGAAGCATTTTAGGGGATTTCCAAACCACGATGTTCATAAAGCCGCCTCCTAAATTTAAGTAAAGGAATTCACCGCCTGCAGCATGCGCAGCCGCAGGCAATCAGCAGAAAGGCCACCAGGAACAGCAGCGCCCCTACCGGGAAAATCGCGGTAATCAATATCCCGGTTCCCAGCGCCGCGGCGCAGATACCCAACAGGTGACAGCCGCCCCAATCTCTCCGGCACATGACGCCACACCTCCTTCCCTCTGGTTCAGTATATACAGCGGTGATTGTCCCTGGTGCAGAAAAAGTCCGCCCAACGGGCGGACTCTTCTGTCCTATTTCTTTTTCTCCTGCCAGTCCTGAAGAGGCTTCAGCTCCTCATACAGGCGGAGATAGCTTTGATGGCGGCTCTTCCGGATGCCGCCCTGTTCCAGAGCCTCCAGCACGGCGCAGCCCTGCTCCCTGGTGTGGGCGCAGCCCACAAATCTGCACTGTCCCAGATAGGGCCGGAATTCCAAAAAGGTCTCCGGCAGACGGCGTTTGAGCTCCAGGTTCAGCTCCTCCGCCTCAAAGGAGGAGAAGCCGGGAGTATCCACCACCTCCGCCCCGCAGGACAGGCGGTGGAGCTCCACATGACGGGTGGTATGACGCCCCCGCCCCAGGGCGGTGCTGACCTCCCCCACCTGGAGCTGAAAATCAGGGTCCAGCGCATTTAAAATGCTGGATTTTCCAACACCGGAGTTCCCTGTAAAGGCAGACAGCTTCCCGGCAATCAGCCCTTTCAGATCCTCCAGGCCCTCCCCTGTCTCCGCGCTGACGCGGAGAGTGGGAAAGCCGGAAGACTGATAGATGGCATAGAGTTCATCCGCCCGGTCCAGGTCGCACTTGTTCAGCAGGACCATCACCCGGCAGTCCTTCAGAGCGGCGATGGACGCCACCCGGTCGATGAGGAAGGGGTCCGTTTTGGGAATGGCGCCGGAGGCAATCACCACCAGCTGATCGATATTGGCCACGGCGGGCCGGGTGAAGGCGTTCCGCCGGGGCAGAATCCGCTCCACGAAGCCCTCGCCGTTTCCCAGGGCCCGGAGTTCCACCTGGTCCCCCACCAGCGGGGAGACGCCCTCCTTCCGGAACTTCCCCCGGGCCCGGCATCGCAGGACCTCTGCGCCGGTGTCCACGTAATAGAAGCCGCTGAGGGCTTTTTGAATCCGGCCCGTCATGACAGATTAAAGTCCACCGAGCCGCTCTGCATCGGGTCCAGCACACCGTCGAACAGCACCCGGAAATTCTGGATGCCGGAGCCGGTCAGCGGAGGATTGATGGACCCCTGGGCGCAGCTGACCCGTTCGTCGTACTGGGCTTCCACCTCGTCGCCTACATAGATCTGCACGGACACTGTGCTGCGGTCGTCCTGAGGAAGGTCAATGCCCACATTCACGGTGTTTTTCGTCAGGCCCTTGCTGACCCGCAATTTGACGGTGTCGCCCTCCTTGACCATGGTGGTGGCCTCAATGCTCTGCCAGAGGATGGTCCCCGGCTCCTCCTCGCTCTCCACATACTCGATGTCGGCGTCGGTGCAGACCAGCTTATAGGTCTCCGCCAGCTGAGGCCGGATTACGTCGATGCTCTGGTTGACGCACAGGGGCATGGGGAATTCCTTCAGCTCCGGCCCCTTGCTGACAATCAGCCGGATGGTGTCCCCCTGCTTCAGAGGCTCGCCCTCCGCCGGCTCGCTGCGGATGATATAACCCTTGGTGACCTGGTCGTTAAACTCCTGTTCCGCCTCGTCTGCGATGATCTCCAGATCGTACTTTTCAATCAGGCTCTTCAGGGCGGACCGCGCCTGGGAAACGGTATGGTTTACCACCCCGGGCATATTGGCCGTTTCCTCCCCGGCGCTGATCCAGACCTCAATATACAGGTTGTTCCCCTTGCGGTAGTCGTCCGGCTGGGGATTCTGCCGGACGATGGTGCCCACCGGCTTGTCGCTGTACTCATTGCCCATATTCCTCAGCTCGAAAACGCCGTTGACGCTCTCCAGCCTGCCGGCATCCTCCAGCGTATAGCCCACAACGCTGGGAACCACGTAGGATTCCGGCACAGGCTCCGGCTCAAAGGAGTCGGAGACCGTCCGGAACAACACCACCGCCAGCGTGGCGGCCAGCACCAGCGCCACGGCAATCAGAACCTTCTGGGCCGCGCCGCCGGAGGACCGGCCATAGTCGTCGTCCTCGTAAACCTCTTCCCTGCGGCGCTTCTCCCTCTCCCGGACCGGGCGGATGCGCTGGGTGGGGTCGTTGGGCTCCTCCGGACGAAGGTCCACCAGAGAAAAGTCCAGGTCCACGCTGGGATTTTTCCGGAAGTTCTCCAGGTCGGCAATCATGGCGTCGGCACAGGGGTAGCGCCGGTCCAGGTCCGGCGTCATGGCCTTCATGCAGATCAGCTCCAGCTGAGGCGGAATCTCGGGGTTGACCTCCCGGGGCGCCAGAGGCACGGCGCTGAGGTGCTGAATGGCCACAGAGACGGCGGAATCCCCCTCAAAGGGCAGCCGGCCCGTCAGCATTTCGTACATCACCACACCGGCGGAATAGATGTCCGACCGGGCATCGGTGCGGTCCCCTCTGGCCTGCTCCGGGGAAATATAGTGGACGGAGCCCAGCGCCTCCTGAGTCAGGGTCTGGGCGGAGTTTTCAAGGCACGCGATGCCGAAATCGGCCACCTTCACGCTGCCGTCCCGCAGGACCATGATATTCTGAGGCTTGATGTCCCGGTGGACGATGCCCCGGCTGTGGGCGTGGCTGAGTCCCCGCATGATCTGGGTGATGAAATGGAGGGATTCCCGCCAGTTCAGCTGGCCCCGCTTCTCCATATACTGCTTGAGGGTGATGCCGTCAATCAGCTCCATGACGATATATTCCGTGTCGCCCCCCCGGCTCACATCATAGACCGAAACAATGTTGGGGTGGGACAGCTGGGCCACCGCCTGAGACTCCGCGTTGAACCGGCGGCGGAAATCCGCGTCCTGCGCCAGGTCGGGCTTCAGGACCTTGACCGCCACCAGACGGTTCAGCCGCTGGTCCCTGGTTTTATAGACCACCGCCATGCCGCCGGTGCCGATACACTCCAGAATCTCATATCGGCTATCCAGTACTTTTCCGATGTATTGGTTCATACAGTCCCGCCTCCCTTACAGATTCCGCATCAGGACAACGGTTACATTGTCCGAGGCGCCCCGGCTTTTGGAGATATGCAGCAGACGGTCCAGACAGGTCTCCGGTTCTCCGCGGAGGACTTCCTCCCACATCTCCTGATCTGTCACGGTATTGACCAGCCCGTCGGTGCACAGCAGCAGGCAGTCCCCCGGCAGCCACGGGCAGACGAAGCAGTCGCACTGGGTGTCCGCGTCCGGCCCCAGGGCCCGGGTAACATACTTCCGTTTCGGGTGGCGGCGGGCCTCCTCGGCGGTGATGCCTCCCCGGGCCATCAGGTCCTCCACCAGGGAGTGGTCACGGGTCACCTGGGTGATACCCCGGGGCGTGATGTGATAGGCCCGACTGTCTCCCACATTGGCCACCACCGCCCCGCCGTCAAAGACAATGGCGGAGACCAGGGTGGTCCCCATGCTCTGGTATTCCGGCAGGCGTCCGGCGGCCTCACGAATGGCCCCGTCGGCCATGGAAATCGCCTGCGCCGAGGCCGTTTGCAGCGCCTCCGCCGTCATGTCCGGCCGAAGCCGCTTTTCCAGCTCCGCCATAAAGGTCTCCGCGGCGATGCTGCTGGCCAGCCTGCCCCCGGCATAGCCGCCCATTCCGTCGCAGACGACGCAGACGCTGTGGCCGGATTCCGTCCGCTCCCGCACCGCGTAAGCGTCCTGGTTTTCCCGGCGGACAAGACCCACGTCCGTCATGCCCAAAATGTCGATCATTGAGGACTCCCCTCCTTCTGTGTCTTCCGGCGGAGCTGGCCGCAGGCGGCGTCAATGTCGCCGCCCAGGCTCCTGCGGACGGTGGCGGTCACGCCGTGGCTCTCCAGCCGCTTCTGAAACGCCGCCGTCCGCCGGGAGGGCTTGAAAGGCCGCTCCTCCACATCGTTCAGCGGAATCAGATTCACATGGCCCGGCATCCCCTTCAGCCGTTTGGCAATCAGGTCCGCCTGCCAGTCGTGGTCATTCACGCCGTCAATCATGGCGTACTCAAAGGAAATCCGGCGGCCCGTCTTTTTGAAATACGCGTGGCAGGCGGCGAACAGCGCCTCCACCCCATAGGCGCGGTTAATGGGCATCAGCCGCGAACGGGTGGGGCTGTCCGGCGCGTGGAGGGACACGGACAGTGTCAGCTGCAATCCCAGCTCCGCCAGGCGCTTGATTCCGGGAATCACGCCGCAGGTGGAGAGGGAGATATGCCGCATCCCGATGTTCATGCCGTCGGGGTGGTTGACAATCTCCAGAAATTTCAGCACATTGTCCAGGTTGTCCATAGGCTCGCCAATGCCCATCAGCACGATGTTGGAGACAGGTGCGCCGGAGTCCTTCTGTGTGAACAGTACCTGGTCCAGCATCTCCCCCGGCGTCAGGTCCCGGACCTTTCCGGCAATGGTGGACGCGCAGAAGAAGCAGCCCATACAGCAGCCCACCTGAGAGGAAATGCACACGGTGTTTCCGTGGCGGTAGCGCATGAGGACGGATTCCACGCAGTTGCCGTCTCCCAGCTCCCAGAGATATTTGATGGTACCGTCTCTGGCGGAGACCTGTTTCCGGGCTGCCCTGGGCGGCGTCAGCACGCAGAGCTCCTCCAGCCGCCGCCGAAGCGTCAGGGGGATATTGGCCATCTCCTCGAAGGACTCCGCGCCCCGGTTCAGCCAGGAGAAGACCTGCTTCCCCCGAAAGGCCGGTTCCCCCAGCTCCCCCAGAAACTCCGTCAGCTCCGGGAGGGTCATGGATTTCAAATCAATCATAAAGAGCCTCGTATTCAACCGCGCCGCGTCATGCGGCAGATGTAAAAGCCGTCGGTGCCGTGGCGGTGGGGCCACAGAGTCATCTGGCCCTCCGTCTCCCCGATGGGCTCCGGCAGTCTGAAGCCCTCCTGGAAAAAGTCAGGGTGCGCGCCGAGGAAGGCCCTCGTCACATCCTCGTTTTCCTCCGGCAGGATGGTGCATGTGGAGTAAATCAGCACGCCGCCGGGCCGGACATATTCGGCGGCGTTGTCCAGAATGGCGCTCTGAATCACCGGCAGCGTAAAGAGATCGTCCGCTCGCTTCCGGCGGATGTCCGGCTTTTTCCGCAAAATGCCCAGGCCGGAGCAGGGGGCGTCCACCAGTACGGCGTCAAAGCCGTTCCGCCACTCCGCCCGGCGGACGCGCCCGTCGGCCGCGGCGGTTTGGATAGAGGTCAGACCCAGCCGCTCCGCCCCCGCCCGGATGCGCGTGAGCTTGTTTTCATGGAGGTCGCAGGAGATGATTTCCCCCTGGTCCCTCATGGCGATGGCGGCGGCGAAGGATTTTCCGCCGGGGGCGGCGCAGACGTCCAGCACCCGGCTTCCGGGCTTCAGGCCCGCCGCCAGCACCGCCAGCCGGGCCGCCGGGTCCTGAACATAGAAGGCTCCGGCCTGAAAGGCCTCCAGCCGTTCCAGCCCGCCTGTGCGCTCCAGCAGCAAACAGTCCGGCAGCCAGGGGTGAACCCTCGTTCCAACGCCCCCGGCCTCCAGGGAGGCAGCCGCCTGGTCCGTGTCAAAGCGGAGGGTGTTCACCTGCGCCGCAATAGGAGGCTGGCTGTTGCCGGCGCTTAAAAGCGCCTCCGTCTCCTCCCTGCCCAGCAGGGCAAGCAGCCGCTTCACCATCCACCTGGGGTGGCTGTACCGAATGGACAGGTATTTCGCCTCGTCCCGCTCCGGAATGGCAGGCAGGGTCTCCCGCTCCCGGCACAGCTTCCGCAGGACGGCGTTCACCAGTCCCGACGCCGCCCCCCGTCCGGCGCTCTTCGCCAGGTCCACCGAGGTATGAACGGCGGCGTTGTCCGGCACCCGGTCCAGAAACAGAATCTGATAAGCGCCCAGCCGCAGGATATCCGCCAGAGGCGGCTGAAGATGGTCCAGCTTCTGGGTGCAATAGGCGGAGAGGTAGAAATCCAGCAGCAGTTCATTCTGGAGAACGCCATAGACCAGACGGCTGCACAGAGCGGCGTCGGCCGGCGTAAGCTCCGCCAGAGCATGGGCCAGGGCTGCGTCCGCCCAGGCGCCCCGGGTCCGGCAGGCGGTCAGGACCCTCAGGGCCCGCTCCCGGGCGCTCATCTGCGGCCTCCGCCCCGGCGGCTGCTCCGGCCCAGGAAGACCAGCACATAGCGCAGCAGCTGAAGGGCCGACATCAGCAGAGCCGCCACATAGGTCAGCGCTGCCGCCCGCAGCACCTTCCGGGCCCCCCGCAGCTCGTCGCCGTCCAGAAGCGCCTCCCCCGCAATGGTCTCCAGCGCCCTGCGGGACGCGTTGAACTCCACCGGTAGCGTCACCAGCTGGAACACCGTGGTGAGGGAAAACAGCAGAATGCCCAGGAAAAACAGGCTCTGGCTGTACAGCAGCATTCCAATCAGCAGCAGAAAGAAGGAAAACCGGGACCCCAGCTGAGTCAGCGGCACGATGGCGCTCCGCAGGCGGATGGGGGCGTAGCCCTTGGCGTACTGCACCGCGTGGCCCGCCTCGTGGGCCGCCACGCCCACCGCCGCCACCGTCGCGGCGGCATAGACCGGCTCGGAGAGATAGATGGTGTTGCTTCTGGGGTCATAGTGGTCCGTCAGACTGCCCTGGCAGGGCCGGACAGGCACATTGTAGACGCCGTGGGTCCGCAGGACGGCCTCCGCCGCCCTGGCTCCGGTCAGACTGCGCCGGTTCCGCCCGCCGCTGTACTTCCGAAAGGTGTGGCTCACCTGAAACTGGGCCCAAAGGGACAGAAGCACCACGGGAATCATCAGCAGACAATAGAGGTTATTGGCCAGGAAACTGCCGTAATGGTTGTAATAAGGCATAAAATCACCAGCTCATTCAAGATTCGGGATTTGTCTGCCTGGGCGGGCGGTGCCCCATCAGATACGCCCAGGCGGACATCCGCTTTCCCCCCTGGGCCTGGAGCTCCCGCACCCGCAGCAGCTTCCCGTCGCCGCAGGCGATGTCGATTCCCTGCTTTCCCTCCGCCGCCCTGGCTCCGGGCTGAAGCCCGGTTGCCTGGTCCAGCTCTTCCACCGAATAGAGCTTCATGGGCTCGCCGCTGATGACGTCCGTCGTGGCGCAGGGCCAGGGAATCAGGCCCCGGACCTGGCAGGCAATCTCGTGGGCGGACCGGGTCCAGTCAATGGGAGACAGACCCTTTTCCAGCTTGGGGGCGTAGGTGCTCAGGCTCTCGTCCTGAGGCGTCCGGGCGGCCGTCCCCGCCGCCAGGGCCCGGACGGTCTCGGACAGCGCCTCCGCGCCCAGCTCCGCCAGGCGCTCCGTCAGGGACTGGGCATCCTCCTCTGCTCCAATGGGAGTGGACTTTTGCAGGATGATGTCCCCCGCGTCCAGGGCCCTGGCCATATACATAATCGTCACGCCGGTCTCCGTCTCCCCGTTCAGAATGGCCCAGTTGATAGGCGCCGCCCCCCGGTACCGGGGCAGCAGGGACGAGTGGACATTCACAGAGCCCAGAGGCGGCACGTTCAAAATATCGTCAGGCAGAAGCTGTCCATAGGCCGCCACCACCGTCAGCTCCGGCGCCAGGGACCGGAGCAGCTCCAGAGCCTCGCCGCCCTTCAGGCTGACGGGCTGAAAAACCGGCAAATTTTTTGTTAAGGCATATTCCTTTACAGGCGAGAAAGCCAGCTTGTGCCCCCGGTTTTTGGGCTTATCCGGCTGAGTGAACACGCCGCAGATTTCGTGGCCGTCCTCCACCAGATGGCGGAGGGAGGCCACGGCGAATTCCGGCGTTCCCATGAACAAAATGCGCATCAGTCGTCCTCCTGATTCATCAGTTCCTCCACTTCCTCCTCTGTGAGGAAGCGGTCGATGTGCTCCGTGTACAGGCGCCCGTCCAGATGCTCCAGCTCATGGCAGAAGCACCGGGCCGTCAGGCCCTCGCCCTCCACCTCAAACCACTGTCCGTCCCGGTCCTGAGCCCGCACCCGGACATAGCCGGGCCGGGTGACCAGCCCCCATTTTCCCGGCACGCTGAGGCAGCCCTCCAAACCGGTCTGCTCGCCGCTCCGGGCAATGATCTCAGGATTCACCAGCTCAATATACTCCTCCGAATCCATGTCCATGACGATGCAAAGCCGCCGGAGGATGCCCACCTGAGGCGCAGCCAGTCCTGCGCCGTTGGCCTCCGCCAGCGTTTCCGTCATATCGTCCAGCAGCGTGTGCAGACGCTGGTTAAAATCCGTCACCGGGCGGCAGACCTTTGTCAGGCAGTCCTCGCCCATCTCCACAATCTTACGCAGTGCCATTGTTTGTGTACCTCCCTTAGTCTGCGGCATTACAGTCCGCGGAAATATGCAGTCCCCGGTTCTCGCGGGCGGCGGAAAAGTCCCTGAGCAGGCGGCTGATCCGCTCCCTGGTCTCCCGGTCGTTCCTGCCTGTCAGCAGCACCCGGTAGCGGTAGCGCTCATTCAGCTTCAAAAGCGGCGGCGGAGCGGGACCCAGGATATCCCCCCCCGGGAACAGGCGGCGCAGGCTGTCCCGCACGTGCAGAGCCGCCCGGAAGACCGCACCCTCCTCCACCCCGGAAACCGTGATAGTGAACATATCCGCGAAGGGTGGGCTGCGCCGCAGGCGGCGCATCTCAATCTCACCGGCATAGAAGCGGTCGTAATCCTGACAGGCGGCGCACTGAATCACGTCGCTGCCCGGCGTATAGGTCTGAATCACGGCCCGGCCGGTCTTGCCGCCCCGGCCCGCCCGGCCCACCACCTGGGTCAGCAGGCTGAAGGTCCGTTCCGCCGCCCGGAAGCTCTCCACATACAGGGAGAGGTCGGCGGCCAGGACCCCCACCAGGGTGACGTTTTCAAAGTCCAGCCCCTTGGCCACCATCTGGGTGCCCAGGAGGATGGGAATCCGTTCTTTTTCAAAGCGGCTCAGAAGCCGTTCATGTCCCATGGCGGTGGTGTCCGCGTCCATGCGCAGTATGTCCGCCTCCGGAAACAGGCCGCGGAGTTCCTCCTCCACCTTCTGCGTGCCTGCGCCGACCTGCTTCATGATGCCGCCGCAGGCGGGACAGGCCTCATAGCTCCGCTGGGAGTGGCCGCAGTGGTGGCACATCAGCCTGCCGTTCACCGAGTGATAGGTCAGCGCCGCGCTGCACCGGGGACATTCCGGAACCAGGCCGCACTCCCCGCAGAGCAGCATCCGGCTGCTGCCCCGGCGGTTTAAAAAGAGGATGCTCTGCTCCCCCCGCTCCAGGTTGGCCGCCAGCTCCCGGCGGAGGTCCCCGCCAATCAGACCGGGATTCCCCGCCTTGATCTCCTCCTTCATATCGGAAATCAGCACCTGCGGCAGGGCCCGTTCGTTGTAGCGGCGGCGCAGCAGCGCCTTTTGATAGCGCCCCGTCTCCGCGGCCCAGGCCGTTTCAACAGACGGCGTGGCGGACCCCATAACCAGAACCGCCCCATCCCGGCCGCAGAGGTACTTTGCTATGTCCCGGGTGTGATACCGGGGGGAATTTTCCGACTGATAGCTCCCCTCCTGCTCCTCGTCCATAATCAGCAGCCCCAGGTTTTGAAGGGGCGCGAACACGGCGGAGCGGGTGCCCAGCACCACCCGCACCTCTCCCCGGCGGATGCGCTTCCACTGGTCGTAGCGCTCCGACATCCGGAGGGCGCTGTGGAGCATGGCCACATCCTCACCGAAGTAGGAGGAAAAGAGCCGCAGCATCTGGGGCGTCAGCACAATTTCCGGCACCAGAACCATGGCGTTTTTGCCTCTGGTCAGTATTTCCTGAACCAGACGCAAATAGACCTGCGTCTTTCCGCTGCCGGTGACGCCCTGGAGCAGCACACCGGAGGCCTGTCCGGTTTCCGTCAGAGCCAGAATCTGTTCATAGGCCGCCTGCTGCTCATCGCTCAGCACAATGGGCACGCCTGCGCCCGGGGGCTCGGCCTTGGGAATCCGCAGCTCCTCTATTTCGGAAAAGGTCAGAAGGCCCGCCTTTTCCATGTTCCGCAGCACCTGCATGGACGCGCCGGTGAAATAGGAGACGTCCGCGCAGGCGGTCCTGCCGTTGGCCGCCAGCAGCCGGACCACCTCGGAGCGGGCGGATGAAGACCGCTTTTTTGCCTCAACGACCGCCAGAGCCTCCTCGGCGCTGACGGCCAGCTCCGCCATGCGGCGGGTCTTGTCGGAGATTTTTCGGGCGGCGGCGGTCTCCTGCCAGACCAGACCGGCATTTTGCAGGGCATTGAGCGCCGGGAGGGTCTCAGCGCCAAAAAGCTCCCGCATCCGCTCCAGCTCGGCGCCGCCGCCGGACTCCTGAAGAAATTCCAGCAGCTCCGGTCCGTGCCGCAGTCCCCGGGCCGCTTCACGGGCCGCGCCGGGGTCCAGCTCTGCCGTGAGACGCCAGATTTCCTGAATCCGGTACCACAGCCCGGCGGGCAGTATGGTTTTCACCGCCTCAAACATGGTGCAGAAGTATCTCTGCCGCATCCACGCCGCCAGGGACAGCCCGGCGCTGTCCAGCACCGGTTCCCGGTCCAGCAGACTGGAGAGCGGTTTCAGCCCCGGCGTCTTCTTCCCTTCCCTCCGGGCCAGGATGATTCCCTCGGAAAGGCGGTTGCCTCTTCCAAAGGGCACTGTTACCCGCACGCCGGGGACCGCCGATTCCAGCATGGCCCCAGGCACCAGATAATCATAGGGCTTGTCAATGAAGTAGGGCGCGGCGCTGACCGCAGCCTTAACGATTGTCACGGTCTCCATGTCCCGCCCTCCTTTCTGCTCCGGCGGGAAGAGCCGGGATCAGGCCTCTTCCGTTTCCCGGGCCAGACTGCCGGTGTCCAGACGGCCCTCCGCCACCTCGTGAATGGCCATGGTAACAGGCTTGTCGTCCAGATGGACGCCGGCGCTCTCCGCCTCCTCGGCAATCTGCCGGGCCCGGCGGGCCACTACGTTGACCAGCATATAGCGGTTGGGAATATAGGCATTGAGCTTGCTCATGGCAGGATACAGCATCATAATCAATCGACTCCCTTCGCCGTCACAAAACGGCTTTTGATGATTTCCAATCTATCAATTCAAAAGCAGCCGCGAAACACGGCATAGATCAGCCCTCTGGCCGGAAAGTAACCGTATTGGGTCCCTCAGTCCCGGATAATCTCCATCCGGTCGATGGACCGGCAGTGCTCCGCCGTCATAATGGCGTCCAGCTCCCCGGCGGCGTTTTCGATGGTATCATTGATTACAAAATAGTGATACGCGCCGGCGGTCTGACACTCCACCTTGGCCCGCAGGAGGCGCTTTTGAATCTTCTCCGTGCTGTCAGTGCCTCTGGCCGTCAGACGGCGCTCCAGTTCCGACCAGCTGGGGGGCGCGATGAAAATTAAAATGGCCTCCGGACGCTTCTGGGCGATTTGCAGGGCTCCCTGCACATCAATCTCCAGAATCACGTCCCGTCCCTCCGCCATGGCTTCATCCACAAAGCGCTTGGGGGTTCCGTAGAAATTGCCCACGTATTCCGCGTACTCCAGAAAGGCATCCTGGGCAATCCACTCGTGGAAGGTATCAACGTCCAGGAAATGATAGTGCACGCCGTTCTCCTCGCCTGCCCGGGGCTGCCGGGTGGTGGCGGACACGGAGACATACACGTCCCTCCGCCGCTCCAGAAGCACCTTCAGCACGCTGCCCTTGCCCACGCCGGACGGGCCGGAAATAATGAAAGTCTTTCCCTTTTTCATGCGTCCTCCTTATCACGGAGCTGTCCGCCGAACTTCTCCGGCGGCAGCGCCGACAAAATCACATGGTCGCTGTCCATAATGAAAATTGAGGCGGTTTTCCGGCCGTACGTGGCGTCAATCAGCATCCCCCGTTCCCGGCTCTCCTGGGTCATGCGGCGGATGGGCGCAGAATCGGGGCTCACGATGGCAACCACGCGCTCCCGGGAAACCATGCTCCCGTACCCAATGTGAATAAATTCCATATCACTCAATATTTTGTACCTGCTCCCGCATTTTCTCCACCTCGGCCTTCAGGTTCACAGCCACCTGGGCGATGGTCACATCGCCGCATTTGGAGCCGATGGTATTGGCCTCCCGGTTGACCTCCTGAATCAGGAAGTCCATCTTCCGGCCCATGGGCTCGTCGGACTGGAGCATGCTCCGAAGCTGGGCCACATGGCTCCGCAGGCGGACGGTCTCCTCGTCCACGGCCACCTTGTCGGCATAAATGGCGGCCTCGGTCAGGATGCGCTGGGGGTCCACGGTGCTGCTTTGCAGCACCTCCTGCATTCGGGCTGTGAGCTTTCTGCGGTACTCCGCCACCGTCTCCGGCGAGCGCCGCTCCACCTGGCCGGTATAGTCCTCGATGGCCGTCAGACGGCCGCCGATGTCCTCCGCCAGCTTCCGGCCCTCCACCCCCCGCATGGCGTTGAAGGCCTCCAGGGCCTCATCCAGCACGGCGCAGAGGTCGGCGCTGACCGCCTCCAGATCCTCGTCCGCCTTGGTGACGGAGAGCACGTCCGGAAACCGGGCCAGAACCTCCGGCGTAACCTTGTAGGCCGTGGGGCCGCAGACCTCCGCCAGCTCCTTCAGGGCGGAGGCATACTGCGCCGCCAGCTCCCGGTTCACCGTCACCGTCGTGGTGTCGGCGGCACTGGCGTCCACGGTGATGAACACGTCCACCTTTCCCCTGGAAACGGCCCGCTGGACCCTCTGCTTGATGGCGTCCTCCGCAAAGATATACAGCCGGGGCATTTTCACCCCGCAGTCCAGATACCGGTTGTTCACGGCCCGGACCTCTACGGTGATATCCCGACTGTTCCGCATCTGTCTCGCCCGGCCATAGCCGGTCATGCTTTTGATCAAATCCATTTCCCCCTATCATTCGGCCTTGTTTGAAAAATGCCCATACGCCGGTCCCGGCTCCTCTGTTCCCGCCGGGACGGCGCTGTCTTCCTTTTTTTGGCGGCAGTCCTCTTGTGAAAAACCGCCGTATACGGGTCCGGCTTCAAGCGGACTCAGCAGCGGCAACAAAAACCCCGATTGGGCGGCGGCCCGCCTGTGAAAACCGCCCTGCGGGTCCGGCTTCAAACGGACTCAGCAGCAGCAAAAGCCTCCGTTGCACAGCGCATAGGCGCAGCACAGCGACAGGCAGGGATTCCCGCCGCACAGCGTGCCGAAGGGCGCTCCGTTGGGGCTGTAGGGCTGCCGGTTCTCCATGATGTCCAGCGTACGCCGGTACTCCGGATTGGCCGGGTCCATCCGGCAGGCGGTCTGATAATAGGTCCGGGCCTCGTCCATAAATCCCCGGCGGTAGCAGACCGCGCCCTTCAGGAAATTCCACTCGGCGTTATGGTCGCCGTAGTTGGCCAGAAGTGCCTCCGCCCGGCCGATATCCCCCACCTGGATGGCTGCCCGGACCTGCTGGAGCACCGAGGAGGAATACTGCTGCTGATAGCCCCCGTGATAGCCTCCGCTTTGGCTTCCGATGGACCTGCCGCCCCGGCGCTTGTTAATCTCCTCATAGGCGGCGTTGATTTCCTTCATTTTCTCCTGGGCCAGATCCGCCAGAGGATTGTCATGGTAATTGTCCGGATGATACTTCCGCGCCAACTCCCGGTAGGCCCGCTTGATTTCTTCATCTGTAGCGTTTTCTGAGACGCCCAGGGTCTGATAGGGATCGTTCATGTGTATCTCTCTCCTGCCTTCTCTGCTGTGCCGCAGGTTTTTGCGGGAATTTTTGTCCCGATGAAAGGGCCTGGGAAACCGTTTGAATCACCCTCCGCCCCTCCGTTTCTCTCCGGAAGGCTCCGGAGGGCGGCGCCCTGATTTGTGAAAGTCCCCGTCCAGCACCGCCCGGCCCACCCGAAACAGGGTCCCATAAAGGGTTTCCCGCAGAATGGGTTCCCAAACCCCGAACTCCCACAGCTCAAAGGCCGTCGTCATCATGTGGACGGACTGGTCCAGGGTCAGGGCGAAGGCCCGGCGGCTCTCCTCCGTCCACCGGCCGTCTCTCAGGCCAAAGCGCAGGGCCACGGGGTTGTAATTTCCGGAAGCGGCGTCCGCCTTCAGGTCATCCGCCGCGTCAATCAGATAAATCCAGCGGCCCAGGTGGTACAGCAGCTGTTCCAGCACCCGGCGGCGGACCGGGTTGTCCACCGCTGCCGCGGCCTCCCGCAGCAGCACGGCGAAGGCGTCCGCCGGACGGTCGATGGAATCGCAACCCTCCCGCTCCAGCTCCGCCAGCAGCGCCAGCTGCCGACGGGTGCTTTTGTCAAAGTCCGGCAGGGCCGCGGCGGCCCTCCGGTAGGCGGGCTCTAAAACACCGGAGAGTCCCCGGTATTTCAGGCCGTGGAACCAGTCGTGGTCCTCCACGCCGTCCCGCAGCTGCCAGTAGGCGAGAATGACGCTCTCGTCCGCCGCCAGGTCCAACGCGGCGCTTGGGGGCAGATAGTCCCGGCCATGGACCGGGTGGACCGCGCACCGGCCCCTCCGGCATACCGCCTCCTCTCCATCGGAGAGAAGGATGGCAAGAAACGTAAAATCATAATTCAAAATACACTGAGCCGCCGGGCCGCACCGCCTGCCCAGGGTATGGCATAATCCGCAGTAGGCCTGCCGGAAGCGGATCATCTCCTCCTCCGGAAGCTCCGGCCTGACATAGCCGAACATACCTAGAACAGCCGCACAATGGTGAAGGACAGTCCGCCCTGCCGCCGCAGGCGGCGGTCATAACCCACCGCAATCAGAAGGCCCAGCGCGAAGCCCGCCACGGCCAGTGTATACTGCACGGCAATGCTGCCGCTGAGCAGCACGCCCCCCAGATAGCCCGCCAGAAACAGCACCACAGGCACCATATAGGCCAGCGTGATAATCCAGAGCATTTTTTTCGTGCTGCTTTCCACAACTACCTTCTGCCCCGGCGCGGCGCCAATGGGGTTTTTCGCCCGGGCGTGAACCGCCGCCCCGGAGACGCCGCAGCCGGCGCATTCCTCGCAGTCGTGGCCGCAGGCGCTTTTCCGGGGTACGGAGATTTCCGCGTGTCCCGGGTCCAGAATTCGTTCAACTGTTGCAATCTGCGTCATAAGTTCCTCCCCGCCCCTGTGTCAGGGGCGTGTTTCCGCTACTCCTCCGCCGGATCTTCCGGTTCCTGAGGATTTTCCGTGGGTTCCTCCGGCGGCTCCTCCACCTTCTCCCGGATGGTGACCTGCACCTGATACTCGCCTGTGATGCCCAGGTCGCCGCCGGAGACCCGGACCTCCGCCGGAATCGTATAGGTGCCGGAGGCAGAGGAATAATCGCTGAGGTCCACGGTAACGGCAATGTCCTCTCCGGCAACGGCGGACACATCCGCCTCCGTGCCGTAGATTTGCACCGGCAGCGACGTGGTCAGAAGCGTGGCGGTCCTGCCCTCCGACAGATTGACCAGAGTGATGTTCTCCGTAGGCACCGAGGCGCTGGTCATGTCCTCAAAGCGAATCTTCAGCGCCGCCCGTGTGACGCCGCTGAGGTTCTGGCAGCCCTCGGGCGGGATGATGGGATAGTAGGTGGTGGTGTAATTGCTGGAGGCGGCGGTGCCCAGATCCAGCAGATTGAAATGATTGTCCAGGGTCAGAGTCTCCACGTTTTTGAGCTGGGTCGCGTCGCCGGAGACCGTAATGGTCTCAGGCTCGATGTGGGCGTCCGTGTTCCGCACCCGCGCGCCGGGCGCTTCGATGAAGTTCACAACAAGACGCAGTTCCTTGGTGACAAACACCGGCAGCGTCGCCTGAATGGTCTCCACCGTGGAGTGAATGCGGCTGTCATCCAGGAGATTGCCGTTCTGGTCGTAAAACTGGAGCTCCAGTTCCCGGGAGACGGTCTCCTCCACGCTGTCACCGATGTCCAATGTCACTTTCGCATAGCTGATGGGGTCGATATCCTCCTGAAGGCCCCGGACCTCAATCTCCGTATGGGAGAGCTGAACCTGCCCGGCGGTATAGGTCTCCGCCACATTGCCCACCAGCTCGCAGCTGACGTCGATGGTCCGGCGGTAGAGCTCACTGATATTGACGGTGGCCCCTCCCCCGATGCTGACATTCTTGGTGCTGATGGCTCCGTTCCGGAATTCGTTGTCCGTATAGGACACAGAGTATCCAATATTCTGGACGCCGGCACTGGTCACATTGGAAAGGTCCACCACAAAGCGAATCTGCTCCCGGTCCAGCTTGGTCACCAGGCTTCGGGTCCCCTCCAGCTCCAGGTCCACCGTGAGATCGCTGCCATCCTCCACCAGCATCAGCCCCCGGTCCGTCAGGGTGGCTTCCCGGGTGTATTCAATGGGGATATCCGTAATCTCCCGGATACAGGTCCGGGGCGCGCCGTTGGGCCCGCTGGTCAGGTCGGCATAGAGCCAGATGCCGCAGGCCACCAGGACGGACAGCAGAAAATAGATGATTTTCCGGCTGCTGTTGTTGTTCGATTCCACCTTACGCACCTCCGTTCTTCCTGGGGCGCAGCAGGCTGAGAAGACTGAATTTCTGCTTGTCCGCCTCGTCCTCCTCCTGCGGAAGCAGCTCGTTCCGCAGGAGGTTTTCCAACGTCTCCGCCTTCAAATGCCGTTTCAGCATGCCGCCGGTGGCCACAGAGATGGACCCGGTCTCCTCCGACACGATGACCACCACCGCGTCGGAATTCTCACTCATGCCGATGCCGGCCCGGTGCCGCATGCCCAGGTCCCGGGAGAGATTGACATTCTTGCTCAGGGGAAGCATGCAGCCCGCTCCCAGCACCCGCCCGTGGCGGATAATCACCGCGCCGTCGTGCATGGGCGCTTTCACAAAGAAGATGTTTTTCAAAAGCTCGCTGGAAACCGAGGCGTCCAGCACCGTCCCGCTGCGGACCATATCGTCCAGCAGGATTTCCCGCTCGAAGACAATCAGCGCCCCGGTGCGGGACTGGGACATCTCCGTACAGGCCAGCACCGTCTGTCCGATGGTCTGCTCCAGTACGCTGGCGTTTTCCGTATGGGCGAAAAAGGCCAGAATGCGGCGGCTTCCCATCTCCTCCAGAATCCGGCGCAGCTCCGGCTGAAAGAGAATAATCAGGGCCAGCACGCCCCACTCCACCATCTTGCTCATCAGATAATAGATGCCATTGAGGTGGAACAGGTAGCTCAGCAGCAGCACGCCCAGAAAGACGAACAGCCCTTTTAAAAGACTGGCAGACTTGGCGGTCTGCACCAGGGTCAGGACCTTATAGAGCGCGAACACCATAATTGCGATGTCCAGCACGTCCGCCACCTCAATGGTCAGCAGATACCGCCCGGCCCAGGCGGCCAGCTCGGAAAGCGACACATTCATTCCGACGCCTCCATTCCTTCAATCCTCCGGCGGCTTTTTGTCTCCGTTCCGCCAAACGCAAAGGCCGTTTCCGCCGCGCCTGATTCGCTCAGGGCGGTACGGCAGGCCATGAATACTTTAGATTATATAGAATCCGGCGCTAAAAAGCAAGGTGAACCAATGGAAAATTCCCGGAAAATTCACAGACGCCTTAATTCGTCCCCTTCAGCAGGGCCCGGAGCACTGAAATCACGCGGTCCACTTCCTCCGGGGTATTCAAATCGGAGAAGCTGAGCCGGACGGTGCCGGTGTCCAGCGTTCCGGCGGTTCTGTGGGCCAGGGGCGCGCAGTGAAGCCCCGCCCGGACGGCAATTCCCCGTTCTGCCAGAGCGCTTCCCAGGGCTTCGGCGTCCACGCCCTCCGCAGTCAGGGAGAGAACGCCGGCCTGCCGGCAGGGGCTGGCGGCGGCGTAAACCCGCAGTCCGGGTATTTCCCGCAGCCCTCCGGCCATCTGACGGGTCAGGCGGCGCTCCCGGTCCAGGATTTTCTCCAGTCCCCGGCGGCGGACATAGCGCACCCCCGCCAGCAGACCGGCGATGCCCGGCACATTGTGGGTGCCGGCCTCCAGACGGTCCGGCAGGAAATCCGGCATCTCCTGCTGAATGGAGAGGCTGCCGGTCCCCCCCTCCAGCAGCGGGCGCACCGGCACGCCGTCGCCGCAGAGCAGAACGCCGGTGCCCTGGGGGCCATACAGCCCCTTATGTCCCGGCATGGCGGCAAACGCCGCCCCCAGAGCGGTCATATCCAGAGGCAGAGCCCCCGCCGACTGGGACGCGTCGATAATCAGGGGCACCCCCCGGCTCCGGCAGAGGGCTGCCACCGCCTCCACCGGCTGAATGAAGCCGAACACATTGGAAACATGGTTGCAAACCACCGCGTCCACGCCGGGGACGATCAGCCTGTCGAATGCCTCCGCCGCCCGGTCCGGCTGAAACAGCGGCGCAGCCGCCACTGTCACGCTGGCCCCAAGCGCCGCCAGGGGCCGGGTGACGGCATTGTGCTCATAGCCGGAAATCACCGCCCTCCCGCCGGGGGGCACCAGGCTTTTGATGGCGATGTTCAGGGCGTGGGTGGCGTTCATGGTAAACGCCACCTGTTCCGGGCTGGCCAGGTGAAAGAGCTCCGCCAGCTCACAGCGGCACTGAAAGGCCGTGTCGGCGGCCCGCGCCGCGGCGGCGTAGCTCCCCCGGCCGGGGGAGCTCATGGTCGCCAGGGCGTCCCAGACGGCGGCGGCCACCGCCGGGGGCTTCTGGAAGGTGGTGGCCGCGCTGTCAAAGTAGATCATGACCTCACCTCCTGATACAGTCCCCGCTGATACAGGAATATTTGAACAGGGTCCAGACCGTCCTTGTGCAGGGCCGTCAAAGCAGCCGTCAGGTCGGAGACCGAGACACGCAAAGCGTAGGCGCAGCCGAGATTCGTCAGGTCCCTGGGGGGCCGGAAAATCTGGCAGCGGATGCCCGCACGGCTCAGGGATTTCTGCATCCGCTGGGCGTAGGTCACAGAGCGGGCCAGGATGATATAGTGCTCCACAGACACTCCTCCTTTCTACCCATTCTATGGGAAGGCCCGGAAAAGGTGTCAGGAGCAAAGCTCTGAGAGCATCCGGCAGAGCTGCCGGCAAGGACCCATGAAGATGGCCGCGCTTCGTCCTGACGGACGGGAAACCGGCGGTCCATTTACCCTCATGCTCTCTTAATTCCGGAAAAAGAGCGCACACCGCGCACGGCGAAAGAGAAAAACAATTCTGCCAGGGGCTTCAGCCCGCAGCATGGCGCGGGCGGGGATTCCGGCGGTTGACGAAAGGATGGCGCTTCTCCTTCCGCTGCCCCTCATCCGGCGGTTCCGCCGGCCCAGCACTGACGCGCAAGAGTAGCCGGAAGCCCGGCGGTGGGAGGGATGGGGAAAAAGAAACAGGCCCTGCCGGGCGGCAGAGCCTTCATCGCATTTTTGCGCAGTTTTTGTGCAATTTTTCGTGCAGCATTTGTACAGCTGCGCAGTATTATGAGTTCCCATCGTCCCCCGTTTTTTCCACCAGCACCACGGCGTGGGCCGCCATGCCGGAGCCGTCGCCGGTGAAGCCCAGGCCCTCCTCGGTGGTGGCCTTGACGTTGACCCGCTCCGCCTCAATGCCCAGAGCGGCGGCGATATTCTCCGCCATCCGGGCCTTATAGGGGGCAATCTTCGGTGCCTGGGCCAGAAGCACGGCGTCGATGTTCACCACGGCATAGCTCCTTTTCTCCAGAAGACGGCCCGTTTCCTCCAGCAGCTTCAGGCTGGAAATGCCCTCATAGGCCGGGTCTGTGTCCGGGAACAGTTTCCCGATGTCCCCCAGCCGGGCCGCGCCGGTCAGGGCGTCCATGACGGCGTGGGTCAGCACGTCCGCATCGGAGTGGCCCAGCAGGCCCTTTTCCCAGGAAATCTCCACGCCGCCCAGAATCAGCTTCCGCCCTTCGGTCAGGCGGTGGACGTCATAGCCGTGTCCAATCCGCAGGTTCGTCATTGTCTGTCCTCCCGCGCCTTCACAATTGCCTCCGCCAGAATCAAGTCCATGGGGGTGGTGATTTTCAGGTTCTCCTCGTCGCCCTCCACCAGGAAAACGACCTTCCCCATCTCCTCCACAGCGGAAGCGTCGTCCGTCACCGGACTGCCCCGCTCCAGAGCGGATTGCAGCGCCGCCTTCAGCAGGCCGGCGTCAAAGACCTGGGGGGTCTGAACCGCCCGCAGCCGTCCCCGGTCCAGGGTCTCCGTCACGCCGCCGTCCTCCCGGACGGCTTTCACGGTATCCTTCACCGCGACGGCAGGCGCGGCAGCGCCGCACCGGACGGCGGCGGCAATCACCTGGTCGATCAGCTCCGGCGTTGCCAGAGGCCGGGCCCCGTCCTGCACCGCCAGAAACTCCATGTCCGGCGAGGCTGCCAGGGCCGCCTGAAGCGCGGAGTGGACCCGGGTTTCTCCTCCCCGCACCACTCTGACACATTTACTGATGCCGTACTCCCTGCAAAGCCGGGAAATCTCCAGCAGGTCTTCCTCCCGGGCGGCGACGATGATCTCGTCCACCCGCCGGGCCCGCTCCAGCGCCGTCAGCGTCCGGACCAGAACCGGCACGCCGTCCAGCGGCTGGAACAGCTTATTGACCCCGCCCATGCGCTGGGAGCTTCCCGCCGCAACCACCAGGGCCGCGCAGCCGGGGCGGCTCGTCTCCCGTATCTTCTTCCAAAATGGAATCATATGGGCTTCTCCCGCCTTTCCGCCATCAGTTTTTGTTCCTCTCCCCCCAGCCTCAGGAGGGCTGGCGGATTTTGCCCGGCTGCATAATGGCGCGGTCCAGCCGGGCTTCCACCGAATGGTAGTCGCCGCCCTCCACCAATGCAATCTCCGAAATAATAATCTGCTTGGCGCTGTGGAGCATTTTCCTCTCCCCTGTGGACAGGCCCCGGCGGGACTCCCGCCGCATCAGACCCTTGACGACCCGGGCCACCTCGTTGAGGTCGCCGCTTTTCAGACGCGTCAGATTCTCCTGATAGCGCTTGTTCCAGTTGGAGTTGGATTCCACCTCCAGAGAGGCGAGGCCCTCAAAAAACGCCTCCGCCTCCTCATGGGAGATGATGGAGCGGATTCCTATGGCCTGACAATTTGCGGTGGGAATTTTCAAAATCAGTCCGCCCACAGGCATCTTAAAGACATAGTATTCCTTGGTTACGCCCGCCACCTTTTCCTGAATGACATCATCAATGACGCCGGCGCCGTGCATCGGGTGCACGATCAGGTCGCCGATTCCAAACATGGGTCCCCCTTTCCCTGCTGCGGCTGTTAGCCGCCATAGACGTCTGCTTCTCGCACAGGACATGCCAGGTTACAGATTTCGCGTGCCCCCGCCCCACAATTGTGGGGCAGGCGCTTTGCCAGACCAGGAAAGAAATACTGGGGAAACTCCGTGGGTTTGCTTCTTGACCATCCCTGTCCGCCTCCGCGGGGCTGAGAGGCGGGATTTAAATACACGGCCCTCAGAGGCGGACAGGCGTTTGCTTCATGCCGGTTCTCCGGCAAACCGCTGCCGGCGCGGCTTCCGGACCAGGGGCTCAGCGCTTGCTGGAGCGCCGCCAGATGTGCATTTTCTCCGCCTCGGCAATGAGCTCGTCCCGGAACTGCGGATGGGCAATGGAGATCAGTCCCTCGGCCCGCTCCCAGGTGGACTTGCCCTTGACGTTGAACTTGCCGTACTCCGTCACAATCCAGTGGAGATTGGTCCGGGTAGCCGTGACCACGGAGCCCTCCACCAGGGTGGGACGGATGCGGGATTTCAGCTGGCCGGTCTTCTTGTCCATGAAGGAGGAGGAGCAGCAGATAAAGCTCTTTCCGCCTCTGGCAAGGTATGCGCCCATGACGAAATCCTGCTGGCCGCCGGCTCCGG
Source organism: uncultured Oscillibacter sp. (assembly GCF_947654275.1). Lineage (GTDB taxonomy): Bacteria > Bacillota > Clostridia > Oscillospirales > Oscillospiraceae > Oscillibacter. Next base: position 22,116 of record NZ_CANTJS010000009.1, on the reverse strand, counting down.
AAATGTGGTTGATGCCGGAGGATTCGGAGGACACCTGTCCGTAGAGGTCGATGTCCACCGCGCCGTTGATGGAGGTGAACTTGTCAATCTGGGACACCCGGGCAATATCGTTTACATAGCTCACCGGAGCGGCCATGCACTCGGGGTTGTTGTTCAGGAAGTCATAGAGCTTCTGGGTGCCGGCGGCGAAGGCATAGGTCTGCCGGCCCCGGTCAAAGGGCTTGCAGGCTCCGGTGATGCGGCCCGCCATGGACATGTCCACAAAAGCGTCCACATACATCTCCGTATGAACGCCCAGGTTCTTCAAATCGGACTCGGCAATCATCTTGCCGATGGCGCTGGGCATGGAGCCAATGCCCAGCTGGAGGCAGGCCCCGTCCTCAATCTCCGGAACCACCAGATTGGCCACGGCCAGATCCACCTCGGAAGCCGTTCCCGCGCCGCCCAGGGTCTCCATGGGGGGATTCTCCCCCTCCACAATCATGGCCACGTCGCTGATGTGGACGCAGTTCTCAAAGCCGCCCAGGCACACGGGCATATTTTTGTTGACCTCAACAATGATGGTCTTGGCGCACTCGCAGACCGCCTTCAGGTGGGAGCCGCCGGGGCCGAAGTTGAACCAGCCGTGTTCGTCCATGGGGGCCACCTGGAACATGGCTACGTCCAGCGTCTTGATGCAGTTCCGGTAATAGCCGGGCAGTTCAGAATAACGCAGGGGGATATAATAGGCGAACCCCTCTTTAATGGCCTTGCGCTCCACGCCGCTCATATGCCAGGAGTTCCAGGCGAAATGACCGGCGGGGTCCGCTACGTCGAAAATAGCGGGCCGGCGGGTCAGGATGCCGCCCCGGATGTTCACGTCCGTCAGCTCCCCCATTCGGGCGGCCAGGGCTGTATCCAGGGCGTTCGGGGAACAGACGCTCCAGCCATAATCCAGCCAATCGCCGGATTTAACGACCTTCACCGCCTCCTCAGCGCTGGTCAGCTTCTGACGGTATTCCTGCTGATAGCTCATGTTCAATTCCTCCAATATATTAAATATGAATGATGTACTTCCCTCAGGGGGAATCGCTTCGGGTCCTCCGGGGTTCCGCGGGGTTCATGCCAAATATTTTCCAATACAAATTCAGTATAACAGCTTTTTTCCGGCTTTGCAATGCAAACGTGAAAAAAATAACATGATTTTCGAAAAAAGACAGGCCCGGAGGGCCTGCCCTTTTACCTATTGGGGGATGCGCTTCGGAGGGCTTACTCCTCCGCCCCGTCGTCCTCGGTCTCCTCCACAGAGGGCACCAGCAGGGCGCGGATGGACAGGGAAATCTTCTTGCGCTCCTCGTCCACGGCGGTAATTTTGGCGTCCACAATCTGACCCTCGGACAGCACATCCTCGGGCTTCTCGATGCGGCGGTCGGCAATCTGAGAAATGTGAATCAGGCCATCCACACCGGGGACCACTTCGGCAAAGGCGCCGAAGGTCATCAGCTTGACAACGCGGACAGAGGCCACATCGCCCACGGCGTACTTGTCCATGAAGACCTGCCAGGGGTCCACGTCGTGGTCCTTGACGCCCAGGGAGATTTTGCGCTTCTCGGGATCATAGGAGATGACATAAACCTCCATGGTGTCCCCAACCTTGCAGATCTCGGAGGGCGTTTTAATCCGGCTCCAGCTCAGCTCGGAGATATGTACCATGCCGTCCACACCGCCGATATCCACAAACACGCCATAGCTGGTCATGGACTTTACGGTGCCGGTATAACGCTTGCCGGCCTCAATGTTGGCCCAGATTTCCTCCTGAGCGGCACGGCGGGCCTCATCGGATACAGAACGAATGGAGCCCACCACCCGGCGGCGGGCACGGTTCACCTCGGTAACCCGCAGCTGAACCTTCTGCCCCTTCATGGCGGAGAGATCGGCGCCCCGGGGCTGGCCGCTCTGGGAAGCGGGGACAAACACCCGCACGCCCTTGACGGAGACCACGATGCCGCCCTTGTTCTCCTCGGTGACGGTGCCCTCCAGCACGGTCTTCTCCTCAACGGCCTGCTCGATATTCTCCCAGACCTTCACGGCGTCCAGCCGCTTCTTGGAGAGCTCGGCGTAGCCCTCCACATCGTTGACACGGACAATGTAGGTCTCAATTTCGTCTCCGACCTTGACAATGTCCTCGGGTTTCGCGCTGGGGTCGTCGCTGAGTTCGTTGAACTTGATGTAAGCCGCCTGCTTGGCGCCCACATCCACCTGCACCTCCGTCGGAGTGATGGCGGTGACAATGCCGGTTACCTTCTCCCCTGTATTTAAAGTTTTGAAGGACTGGTTCAACAGTTCCTCAAAGGACTCCTCTTTGCTCTCGACCGCTTTGATTTCTTCACTCATTGCTGCATATACCTCCTTAATGATGCACGCTGGCGTGGAGGCACCGGCCGTAAGACCGGCAACAGCGCAATCATCGAACAAATCCGGCGGGAGCTCGTCCACGGTCTCAATCTGAATAACCCTGGGGCAGCTCCTCCTGCAAATCTCTGTCAAATGTTTGGTGTTGGCGCTTTTACGGTCTCCCACCACAACCATCACGTCCGCCTGAGAGGCGATGACCGCCGCCTCGGACTGACGCTTTTGCGTAGCATTGCATATTGTATCAAATTTTTTTGCGTTTGTACACTCTTTTTTTATGATTTTCCAAGAAGTTTCAAAAAGTTCACGAATACAGGTGGTCTGCGCCACCACCGTCAGAGGCGTCTCCCGGTGCTCCGGAGCCTGAGCCAGCCACTCCCTCACAGCCTCCGGCCCCTGGAAAATCAGCGGGTTCACGCACCGGCTGGCAATGCCCGCCACCTCCGGATGATGGGGCTCACCGATGATGACGGGCCGGCGGCCCTCCGCCTCCGCCTCCTCCGCCAGGGTCTGGATGCGCCGGACATTGGGGCAGGAGGCGTCCACACAGCGGGCCCCCCGGGCCCTCAGACGGTCCAGAACCTCCTTCCGCTCCCCGTGGGCCCGAATCAGCACGGTGTCCCCCGGCCTGATGGCGTCGGGGCTCTCCGCCCGGCGGATGCCCCGGCGGGCCAGGTCCTCCACCACATATGTATTGTGAATCAGATCCCCCAGCATCCAGCAGCCGCCGGAGCCGGCAGCGGTCCCCTGGGCCAGCTCCACCGCCCGGCGCACACCGTAGCAGAATCCGGCGCTCTCCGCCAGCAGGACCCGTCCGCCCGTCCTCTCCTGTGTCTCCCGGCCCGGCCCGGCTCCCGCCGGGATCACAGCGGCTTTCCTCCCACGGCCTGGCCTCCCAGAGCGTAGGCCGCCGCTAAAATATCGTCGGCAATTTTCTGCATTTCGTCGGAGGTCCCCCGGCGGCCGGTGTAATGGGGCTGGTAGGGCTCACCGAAGATAATGCGGGTCCGGTGAAACAGCTTCTTTTCCCCGTCCACAAACACCGGCACCAGCTTTGCCCCGGTCCGTACGCCGATCATGGCCACTCCGGCCTTGGCGTGAGCCGGCAGGCCGTCCGTGTAGCCGATGCCGTCATGAATCGTGGTGCCCTCCGGGAAAACCAGCAGATTATCTCCATCCTTGATGGATTGAATGGCCGTTCGGATGGTGTTGATGTCATTGTTCCCCCGGCTGACGGGAAAGGCCCCCACCTTCCGGAGGAGCCAGCCCAAGAGGGGATTTTTGAACAGCTCCTCCTTGGCCATAATGTGAAGGCGGTAGTTGATGGGCAGCTTCAGCGCCACCAGAATGGGGTCCCAGTTGCTGGCGTGGTTGGGGCAGAGCAGAACGCCGCTGTCCGGCAGGCGGTCCATGCCCTCCACCGTGACAGGGTGCAGAATGCCGGCAATAAAGCCCACAACATAATAAATCACGACGAACACGCGGTTAAATGGCTTCATTCACAGGCCCGTCCTTTCCCGAATAATGTCCAGCAGAGCCGCCTCGCTCTCTTGAAAATCCAGCCCGGTGGTGTCCAGCAGCACCGCGTCCTCCGCCTTCCGGAGGGGGGCCGCCGCCCGGTGCGTGTCCCGCCAGTCCCGGGCCTCGATATCTCTGAGGACCTCCTCAAAGGGCTGGGGGGTCCCCCGCTGCTCCAGCTCCCGGCAGCGGCGCTCCGCCCGGGCCTGAGGGGCCGCCGTCAGGTAAATCTTCACCTCGGCGTCCGGCAGCACCACCGTGCCGATGTCCCGGCCATCCATAATGACGTTGTGGACCCGCCCCAAAGCCCGCTGCAGCTCCAGCAGATGGGCCCGCACCGCCGGCAGAGCGGAAACGGCGGAGGCGAAGCGGGAAATCTCCGGCAGGCGGATGTCCTGAGACACATCCCGGCCATTCAGCAGCATCTGCTGCCGCCCCTCTCCGTCATAGCGCAGGTCCACGTAAATCGACTCCAACGCCGCCGACACCGCCTCCCCGTCCTCCGGGTCGATGTGATTTTGAAAAACATACAGGCCGATGGTGCGGTAGATGGCTCCGGTATCCACGTAGACAAAGCCCAGCTTTCCGGCGGCGGACCGGGCCAGTGTGCTCTTTCCCGCGCCGGAGGGCCCGTCAATGGCAACGCGAATGGTGCTCATAGAGGAAACCTCCCTGTTTTTCTTTTGTAATCCAAGCCTTACGGCTTTCGGGGCCCGAAGCAATTCGACGCCGCCTGCCCCGCCGCACGGCCGGTGGACCATGCGATCTGAAGGTTGAAGCCGCCGGTATAAGCGTCCGCATCCAAAATTTCACCCGCAAAGTATAATCCCTTTACAAGCTTTGATTCCATGGTCCTTGGGTCCACCTCCCCCACTTTGACGCCGCCGGAGGTGACGATGGCGTCCTCCACCGGGCAGGGCCCGGCGATGACCACCGGGAAGTGCTTCAGCAGCTGGAGCAGGCCCCGGCGCTGTTCCTTGGTGACGTCGTGAACCTTCTGCCTGGGGTCGATGCCGGAGACCCGGACCATCTCCGAAATCAGCTTTTGAGGAAGCAGGTCGTTTAAAGCGTTGCAGAAATCATGGTTGCTGTACTTCTTGAAATCCATTCTCAGCCGCCGGTCCAGGGCCTGCTCATCCAGGGCGGGCTTCAGGTCAATTTCCAGATGATAGGCCCGTTCCTCAAAATACCGCATATGGGCGGAGGCCGACAGAATCAGCGGCCCGCTGACGCCGAAGTGGGTAAAGACCAGTTCACCAAAATCCGTGTAGATTTTTTTGCTGTTCTCAAACACCGTAAGGCCCACGTTCCGCAGGCTGAGCCCCTGGAGGGTCTTCCCCAGCCCAAAGTCCCGCAGGGGCACCAGAGAGCCCCGGAGGGGCGTCACGGTGTGCCCGGCGGCCTCCGCCAGCCGGTGGCCCTCTCCGGTGGAGCCGGTGGCAGGATAGGACACGCCGCCGGTAGCCAGAATCACCGCCTCCGCCGGGTAACGCTCCCCTTCTCCCAGGACGCCCCGGACCGCGCCGTCCTCTGTCTCCAGGGCCTTCGCCCGGTCCCGGACCAGACGGACCCGGAGCTTTTTCAGACGCCGTTCCAGGGCGGCGCTGACGTCAAAGGCCCGGTCGCTGACCGGAAACACCCGGTTTCCCCGCTCGGTTTTCAGCGGAACGCCCAGTTCCTCAAAAAAGGCCATGGTATCCTGGGCATTGAAGCGGGCAAAAGCACTGTAAAGGAATTTCCCATTCCGGGGGACATTGGCCAGCAGCTCTTCCAGACCGGCGTTGTTGGTCAGGTTGCAGCGTCCCTTGCCTGTAATGTTCAGCTTCTTGCCAAGGCGTTCGTTGGGCTCCAGCAGCGTGACGCCGGCGCCCCCCTCCGCGGCGGAGACGGCGGCCATCATCCCGGCGGCTCCCCCGCCCACTACAAGCACCCTCATTCGTCATCCATCCTTCCAAAGACACCGTATTCGTTCCAGATGGTCTCCAGCTCCGAGAAGGTGGTGGAAATGTCCTTTTCCACCCGGTTGGAGATGGTCACCACCAAGGCGTTCATCAGGGACAAGGGGGCCACCATGGAATCCACAAAGGAAATCATCTCACAGGGCGCCAGCAGCGCCGCGTCCGAAAGCTGGTAGATGGGAGAGGAAGCATTGTCCGTAATGGCCACCACACTGGCCCCCCGGTCCCGGGCAAACTTCACCGTATTGATGGTGACCTTGGAGTACCGCGGGAAGCTGATGGCCAGCATCACATCCCCGGGCCCAATGCGCAGAAGCTGTTCAAAGATTTCCCCCGCCGCGCTGGACTGCACCAGCGTGACGTTTTCCCGCAGCAGGTGCATGTAAAAATTCAGATAGCCCGCCACAAAGGAAGAGGACCGGACGCCGAAAATGTAGATGTGCCGGCAGCCCATCAGCTTGTCAACCACCCGGTCAAACTCGCTCTGATTGGCCTGACTGCTCATAAGCCGGAGCTTGTCAATGTCGGACTGAATCACGGCAGGCAGCACGTCCTGTCCGGAAAAAATGTCCCCCGCCGCCTGAATGCGCTGGGTGGAGGTCAGGCGGCTCCGGATCATCTCCTGCAAAGCCCGCTGCATATTGGGATAGCCGTCATAGCCCAGCTCAAAGGCGAAGCGGACCACCGTGGATTCGCTGACCCCCGCCAGGCTCCCCAGACGGCTGGCGGTCATAAAGGCGGCCTTATCGTAGTTTTCCAGAATATAGGCCGCTATGCGCTTCTGTCCCTTGGAAAACCCGTCCATATTGCTCTGGATGACGTGAATGATGTTCTTGCATTTTGCCACAGTACGTTCCCCCTGCTCCCGCCCGATTCCGGGGCGGCCTATCAGGTTTTTAATGATCCCGCCGGGCCAGGCTGTCCGCCAGCTCCAGAAGGAATTCCGCGTCTCCCTGCCAGGTGCAGCGGCACAGGGCTTCCTTGGCCCGCTCCGTATAGTCCAGCACCTGTTTCTCACAGGCCCGGACTCCCAGCAGCGTCACAAAGGTGGTCTTGCCGTTGGCGGCGTCGGAGCCGATGGGCTTTCCCAGCTCGCCGGCGGTGGAGGTGGTATCCAGGATATCGTCTCTGATCTGGAACGCCAGGCCCAAATTCGATGCGTAGTCCCGGGCGGCGTCCATACAGGCGTCCTCCACTGCCCGCCGCCCCATAGAGGCGGCGACGCCCATCATGCAGGCCGCCCGGAGAAGGGCCCCGGTCTTCTGATCGTTGATGGCAGTCAGTTCCTCAACCGTGCGGGGCCGGCCGTCGCCTACGGTGTCCCAATACTGGCCGCCGCACATGCCCTGAACGCCTGCAGCCTCCGCCAGAACCTTCGCCGCCAGGGCCTTACAGGCTCCCCCGCCGTGCCGCCAGGAGCCTTCCGCGGACAGGACGGTCTGAAACGCCGCCGCCTGAAGCGCGTCCCCCGCCAGCGTCGCCGTACATTCGCCAAATACCTTGTGGCTGGTGGGCCTGCCCCGGCGGAGATCGTCGTTATCCATGCAGGGCAGGTCGTCGTGAATCAGGGAATATGTGTGAAGCATTTCTACTGCACACCCAAAGTCCAGCGCCTCTTCCAGGGTTCCGCCGGCGGCCTCGCAGAACTTCATGGTCAGAATGGGCCGGATGCGCTTGCCGCCGGCCAGGAGGCTGTAGCGCATGGCCTCCTCCAGGCCCCGGCCGGAAAAAAACTCCGCCAGGCGGGCCTCCGTCAGCGCCCGGGCCACCTCCATCTCCTTGGTAAATTCCACGGCTCAGCCCTCCGGCACATCAAAGGGCAGTTCCTGGGGAGCGCCGTCGGCGCCCTTTACCAGCTGGACCACCCTCTGCTCCGCCTGGTCCAGCTCTCTGGAACAGGCTGCAATCAGCTTTGTGCCCTCCTCAAACAGCGCAAGGGAATCCGCCAGCTGGACGTCTCCCTTCTCCAGCGCCGCCACAATGGCCTCCAGGCGCTTGATCTGCTCTTCAAAGGTCATGGTTTTCTGTTCACTCATATCGGTCTCTCCTTCTCGAAAAGGCTCTTCACGGTGCAGGTAAAGCCCCCGTCTCCCAATGTCACCTTCACATCGGCCCCCGGCTCTGTGTCCCGGCTGCTCCGAAGAATCTGCCCGTCGGCCCCCTGGGCCATGGCATAGCCCCGGCTCAGAACCTTCAGCGGACTCATGGCGTCCAGCGCCGCCGCCAGGGCGGCGAACCGGAAGCGCTTCCGCTCCACCAGCGCCCCGGCCAGGTCCCCCAGCCGCTGCTGGACATGGACCAGTCTCATGCGGCAGTCCTGAATATAGGCCATGTGGTCCGTCAGCACCCGCTTGGAGGCCAGCGCATCCAGCCTCTGCCGCAGAGCCGCCAGCCGGGCGGACTCCTGCTTTTCCAGCCAGCTGCCGGTATCCCGCAGGAAGCGCAGCACCTCCACCTGATTGGGGACCACCAGCTCCGCCGCGTTGGAGGGGGTGGAGGCCCGGACGTCCGCAGCGAAGTCCGCCAGGGTCTCGTCCGGCTCGTGGCCCACGGCGGAAATCACCGGCAGCTCCGATTCATAAATCGCCCGAATAATCCGCTCATCGTTGAAGGCCCATAAATCCTCCGCAGGCCCTCCGCCCCGGCCTGTGATAATCAGGTCCGCCACCCGCCAGCGGTTGGCATAGCGGATGGCCCCGACGATCTCCGCCGGCGCACGGTCTCCCTGGACGTGGACGGACAGAACCAGCACCTTTGCCAAGGGATAGCGGCGTTTCAGGATATGGATGATGTCCCGGACCGCGTCGCCGGAGGCGGCGGTGATGACGGCAATTTTCTCCGGGAACCGGGGCAGGGGCTTTTTGTGGGCCGGGTCAAACAGGCCCTCGGCATAAAGCCGCCGCTTCAGCTGCTCCAGCCCCAGGGCCAGCTCCCCCGCCCCCTCCGGCGTGATGGAATTGCAGTAGAGCTGATAAGCGCCGTTCCGCGGAAAGACCGAGACCCGGCCCTGCAAAATGACCCGCATCCCGTTTTCCGGCCGGAACCGCAGTCCGGCGGCGCTCTGGGCGTACATGATGCAGCTCAGCACGCCGTCGGGGTCCTTCAGATTGAAAAAATGGTGTCCGGTGGGGTGAATTTTATAATTGGACAGCTCCCCGCGGACAAAAACCCGCCGGAGCTCCGAAACGCCGTCCAGCTTCTGCTTGACCAGCAGATTCAGTTCCGTGACGCCGTAAATATGCTGTTCCATAGCTCACCTCTCCTTGCCTGGAGTCTTTGACCGTGAGGCCGGTTCTCGCGCTGACAGCGCGGGGAGTCTCTTGTGCTGACAGCACGGGCCGCTTTCGCGTGAAACTGCTGCCGTGGGGGCCCACTCCCGTGGGAGCCACTCCCGTGGGGGGGCCACTCCCGTGGAGGGCCAAAGGGGCCAGCCCCTTTGGAATCCCCGTCAGGGGGGACACCCCCCCTGAATCCCCCCGATGCCGTCGGCGCAGGCTGCACATCCCTCGCCCTGTCTCGCGGGGGACAGGTCTCGTCCGTTCCGCTGCGCCTCCTTTCCCCACCGAAACCGCTGACGCTGGGTTTCGGCGGGGGCCCCATGATGAGGGATGTAGGACGCACAAGAGCTGCCGGCAGTCTTGTACGCAAGTCTCTATCCCGCGTCCCGGCTCAACGGGAGCTGGCGGTCACTGAATTGGCGTATTTCTCTTTCCTCTGCCGTTCGTGCAGACCAAGTAAAGAATTTAATGCCTCTACCGTTTTCTAACGAAGAAGGCGGTAATGGGGGAGTCCAGAGGAGGTCTCCCCCTCTGGTGGAGCGTCCAGAGAGGCAAAGCCTCTTTGGTTCCCCGCGAAAGCGGTCTCCACAGCAGTGGGTCTCATGGAGTCATGTCCGCCGGTCGGTCCGGCCCGCCAAGTAATCCAGGCTGACGCCGAAATGGCCTGCCAAAGCGCAGAGGTTGTCGAAACCGGGTTTCTGCTCCCCTGCTTCAAAACGCTGATACTGGCGCGGCGTAATGCCGACAGCCTCGGCAACTTTCACTTGTGATTCATTCCGTTCCTTGCGCAATTCCCGCAGTCTCTCGTATAATTTCATACTGTCTCACCTGATATCAGTCCGGCCTGTCAGATAATCCATACTTACATTGAAGTGGTCTGCCAAGGCCCAAAGATTTTCAAATCCAGGAAGATTCTCTCCTGCCTCAAATCTTTGATACTGACGGTCCGTAATCTCGATTGCCCGAGCCACCTGGACCTGTGTTTCTTTCCGTTCGACCCGCAGCTCCCGCAGTCTCTCGTGAAATTTCATGCTGTCTCACCTGACATCGGTCCGGCCTGCCAGATAGTCCAGGCTGACGCCGAAATGGTCTGCCAGGGCGCATAAATTATAGAAATTCGGCACACTGGTCCCCGCTTCAAGCCCTTGGTATTGACGGCTCGTCATCTCAATCGCCTGAGCTACCTGAACCTGCGTTTCCTTTCGCTCAGCCCGCAGCTCCCGCAATCTCTGTGAAAACTCCATAATATCTCCTTGACACGAAATGAGTTTCATGTTATTCTATGGACGCGAAATCCATTTCGTAGAACGACATCTAAATTTTGAAGAAAGGTGGTTTTTATGTCAGACTTTACTCTGTGGCTCTACGCCAACTACATCCGTCCCCAGCTCCGGGCCGCCGAAGCGGGAGATTACGGCTTCCATTTCGACCTGCTGAAAAACGAGCTTGTGCCCGCGCAGCAGCGGTCTCTGGAAAAGTGCATGGAGTTCACGGCCATTCAGGCCTTTCTCCTGGGCCTGCGGACCGGAGAAGGTCTCTCCATGACGCTGAAATAGGACCGCCCACGGGAAAAAGCAGAGCCGGAATGGCGGCGCTTCCGCGCCGCCTCCGCTCTGCTGTTCCGATTTATTCCGTGATCTCCTCCCGGGCGAAGCTGCCCAGGATGCCGTTGATGAACTTCACCGTCTCCGGCGTTTCATATTTCTTGGCGATTTCCACCGCCTCGTTGATGGCGGCCCCGGTGGGAATGTCCGGCATGTAAAGCACCTCGTACATGGCCACCCGCATAATGGCGGAGGCCACCAGGGGTATGCGGGAAAACTTCCAGCCCTTGGCGTACTTGGCAATGTACCCGTCCAGCTCGGCGGCGTGCTCCGCCGTTCCCCCCACCAGGCGGCGGATATAGTCCGCCTGCTTGGGACCGGGGACCTCGTCATAGATCGAGTCCTCCCCGGCCAGCTCGGAAAAGGCCTCCGCCGTCAGCCGCTGGTCCAGCAGCTCCCCGGCGGTCTTGTCTGTAAAACTCATTTCATAGGAGAGATGAATGGCAATCTCTCGGGCGGTATTCCGTACCATACAGCTTCCGTCCTTTGTGTTTGTTCCCTTTTGGGTTTCAGGCCCGTCTGACTTTTCCGGCGCTTACTCCAGGCTTACGCCGCACACGTGAATGTTCACAGCCTCCACGGCGCAGCCGGTCATAGCCTCAATCGAGGACGCGACGGCCTTTTGGGCATTGCCCGCCACCTCCGGGATGGGGTGTCCGTACCGGACCGTCAGATACAGGTCCAGCACCAGAGCCGCGCCGGTCATGTCAATCTTCACGCCCCTGACGCCCTTCTGCGCGTTTTTCCGGTTGGTCACCAGGTCCGTGACGCTGCCGCCCAGGTTGGTCATCATGCCGGATACACCCTCTACATCCCGGACGGCCCCCACAGCAATCGCCGCGATGACCTCCTCCGCAATATTGATGCTGCCATTTTCCTCCGGCAGGGTCATATACTCCTTGCTCTCGGCCATTCTGCAACTCTCCTTCTCTGTTCCTTAGTGCGCCGCCGGCCCCAATGCCGGGGAATCCCGTTTATTTTACCATACCCGCCCGGAAAATACAACTACTAATTTGCCGCCATGATTTTGATTCCGCTGGCGGACACGCCGGTTTCGGACATGGCGATGTCGGTGATCTTGGCCACGTCCTCCGCCGTCAGCTCTCCGCTCTCGGTGGACACCACCACGCTGATGCTGTTGTCCCCCATAAAGGCCACGCAGTCGGTATATCCCTTGGCTGTGACCAGGTTTTCAATCTGGGCTTCCTTCAGCGTATAGGAGGCCAGCACCTGAATGCCCTCGGAGGCCTCATTGGCCACATCCTGGGCGGCGTTCTCCTGCTCCGCCGCCTCCTGGAGCAGGGAAATGGCGTTGTCCCTGGCCTGCTGGCGGGTCAGACGGGCGGAGGCGAAATAATCCGAACCGGCATAGACCCCCGCCTCGTCCGCCGGACCGGCCTCCGCTTCCCCTCCGGTCTGCGCGGCCTCTCCGGCGTCTCCGCTTTCCGTCTCCTGCCGGTCGGAGACCAGGGTGGCCTCTCCCAGAATTTTGGTTCCGGCCTCCTTCGCCGCGTCCAGGGCCTCCTGGCCGCTGTAGCGCCAGTTCAGCGCCACCGCTGCGCAGACCAGCACCGCCATTGTCGCTACCACTGTGTTCCGTTTCCATCTTGCGCTCATGGGTCCTTTCCTCCTCCAGATAATTACTGCCATTTTGCCACGGTGACGCGGTCGCTGGGAAGCCCGGTGAGGGCGGACACCGCCTCCGTCACCGCCAGGCGCACATCCGCCCGGTCCCCGCCCCCGCAGACCACCAGAGCCCCCCGATAGGTGGGATACAGCGTCCGGACAATCACCGCGCCGCCGCCGGAGCCACCGGTCAACACAACCTCGGAGCTGCGGGAATAGTCCTCCGGCGCGGCGGTGTCGCCGCTGTAGCTCAGCTGAGAGTCCTGGGCCAGCTGGCGTTCCCCGTCGGAGTCCACCGTCAGCATCACCCGAACCTGCCCCACGCCGCTCATGGTCCCGAGAATTTCCTCCATCTCCTTCTGAAGCTCCCGCACCTCCCGTTCCGCGTTTTCCGAAGCGGCCTGCCCCGTATCTGCCTGGTCCTCCGGGACCGGCAGACCCCCGCCGGGCCACAGCAGCAGTCCCGCGCCGATCAGAGCCACCAGGATTGCGTATTTGTATCTGTCCCATATCTTTCGCACCCCTTCAACCGATTTCCTGTCCTGTTTTTCCTTCATGCCATACCTGCCTCTCTGCCGGGATGCCCAGCTCCCCTTCCACCCAGGCCGCCAGCGCCTGGGACCGGGGGCCCTCCAGCTCCGCCGACCAGGGCAGGGGAACGCCGTCCTCCCCTGGCCTCGTCTCCACCCGGACCGCCACAGGAGATCCCAGCGCGTCCGCTTTGTCCGATATATATGCGGCTGTCCGCGCCTCTATGATGTCCGCCAGGGCTTCTTTTTCCGAGGCGGACAATTCCGCCGACCGGGCCTCAATCTCCGCTCTGTACGCCGTGAGGTCCAGACCCAGCCAGCCAAAGTCCGCCCGCCGCAGCGGCTGGAGCAGCGCCGCCAGCAGAAGAAGCCCCCCGGTAAAGCCGGCTACCCTCCGCAAAGCCCCCTCCGGAATCAGAATCTGCACAACCGACAGCAGCAGCGTCACCGCCGCCACGGAGCGGAGCCAGCTTCCCACCGCCCCGATCATGGCGTCACCGCCGCCACGGAGGACAGCACAGAAATCAGCAGCAGCAGGGCGCAGCTCCCCGTCATGCCCAGCACCAGGCCGAAGGCCCCGCCCAGCCCGTCGATGAGCTTGCAGAGGTGGGGCGACCCCACGGCGGAAGCCAGGAAGGCCGACAGCTTGTAGAGCAGGTATTGGACCCCCAGCTGCAAAAAGGGATAGGCGCAGGCCGCCAGAATGGCCAGCATCCCCACGACGCCGATGGTGTTTTTCAGCATCCCCGCCCCGGCCAGCACGGTTTCCGTGGCCTCGGCAATGATGCCCCCCACCACCGGAACCGCGCCGGAGATGGCGGCCTTGGCCACCTTCACGGTGGTGCCGTCCGCCGCCCCGGCGATGATCCGCACAGCGGAGAGATAGACCGTGAACAGCAGCAGCGCCGAGGTCAGCACCCAGGTAACCGTCTTCTTCAAAAGCTCCGCCAGACCCCCCAGACGGTTTTCCGGCAGGCAGCTGGACGCGGCCAGCACGCCGATGTACAGATAGACCATGGGCATCAGCAGCCCGTCGATCAGCTCCATCAGAAGGTCCGCCAGGAACACGGTGGTCACCTGCTGGAAGGTGGCCGTCGTCACCGCGCCGGAGGCCGCCGTGGCCGCCGCCAGAGTGGGCAGCAGCAGCTTTGAAAAGGTGTTCAGTTCCCTGATGGTCTCCGCCCCCAGGCCAATGAGGTCGTCCAGACTCCCCGCCGTCAGCAGCGTCACTGCCAGAGCCCCCGCCATGGGCAGAAAGACCGTGGCCTTGTCCCCTGCGGTCCCATGGGCAAAGCCCTCCACCGCTCCGCAGGCCACCACCACCAGCAAAATCGACGCCGCGCCCCGGATGCGCTGCCGGAAGACGGCGGCGGCCCGGCTGCTCACAGAGTCCAGAATCGCCTGGATTCCATCGGTAAAGCCCTCCGGTCCCGCCCCGGCGCCGCCAATCTCCAGAATGTCCTCCGCCGCCTCCGGCAGGGCGTCCAGCAAGTCCCGGGGCACCTCGGCCCCATGGGCCTCCGCCGTCAGCGCCAGAGGAAGCAGGCAGCCCAGCAGGACGCAAAGCAGCCGGGCGCGGAAAAGTTGAGCGCAAAAAAGCCGGGCGCAAAAAAGCCGGGCGCAAAAAAGCCGGGCACGGGAAAGCAGGGTACGGAAAAAAAGAAATTTCATTGCATCAGCTCCAGTAAAAGGGTCAGCACTGCCCGCAGCAGCGGCAGGGCCGCCAGCAGAGCGCACACCGCCCCCGCCGTCTCCACTGCCGAGGCCAGGGCGGATTCCCCGGCGTCCCGGCAGAGGTTCCCCCCTACCTTCACCACCAGGGCAATGCCCACCGTTTTGTAAAGGGGCACAAACAGCGCGCCGGACAGTCCGCTCTCCTCCACCAGCTCCTCCAGAAAGCCCAGCAGAGCCTTCAGGTCCCTGGACAGAGACAGCAGAACCACCGTGGTAGCCCCCAGCGTCAGCAGCAGCGCCGCTTCCGGGGTCCCCTTCTTCAGCACCAGCGCCAGCAGCGCCGCCACCACACAGAGGACCGCCGCCTGAATCACCTGTTCCATTGCTAGAAGTTGAACAGCGTCTTGATGAGGTCAAAAAGGGCGCTGATTTCCCGGACCATCATCATCAGCACCACCACCAGCCCCGCCAGAGTGGTCATCATGGCCTGCTCCTCCCGGCCGGAGCGGACCAGCAGCTGGTTCAGCACCGCCACCAGAATTCCGATGGCGGCAATCTTGAAAATCAAATCTACATCCATACCGTCGTCCTCAAATCAGTAAAATCACCAGCAGCGCCGCGGCGGAAAACCACAGGGCGGACACCCGCTGTTCCTCCGCCCGGCGGGTTCCCTCCGCCTCCGAGGCGCTTTGCTCCAGACGAATCGTGACAAGTGCAATCGCCTTACAGACCTTCTCCTCGTCGCCTTGCAGGTCGCGCCCCAGTCCCGCCAGCGCCGCCCGGTCCCCCCCGGCAAGCGGCAGCGCCTCTGTCAGCCGCCGCCACCGGGCAGGCAGGTCCTCCCCCTGCCGGGCGGCCTCCGCCGCCCCCCGGAGGAACACGGCGGCGTCCCGCCCGCAGTCCGCCGAAAGGCGCTCCAGCAGAACCGGCAGCGGCGTTCTGGTCATCCGCACCGACTCCCCCATCCGCCGGAGGGCGGTGATGAAATCGGAAAGCGTGTCCCTTCTCCGCCGCCGCTCCGCCATCTGGGCCCAGCGGCCCAGACCGCCGCCCAGCAAAACGAAGAGGCCCCCCAGCAGCTTTGTCAGCACGGCAGTTCCTCCAGCTCATAGGCCCGTCTCCCCTCGCTGTGGACGATGCGCACCGCCAGACGGAACACGCCGTATTCCAGCAGCTGGCGGTAAAGGGGCTTTTGCACCAGCTCCGCCGTACCGGCGGCGTGAATGGTGGCCAGCAGGCCCACGCCGCAGCCCGCCGCCATGCTCATGGCGGTCAGGTCCTCCCGGACGGTAATCTCGTCCACGGCGATGATCTGGGGATTCATGGCCCTGAGGACTATGGGGATGCCCAGGGCCTTGGGACAGGCGTCCAGCACGTCGGTATAGGGACCCACGTCCATCTGCGGCTCCCCCCGGTGCATCACCGCCACCTCTCCCCGCTCGTCGATGAGGGACACCCGCCGGGGCCCCTGGTCCCCGGCCCCCTGGGACAGGTTCCGAATCAGGTCCCGCAGGAGGGTGGTTTTGCCCCCTCCCGGCGGCGAGAGAATCAGGGTATTTTGAAACACGCCGTCCCGGAACAGGGCCGGGGCCAGCTTGTCCCCCACGCCCTTCCTCTCTCTGGCAATGCGGATGGAAGCCGAGGAGAGATTTTTCAGATTGCCGCATCTCCCCTCCTTCATCACCGCCGTGCCGCACAGGCCCACCCGGAAGCCGCCCCGGACCGGCAGGTAACCCTCCCGCAGAGTCTCCGCCGCCGCGTAACGGGAAAACTCAGTGGCAATGTCGCAAAGGGTCTCCAGCTCCTCCGGCTCCACCCGGACCTCCAGTGAGACCTCACCGGCGGGAAGCAGCACGGTCAAAGGCCGGCCGGCCCGCAGACGCAGCTCCTCCGCCACGGCCTTCTCCTCATCGGTCAGGGTCAGGGCCAGCTTCCGGAGACGGCTGGGCAGGATGGCGGCGGCTTCTTCATAGCGCACGATATTTACATCTTTTCGCAAGGGCATGGCCCCCTTTCTTTGGTTACTCCACTCTATGAGGGCCCGTCCCACTCTATGCCCCTTCCCCGGCGAAAATTTTATGGAAAGTGTGCTTGACATTTTGGCTGCAGAGATGTATGATGAAAACGGAAAGCAAACTTTCCATATCAAAAAAAGAGGTGCTGCCATGAAAAACCGTCTGGAGGAGCTGCGGAAGGCCAGGGGCCTCCGGCAGGAGGAGCTGGCCGACGCCCTGGAGGTCTCCCGGCAGACCATTGGCTCCCTGGAAAACGGGCGGTATAACCCGTCCATTCTGTTGGCCTTTAAAATTGCCCGGTATTTTGGGCTGACCATTGAGGAAATTTTTATTTACGAGGAGGACATAACATGAAGCGGAAACAAAAGCTGTACATCGTGCTGCTGGTTGTGGGTCTGTGCCTTGTGGCAGCAGCGCTGGCTTTAAGGGACTACGGCCTCTCAGACAGCGCTGGCGGGATGTTGACAGGCGTTGGAAGCTGCTTGATCGGCCTGAGTATTTCTCAGCTTCTGCTGTTCCGGCAGGAGTACAAAAACCCGGCCCTGGCCCGGCAAAACGAAATTTCACGAAATGACGAACGAAACATCGCATTGCGGAGCCGTGCCAAAGCTCTGGCCGGGGACATCCTGCAATGGACCGTTATGGCGGCGGGCTGGCTGGCAATCGGTCTGGATGCGCCGTTGTGGGTTCCGCTGCTGACAACCGCTGCTTTTGTGGCGAAGAGTATTCTGGAGTTGTGTTTGCTGCTCAGGTATCAACGGGAAATGTAGGCCTTTACCTTTAAGGAGGATATGTCATGTCTGCGAAAAAAATTGTATACCTTCCTGCTGGTGGCCAGTCTCTGCCTTGTGGGTGCAGCGTTTCTACTAAGAAACTCCGGCCTCCCCTACCGGGTGAACGCCGCCCTGTTCGGCATGGCCACCACCCTCTCCTGCGTTGGCGTGCCCCGGCTGCTGGCCCTCTGGTCCGAGGAGGCCAGTCCCTCCGAGGCCCGGCGGAATCAGATCGAGAGCGGGGACGAGCGGAACACTGCCCTCCGGAACCGCTCCAAGGTCCTGTCCGGCGACCTGCTGCAATGGTCTTTGCTGGGGTGGTTCTGGCTGTCCGTCGGACTGGACGCGCCGTTGGGAGTGACGGCGGCGGCGGGGGTCCTGTTTGCGGCGAAAGGCGTTCTGGAGGCGATTCTGCTCCGCCGGTTTCAGAGGGAAATGTGACAAAAAGAAGCGCCTGCCCTGTTGGCAGGCGCTTCTTTTTAAACACTTCACTTTTTTATGCGTATGCGCATCACTTTCTTTACGCATCACTTTTTTTGCGCATTACTTTCCCGGCTGTTTCAGCGGAATCGCCACGTCACCGAAGCAGATGGCCTCCACCTTGGACAGATCTACCGGCAGGTCCCAGGTGCCCTGCCGCTTTAGCGCGGCGTCCTCCGCTCCCTGGACTGTCACATGGGCGGCCTCCGTTCCCTGGATTGTCACATCCCCTTTCAGCCGGAGGCTTACATTGTCAAACCAGAAGTCTGCGGCTTCCTTTGGAATTGTATAGCTGTAGCCAATGGAGGTCACCTGGATGTTCTGGACTGTGAAGGTCTTGCTGATTTTTTCCGGTTCCTCCTTCCCCTCTTTCCATACCGTATCCGTCCCCTTCAGGCTGGCGCTTTTCGCCGTCAGGGCCGGCATCTCCTTCATGGACTCCAGGGTAAAGGGCAGAACCCATCTCGCCTCCACATCGGGGAACACCTGAATCGGGTCCTCATGGATGCCCGCCGGCACGGCGGCGTCGATGGAGGCCTCCAGGTAGAAATCCTGCAGCCGCAGCTCCAGTTCGCCGCCCTCCAGGTAATTGACGCCCGCCGGTCCGCCGCTGTACTTGAACAGGTAGACCTCCGTCCCGTCCTCCATGGTGCCCAGCAGATCCATGCTGTGCTGGCTGACGGTGGCCTGATTCGGCGATTTTGCCTCGGCTTCCTCGATCAGCTTTCCACCAAAGCTCATTCTCCCGAATTCCCATTCGCCGGTCAGCGGCTCCCCCTTGACCTTGAGAATCATCCAGATATTGTTCTTTCCAGCGGTGACGGAATCCAGGGTAACGCTGATCCCCTTGTTGACGCGGGTGACCCCCACCGGCTGGATCAGGCCCTCAATCACCTCCGCCTCTTCCTTGGGCATCGTCCCTTCGCCTCCGGACTCTGTCCACTGCTGATTAAACCACTCCTGCAAGGTCTGGGGCACGCCTGCCACCGCCGCCAGCGCCGTTCCGGCCAGCACCACCGCCAGCACTGCCGCGATCACAAAGGCGGTGGAAATCTTCCGGGCCACGCGGGCCGTATCCTGTTTTGTCATGTTCAAAACCTCCTCTTTCAATCCCTGGGGGGCATGAACCTCGTCAAACATCTCTCGATACAACACGGCTCACACCTCCTCCAATTGTGTTCTCAGCTTCGCCCGGCCCCTGGCCAGCCGGGTCTGGACCGTAGACGCCTTGAGGCGCAGCATCTCCCCCACCTCGTCCACTGAGTAACCCTCGTAATAATAGAGGTACAGCGGCAGGCGGTACTTCATGGGCAGCTCCATAACCTCCTGAAACAGGGTCTGCCTGGCCGGGTCCGAGAATACCGGCTCCGGACAGTTCTCCAGAGATACCATCCGTTTCCGCCAGGGGTGGCCGGATATCCGTTTGCACTCGTTCAGAGTCGTCCGCACCAGCCAGTAGCGCAGATGCTCCTCCCGCCGGAACTCCGTGTCTGTCTGCCAGAGACGGAGCATGGCGTTCTGGGCCGCGTCCTCCGCGTCGGCGGGGCTCCTGAACCAGTTCAGCGCAATGCGGTAGACCATGTCCAGATATCGCTCCGCGGCGTCTGTGAATTGTTGTTCTGTCAGCATATGCAGTTCTCCTTCGAAAGGCCTTTCACAGGGAATACCCGGAGAAATCCAAAAATATCTCATAGAGTAAAAATATTTTTGAAGGTCCATAATTGCACAAAAATTTCCTTTTGTTCAATTATATCGATGAAAGAAGGAAGAGGGCGGAAACATTACAGCTTCCGCCCTCTTCCTTCTCTTATTTGGTATAGGCCCGGTGGAACACTTTTTTGCCCTTTTTAATCACAACGCCCTCACCCCGGAAATCCGCCTGGTCAAAGGCGGCTTCCAGGTCGGTGATCTTCTTCTCGTTCACCGTCAGGCCCCCCTGCTGGATCAGCCGCCGTGCCTCGCTGTTGGAGGAGCACAGGCCGCAGGCCGTCAGCAGGGCAATCGCCCCGATTTTCCCGCCCTCAAACCTGGCGGCGGGCAGCTCGGTAGAAGGCATGTTGGCGGTGGAGCCCGCGCCGGCAAAGAGACCCCGGGCAGTCTCCTGGGCCTTTTCCGCCTCCTCTGTGCCGTGGACCAGCTTGGTCAGCTCAAAGGCCAGGATTTCCTTGGCCCGGTTCAGCTGGCTGCCCTCCCACTTGTCCATGGCGTCGATCTCCTCCAGAGGCAGGAAGGTCAGCATCCGGATGCACTTGAGCACATCGGCGTCTCCCACGTTCCGCCAGTACTGGTAGAAGTCGAAGGGGCTGGTCTTGGCGGGGTCCAGCCACACCGCGCCGCTGGCAGTCTTGCCCATCTTCTTGCCCTCGGAGTTCAGGAGCAGGGTGATGGTCATGGCATAGGCGTCCTTCCCCAGCTTCCGACGAATCAGCTCCGTGCCCCCCAGCATATTGCTCCACTGGTCGTCGCCGCCGAACTGCATGTTGCAGCCCAGGGTCTGGAACATATGATAGAAGTCGTAGGACTGCATAATCATATAGTTGAATTCCAGGAAGCTGAGGCCTTTTTCCATCCGCTGTTTATAGCACTCCGCCCGGAGCATGTTATTCACGGAGAAGCAGGCCCCCACCTCCCGCAGCAGCTCCACATAGTTCAGCTTCATCAGCCAGTCGGCGTTGTTGACCATAATGGCCTTGTCGTCTCCAAACTCAATGAACCGCTCCATCTGTTTTTTGAAGCAGGCACAATTGTGAGCGATGGTCTCCGTGGTCATCATCTGCCGCATGTCGGACCGGCCGGAGGGGTCTCCCACCATGCCGGTGCCGCCGCCAATCAGGGCGATGGGCCGGTTTCCGGCCATTTGCAGCCGCTTCATCAGGCACAGCGCCATGAAATGTCCCACATGGAGGCTGTCCGCCGTGGGATCAAAGCCGATATAGAATACAGCCTTCCCGTTGTTCACCAGCTCCCGGATTTCCTCCTCGTCCGTGACCTGGGCAATCAGGCCCCGGGCCCTCAGCTCTTCGTAAATCTGCATGTTAATTGCTCCTTCCAAATACGTTTCCGGACAGAAAAAGCCCCCTGTCCCAAGGGACAGAGGGCGAATACATTCGCGGTACCACCTCTGCTTCGCCGCCTCCTCACGAAAGCGGCCTCAGGCCGTGCCGGCACACGGCAGCGCGGTAACGGGCGCACCCGGTGCGCGCCTACTGGGGATGGAAACAATCCCGTTCGGGCGCCGGCTCCGAGGGGTATTCGCCGCCTGCCTCCCTCCCCCTTTCACCGGACGGGGGCTCTCTTTGCGGAGGGCCTGGCGGGTACTGGGCCTCTTCATCGCTGTACGTGAGGTATTTTATCAGAGGATTCCCCTCTTGTCAACCAAAATTGTGCCGGCTTCCGCCTCCGGCCTCATAAAGCGGCGGACGTTCTTCATCCGGTTTCCCACAGGATGGCAAGAGGATTCGCCGCTGTCATTGCCAAACCGGTTTTTTGATTTTCTTCCTAGTTTTCCCAGTCCGTCCGGCCCGTGCTTTTGGACATATAAAAAGGCGGAGGGAAATACCCTCCGCCCTGACGGCGTCACGCCCGAGGGGCCTGAAGCCCGAAAACCCGGACCCGCCCCTGACGCATGCGCTGGAAGCTGGTGGTAGTCACGCGGCCATCCACCCACCGGTAGTGGAGGCGGGCGCTTCCACTGTCCAGACAGCGCTCCAGAGCGGAACGGCAGTGCTGAATATAAAGGAGCTCGTCAATGATACCCCGCTCCTGGTCCACCTCGGCCCCGTACTCAGGGCAGGGCAAGGCGTCGAAGGAGGTCATACGGCCCACGGAACGGCTCAGCCGCTCGGCGCAGCTGTTGGCATTCTGCCGCAGCTGCTCCCGCAGGCGCTGACGGGGGAGAATCTGGGGGCGCTCGGTGTTCCTGGAGCCATTGGGGTTGTGAGTGTTCTGATTTTTCATGATTGTGTCCGCCTTTCAAAAGTAATTTTGTTTGACCTGTGAGCACGCAAAAAAGGACATAGTACTCCCTGCGATTCACAGTCATCTACATCCCAAAACATATCACATATTCAAAATTACTTTTTCAGCTTTTTGACCTTTGCCTGATTTTGCCTGGCCTCTCAGCGAACAAACAACACTCCTTCCCTAAAGTGAGAAGATGATACCACAAACCGGCAGGTTTGTCAATGCCTTCTTCCATCTTTTCCACAAACTGGTTGTAGGAGTACAATACATGTAGGACATTAAAGGAAGAAAACAGTAGAAGGATGA
>NZ_CANTJS010000008.1 GCF_947654275.1 uncultured Oscillibacter sp. | reverse complement strand
CTCATATTTCCTATTTTATCTCTTTGAATCCAATTTTGCAAAATTGATTTCCGTGAGCGCCGGAAGAAACATCTTGTAAAATACCGGAATTGTGATATAATGTATCATCCATGAAACCAAAACTAAGAAGCAGGTGATTTCCACATGAGTTACACAAAAATTGCGGCCATCTTTGCCGACAAGGAGGCCCTGTCGGGCCAAACCGTCACCGTGGGCGGCTGGGCCCGGACCATCCGGGACATGAAAAATTTCGGCTTTATCGAGCTCAACGACGGCTCCTGCCTGAAAAACCTCCAGGTGGTTATGGAGACCGGCACGCTGGAAAACTATAAGGACATCGCCGCCCAGAACGTGGGCGCGGCCCTGATTGTCACCGGCACGGTGGTCCTCACCCCCGAGGCCAAGCAGCCCCTGGAGCTGAAAGCCGAAAAAATCGAGGTGGAGGGAACCTCCACCCCGGACTATCCCCTCCAGAAAAAGCGGCACAGCGTGGAATTCCTCCGGACCATCCAGCATCTGCGGCCCCGGACCAACCTGTTTTCCGCCGCCTTCCGGGTGCGGAGCGCCGCCGCCTTCGCCATTCACGAGTTCTTCCAGAATCGGGGCTTCGTCTACGTCCACACCCCCATTATCACCGCCAGCGACTGCGAGGGTGCGGGGGAGATGTTCCGGGTCACCACCCTGGACCCCAAGGTCCCGCCCCTGACGGAGGACGGTCAGGTGGACTATACGCAGGATTTCTTCGGCAAGCCCGCCAACCTGACGGTTTCCGGCCAACTGAATGCCGAGAACTTTGCCATGGCCTTCGGTGACGTGTACACCTTCGGCCCCACCTTCCGGGCGGAGAACTCCAACACCCAGCGCCACGCCGCTGAGTTCTGGATGATTGAACCGGAGATGGCATTCTGTGACCTGGCGGGGGACATGGACGTGGCGGAGGCCATGATTAAGTACGTCATCAAAACGGTGATGGAACGCTGCCCCGACGAGATTGATTTCTTCAACTCCTTTGTGGACAAGGGTCTGAAGGAGCGGCTGGAGCATGTGGCGTCCTCCGCCTTCGGCCGGGTGAGCTACACGGAGGCCGTGGAGATTCTGGCCAAGAACAACGAACGGTTCGACTACAAGGTTTACTGGGGCTGCGACCTCCAGACGGAGCACGAGCGTTATCTGACCGAACAGGTCTTCAAGCGCCCGGTGTTCGTCACCGACTATCCCAAGGAGATCAAGGCCTTCTACATGCGCCTCAACGACGACGGGAAAACCGTGGCCGCGGCGGACTGCCTGGTGCCCGGCATCGGGGAAATCATCGGCGGCAGCCAGCGTGAGGAGCGCCTGGACATCCTGGAGAGCCGGATCAAGGAGCTGAACATGGACCCGGAAAACTACTGGTGGTACTGCGACCTGCGGCGCTACGGCTCCTGCCGCCACGCCGGCTTCGGCCTGGGCTTCGAGCGGATGGTGATGTACCTCACCGGCATCGCCAACATCCGGGACACCCTGCCCCATCCCCGCACCGTGGGCAGCGCCGATTTTTAGGTTCCGCCCTTCGGGCGGCCTGTCCGCCGGTATCAACACAAAAGCCGCGTCCCGGAAAGCTCCGGGGCGCGGTACAGCGGCATACAAAGAAGCTCCCCCGAATGGGGGAGCTTTTGCACGCTCTCGCGGGCGGGGGCTCTGTCCCCTCCCGCCTCTCCGGGCCTGCCCTCCTGCCAGCAGATCACCTTGTGGGGCCCGGTGCCCGGACCGGGCCATTGCCTCTGCCCCTCTGTCGGCAGACAGACCTATTTGCAATTCCGCCCCACAATGGCCCGGACAGCCTCCGTCTGCGCCTCCGTCAAGGACGCCTGTCCCGCCTCGCAGCGGACATAGCTCTCTGTCAGGTTCACCCCGTAGCCGTCCCCAAACTCCGTATTCACCGTGAATTCCGGGAGGCACCGGCAGACCGCCTCCGGGTCATAAGCCAGGTTGATGACAATGTCCGTCAGGGCCACGGAGTCGCTGCCCCAGAAGGACCAGGCCTCGCCGTCCAGAACCACCTCCGTCACCGTGTTGCCGCAGTAACCCGTCACCGGGTCCTCCACCGTCTGGGGCTCCGCCGCCGGGGCGTGGACCTCCCGGCCAAAATCCCAGCCCAGCCCCTCCAGCGTTTCCAGCGTCTCCGACCGCACATCCTCCAGGGTCCCCTCCTCCAGCCGTTCCCAGTCATAGGCCCCGGTCTGGGCGGGATAGGTCTCTTTCAAATTGTCATGAGTCACCCGGACCCGGTCGCCGCTGTGATACCCCGCCCAGGGACCGTCTCCCTCCGCCTGAACGGAGAGGGCTATGGGCGTCCCGTCCTCCGTCACCAGTATGGCCGTGCCGTTCTCCGCCAGCAGCAGGCGGCCCTCGGTCTCCGTCAGCTCCTGTTCCGCAGGGGCGGCGCAGGCGGCCAGCACAGCCAGCAGGCAGACCCACAAAATACATGGTTTCATCTTCATCCGGGCAGCTCCTTTCTTTAAATTCCTAATTCCGAACTCCTCATTCCTCATTTTAAGATTTTCAGGAAATCATCTCACTGCCAATCTGGTAGCCGCTCCAGGTCCCCATCTCCGGCCAGACGGCGGAACAGTCATAGAAGCAGTAGGCCCCCAGAGAGGACCGCCATTTCTCCGCGTCGAAAAACAGGACCGGCAGGCCGGCGTACGCCTCTCCCTCATGGCCCTCATTGGGCTTGATGGAGAACAGGCATCCGTCCTCCCAGCGAACGAAGGCCGCCCCCTCCGGCGCACCCTCGCCCAGGGGCCCGGCGGTAAAATACCCCTGTTCCTCCAGCTCCTCAAAGGTCCCGGTGAGGACCTCCACGCCGTGCAGCTCCCCGAAGCGCCAGGCCAAGGCGGCCTTCTCGCTGTCCGTCAGACCGCCGGGGGCCGTGGAGAGGTCCAGACCGGCCATGGAGATATTCTCGTTCAGGCCCGCGTCCTTCTGCCACAGGTCGTCCAGAACCTGGAGATAGAGGCCGCAGAGGTCGTAGCAGGAGCCGCCGGGGTTCTTCTCCGTACCGATGGAATGGCCCTCCACCTGGTAGACCTCCCCCGGCCGGGCAGGAAAGATTTCCTCCACAGTGCCGTTAAAGAAGATGTCCACCGTCATGCCGTCCTCCAGATCGGAGAGGGCCGCCGGTTTTCCATCCAGATAGACGGGGATTGGCATAGGCCGGGGCTTTTCGGGAACCGCCGCCTCCAGCTCGGTATCCGCCAGAAGATCCAACCGGTAGACCCCCATCCCGCCGTCCAGCTCCGCCAGCAGCAGGTCCCCGGTCTCCGCCCCGTCCACAATGCGGCAGGTGAGGACGGCGGGCTCCTCGTCCTCCGCCAGGGAGGGCGCCGCCGCGCCGGGGTCCGCTGCGGGGGGCTCCATCCCAACCGGGGCCGGCTGTTCCGCCGAAAGTGCGCCGCCGCAGGCAGACAGCAGACACAGGCAGAAGTACAGGCTCAAAAACAGGCTCCATTTTTTCATCGACATTCAAAGCCGCCTCCTTTTCCGGTTTAGACGGAAAGGGAGGCGGCTTGGTTCCCGGGTTTTCAGTTTTTTTCAGAATCGCCGGTTTGTTCCGGCCTCTCTGCGTTCTCTTGCTTTTTTGCGGCCTCTGTCCTCCGTCCCTTCAGCTTCCGCAGGACCGTCCCCAGGACGCCCCCCACCAGGGCGGCGATTCCCGCCGTCCACGCCTGAAACAGGGCCGTGTAGTTGTACAGCAGGAACACACAGGGCAGAGTCAGCGCCGCGCAGATCGGGGGATAGACCGGCCACCAGCGCCGAAGCCGGGCGGCCAGGGAACAGGCGCTGAAAAAGCAGAACAGAGGCAGGACGAGGAAGGGATAGAACACGCCTGTCAGCACCGGGAAATCCCGGGCGTCCACCAGCATCAGGGCCGGGGGCAGCAGCAGCTCCACCGCCGCTGCCAGAAGCAGGTAAGGGACCAGGATTTTCCAGGGGGGCTCCGCCGTGTTCAGCCCGGAGGATTTCCGAATCGCCCAAATGTCGGACTGCCATTCCAAAAAGCGGACGGACCATTTCAGCACATACAGCAACAGCAGCAGTCCCAGCAGACACAGCCAGCTTTCCCAGATAGGAAACCAGCGGCACCGCCAGCCCGCCAGGGAGAAAACCGCCGCCGTCACCAGAAAGTGGGCTCCGGACCCGAGAAGGGTCCCCCGCTCCATGAGGAAGGGAACCTCCGCCGTCCACAGGGCCGCCCCCAGAAGCCCGGACCAGAGGAACTGCACCAGGGCCGCCGTCACCGGGCTTCCGTACGCCTCCGCCATGACCTGGGACACCACCAGCAGCCTTCCGCCCTCCGGTCTGGGAATGGTGAAGGCGTTTCCCAGCACGAACACCAGATACACCAGAACGATGCCCCAGGGAACGCCCTGCTTCGCCCGCCGGAAAAACTCCCGCCGGATTTCGTTTCCGCTCATATCCCCAGCACCTCCTTGATCTTCTTCACATACCGCCGGGAGACATAGGTCACCGCGCCCCCCTCCAGCGTCACCCGGATGGTGCCCGTCAGACTCAGGTCCAGGGCCGTCACCCGCTTCCAATTGACAATTTCGGAATGGGACACCCGGAGAAAGGTCCGCCGGTCCAGGCGCTTCTCCAGCTCGTAGAGGCGCAGGCGGACGGTGTAGATTGCCCCGTTCAGGGTCTGGGCCCGGACCTCCTTGTCCTCGCCGTAAAAGCGGAGGACCTCCGCCGGGTCCAGGGGCACGGCTCCGCCCTCCCGGAAGCCCGTCAGCCGCAGGGGCTCCTCCAGCCGGGCCAGCAGCGCCGCCAGCTCCTCCGTCTCCCCCGGGGCCAGGATTTTCACCAGCAGTTCCCTCAGCGCCGGGTCCAGCGCCACGTCGATCTTCACGGTCCCGCCTCCCTTCTGTCTGTCAGTATACCCCGGAGCGGGTCCCGCCGTCCAGCGCTTTTCGACCATCGGCAGCGGAGGGGAGACAGACGGTTTCCGCAGAGGCGCATTGATATGACAGGAGCCTTGTGTTATAATCGGGTCAGCAGCCCGGCATTTACGAAAGGAGTTCATTGATGAATACAGGTTCTATCGTGTGCGGCGGAGCATGTCTGCTTTTTTTGCTGTTAGCCATCATTTTTACTGTTTTCAAAGAGAAGTCCGTCATGCTGATAAGCGGCTTCAACACCATGCCAAAAGAAAAAAGAGACTTATATGATAAAGAAAAATTAAGCAAAGACTATAGAAATATCGTATTGATTTGGGCGGTCATCCAGGGAACAGGCGCTGTTTCAGCGTATTGTATCTCACAGTATACAGCGATGATTGCATTTATCATATGGTTCATTGTATTTTTGAAAGATGTACATTTAGACGAAGAAAAGGCATTTGGCAAGTATAAAAAATAGAACTGTCAATCAAGATTTATCGGGCCGTCATTTCTCAAATCTCGAAAAAACTCCCCCGCCTTCCGGCAGGGGAGCCGCTTATTTACGCGGGGGCTTCAGCCAATCCGGATATCCGCCGGGAATCTGGGGCATGGCATAGAACTCTCCCATCCGCTCAAAAAAGGCGGCGCTGGAGTCCGCTCCGTCGAAAAGGTGCACGCCCTCCCGATCCCGCAGGACGGCAAAGCCCTGCCACCCGTCGGAGCGGAGGGCATAGCGGCCCTCGCCCAGGTCCTCGCAGGTCCCGTCGTCCAGGACCCCCTCCGTCTGGGTATAGCGGCAGAAACGGCCCTGGCCGTCAAAAATCAGGTAAGTGCCCAGGCCCGCCGAGGCGTCGGTGCAGTAGGTTCCCCGCAGATGGGGCAGGGGGACGGACTGGCAGAGATACACATTCACCGCCAGGGAAATCATCAGACCTATCCCGAGAACGATGATAACCCACTGGGCGGCGGTTATCTTCTGCTTCTTCTCCGAACAGGCAGGCGCCCGGGAACCCGGCAGGATTTTTTTCATATGCCCCTCCTCTTCTAAGCCCTTGTCGTGTTTTGTCTGTTCCATTTTCATTATATTTTTCCTTATTTGTATAGGATACCATATTTTTCTTTTTCTGTCAAAAATTTTTATTGATATTACCCATCCAAAAGCCCCTTGACAACCGTCTGTAAACCTATATAATAAACATAAGTCAGAGAAATAAATTTTTGCTTACGGAGGCAGGCCATGACCAAGCGGGAACGGCAGCTTTTAAACTGGATTGAAGAGAACCCCCTGATTTCACAGAAGGAGCTGGCGGAAAAGGCGGGCATCACCCGTTCCTCCGTCGCCGTGCACATTTCCAATCTGATGAAAAAGGGATACATCACCGGCAAGGGGTACATTGTCCAGACCAGCCCCTATGTCACGGTGGTGGGAGGCGTCAACGTGGACATCGGCGGGCGGCCCTTCGGGCCCCTGGTGTCTCAGGACTCCAACCCCGGCGCGGTGCACTCCTCCCTGGGGGGCGTGGGCCGGAACATCGCCCACAACATGGCCCTGCTGGGTCTGGACGTACGGCTGGTGACGGCCTTCGGAGACGATCTCAACGCCCAGAAGCTGGCGGCCAGCTGCGGGGAGCTGGGCATCGACATCTCCCAGTCCCCCGTCATTCCCGGAGGCCGGACCTCCACCTATCTGTTCATCAACAACCAGGGGGGCGACATGGCCCTGGCGGTCAGCGACATGGAAATCTACCGGCATCTGACGCCCCGGGTGCTGGCCCAGCGGCAGAAGCTGTTCAGCGCCAGTCAGGTGCTGGTGATAGACACCAACATCCCGGAGGAGAGCATCGTCTGGCTGGCGGAAAACGCCGGCGTCCCCATTTTTGCCGACCCGGTTTCCACCGCCAAGGCGGCGAAGCTGAAACCGGTGCTGGGCCGTCTCCACACCCTGAAGCCCAACCGGCTGGAGGCGGAACTGCTCTCCGGCGTGCCCATCACCGGCGAGGCCAGCCTGAACCGGGCGGCGGACGCCCTGCTGTCCACCGGACTGCGCCGGGTATTCATCTCCCTTGGCGGCGACGGCGTCTTTGCCGCCGACCACAACAGCCGCCGCCATCTGTCCTGCCTGCCGGCGAATCTTGTCAATACCACCGGCTGCGGAGACGCATTCATGTCCGCCATTGTCTGGGCCTATCTCCAGGGTACGGACCTGGCGGACACCGCCAGGGCGGGCCTGGCCGCTTCCGCCATTGCCATGGAGGGGGAGGGGACCATCAACCCGGCTATGAGTGAAGACGTGCTGAAAAAACGACTCGGCTGAATCATTAGGAATGAGGAATGAGAAATTGTTCCATCATTTTAATTTTTTCTATTTCCTAATTCCTAACTTCTAATTTCTAATTACTAATTTAAAATGGAGGCTTTACAATGAATCTGAACAAATACCTGGACGTTGCCCCGGAAGTAAAGGAAGCCCTGGCCGCCGGAAAGCCCGTGGTTGCCCTGGAGTCCACCATCATCTCCCACGGCATGCCCTATCCCCAGAATGTGGAGACCGCCCTTCAGGTGGAGTCCATCATCCGGGAGAACGGGGCCGTCCCCGCCACCATCGCCGTTCTGGGCGGGCGGCTGAAGGCCGGTCTTTCCCGGGATGAAATCGACTATCTGGGCAAAACCGGCACCGCCGTGGCCAAGGCCAGCCGCCGTGACCTTCCCGTCCTGGTCGCTCAGGGCAGGGACGGCGCCACCACCGTTACCACCACCATGATCATCGCCCACATGGCGGGCATCTCCGTCTTCGCCACCGGCGGCATCGGAGGCGTCCACCAGGGCGCCGAGACCACCATGGATATCTCCGCCGACCTGGAGGAGCTGGCCCGGACCCCCGTCATGGTCATCTGCGCCGGGGCCAAGTCCATTCTGGATTTGGGTCTGACTCTGGAGTACCTGGAGACCCACGGCGTCCCCGTGATTGGCTACGGCACCGAAGAGCTCCCCGCCTTCTACACCCGGAAGAGCGGCTTCAACGTGGATTACCGCATCGACACCCCCGAGGAGCTGGCTAAAACCTTCCATGTCAAGCAGGACATGGGTCTGGGCGGCGGCATGCTGGTGACCAACCCCATTCCCGAGGAGTTTTCCATGGATGCGGATACGATTAACAAAGCCATCAGCGAGGCCGTGGAGGAAGCCAAAAAGCTGGGCATCCACGGCAAGGAGACCACGCCCTTCCTTCTGGCTAAAATCAAGGACCTCACCGGCGGCGATTCCCTGGCCAGCAACATCCAACTGGTATTCAACAACGCCCGGCTGGCCGCAAAGACGGCGGCGGCCCTGTCGAACCTTGCCAAGAACTGATTTCTGTGATAAAATGGACCGGCTGGGCGCTCCAGCCGGTTTTTTTGTATCACGCCGGAGGTCTGATTTTTGAGGAAGAAAATCCCACGCGGACGAAAGCTGGTTCTTCATGCGCTCCTCTCCCTTTTTTGTGCCGCGCCGGGAGCTTAATTTTTGAGGAAACAAATCCCACGCGGACGAAAGCCGGTCCTTCACGAAAACCCCTTCCCCTTTTTGTGCCGCACCGGGGGAAGAATCCCCCGGACCCCCTCTTTTTCGTGCCGCCTTTTTTGTGCCGCACCGGGAGTCTGATTTTTACGAGCTCTGTCCCACGCGAACGAAAGCTGGTTCTTCATGCTCCCTTTCCCTTTTTACGCCGAGCCCTGATTTTTTGGGGGCTCCAGTCCCCCGCGGCCGATGATTTTTGAAAAGGAGACCAGGCCTTATGACGGACATTTCACCGCCGGAGCGGGAACTGCTGAGTGGAATACGGAAACGGCCCTGCATGTATACAGGGGAATATTCTCTGCCCCGCCTGCGAAGCTTCCTTGACGGGTATCATGGCGCCTTGGCCCTCCATGGCCTGGACGGCAGCTTTTGCATTCTCCCCGGGGAGTTTCACGGCTTCGTGACGAAGCGGTACGGCCTGCCCGGCCCCATGGGCTGGTGTCTGGCGATTCTGGAAAACGTACCCGACGGAAAGGAGGCTGTCGAGACCTTCTTCTCCCTGCTGGACGAGTTTCTGGAGGCAAACGGCCTGGAGCCCATAGAGTCTGTTTGAAAACCAGCGGAATGCCGGATTGGGGCAGGCTTTTTCGTCAGGCAAGGCGATTGGACGCGGGAATCCTGACGGATTTCAAGTCCAATCAACGCTGTCCTGACGGAAAAGGATGCCCTGAGACGGCGTTTTGACGGTTTTCAAACAGGCTCTAGGTCCATAGCCCTGAAATCTGCATGTTTTGGAGGTATTTCCATGTACATAACCGCTCTTTCCGCCGAAAAATTTTCCTACGCGCCGGAGGCCCAAACCAGTTTTCTCTGGGCCGTCGTCGGCTCTCCCTGGGGGCTGCTGGCCTGCTGGCTGGTCCTCATCAATCTCATCGCCTTCTTCGTCTTCGGCCTGGACAAGTGGAAGGCCAGGCGGAAGGAGAAAAAGGAATCCGTCCGTCGGGTCCCGGAGAAAAACCTGCTGCTTCTGGCGGCGGCGGGGGGCAGCATAGGGGCCCTGCTGGAGATGAAGGTCTTTCATCACAAGACCCTTCACCGCGCCTTCAAAATCGGCGTGCCCCTGATTCTTGCCTTGCAGCTTCTGATTCCCTTCGGGCTGTGGCTCTATTTCGGCGTCATCCGCTGACACGCCTGGCTCCGAGGGATAACGTTTGCGTTCCGGGGCCGGACGCGCTGGGGATTTTTTCCTCGGCAGAGCGTTGAGAAGTCACCCGTGTATTTGTTCAAACAGCCAAAAAGCGCCGATTGTCTCGAAAAAACATTGACATTTGTCCTGTAAGATGATAAGAATTATATAATACTCAGCCGCCCGGGAGAAGGTAGGGAAGCGCAAACGTTTTCCCCTGCGCCGGCAGCTGTGTTTCCGTCCGCTTTCAAGCGGGCGGTTTTCGGTATCCGAAGGGGACCCGGCCGGGGTTCCTTTCCTATTATGTAATACGTTTTTGTTTAGCGGGAAGGAGCGGGGAACTGTGATCCAGGGATTGGACTATCTGCGGGAGCTCAACACAGTCTCGGTGCTGCTGCGGCTGACGCTGGCCATGTTCTGCGGCGGCATGATCGGGCTGGAACGGGCGCGGAAGCACCGTCCGGCGGGCTTCCGGACCTATATGCTGGTGTGCATGGGGGCGGCGCTGACCATGCTGCTGAGCCAGTATGAAAACTTTATGCTGCATCACCCCTGGGCAGAGCTGGCGGCGGATGTGGGCATCCGCACCGACGTCAGCCGCTTTGGCGCCCAGGTCATCAACGGCATCGGCTTTCTGGGCGCAGGCACCATTCTGGTCACCGGACAGCAGAAGGTGAAGGGCCTGACCACGGCGGCGGGCCTGTGGGCCTCGGCCTGCATGGGTCTGGCGGTGGGCGCGGGGTTCTACGAGTGCGTGGCCCTGGCCTTCGTGCTGATTTTCGTGGTGGTGCACCTGCTGCCGGCGGTGGAGCTGTATGTCATTGTCAACGCCCGGAATATGAACATCTATGTGGAATTCCAGAATCTGGACAACGTGGCGGAAATCATCAACCGCATCAAGGCCTATGACGTGACCATCTACGAGGTGGAGGTGGATCATGGAAAGCTGTCCCTGTCCCAGCATCCCAACGCGATTTTTTCCCTGCGGATGAACCGGAAGGGGTGCCGCGCCAAGATTCTGGCCTCCATCTCGGAGCTGAAAACCGTCCACCTTGTGCAGGACATCTGATTGGGAGGGAACACGTATGTTATCTGTATTTGACGGCCTGCGGGACGTAACGGCGGCGTCTGTGGCGCTACGCATGGTCATGGCCGCCGTCTGCGGCGGCATCATCGGCATCGAGCGGGAATTCAAGCGCCGCCCGGCGGGCTTCCGGACCCATATCCTGATCTGCCTGGGCGCCGCCATGACCACGCTGACCAGCCAATATCTCTACCTGGTCATGGGCCAGTATACCGACATGGCCCGGCTGGGGGCCCAGGTGGTGGCGGGCATCGGCTTCATCGGCGCGGGCACCATCATCGTCACCCGGCGGCAGCGGGTGAAGGGCCTGACCACGGCGGCGGGCCTCTGGGCGGCGGCCATCATCGGCCTGGCCCTGGGCGGGGGCTTCTATGAGGGCGGCCTCTTCGCCACGGCCCTGATTATGATTGCGGAGCTGTTTTTCTCCCGGCTGGAATACCGGATGCTGAAAAACGCCCCGGAGGTCAATCTCTATGTGGAATACAGCTCCAACCACACCATGGACATTCTGCTCCACGACTTCCGGGAGCAGGGCCTGAAAATCCTCAACATGGGCATCATCCACTCCGATTCCAACGAGCGCCACAACGCCTGCGCCATCTTCACCCTCCGGCTCCACAAGGGCCTGGACGTGGAGCACGTTCAGGCGGACATCAAATCCACCGCCGGCGTGGTCTCCGTGCGGGAGCTGTGACGGACAGCCGCTGTTTCAGAGCCTGTTTAAAATCCATCGAAACGCCGTCTCAGGGCATCTTTTTCCGCCGTTGCTGCGTTGGTTTGACTTGAAATCCGCCAGGATTCCTGCATCAAACCGCCTTGCCCGACAGAAAAATCTGCCCCAATCCGGCACTCCGCCGGATTTTAAACAGGCTCTCAAACCCGGGACGGCGGCTTTTTCGTTTCCGCTTTTTCGTCCCCGCTTTTCGTCCTCTGCCGGAGAATGTCCGTCGTTCCATGGCGGACATTTTGTGAAATACGACCATTGACAAGCCGGGCTTCAGCATGATAAAGTATTACCTAATTTCATAACGGCAGCTGAACTTCCTGGCATCTCCCTTTCCGCTTCTGCGGAAAGCCGGACGCAATCCTTCATCTCCGGCGGCGTGTACCGCGCGGCGCGGAAAGCCAGGGATAGGCGCGGCTCTGGAGAAGCCCGGAAACGGGGACCGAAGGTGTAAGGCGGACGGCAGGAAGCAGGGAACGCCCCTCCGCCGAATCTCTCAGGTAAAAGGACAGAGGGGAATGCTTTCCGGCGGGGTGTGTCCGCCGGGGACTGTTGCTTTTTGCGGGAGCCGGGGCCGGCTTCCGCCTTCTTTTCTGCGCGGGGGCCCAGAGGCCGTTGATCTGCAACGGAGGGATATTTATGGAAATCATCAACAGCATCCTGGGCTTTTTGTCGGGCCCGCTGAACGACTTCGCGTGGATGTACACCTTCCTGCCCTGCGCCATCCTGGGCGGACTGTTCCTGACCATCCGCAACGGCGGCGTCCAGTTCCGCCACTTCGGCCACGCCATGAAAAACACCGTGGGCAGGATGTTCCAGAAGCAGGAGGCCGGCCACGGCGCGATAACCCCCATGCAGGCCGTCACCACCGCCCTGTCCGCCACCGTAGGCACCGGCAACATCGTGGGCACCTCCCAGGCCATCGCCATGGGCGGATACGGCGCGGTGTTCTGGCTGTGGCTGGCGGCCCTGGTGGGCATGGTCACAAAATACTCCGAGATTGTCCTGGCCATTAAGTACCGGGAGCGGGACGCCAAGGGCGACTGGGTGGGCGGCCCCATGTACTACATTTCCAAGGGCCTGGGCAAAAACTGGCGGTGGCTGGCGGTGTTCTTCGCCGTCTTTGCCACCCTGGCCTCCTTCGGCATCGGCAACATGTCCCAGGTAAACAGCATCACCGGTTCCGTCATTGGCGCGTTTTCCGCCTTCACCACCGTCAGCGCCGGTGTGGAATCCGCGCTGAAATGGCTGATGGGCATTGTCCTGGCCCTGCTGGTGGCCGTCATCCTCCTGGGCGGCATCAAGCGCATCGGCGCGGTGACGGAGAAGCTGATCCCCTTCATGAGCGTTTTCTACATCCTGTTTACCCTCATCGTCATCGGGGCCCACGCCGGCAATATCCCCGGCGCTCTGGGCAAAATCTTCTCCACCGCCTTCACCCCCCAGGCCATCGGCGGTGCGGCTGTGGGCATCACCTTGAAAAACACCGTCATCTGGGGTCTGCGGCGCAGCGCCTTTTCCAACGAGGCGGGCCTGGGCTCCGCGGCCATTGCCCACGCGGCGGCGGACACCAAGGGCCCCGTGAATCAGGGCCTCTACGGCATTTTCGAGGTGTTCGTGGACACCATCGTCATCTGCTCCCTCACCGCCCTGACCATCATTTGCAGCGGCGTGGAAATCGGCTTTGGCACGAAACCCGGCAGTGAGCTCATCACCGCCGCCCTGGCCACCGTGTTCGGCGGCAAATTCGCGGCGCTCTTCATCGCCATTGCCCTGGCGCTGTTCGCCTTCTCCACGGTGCTGGGCTGGTCCCTGTACGGCACCCGCTGCATTCAGTACCTCTTCGGCCACAAGGCCGTTCCGGTCTTCCAGGTTATTTTCATCGCCGTGGTGGTGGTGGGCTGCGTGTCTCCCCTCAGCTTTGTCTGGGACGTGGCGGACACCTTCAACGGCCTCATGGCCATTCCCAACTTCATCGGGCTCTTCGCCCTCTCCGGCGCAGTGGCCGCGGAGACGAAGAACTATTTCGGGAACAGGGACCGTCTGCATTAACGGCTCATCCGCCGCGGACTTTTCCGCGGACTTTTCCGCGGACCCCCCAAGGACGGGCCGGTCCCGCCTCTCAATGTGAAGCGCGGCCCACAAACCGGCGCAAAAGACCCGGAAGCACTGCTTCCGGGTCTTTTTGATTGCTCCGCCGGTCCCGCGGCTCCGCCTTTTCCTCCGCTGTCGGCCTCATCGCTGCCAAAACCGCGGCATGGAGATGGGAAACCGACGCCTGCCCTGTCCGCAGGCCCGGGTCATCCCCGGAGCCGCCGGGCTCCTTCCTCGCCATAGGGGAGCACAAAGGTGGGGATTCCCTCTGACGGAGGCGCAATGGCGTACATGGGGAAGAAGAAGGCCAGGCCCTCCTCCGTCAGGCAGTAATTCTGGGAATTGAAGCTCTTCCGCAGAGCCCGCCGCCAGCCCTCCCGCCAGCGGGCCGCCCCGGCCCGCTCCCGGCGCTGGATTTCCTCCGCCGCCAGGGCCAGCAGCCTCTTTTTCCAGCGGCTCCCGGCGGGAAAAAAGTCTCCCAGGGGCACGGGGTAGCCCGCCGCCAGATCCCAGGTGTCCCCCCGGCGGGTCAGCAGGGCCGGTCCGCTTCCCGTCTGCTCCCGGGACTGGGTGCACAGGCTCCAGAGCCCGCCCCCGTTCCAGGTCACCCGGTATCCCAGTTCCGCCCGGAACTCCGGCAGCGGCCCGCTGGCCTCCAGCGCCGCCCGGTAGGCCGCTTCCGCCTGGGGCAGCAGCCAGCTCCCGCAGTATCGGAGAAAGGCCCGGCATTGCAGCTGATAGTAACGGTGGATGCGTCGGGACACCTTGCCTGTCAGCGGGTCCGGCTGGGGGAGGGACACCGCCGCCGTCAGCACCGGGACCCCCTCCACCGTCCATTCCCGCTCCGCCGTGAAGGGCGCCGTATTCAGCTCCGACAGAGCCCCCTTGCCGTTGTCTCTCATATTGCCCCGCGCTCCTTTCCCCTGCTCTGCTCTCAGCTTATGCCGGAGCGGGGGCAGAGGTTCCCCTTCTGTTTTCCTCCGCCGGGTCATACGGGGCATAAAAATTTTTGCGCGCCCTCTTTACTTTCATACTCTGAAATGTTAAAATACCGGGTAATGATGCCCCGCCTCCGGGCAGGGTTTTCCTTATGGAATCAAAACGGGACACTTTGGGGAGGTTATCGTGAAAATCGGAAAGAAGGAGAAAAGCGGACAGCTTTACAGGGCGATTCTGCAATTGCGGAGCGAAGAAGAGTGCTATGATTTTTTTCAGGACCTGTGCACCGTGTCGGAGCTGCGGTCCATGGAACAGCGCTTTGAGGTAGCGTCCCTGCTGGACGACGGCATGATTTACAACGACATTCTGGAGCGCACCGGCGCCTCCAGCGCCACCATCAGCCGGGTAAACCGCTCTCTGAACTACGGCACCGGGGCCTATGCCCGGCTCTTCGCCCGGATGAAGGAGGATACATGACCCGGGATTACGAGGCCCTGGCCTCCAGCTATGACGGGCTCATGACCGGCGGGCAGTACCGCCGCCGGGCGGCGTTTCTGGTCCGGCGGCTGAGGCGGAGCCCCATTCCAGTGGAAACCGTTCTGGACCTGGGCTGCGGCACCGGAACCATCGCCTGCCTGCTGGCGGAACGGGGCTTTCGGGTGCTGGCGGCGGACGAGTCCGAAGACATGCTGGCCCAGGCCTCCGTCAAGGCGGAGGGGCTGGAGCGCCGGCCTCTGTTCCTCCGGCAGTCCATGACCCGGCTCCGTCTGGCGGAGCCGGTGGACGGGGTGGTCTCCACCATTGATTCCCTGAACTACCTCACCAGGGAGCGGGACCTGCGGGAGACCTTCCGCCGGGTCCGGCGGTGGCTGAAACCCGGCGGGCTGTTTCTCTTCGATGTGAACACGCCCGCTAAATTCCGCCGGATGGACCGCCAGGTCTATCTGGACGAGACAGAAGACAGCTTCTGCGCCTGGCGGACCTTTTTCTCGGAGCGGACCCAGATCTGCACCTATCAGGTGGACCTGTTCCGCCGGCTGCCCGGCGGGACCTGGGACCGGAGCTTTGAGGAGCACCGGGAACGGGCCTGGAGCGAGGAAACCCTGCGGGCCTGTCTGGCGGACGCGGGCTTTTCCGCCGTCGGCCTGACCGGCGATTTGTCGGACCGGCCGCCGGAGGCGGGGGAGGACCGCTGGCAGTTTCAATGCAGCTAGTAGGGGCCGGGCTCTGTCCCGGCCCGTCTGCCGGGCAGACGGCGGGGCCCGCCGCTGTCTCACGCAAATCAGGAAAATAAAGGAGTAGCCATGAGCGACCAACTGATACGCGCCATCTCCAAAGATGGCTTTATGAAGGTCTCCGCCGTCTCCACCCGGGGACTGACGGAGCGGGCCCGGCAAATCCACCGAACCCTGCCGGTGGCCACGGCAGCCCTGGGCCGCCTGCTGGCGGCGGCGTCCATGATGGGCAGCGCCCTGAAGGAGGACGGCGCCAGCGTAACCCTTCAGGTCAAGGGCGGCGGCCCCCTGGGGACGCTGCTGGCGGTGTCGGACAACCTGGGAAACGTCCGGGGCACGGTGGACAACCCGGCGCTGGACCTGCCCCTGCGGGAGGACGGCAAGCTGGACGTAGGCGCCGCCGTGGGCAACCAGGGCGCTCTGACGGTCATCCGGGACCTGCGCATGAAGGAACCCTATATCGGCAGCGTGGGGCTGCTGTGGGGGGAGATTGCCGAGGACATCGCCCTTTATTTCGTGGAGTCCGAGCAGGTGCCCTCCGCCTGCGGCCTGGGGGTCCTGGTGGATCGGGATCAGAGCGTGCTGGCGGCAGGGGGCTATCTGGTGCAGATGCTCCCCGGCGCGCCGGAGGAGTTGGCGGAGCAGGTGGAGGCCGCTCTGCGCTCCGCCGGGGCCGTGACGGAGCTGCTGCGGACGGACCCGGACCCGGAATCCCTGATGCGCCGGGCCCTGAAGGGCTTTGATATGGAGATTCTGGAGAAAAGCCCCATTGAATACCGCTGCGACTGCAGCCGGGAGCGGATGGAACGGGCGCTGATCAGCCTGGGCCCCCAGGAGCTCCGGTCCATGATTGACGAGCAGGGCGGCGCGGAGCTGACCTGCCGGTTCTGCGACAATGTCCAGCGCTTTACGGGGGAGGAGCTGGAAGCCCTGCTGGCGGACATGGGTGCTTCCTCCTGACGCACCGCGGAAGGGGAGGAGGGCGGTCCGCCCTCCTCCCGCCGGGTCCTTTCGGACGCTTTGGCAGAAAAACGGATTTTTTCAAAATAGTGCTTGACAAAGCGGGAGTGTTTTTGTATAATAACCCTTGCCGTTTGACGTGAGCGGCGACCCGGGAGCATAGCTCAGCTGGTTAGAGCATCTGCCTTACAAGCAGGGGGTCACTGGTTCGAGTCCAGTTGTTCCCACCAGCTTTTTCAGATCGTTCAGGCAGTCACGTCTTTTATCTGGCCCGGTAGTTCAGTTGGTTAGAACGCTAGCCTGTCACGCTAGAGGTCGACGGTTCGAGCCCGTTCCGGGTCGCCATTTCCGCGAGATGGGACACTGTCTCGCCGCCCTCCGGGGCATCCGCCCAGATAGCTCAGTTGGTAGAGCAGTGGACTGAAAATCCACGTGTCGCTGGTTCGATTCCGGCTCTGGGCACCATATGCGGGCATAGCTCATCTGGTAGAGCGCCACCTTGCCAAGGTGGAGGTAGCGAGTTCGAGCCTCGTTGCCCGCTCCAGCTTTGAAATTTCCAACGCTGCTCCGTTTCCCGCCTGCGGACGGAAAACCGCGCTGTGTTGGAAATTTCTTCGTTTCCCCTCCGCAGACTCTCCGCCGGTTTGCAGGCGGAGGGAGATAAACACCGGTCTCCCGGACCGGGGGAGGCGGGGAACCGCAGTCCGGAAACAGGCGCAAAAAAAATTTGAGAAAATTTAAAAAAAGGGTGGACTTTTTCGGAAGGTTCGCATATAATAGGGTGTAGACGGTGACATAGCCAAGTGGTAAGGCAAGGGTCTGCAAAACCCTGATTCCCCGGTTCAAATCCGGGTGTCACCTCCAACATCGGAGCAAGCGATTTACAGCTTGCTCCGATTTTTTGTGTTTTCAGGTCAAAGTATGTTTTTTCTGCCGCTGAGGGCTTTCCTTCCTATGGGCGGAAAGCTGCGCCATACCGGGATTTTTTCGCGTTCCACCGGGATTTGCCCCGCCGGATTCCCGGCGGACAGGGGACGGGCTCTGTCCCGTCCTCCGGAAGTCCGGCGCTTTCAACCGGGAGCCCGGCGGTTTCAAAAAGCAGGGCAGAGCCCGCCCGCCTCACCCGCCTATAGCTTCATCATTGCTGCCAGGGGGCCGGCCCGTTTGTCGGAAATTTTCACGCTTGCTGTGGTGTCTGCTCACATAAACCACATGAGCGGACACACCACCGTCCGCCTGGATTCTCCGGGTCCGCGGCGGAAGGGATGAGGCGCAGAGCGTCCCTGTCACACCCCCC
Source organism: uncultured Oscillibacter sp. (assembly GCF_947654275.1). Taxonomy (GTDB): domain Bacteria; phylum Bacillota; class Clostridia; order Oscillospirales; family Oscillospiraceae; genus Oscillibacter. The sequence goes on along the minus strand of NZ_CANTJS010000008.1, from coordinate 55,696 downwards.
CCGCGTTTTGCCGAAAATTTCGCAGCGCAAAAGCTCCCCCTGCCACAGGGCGGCAGGGGGAGCTTTCTCTTTGAGGGCAGCCGTCTCCGGCCTCTTATCACTGGTACCGGTACTGCATGCCGGTATACTGCTCGATGCAGCTGAAAAACAGGTCCCGGTTCCGGAACTCCAGCAGCTTACAGTTTTCCTCCTCATGGAAGGACACGATCCGGCGGCTGGTGTCGACCCAGACCCGCCACAGGTTTTCACTTGTTCTTGTTTGCTCCATAGGGAGGCTCCTTTCACGAAAATTCTCGTTTCTTGTGGATGGCACCGTCTATTATATAAGACGATTCAGAGGGCGGTTTTGTTTCACCGTTTTCAAAAAAAGTTCTAAAAATTTTTAAAATTTTTTCAGGAAAGTTTTCAGAAACTTCAGGACTCCTTCACTCCCGCGCCTCCAGGGCCTCCAGGGCCTCCAGCTCCGCCGCGACGCCGGCCCGGAGGGCGTCCCAGGCCTCCGGGTGCTCCACATAGTACAGGGGACACTGCTTTCCCGTCACGTCATAGTGGCGGATGACGTCCTCCTCCGGGTCCAGACGAAACTCCCGGCACAGCCAGGCCGTCAGCTCCACCACCCGGTCATAGGTCTCGGGGCCGTACCGGCCCGCCCGGTCAGGGTGGCAGACCTCGATGGAAACCGTGTCCCCGTTCCGGCTGTTGGAGGCGTAGGCAATCTCATCCAGGGGCACGCACTGAATCACCTCCCCCTCCAGCCCCACAATGAAATGGCTGGAGGCGTAGGTCTGAAGGTGCCCGTCGGCCAGGGACTCAAAATAATTCCGGTTGGCCTGGGCGGTGGTGCCGGGGTTGCCCACGTAGTGAAGCACCACGCCGTTCACCCGCTCCAGCGGCTCCCCGGGCCGGGACCACGGGTTGACGGTCAAAAAATCCTCCCGCACATAGTCCGGCGTGTTCTTCGACACCTCTGCCGGGTCCGGGTGGCTCCGGATTTTCCCCAGGGCGGCAAGGGCCACCGCCAGTGTCAGAACCGCCAGCACGGCGCAGAGCGCAAGGACCCGCGCATCCGGGTCCCTGCGCTGTCTGCGGCGGGGTTTTTCCTGGGCTTCCGCCCTCCGCCGGTTTTCAGACCAGAGGAGGGCGTCCTGTTCGTAAGGTCCGTACTCCATGGCTCAGAAATCGCTGTCCGGGCCGTCGCCGGGCTCTGCATATCCGCCGCTGAGCCCGGCGGTATCGTGGGAATAGGCGGTATACTCATAAAGATATTCGTCATACTCATCGGGATACCCGCCGTCCTGAACATCGCCGGCCTGTCTCATAGTCTGGTATTCCATCTGCGTCATCAAACGGCGGGTCCCGTCCAGAAGACCCATGTCCTCCAGAGCCTGAAGCGTCTCGGTGCAGTAGATGGAGAGCACTATGGATTCGCTGTCGCCATAGGTCTCTCCGCTGTACACCTCGGTGGCCTTCTGAGTGATGCTGTAATAGAAGGACAGCTTGCCCCGGTAGACGGCCCGGTCCTCCTCCTCACCGCTGTCCGCCAGGAAGGTTTTGCCGAAGTGCCCCGCCTGGATGTCCCGGAGGACGGCGGCCTCCAGCTCCCGGGCCTGGTCCGGGGTCAGCTCCAGGTTCTCGAATTCCCGGGTCTGGCTGTTATAAACCTCTTCCACATAGCCGCCGGTGACCCGGGCGGTCACGGAGCTGTCCCGGGACATGGGGAAGATGTTGGCCTCCTGAACCGCCGGGTCACAGGCCAGCTCCCGCAGCTGCTCAAGGGCCTCAGACTGAAGGCCGTCGGAATAGCTGAGAGCGTATTGACGGGTCACATATTGGCCGCCGTCCCGGAGCCTGTAGCCCAAATATACGTGTCCATACCGGTTTCCGTCGCTGTCCAGCTGCGGTTTCTCCTCCAGAATCGCGCCGTGGAGGTCCAGAACCCTCTGAATGGCGGCGGGGTCCGCGATACCCGCGCTGATGCTCCGGCCATAGTCGCTGTAAAGGCTGAGGCTGACGCTCTCCAGCTCCCCGGCCTCCGGTCTCCAGGATTTCACCCCCGCCGGGTCCAGAGCGATGACGGCGCAGACGGCGGCAGCGGCCACCACAGAGGCCAGCGCCCCTTTCCAGCTGCCCCGGAAGACGTGGAAGGACTTGGCCAGCAGCATGGACGCGATGTAGTACCCCACCAGCCCGGCGGCGGCCATGCACACCGCCATGGGGAGAGGCATCACGGTGCTGCCTTTCTGGAAGCTGTTGAAGAAGAGGTGATAGAGGAGGGTCCCCCCGGTGACGGCGGCGCAGAGGGCCACGCCGTAGCGGAAGACGGGCTTCATCCAGCCCACGGCCACCACGTCCCCGGCGCACTCGCTGCGGCGGCGGCGGTAGAGCAGCCACGCGCACCCCAGCAGGACCACCCCCGCCAGGGCGTAGACGGCGATGACCCAGCCGTTCTCCAGCGTGACGGACTCAAGGGTGCGCTCCACCCAGCCGTCGGGGCTTACCGTGTCCTGAAACTCCGTATGGGTGTTCAGACCCTTATAGTCCAGGAAAAAGACGGTGGGAGACAGGAAATCAAGAACGCCCTGATAGGTCGAGCTGACGCCGTAATAAAACTGGCTCATCAGCTCCATCACCAGCCACTCTGCCGCCGCGGCCAGGAAGTGGAAGATGAAATAGAAGGCGGCAAAGGCAAAGGGATTGCCGGTGACAAAGGCGATGAGGGTGGCGACGGCAAAGTAGAAGAAGCTGAGCCCCAGCACTCCCAGAACGGTCACCAGCACCCCCACCGGCTCAAAGAGTCCCCCGAGGAGAGAGATCAGAATCATCAGGCCCCCGGTGACGGCATAGGGAATCAGCATCATGGCCAGGCCCGAGAGAACATTGGTGACAAACAGGCCCTTCCGGGTGATGGGCAGGGCGTGGTACAGGCTGACGCTGCGGTGGTTATAGAGATAGTTCCACACCGCCAGGGCGCAGAGAACCCCGTAGAGCAGGGAAATGATCGGCACGGCGTAGTGCAGCACCTCGTAGTAAATCGCGGTCATATCCAGGGGCTGCATGCTGTGGGAGCGGAAGCCCTCGTGAATCAGCGCGGCCAGCGCACAAAGGGGCGCCAGGGCTCCCAGGGCGGACGCGCCGCCCCACAGGGGCCAGAAGCGCATGAGGTTTTTCCGAAACAGGGTCGGATTAAAGTACGATGTCTTTAACTGCATAGTCCGCGCCTCCCAACTCATAAATGAAAATTTCCTCCAGGGTCAGCGGCACCGCGTCCACCAGCAGGGGACTGTGTACCGACAGCAGATTCTGCGCCTCTCCGGCGCTCATGCGCATAATCAGGGTATGAACCCGGCCCACCCGGGATGCGTGGAGCACCGGCAGGTCCGCCGGGACTTCGCCGCCGTCCCGGAACACAACCTGGAGCTTTACCATGTTGTCCTGGAGCTGGGCCAGTGACCGTTCCAGCAGAACCCTTCCGTGGTCCAGAATGCCCACGTGGTCGCAGACGTCCTCCAGCTCCCGCAGGTTGTGGGAGCTGACCAGCACCGTGGTTCCCCGCTGGGCCACGTCCCCCAGCACCAGGGACCAGACCTGACGCCGCATCACCGGGTCCAGGCCGTCCACCGGCTCATCGAGAATCAGATAGTCCGGCATGCAGCTCAGCATCAGCCAGAACGCCGCCTGCTTCTGCATGCCCTTGGAGAGGCGGCGCAGGGCGCGCTTCTCGTCAATCTCGAAGACCTCCTTCAGCTTCTCATAACGCTCCATGGAGAAGCCCGGATAGAAGCCCCGCATGAACCTGCACATATCCCGGATGGTGGCCTGGGGGAAATAATACCAGTCGTCGGGGATGGCGGCGGTCCGGGCCTTCAGGCCCTCGTTCTCCCAGACGTTCCCGCCGTCTATGGAGATTGTGCCTGCGTCCGCCTGGTAGATGCCCGTCAGGCACCGGATCAGGGTGGACTTTCCCGCACCGTTGGGACCCACCAGCCCGTAAACGCTGCCCTGGGGCACCGTCAGAGTGACTCCGTCCAATGCGGCAAAGCCGCCGAAGCGTTTCACCGCGTCCTTAATCTCAATCATTCCGCGTCCTCCTTTCTCAGGCGGGCCGGCCCGCCTGCTGTCGCTTCTTCAAGAAGCGACAGCAATTCTCCCTGTCCAACGCCCAGATACCGCAGTTCCGCCAGCAGCTCCCTGGCCTTTTCCATCAGGTCCCGCCGCCGGCTGTCGTCGGCGTCCGGGTCTCCGGTGGCAAAGCTCCCCTTGCCGGGGACGGAATAGATGTAACCCTCTCCCTCCAGCTCGTTATAGGCCCGCTGAATGGTGTTGGGGTTGATGGACAGCTGTGTCGCCAGAGCCCGGACCGACGGGAGTTTCTCGTTGGTGGCGATAGCTCCGGTGACGATCAGCTTCCGCAGTCCGTCCTTGATCTGCTCGTAGATAGGACGGGAGTCCCGATAATTCAGGCTGATCATCGCGCCTTCCCTTCCGCGGGGCGGCGGCCCCGCAACTGTATTAACTGTACTAATACGGATAGGATATCACGACGGAACCCGGTTGTCAAGAGCGGGTTGTAAAAAAAGTCAGGGCGTGGTAGAGTGGGATATATTTTGAATGGGAGGCGGAGCATATGGAAAAAATCATCCTGATCCGAGGAAGCAGCACAAACGAGGTAAACGAGTATCTGGAAAAGGGCTGGAGCGTTAAAATGATGAAAACCGTGAACGACGCCACAACCAACCGCTTTTATGCCTATGTGGTCCTGGAAAAGGAGGACGAATAGATTTTTCGAGGAAAATTTTTGTACTTTCTCCGGAAAAGGCGGAAATTCCTCTTTACAACCGCAAACGACTGTGATACAGTGATTAGGACCGTCTAACGGCGGCGAAACAACACCCCCCGGCCCTTTGTTCCGAGGAGCTTCACCGGCCCGGAGCACAGTCCCGCGGGGGAAAACTTGGAAAGGTGGAAACACACAATGCTGCGCAAGGAACAAAAAACCGAAATTATCAACGCCAACCGCACCCACGAGACCGACACCGGCTCTCCCGAGGTTCAGATTGCCATCCTGACGGAGCGCATCAACGTTCTGACCGAACACATGCGCCAGAACCCTCAGGACAAGCATTCCAACCGGGGTCTGCTGAAAATGGTCGGCAAGCGCCGGAGCCTGCTGGACTATCTCCAGAAGAAGGACGTGGAGCGTTACCGCGCTCTGATCGCCAAGCTGGGCATCCGCAAGTAAGGAGCAAACGGGTGACGGAGAACTCCTCCGTCACCTTTTCGCGCCCCTCCTCGCGCCTCTTCCTCGCGCCTCTTCCCCGCGCCTCTTCCCTGTTCCCCATTCCGCGGGAGCCGCCGCTTTTTGTGTTTGAAAGCGCGCCCAATCTCCTGGTTTGGACTTGCTTTCAAATGCGAAAAGGACTGCACCCGCCCACCAACAGAAAAAGGAGCAATATTATGTCAACCATCATCACTCAGAGACAATTCCCTAACTACCGCAAGTACGAAATGGAGCTGGCGGGCCGTCCCCTCACCCTGGAGGTGGGCAAGCTGGCCGAGCTGGCCAACGCCGCCGTCATGGTGGGCTATGGCGACACCCGGGTTCTGGTCTGCGCCACCGCCTCCGCCCGCCCCCGGGACGGCATCGATTTCTTCCCCCTCAGTGTGGACTTTGAGGAGAAGCTCTATTCCGTGGGCCGCATCCCCGGCAGCTTCAACCGCCGGGAGGGCCGTCCCGGCGAAAAGGGCGTGCTGACCAGCCGGGTCATCGACCGTCCCATCCGTCCCCTGTTCCCTCACGATTTCCGCAACGACGTCTCCATCATGGCCACCGTCATGAGTGTGGACCACGACTGTTCCCCCGAGATCTGCGGCCTCATCGGGGCCTCCGCCGCCCTGGCCATCTCCGACATCCCCTGGCATGGCCCCGTAGGCGCTTTGAAGGTGGGCCTGGTAGACGGCAGGCTGGTCCTGAACCCCACCAGCGAGGAGCGGAAGGTCTCCGATCTGGACGTGACCGTGGTCTCCACCGACAGCAAAGTGGTCATGATTGAGGCCGGAGCCAACGAAGTGGACAACGACACCATGTTTAAGGCCATCCAGCTGGCCCACGAGGAAAACCAGAAGCAGGTCCAGCTTATTAACAAAATGGTCTCCGAGATCGGCAAGGCCAAATTCGACTATCCCCACGCCGATTTTGACGAGGATCTGTTTGAGAAAATTGTCTCCGCCACCATGGAAGATGCCAAGGCCGCCATGGACACCGACGACAAAAACGTCCGGGAAACCCGGTGGAACGCCCTCATTGAGAAGTGGCACGAGCTGTTCCTGGACGAGTACCCTGAGATGGACAAGTACCTGGACGAGATCACCTATAAGTTCCAGAAGAAGATTGTCAAGGCCTGGCTGCTGGAGGGCCACCGGGTGGACGGACGGCAGAAGAACGAAATCCGTCCTCTGGGCTCCGAGGTGGGCATTCTGCCCCGGGCCCACGGTTCCGGCCTCTTTACCCGGGGCCAGACTCAGGTTCTGTCCGTCGTCACCTTGGACACCCTTTCTGCCAATCAGAAGCTGGACACCATCTGGGAGGAGACGGAGAAGCGCTATATGCATCACTACAACTTCCCCGGCTACTCCGTAGGCGAGGCCAAGCCCGCCCGTTCCCCCGGCCGCCGAGAGATTGGCCACGGCGCTCTTGCCGAGCGGGCCCTCCTTCCCGTCATCCCCGATGTGGAGACCTTCCCCTACGCCATCCGGGTGGTGTCTGAGGTGGTGAGCTCCAACGGCTCCACCTCCCAGGGCTCCATCTGCGGCTCCACTCTGGCGCTGATGGACGCCGGCGTGCCCATCAAGGCCCCTGTGGCCGGCATCTCCTGCGGATTGATTCAGGACGACGACGGCGGATTCACCACCTTCATCGACATCCAGGGCGTGGAAGACTTCCACGGCGAAATGGACTTCAAGGTGGCGGGCACCAAAAAGGGTATCACCGCCATTCAGATGGACCTGAAAAACGACGGCCTCACCATGGAGATCATCAAAAACGCCCTGGAGATCACCTATGACGGCCGGTGCCAGATTCTGGACCAGATTATGATTCCCGCCATTGCCGAGCCCCGGAAGGAAGTGAGCCGCTACGCCCCCAAGATGATTACCATGCACATCGACCCGGACAAAATCCGGGACGTCATCGGAAAAGGCGGCAGCGTCATTCAGAAAATTGTGGCGGACACAGGCGCAAAAATCGACATCAACGACGACGGTTCCATTTTCATCGCGGGAATAGACGCCACCTCCTGCGACGCCGCGAAGAAATGTATCGACGACATTGTCTTCGTGCCCGAAATCGGGGCCCTGTACTATGGCCGGGTGGTGCGTCTCATGACCTTCGGCGCCTTCGTGGAGCTGGCCCCCGGCAAGGACGGCCTGGTGCACATCTCCAAGCTGGCGGACCACCGCATTGAGAAGGTGGAGGACGCCTGCAAAATCGGGGACATGATGTGGGTGAAGGTCACCGACATCGACGAAAAGGGCCGGGTAAACCTGAGCCACAAGGACGCCGTCCGGGAAATCAAGGCCAAGGAGGCCAAGGGCGAGCGCATCCGGTAATAAACGCCATCCAGACTCGAAAGGGACCCCTCCGGGGGTCCCTTTTTTGTGCTGTCCGCATAATCTGGAACAGTTCACTTTTGTTTTTGGAAGAGGCGTTGAAAAATCCGCCGGGCTGTGATATGCTGTATAGGAAATCAATCCCCGGCGCATGGGGAAACGGGAGGACGCCGATATGAAAAAAAGAATCTGCTCTTTGCTGCTGGCCCTGGCGCTGGTCTGCTCCCTGCTGCCGGGGGCGGCGCTGGCGGCGGGGGAGACCCCTGCTCCGCCTGCGGATGGGACGATCCATACAACCACCGGCGGATTTGAATTTATCTTTCAAAGCGGCGGCTGGACCGTGAAGAGCTATACCGGAAGCTCGTCCACCGTGACGGTTCCAAAGCAGGTAGAGGGCTATGACATCACCGCCATTGGCGATCATGCCTTCTCCGCAAACAAAAATATCACCACCGTCTCCCTTCCCAAGGGCGTCGTCTCCATTGGGGCGGGTGCGTTCAACGAGTGTTCCAAGCTGACCAAGGTGACCATCCCGGCGGGAGGCCTGACCTCCATTGGGGATAAGGCCTTCTTCAAGTGCGGGCTTCTCAGCTCCATCGCCCTGCCCTACGGCCTTACCAGCATCGGCGCCTCCGCCTTCTCCGAGTGCGCCAAGCTGACCGCCGTAACCCTTCCGGATACGCTGACCTCTATTGGAGCAGAGGCCTTTTTCGGCTGCGGCCTGACCACCATCACGGTTCCCGGCAGTGTGACCACCATAGGGGACGCCGTATTCCAGAACTGCGGGAATCTCACCACCGTGAACCTGGGGGGCGGTCTCGCCTCCATTGGAAACAAGATGTTCCTCGGGTGCGCGAAGCTGACAAAGCTCGTCATTCCCGACAGCGTCATCAGCATCGGCACAGCCGCGTTCAAGAACTGCGGCCTGACCTTAGCCATCGTCCCCGAACAGGTAACGAGCCTTGGCGCTGAGGCCTTTTTCGGCTGCACGAATCTGAAAACCCTCTGCATCCCCGGCAAAATCACCGCTCTTCCCCCGAACGCCATCACCGGCTGCACCAGCCTGACCACCATCCACTATACCGGCACAGGCGATTTAGGCGGTCTGCCTCCGGCCGCTGATGGAGCGGCAGGCATCGCCGTTCACCACGCCGCCGCCAGCTCCGAAAAGAAAACCAATTCCAGCTGCTCCGTGGAGGGCACCATGGAGGCCCGTGTCGTCTGCACAACCGTGGGCTGCAAGGAGACCCTGCCCGTTGAGCTGCGTCCTGTGGCCAAGGAACCCCATACGCGTGTCGATTTTCCCGAAACCCCGTCTGGATGCGACACGCCGGGAAAGACCGCCTGGATCGGGTGCCAGGTCTGCAAGCTGGAAATCGACTCTCCGAACACCACCGAGCCTCTGGGCCATAAGCCCAAGACTACTGATACCGTGGAAACCAAGGACCCCACCTGCAGCGAGCCGGGCTACAAAATCACCAGTCAGGAATGCGAGCGCTGCGGCAAGACGCTGCAAAGCTCCAGAGAAGACTTTGAAGCCACCGGCAATCATGTAAAAGCGGCCCAGCCTAAAGAGACCATTGTCAGCCCCGCCACCTGCGGCGAGCCTGGTGAGAAGCTTTTACAGGATGTCTGCGAAACCTGCGGCACAGACATGGGCGATCCCCAAACCGTGGAAATTTCCGCCACCGGGAATCACACCTGGGGGGATACGCCTGTATCCAAGGTCATCACCGAGCCCACCTGCACCACGAAGGGACAGAAACAGACGGGCACTCAGTGCACCGTCTGCGAAACAATGGACTCCTCCACCGTGACGACGGAAGACATCGACATGCTTCCCCACCAGCCCGACGAGAATCAGGAAATCACAGTCACCTCCACCGCCACCTGCACGGACGCCGGCAAAAAGACCACCGCGGCCACCTGCAAGGAATGCGGAAACCCCTACACCCTGGAGGAGGACGAGGCGGCCCTGGGCCATGACTGGAAGACGCTGACGGACCCCGTGGTCACAAAACCCGCCACCTGCACGGAGGCGGGCCAGCAGACCAGCGGCGTGCGGGTCTGCCAGCGGGAAAACTGCCCCTCGAAGGGAACCGACGGCAAGCCCTATCAGGACCCGGCCAGCGGAACGGCGGAGACCATCCCCGCCCTGGGCCACAACCGGGAGGAAACGGTGGAGGATGAGGCGGCCAGCAAGGCCCCCACCTGCACCGAGGCAGGTGTGAAGGTCATCAAGGCCACCGTCTGCACCCGCTGCAGCGCCGCCATTCCCGAGGAGCGGACGGAGCTTCCCGCCGCCGGACACACCAAAGGCGCCGACACCGTGGAAAAGGTCATCACGGAGGCCACCTGCACCGAGTCGGGTCTGTCGGAAGTCGGATTTACCTGCACGGTCTGCGGGGAGCCTGTGGACAGCGTAACCACCGCGGTTCCCGCCAAGGGCCACACCTACGGCGAGTGGACCGTCATCAAGGAGGCCACCGCCACCGTACCGGGCAGCAGGGAGCGGACCTGCTCCGTCTGCCAGAACAAGGAGACCGAGGAAATCCCCGCCACCGGCTCCTCCAAGCCGGAGGACCCGGACGACGAACGCGAATATGACATCGACCTCATCCGCACCTCCAACGGCTCTGTGACCCTGCCCACCCATGCCGCCGCCGGTGAGACGGTGGTCATCAGGGTCTACCCCTATTCCGGCTATGAGCTGGACTGGATTGAGGTCACCCGGTGGAACGGACGGGAAATCCGGCTGTACAGCAGCAGCGACACCCGCTATACCTTCACCATGCCCAGCGCCGACGTGGAGGTCCGGGCCTACTTCACCCGCATTTCCGACTCCTATCATTCCAGCTCCTCCGGCACCTGGAGGCCCAGCACCTCGACATCCACGTCCACCCCGTCCCCCGGGCCTCAGACGGTCATTCAGCCCGCGCCCCAGGCCAGCGGCTACACCGCCGGCTTCTCCGACGTGCCCGCCGGCCACTGGGCGTCGGGTGAAATCGGCTGGGCCTCTCAGAACGGCTATATGAGCGGCGTCGGAGGCGGACGGTTCAACCCCAGCGGCAGCATCAGTCACCGGCAGCTGTGGATGGTCCTGGCCCGGTTTATGGGGGTCTATCCCTCCGATATGGAGGCCGCCCGCGTCTGGGCCGTGGAAAACGGCTTTGCGGTGGGAACGAATCCCGTCTCTCCCGTCACCCGGCAGCAGCTGGTAGTGGCCCTGTACCGCACCGCCCGGCTCTCCGGCTCCCTCAACGGGAACACCGCCAGCCTCGCCAAATACGAGGACAGCCGCCTTGTGTCCGCCTCGGCCCGGAACGCCATGAGCTGGGCCGTGGCCAATGGAATCATCAGCGGCAACGCCAACGCCTGTCTGAATCCCAACGGAACCGTGACCCGGGACCAGTTCGCCGTGATTCTCTTCCGGTTCAGCCAGAGGCGATGAAAGAGTGGAGAGTTGAGAGTTGAGATCAAGAGATTGGTGAAACAAACACGGGGCGGGCCTTACGGTCCGTCCCGTGTTTTCGTTTTTCGGAAAGGGGGAGGGGCGTGTTTCTGTTCTGTCTTTCGGAAGTGCCAACGGAAAAGAGCCGGGACAGAGCCCGGCCCCTGCATGAAATCTCCAGGCAGGTTTTCAGAGTCTTCTGGCGCTCTGAAAACCTGCCCGCCTGCCGGAAGGCAGGCGGGGCGGGCCTTACGGTCCGTCCCGTTTTTCCGTCTCCAGCTTCCGCAGATAGTTCCGCAGGACGAGATTGACATAGGAGGAAAGCTGCCGGTCGTCCTCCTCGGCAAGAATACGGAGCTTTTTGACCACTTCCTCATCCAGAGAAAGGCTAACCTTAACTTTTAAGGGCTTATAGGACTCCACTGCTATCACCTCTGAGAAAAAGATAGCAGAAATTAAGATAAAATCTTGACAAATCCTACCAGGTAGTATAGATTCTTACTCAGGGGGTGTTGTATGATGACACAGGATGAGAACATAAAAGGACGGATGTACGCTATTCTCTGCGGAGCCATGGACGACGCTTTGACTCTGCTGGAAAACGGTCTCGCCCAGGAGGCCCGCCGGGTTCTTCTGGCCGGACTGGAGCGGGCGGAAAATCTCTATCTGCTGGAGGCGGAAGAACCCGCCCAAGCCAATACAAGGAGCTGATTGCATGGATGTCATTGCCGCTGTCGCCGCCGGGGGAGGGGGCCCCTCCGCCATCGGCGTGGTGCGGGTCTCGGGGCCGGGGTGCTTTTCTGTGTGCGGCCGGGTGTTCCGGGCCGGAAACGGAAAAGCCTTTGAGGAGCTGGAGCCCCGGAAAATGGTGCTGGGGGAGATGCTGGACCGGGAGGGCCGGGTGCTGGACAGGGGTCTGGCGGTACGCTTCCCCGGTCCCCGGAGCTACACCGGCGAGGACTCCGCCGAGTTCCACTGCCACGGGTCCCCGGTGGTCCTGCGGGAGCTGCTGGCGGCGCTGTTTGCCGCCGGGGCCGTCAGCGGGACTCCCGCAAGGCAGGCAGGACCGGGGGAGTTTACGAAACGGGCCTTCCTGAACGGACGGCTGGACCTGACGCAGGCAGAGGCGGTGGTAGACCTCATTGACGCCGAAACCGCCGCCGCCGCCCGGAACGCCGCCGCCCAGCTGGACGGGGGCCTCCGCCGCCGGCTGGAGCCGGTGCAGGAAGCGCTGCTGGACATCACATCCCGGTTTTACGCCGTGGTGGATTACCCCGATGAGGACATCGAGGACGTGAGGCCGGAGGAGGCCGCCGCCGCCCTCCGGGAGGCGGACCGGAGCCTCACCGCCCTGCTGGACGGCTGCCGTCGGGGGCAGGTGCTGAAAAAGGGGGTCCGGACGGCCATTGTGGGCCTGCCCAACGCCGGGAAATCCTCTCTGCTCAACGCCCTGGCAGGCTATGACCGAGCCATCGTCACCGACGTGCCCGGCACCACCCGGGACACGGTGGAGGAGTCCGTCCTCTGCGGCGGGGTGCTGCTGCGGCTCATCGACACGGCGGGTCTCCGGGAGACGGAGGACCAGGTGGAACGGCTGGGGGTGGAGCGGTCCCGGCGGGCTATGGAGACGGCGGATTTGATTCTGCTGGTGGAGGACGGCGCGGACGAGGACGCATGGCTGGAAAAGATGGGTTTGCGGGATGCCGTGGTCATGGCGGGAAAGTCCTGGATTTACATTGCTTCCAAGCGGGACCTGTCCGGCATCCTCAAAACGGATGTGCGCAGTCTGGACGGGAAGGCCGCCCCCGCCGCCTCTGTGTCCCTCTCCGCCGTCACCGGGGAGGGCATGGAGGAGCTGGAACAGGCAGTGGCGGCGCTGTTTCCCCCGGGGGCCCCGGAGGAGGCGGGAAGCCTTCTGACGGACCAGCGGCAGGAGGAGGCCGCGGGCCGGGCCCGGGAGGCCGTCCGCCGGGCCCGGGCGGCGCTGGAGGAGGGCATGACCCCCGACGCGGTGCTCACCGACGCCGAGGAGGCCCTGGAGGCCATCGGCGAACTGACGGGGCGCACGGCCAGGGAGGAAATCGTCTCCCGCATCTTCTCCCGCTTCTGCGTGGGAAAATAAATGCGTTCCCTCTTGCATATACTGAGGGGGCTGTGGTATAATGACCACAGCCAAAGAAGCTGATTAAGACCACGGCAGACACGCAAAAGAAGACACGGAGGGCTGCCACCCTCCGTGTCTCCAATTTGTGCTTACCTGCCCTTGCCGTGTCGGTTAAGCCACTTGCTTATATAGCTGCCAACTATACTTGCTCCAACCGATACAAAGAAACTGATTAAAATTTCCACAGCATTCACCTCCTCCCTGCTGCCAGTTTGGAGAAGGGCGGCAGGGCCATTATACCAAAACCTGACAGGATTTGCAAGAAAGCTGTAAACTCCTGCCCTCAGAGCGCGTCTGCCTTCTGAGGGCAGGAATTTTTTCTCGGAAGAGGCTCTGGATGCCATCAGGGAGCTGACGGGCCGCACGGCCAGGGAGGAAATCGTCTCCCGCATTTTCTCCCGCTTCTGCGTGGGAAAATAAATGCGTTCCCTCTTGCATATACTGAGGGGGCTGTGGTATAATGACCTCAGCTAAAAGGTAGTCGGAACCCAAGATGCTCACAAAAGGCAGACTCCCGGAGAGTGGCAGCTCTCCGGGAGTCCATTTTCAGGCTTACTGTCCCCCGCCGTGCCGGTCAAGCCATTTGCAGAGGTAGTAGGCAGCTACACCTGCCGCAGCCGACACTAAAAAGGTAATCATCAGTTCCAAGACGCTCACCTCCCTCCTGCTGTCAGGATGGAGTGTGGGGCAGCGTGCCTATCATAGCAGAATCTGTCACATTTTGCAAGAACCGCAGAAAGCGTGTCTTTTTTGAAAACGCAAAATATGTTTTTGAATCCGCCAAAATATGATTTACAAAACCGCGTCAGAGTGGTACAATTACCATTGTCAGGCTGTCCGGCTTTCGGGCCGGACCGTCTGGAATCAGGTTCCATCAACATACGGGGGAACGCGGTTCCCCTTTTTCAGCGCTGTGGGAAAGGAGCGATCATGAAGGATCTGACAGAGCTGCAGGACTGTCTCCGGGAACGGAGACCCGTCCCCTGGGAGCAGCTGCCGGATTTTGCCCTGTACATGGACCAGGTGCTCTCCTACATGGAGCGGCAGGTCCTCCGCTTTGACGGAGACGACGGACTCACCGCCGCCATGGTGAACAACTACACCAAAAGCGGACTGGCCCCCAGGGCCGAGGGAAAGAAGTACAGCCGGGAGCACCTGGCCTATTTTACGGTGATCTGCGTGCTGAAGCGGGTGATGTCCACCCGGGACATGGACCTGCTGATCCGGGAGGAGCTTCAGGGAGACCGGACGGCGGAAGACGGCTATGCCGCCTTCTGCGCCAGTCTGGACAAGGCCCTGAACATCACCGCCGGAGAGCTGGAGGAGCGGACGGGGGGAAGTCTTGCCGATGACGCCATCCACTTCGCTCTGCTGAGCTATGCCGCCGGGGTGGCCAGCAGCCACTGCGTGGCCATGCTTCGGAACCAGAAGGAGCCGGAGCCCAAAGGCAAGCCAAAAAAGGATAAGGAGCATGATTGAGCATGGCGGATTACGTACTGATGACAGACAGCTGCTGCGACCTGACCGCGGAAATGGCGGAGGAGCTGGGACTGGTGGTTTTGCCCCTGCGGCTGGAGATAAAGGGCCGGGAATACCGGAATTGGCTGGACGGCCGGGAGATTGGATTCCAGGAGTTCTACAGTCAGGTCCGCTCCGGCGAGATGCCCGTCACCTCCGCCGTCAACGTGGGCCAGTTTGAGGAGGCCATGCGGCCTGTGCTGGAGGCGGGGAAGGACATCCTCTGTCTCTGCTTTTCCTCCGCCCTGTCCACCACCTTCCAGTCCGCCGGCATCGCGGCGAAGGAGCTGGCGGAGGCGTTCCCGGAGCGGAGCATCCATGTTCTGGACACCCGCTGCGCCTCCATGGGACAGGGTCTGCTGGTGTGGCTCTGCGCCCGGGAGAAGCAGCGGGGGCTGTCCCTTGACGAGCTGCGGGACTATGCCGGTAAAACCAGGGACACCGTATGCCACTGGTTCACCGTGGACGACCTGAACCACCTGAAGCGGGGCGGCCGGGTCAGCGCCGCGTCGGCGCTGTTCGGCACCATGCTCTCCGTCAAGCCCATTCTGCATGTGGACGACGGGGGACGGCTGATTCCCATGGAGAAATGCCGGGGCCGGAAGGCCTCTCTGCTGGCCCTGGTGGGCCATATGGAGAAAACCGCCGTCAACCCGGCGGAGCAGACGGTGTTCATCAGCCACGGCGACTGCCTGGAGGACGCGGAATTCGTGGCGGAAGAAATCCGCCGCCGTCTCGGCGTCCGGAATATATACATCAACTATGTGGGCCCTGTCATCGGCAGCCATACCGGCGCGGGGGTGGTGGCCCTGTTCTTCACCGGCGGGCCCCGCTGAGGGCCCGGTACAAAGAGAAAGCGGGGGATCGTATGAACTGGCTGGAGCTGCACATCGACACCAATCACCAGGGCCTGGAGACGGTTCAGGCTCTGCTGTCCGCCCTGGACATCGACGGTGTGGTCATTGAGGACGAGACGGATTTCCAGGATTTTCTGGAACACAATCACGAATACTGGGACTATGTGGACGAGGACCTCTCCCGGAAGATGGAGGGGCTTTCCCGAATTACATTCTATCTGGAGGCCGGAGAAGCGGGCTTCGCCAAAATGGGCGAGGTGCGCATGGCTCTGGAGCAGCTGAAGCAGGCGCGGCAGGACTGCGGCGCCCTTCTGATGACCCTGGAGAACATCCGGGACGCCGACTGGGAAAACAACTGGAAGCAGTATTACAAGCCCATGGAGATCGGTCAACGGCTCATCGTCATTCCTGAGTGGGAGACGGCGGAGCCGGGGGACCGGGCGCCGCTGTATCTGGACCCCGGCCTGACCTTCGGCACCGGGGCCCACGCCACCACCCGGCTCTGCCTCACCGCTCTGGAGGAGCTGGTGAAGGGCGGGGAGCGTGTTTTGGACCTGGGCTGCGGCAGCGGCATCCTCTCCCTGGCGGCGCTGCGGCTGGGGGCCTCCTCAGCTCTGGCGGTGGATATCGACGACAAATGCCGCACCGCCGCCGAGTCCAACGCCGCCCTGAACCGGATTACGCCGGAGCAGCTCCAGGTCCGCATCGGAAACGTCCTGACGGACGAGACCCTGCGGAACCAGCTGGGAAGCGGCTACAGCCTGGTGCTGGCCAATATTGTGGCGGACATCATCATTGCCCTCGCCCCGGACGTCCGGGGCCTGCTGGGCCCGGGGGGACATTTCCTCTGCTCCGGCATCATCGACAGCCGGGCGGAGGAGACGGCGGCGGCCCTCTCCGCAGCGGGGCTGGAGGTTCTGGAGCGCCGGGAGGACAACGGCTGGTTCGCCTTCATCTGCAGGGAACGGCATTGAGAGACCGGCGGCCTCCGCCGGGCGGCGGACGCTCAGCGGCTGTGCGCACTCATGATTAAAAACGGCGTCTGCACCGAATCCGGTGCAGACGCCGTTTGCGGTTCCCGGAAGCCGCCGGTCAGCGCCGCGACTCCGCCAGTTCCCCCGCCCTGACCAGGGCCTCGTCGATATTGGGGGCAAAGCTCCCGGCGCCCACCTGGTCATACAGGCCGGATTTCCGGAACACCGACAGAGGCTGTTCGTTGACGTGGGAGAAGATGACTTCAATTCCCTTGGTACGGCATTCCTCATAGAGCCGCCGGAGGCCGTTGAGGGCGGTGATGTCCATGGCGGGAACCCCGCGCATCCGCAGAATCAGCACGTTCCGCCCGGCGTCCTGCTGAATGTGAGGGATTTTGTCCGCCGCGCCGAAGAACATGGGGCCGGTAATCTCATAGACCATGACATGGGCGGGCACGGGCTTCAGACGGCCCTGATCGTCTCCGGTGTCCTCCACATATTCCCATTCCTTGACGTCGGCCACATCCGCCATCCTCTTCATAAACAGCAGGCAGGCCAGAGACAGGCCCACGGCTATGGCCACCACCAGGTCAAACACAACCGTGAGCAGGAAGGTCACCGCCAGCACCGCCGCGTCGCTTTTCGGCGAATGCTTCACTACCTTCACCACGGTGCGCCAGCCGCTCATATTATAGGCCACCTGAAACAGAATCGCGGCGATGCAGGGCATGGGAATCAGCGCAGCCCAGGGCATCAGCAGCACCAGCAGCAGGACCACGGCGTGGACCATGCCGGCCACAGGGGTGCGGCCTCCGTTTTTGATGTTGGCCGCCGTCCGGGCAATGGCCCCGGTGGCGGGGATGCCGCCGAAGAGGGCGGAGGCGGCATTGCCCACCCCCTGGGCCACCAGCTCCATATTGGAGTTGTGCCGCGCGCCGATCATCTCGTCGGCCACGACAGCGGACAGCAGGGATTCAATGGCCGCCAGAATGGCGATGGTAAACGCGTCGGGCAGCACCGCCGCCACCGTGTCATAGGACAGGACAGGCAGCCTCACCGCCGGCAGGGCGCTTGAAATGGTATAGAGATCCCCGATGGTATTCACCGGCAGATTCAGCAGCTTCACCGCGCCCGCCGTCACAATCACGGCCATCAGGGAGGCGGGGATTCTGGGGAGAACCCTGGGCCACAGAATGAGAATGACCAGAGCCAGACAGCCCACCCCCGCCGCGGCCCAGTTCACCGTGTGGAAGGTACGGGCGGCCTCCCCCAGCTTCTCCATGGTCTCCACCGGGGCCCCCTCAAAGGTCAGGCCGAAAAAGTCCTTCAGCTGACCTATCAAAATGGTGACTGCGATTCCCGCCGTGAACCCGGTGGTGATGGTATAGGGGATGAACTTAATCATGCTCCCCATCCGCAGCAGCCCCATCAGAATCAGGAGGATGCCCGCCAGAACAGTGGCGGCGGCCAGGCCCTCCATGCCGTTCCGGGCCACGATTCCCGCCACGATGGTGGCAAAGGCGGCGGTGGGTCCGGCAATCTGCACCTTGCTGCCTCCCAGCGCGGAGATCAGAAAGCCCGCCGTAATCGCGGTATACAGACCCTGCTCCGGGGACACGCCGGAGGCCAGGGCCAGGGCGATGGACAGCGGCAGGGCGATGATGGCGACAATGATTCCGGCGGTCAGGTCCTTGACAAAGGCGCTTTTGGAATAGTGCCGCATGGAGTCTATCAGCTGGGGCGTCAGTTCTTTCATGGAAACGGTTCCCTCCTTTTTCCTCTCTGCTGCCGCCGGCATCCGGGAAAATCCGGGCAGCGCCGCTGTGAACATTTCACGGTTTCACGGTTTTCCGGGCCCGGGGAGACCGGCCGGAATTATGTATGCGGAAAACGGCGGACGCCTCTTGGTCCGCCTGACTGCCCGCGCCTGCATTCTCCCGGGCCAAAACGCGGACAGGCCGGCGGCGCCCTTCGGCACTGCCGGCCTGGGAACAGTCTTTCAGACAGGTCCCGGACTCACAGGCCCCGCCAGGCCTCCGGGCGGAGACGGCCAAGGTCCTCCTCAGCCCGTCTGATTTCCGCCAGCATGGCGTCCCGGTCCCGGTTCAGCGTGCCCCGGAGGGCCAGGTAATTGCTGGCATGGTTTATACGGAAGACGCTGCCGGGGCTGTCCAGAGCCTCCACCATCAGCCGGGTTTCCTCCAGCACCTGAGGCCGGGTCAGCAGCTGGAATTTCCCCTGGTGCACCCAGTCGTACAGCGGCGTTTCCGGCTCCACCATCAGCGTCAGCATACCGATATACTCCGGATTCATGGCGTTGAAGGCGGCGGCGGTGTCCAGGGCGTGGCGCTCCAGCAGCTCCGGCCCGCCCAGACCGGTGATGGCCGTGACGGAGAGTGCGATGCCGCAGGCTCTTACCTTTTTCCCCATCTCCACAATCTCCGCCGCCGGGTGTCCCTTGTTCATCAGGGTCAGCACCCGGTCGCTGCCGGATTCCAGTCCCATGTAAACCATGGTCAGGCCCTTTTCCCGGAGAGTCCGGAGTTCTTCCTCCGTCCGGATGCGGATGGAGGAGGGAGAGGCGTAACTGGTGACCTGGCGGCACTCCGGGAACAGGTCCCGGACGGCGTCCAGAATCACATAGAGCTCCGACGCCTTCCGCACCAGGGCGTCCCCGTCGGCCAGGAACACCTTTTCAATATGGTGGTAGACGCTCCGGGCAATGCGGAAATCCTCCAGAACCTCCTCCAGAGGCCGGATGGAAAAGCGCTTTTCCTTGTACATGCTGCAAAAGGCGCAGGTGTTGTGGCTGCACCCGTAAGTCACCTGAACGATCAGGCTCCGGGCCTCAGAGGGGGGCCGGTAGACGCTGCCGTAGTATCTCATCGCTTGACGCTCCTTCCTGTCGTGGACAGCCGGATTTCAGGCCTTACAGGCCCAGCTGTTCCAGCGCCGCCATCCGGAGGCAGACGCAGAAAATCTCCATGGCCTGTTCCAGCTCCTCCACCGGGGGCAGGGAGGGGGCCACCCGGATGTTGCTGTCCCGGGGGTCCTTGCCATAGGGGAAGGTGGCGCCGGCATCCGTCATGGTGACGCCGGCCTCCTTACACAGGGCCAGGGTCCTTTTGGCCGTGCCGGGCATGGCGTTGACGGACACGAAGTAGCCGCCCCTGGGCCGCTTCCAGGAGGCAATCTCCAGAGGGGCAATCTCCCGGTCCAGGGCGTCCGCCACGCAGCGGAACTTGGGCCCCATCACGGAGGCGTGGCGCTTCATAATCTCCAGGCTGTGGGCCTTGTCCCTGAGATAGAGGACGTGGCGCTGCTGGTTCACCTTGTCAAAGCTGATGACCTGAACCGTCAGCTGCTTTTCCATGTGCTCCATGTTGGTTTTGGAGCAGGCGAAGCAGGCCACGCCTGAGCCGGGCAGGGTCACCTTGGAGGTGGAGGCGAACTCAAAGACCATGTCCGGATTCCCCGCCGCCTCGCAGAGGGAGAGGATGTCGGGAAATTCCACATAGTCCCCCTCGAACTCGTGGATGCAGTAGGCGTTATCCCACATGATGGTGAAATCCGGGGCGGCGGGCTTCAGATTGGCAAAACGCCGGATGGTCTCGTCGGAGTAAATCACGCCGTCGGGGTTGGAATACTTGGGCACGCACCAGATGCCCTTGACGGCGGGGTCCTTCACCGCCTCCTCCACAGCGTCCATATCAGGGCCGTCCTCCGTCATGGGAATGGTGATCAGCTCAAAGCCGAAGGACTCGGTGATGCGGAAATGCCGGTCATAGCCGGGAGAAGGGCAAAGCCACCTGACGGTTTCCTCCCGGCACCAGGGCCGGGGGCTGTGGGCGAGTCCGTGGGTATATCCCTTGGAAATGGTATCGTACATCAGCTGAAGGCTGGAATTTCCGCCTACAAAAACCTGCTCCGGCCTGCATCCCAGAATACCGGCAAACAGCGCCTTGGCGGCGGGCAGCCCGGCCAGCTCACCGTAGTTCCGCACGTCGATGCCGTCAGAGATAAAGTCCTGAGGGTCCTGCATCAGCTGGAAAATATCGTTGATTAAATCCACCTGCACCTTGCTGGGCTTGCCCCGGGCCATGTTCAGGGAGAGGCCCCGGGCCTTCAGGGCGTCAAACTCTGTCCGCAGACGGGCGTATTCCCCTCTGCGCTCTTCCGGGGACAACTGGGCATAAGGTTTCATCATACATCCATCCTTTCATGATTCGTCCGTTCTCTACGGCAACAGTATACCCCATTCCAAAGGAGAGTTGCAAGAGCGGAATAGACAAATACGGCGGTATAGGTTCAACTTTTTTATTCCGGCGTGTCGAAAAGGCTGCCGGGGAATGCAAAAAAGTAGGGGAACGCAAGAAAGCAGGGGGGCGCGGGAAGACAGGGGCGCGCAAAAAAACAGGGACACGCAAAAGGCATATGCGCCGCCCCCTCCTGCGGAAAACAGAACGGACGCCCCGGGGCGTCCGTTCTGTGTGCGCTGTTTTCGCTCAGGCGTGGCGGTAGGCGCGGCTGTTGTGGTTGAACATGCCGCCGCTGAGAACGGTCCGCTTCTTCTGGGCGGACATGGTTTCCCGCAGGCCCTCGAAGCTCTGCTCTTCCTTGGCTTTATTCATATTGGTGGTGAGCATCAGGCTGCCATAGCAAAGGGCGCCAGCTTCATCAAACAGTTTGTGCATCATCATAATTGTGACCTCCTATTCAGTCATCGGGGGGAGTCTGAACTCCCGTTCCTCGTGGATTGGACTCTTCCAGGTCTGTTCCCCGGAAGCTGAGGTCAGTATAGCGGTTTCCCCTCCGACGCGCAAGAGTAAAACTGGGCAAATTTAACACTGCTTCCAGGGCCTTTCTGTACATCACGCACAAAAAACGGATGATTTTTCGGTTATTATAACCAAAACCCTTCCGTAAACGATGTGCATTTCCACAATGGCCCGGAAAAAAGAATCTATTTAACATTTCGACTGTTTTGAGAAAGCCGAGGGATAACATTCCCCCTTTTTCTTCTCCTCTTATATCAGAGAAAAAACCGGCTTTTCCGCTCCAAAAGAAGACTATTCTATGAATATTGTTACGCAAAATCCGTCACTCTGCATAAAAACCGGCCGTTTCCTTTGACATCTCTCGTGAAGGCGCAACATTTGGACTGTTTTTTATAACATTTTTCCCTTACCCTCCTCTTTCAGATACAGTATAATCGCCTCAGATAAGCGGAGGGCCCGCCGCGACTGAAAATCTGTGTGAAAAAAAAGGAGGAACCCACAATGACAACCCCGGATACCCAGACAAGACGGCTTCCCGCAAGCCAAAAATATGCCTTCGGCATCGGCGCCGTGGGCAAGGACGCCATCTGTAACCTGGTCGGCGCCTTTCTGATGCTCTACATGACGGATACCCTGGGCCTCAGTGCGGCGTTCGCCGGCATCCTGCTGGGTGCGGCCAGAATCTGGGACGCCGTCAATGACCCCATGATGGGTATGATCGTAGACAACACCCACACCAAATACGGCAAATTCCGGATCTGGCTGATTGTCGGCACCCTGATTAACTCGGTGTTCTTCATTCTGCTGTTCACCACCTGCGGCATCACCGACAAGGGCACCCTGATGGTCTATGTGTCCGTCATGTACATTCTCTACGGCATGACCTACACCATCATGGACGTTCCCTACTGGTCCTGGCTGCCCAACCTCTCCAACGACCCCAGAGAGCGGGAATCCATCTCCGTCATTCCCCGCATTTTCGCCTCTATCGGCGGCTTCATTGTCTGCACCTTCGGCCTGAAGTTCATCAACTACTTCAATGAGCTGGCGGGAGACCACACCGTCACCCAGACCCAGGAGAACGGCGAGGTGCTGAACATCTCCGTCACCGGCTTTACATATGTGGCCGTGGCCATTGTGGTTCTGTTCATCGTGTGCATCGGCATCACCTGCGCCGTGGTCAAGGAAAAGCCCACCATCGGTGAGGGCAAGGCCGAAAAGACCAGCCTGAAGGAAGCCTTTGCCATCATCATCAAGAATGACCAGCTGGTGGCCTTCATCGGCCTGCTGCTGACCTTCAACCTCTGCACCCAGATTCTCAAGGCCTTCGCCGTCTACTACTTCAAGGAGGCCTGCGGCAACGCCTATCTGTATTCCATTTTCGGTTACGCAATCATCGCGGAGATGATCGGCCTGTTCCTCTTCCCCAAGATTGCCAAGAACATGGACCGTGAGAAGGTATACCTCCTGGCCTGCGGCCTGCCCGTTGTGGGTCTGGTGCTGCTGTTCGCCCTGGGCTATGTCGCTCCCTCCAGCACCGTGGGCGTCATCGCCTCCTGCGCCTTCATCTTCTTCGGCTCCGGCCTCTCTCTGGGCACGACCACCTGCTGCATCGCTGACGTCATCGACTACGGCGAGCTGAAATTCGGCAAGCGGAACGAGTCCGTCACCTGCTCCGCCCAGACCTTCCTGATGAAAGCCGCCTCTGCCGTGGCCGCCACCCTCACCGGTGTGGGCCTGGACATCATCGGCTACAATCCCGAGGCCTCCGGCGCTCAGAGTGCCGGCACCATCATGGGCATCCGGGTTCTGATGTTCGCGGTGCCCATTGCCCTGGCGATCATCAGCTTCCTGATCTACAAGACTCAGTATAAGCTGAAGGGCCAGCGTCTGGACCAGCTGACCCGGGACGTCAACGCCCTTCACGCCAGGCAGAAATAAAACCGTTTTCCGGCGGCCGGGGTCCGGCCGCCGGACCCACATCCGTCAAGGAGGCTGTTTATGAGCATTATCTATCACGAGAGTACACAAACCCTGCACCTGACCAACGGCCTCATCAGCTACCTGATAAAGGTGCTGCCCAACGGGGCCCTGGGACAGCTGTATTTCGGCCGGGCCATCCGAGACCGGGAGAGCTTTGACCACCTTCTGGAGCAGAAGCACCGTCCCATGAGCTCCTGGGTCTTCGAGGGCAACAAGCTCTTTTCTCTGGAGCACACCAGACAGGAATACCCCTCCTACGGCTCCACGGACTTCCGCCATCCCGCCGTTCAGGTCCTCCAGCCCAACGGCAGCCGGATTACGAATCTGGTCTACTGCTCCCACTCCGTCGCCTCCGGCAAGCCCCAGCTGGAGGGCCTGCCCGCCACCTACTGCGAGTCCCCTAACGAGGCCGAGACCCTGACCGTCCACCTGCGGGACGAGCTGCTGGACCTCTATGTGGACCTGCATTACACCCTCTTCGCCGGCCGGGCCGCCATTGCCCGGTCCGTCAAAATCGTCAACGGCGGCAGCCAGGACCTCCATCTCACCCACGCCATGAGCCTCTGCCTGGACTTGCCGGACAGCAATTATGAGTTTGTCCACTTCTCCGGCGCCTGGTCCCGCGAGCGCTGGGTGAAAACCCGGAAGCTGGAGCAGGGCATCCAGTCCGTGGAATCCGCCCGGGGCCATTCCTCCCACAACCACAACCCCTTTATCATGCTCCGCCGCCCCGGAACGGACGAGGAACAGGGGGAGGTCATCGGCTTCTCCCTGATTTATTCCGGCAACTTCCTGGCCCAGGCGGAGGTGGACAGCTGGGACACCACCCGGGTGACTCTGGGCATCAATCCCTTCGGCTTTGACTGGAAGCTGGCCCCCGGCGAGTCCTTCCAGACCCCCGAGGCCGTGATGGTCTACTCCCATGAGGGCATGGGGGACATGAGCCGTACCTTCCACCAGCTCTACCGGAGCCGCCTGGCCCGGGGCCAGTGGCGGGACCAGGCCCGGCCCATTCTGATTAACAACTGGGAAGCCACCTATTTCGACTTCACCGAAGACAAGCTGGTTTCCATTGCCGAGGCCGCCCACAAGGACGGCGTGGAGCTCTTCGTTCTGGACGACGGATGGTTCGGCGCACGGTGCAACGACTTCGCGGGCCTGGGAGACTGGACCCCCAATCCGGAGCGCCTGCCGGACGGTCTGGCCAGTCTGGCCCGGCGAATCAACGATCTGGGCATGAAGTTCGGCCTGTGGTTCGAACCGGAGATGGTCAACAAGGACTCCGATCTCTACCGGGCTCATCCGGACTGGATCATCCACGTGCCGGGCCGCCGGGACTCCCACGGGCGGAACCAGTATGTTCTGGACTTCTCCCGGCCCGAGGTGGTGGACTACATCTATGAGCAGATGGCAAAGCTCCTCAGCGAGGCCCAGATTTCCTACATCAAGTGGGACATGAACCGCAGCATCACCGAGCCCTGTTCCGAGGCTCTGCCGGCGGACCGGCAGGGAGAGCTGTTCCACCGCTACATCCTGGGAGTCTACAGCCTCTATGAGCGTCTGACCACGCAGTTCCCCCATGTGCTCTTTGAGTCCTGCGCCTCCGGCGGCGGCCGCTTCGACCCCGGTATGCTGTATTATGCCCCTCAGTGCTGGGCCTCCGACGACTCCGACGCGGCGGAACGGCTGAAAATTCAGTATGGCACATCCTTCTGCTATCCCATCAGCTCCATCGGCGCTCACGTCTCCGCCGTGCCCAATCACCAGGTCAACCGCTCCACGCCTCTGGCCACCCGGGCCAATGTGGCTCACTTCGGCACCTTCGGCTATGAGCTGGACCTGAACAGGCTCACGGATGAGGAGCGGGAGCAGGTCCGGGCCCAGATTGCCTTTATGAAGGAGTATCGGGAGGTAATCCAGTTCGGTGACTTCTACCGGCTCCGCTCTCCCTTCGAGGGGAATTTTACCGCCTGGATGGCGGTGAGCCCCGACAAAAAGACGGCATTGGTGGGCTGGTACCGCTTCCTCAGCGAGGTCAACGGCCCCTGCCGCCGGGTGAGGCTCCGGGGTCTGGACCCGGAACTCAGCTACACGGTGGACGGCGGCGAGGCCCACTATGGCGACGAGCTGATGAACCTGGGTCTGATTACCACAGACAGCGGCGCCGGCGAGCGGCAGCCCGATGAGCGGCCCATCTGCGACTTTGATTCCCGTATCTTCGTGTTGAAAGCATAGGCTTTCTCTGACAATATGCTTGGAAAGCGGCGGAAAAATTCTGTTTCTTCCTTTCCCTTACTCTCTTCCGTTCTTCCGTCCGCTTGACTTTTCCCCCTCTCTGCAAAGCTGGGCCGTCCCTACAGACGGCCCAGCTTTGCTTTTTTTCAGCCTTTCAGCCTCCCCACATGGGAGACGGACAGGATGTGATGTTTGCGGTCCGTCCGGGAACCGGGCCTATGCCGCAAAAAAGAACCCCCTGACGGGGGTTCTACCTTTCTTCCGATTTGCATTGCTCCTCTTTTCGCAGTCTTTCTCCACCTGTTTTTCGCGGGGGAGGGCTGTTCCTCTGTCCGGCTGTTTTTGCCCGGACCGGGAGAAGACCGGAACAGGGAATGCCTCTTATTCCTCCGGCTTGCGGAATACCCGCTCCGCCGTTCCGGCCAGGTGGGATTCCAGATTGCACCGGGCCTGTTCCCGGTCCTGCCGGCGGTATTTCAGCGGCGTGACGCCGAATTGCTGCTTGAAGGCCTTGGAAAAAACCTGGGGGTCCTGATATCCGCAGCTCATGGCGATGTTTGCCACCGAGGCCTCCGTCAGCGTCAGCTGCTCCTTGGCCCGGGTCAGGCGGAACTGGGCCAGATAATCCCGGGGCGAGATGCCCAGCACCCTCTGAAACAGGGTGAAGAGATAGCTCCGGTTCAAAACCACATAGTTTGCCACGTCTCCCACGGTGATGCCGTTGGCGTAGTTGTTGCGGATATATTCCAACGCCTGGTGAACATAGAGATTTTCCCGCTCCGTTTTGCTCAGCTGCTTTTCCACGTCTCTGGAGACGCTTCTGGCGAGACTGCCGAAAAACCGGCACAGAAGGGACTGGAGCATAAAATCCGCCTCGTTGTCCGGCTTGTTATAGGTCAGCATGGCTTCCACCAGCTCCAGCAGCTGGCCGTCGTCCTCACAGTGGAACACCAGCCGGGGTCCCCCCAAGCCGATGGAGCGCAGACAGCGCTCACAGTTGGCCCCGTCTATGCCGACCCACAGATACACCCAGGGGTCCTCCTGGCTGGCCTGGTAAAAGGTCTGCTTGTTGGGTTCAATCAGAAAGCCGTCTCCCTTGCCCAGGGAATACTCTCTGCCCTCCACCTGATAGGTGCCCCGTCCGTCCAGAATATAATGCAGGAGGTAATTGGGGCGAACTGCCGGTCCATAGCTGTGCAGGGGCTCGCACCGGGCGTGGCCGCAGTAGCAGAGATAAAAGTCGCTGAATTTCTGATATTGCTTTTGCAGGTGCAATACATAGCTCTCTTCCATCTTGTCCTCCCTTTTTGAACGGGCCCCGGCTCCGCCGGCAGAGCGGCGCAAGGGGATGCGGACCTTCTCACGGCGGCTGTGGAATATGGAGGCAGTGATTCCATAACCCCGGGGCGTCTGTTCCGTTATACGGCGGCATTCCCGGCTCCCGGCGCCGCCGGGGGACCAAAGGTGCTGAAATCAGGCCTTCCACATCACTTCGCGGCTATTATATCACATTTTGGTGGAATTTCTAGTAAAAATCTCTGCTCAGGCATCCATTTTTTCCCGTTCTCCTTTGTCTATTTTGCCGGAATTCTCCCCGACTGAGCGTAAAAAAGACCCGAAGGCGGGAGAATTTCCCGGTCCTTCGGGCATTTTTACTTCATTCTGCTTCCATCAGGTCCCACACCAGCACGCTGCCGGCTCCCTCCAGCTGAATCTGCGTGGAAGCTCCCTCGTAGAACTCCGCCGCCGTCACGCCCTCCAGCCGCTCCTGAGGCAGGCAGAACAAGGTGGTCCCGGAGGTGGAAAGGAAATAGTGGACCTGAGACAGGCCCAGCTGCTGATCTGCGGCGGAGACCCAGAAGAATTCCCCGCCGTCGATCTCCGCCCGGCCCTGGTCCAGAAACATATACGGCGTTTCACCCATATGCCGGTCCGCCAGACCGCTGTGCTCCAGAATATAGCTGCAATAGGCCGGTCCCGCCTGGGCGTAGAGGGCCAGGGCTTCCTCCGCGTCAAAGCCGTCCGACGACCGGGCATCGTAAAAGGCCAGCTCCTCATGACACAGGAACAGCTGGTATTCCACCGGGGCCGAGGCGGCAGGACCCGACCGCTCCGGCACCTGATACCAGGCCTGTTCCTCCAGCTCCTCCACCAGTTCCCCAAGGGCGGCGATGTCCTCCTCCGCCCCGGTCAGGGGCAGGCCCAGAAGATAGGAGCCCGGCGCGTCCCCGGGCTTTCCGCTGTAGGCCCTGAGACTCAGGGGCAGCTCCCGTTCCCCGGCAAAGTCCTCCAGGGCCTTCCTGACCAGAACATGGGGATAGTTGGTCTCGTAGCCGGGGCGGCCCTCCTCCCGCTCCCCATATGGAGCGGCGTGGAAAAGCCGCTCGGGGTCTGACACCGGGGCGAACAACTCCCCATCCCGGAGGAAGGATTCCCCAAAATCCTCCTCCAGCCATTCCAGGGCGTGTTCCTCCCAGGCGGATTCCGGGGCAAGCAGACTGCCCAGCGACGCTCTGATTCCCCCGGTCAGGTCCCAGAAGGCAATCAGCCCCATCAGTCCCAAAAAGACGACGCCGAACACCGTGGCAAAGCGCCGCCGCCAGGGGAAGCTCTGCCACTGCCGCCGCCACAGGCTGGTTCTGCGGCGGATTGCCTGCTTTTCCCGGCGGCTGACATTCAGCAGGCGGTTCAGCCGGTAGTACTCCGGCCTCACTCCCTTCTCAAGCTCATAGGCGGCAAAGACGGCCTGCCGGACCGCCTGGGGCAGGTCCGGGTTCTGCTCCAGAAAATCCTCCAGGGCAAAGACGAAATCCAGGTTGGACCGGACATTCCAGAACACGGAGCTCTCCAGAAAGCGCCGCCACTCCGGAAGGGAGGCGTTGGTAGACATCAGCAGCTCCAGGGCATGGGCAGCAGCCATGACGGCAGCCCAGCTCTCCTCCTCATCCGCCGCCCGACGGCGCTGCTCCTGCTCCCGGGCGGCGACCCGGGCCCGGTTTTTCTCCCGGAGCTCCTGGATTCTCCGGCGGCGAATCTCCTGCTCCTCCGCCTCTCCCTCGGCAAAAAGCCGCTCATAGTCCCACTGAGGATGCTCCATCTCCTCCGGATTTTTTTGCGCATCCGCTTGTTTTTGCGCATCCGCTTGTTTTTGCGCATCCGCTTGTTTTTGCGCACTTTCTTGTTTCTGCGCATCTGCTTTTTCTTGCGCATCTGCTTTTTCTGGCGCATCCCTTTTTTCCGGTCTCTCCGATTTTTTCGGTTCCTCCTGGTTTTCCAATCTCTCTGACTGCTCCGGATTTTTCGGTTCTACCGGTTTCTCCGATTCTTCCGGCTCCTCCGCGCCGGGTTCAGGGGCGCTCTGTTCCCTCGGGGGCCATAGGATTTCCCGGATCTCCGGCCGTACCTCTTTTCCGCCGGGCTCAGCCGGACGGCGGTCCCCCTCGGATTCTTCCTGACCCCGCTGCTTTTGACGAACCATGCGGCACGCCTGCTGATAGGCCTCATGGAGCCGCTGGAAGCCCGCCGGGTCATCCTCCGGGCGGGTGGTTTTCAGGCGCTGGGCGTAAGCCTGACGGATGGACCGCAAATCCGCCGGGCCGGGCAGTCCCAGCTCACTCCAGGGCCAGCTCATTCCTCATCCTCCCCGCCGTCCTCCGTGTCCTCCTCATACGCCTCTTCAAAGTCCTCCGGCAGCTGGAGGGCGGCGTCTCCCAGATAAGCCTCTGCCTGGTCGAAAAAGTGCTCCGCCCGCCGGGTGGCCTTGGCGATTTTCAAGGGCTCCTGGCTGTTCAGCTGCTGCTGATACCAGTCCAGCAGCTCCCCCACCTGCTCCCGCAGCTCTCCCACGGTGACGGCATACAGCCGCTTGCCCCGGGCAATCAGGCGGCAGGGAATCTCCTGTTCTCTGGGGTGGAGCTTCAGAGCGGCCAGCTCCTTCAGTCTCCGGGCGGTCTCGGCCTCGGTCATGCCCTGGCCCTGAAGCACAAGCCGTTCCAGCCCACCGGCGTCGTTCATGGCTTCCACCTCCAGAAGACCGTTGATGTCATAGGTGAAGCGGATGCGGACCCCCTGTGTCCCTCGGGGGGCGGGGGGCACCCGCAGCGTCAGCTGTCCCAGCAGGGTATTGTCGCTGCAATAGCGGTTTTCCCCCTGATAGACCTGAACCTCCACCCGTTCCTGTCCGTCCCGGACGGTGGTATAGACCCCCACCTTGCTGGTGGGCAGGACGCTGTTCCGCTCGATGATAGGAGACATCAGATGCTGCTGGGGGTCGCTCTCGTTATACCGGGCCACGCCCAGTGTAAAGGGACACACATCGGTCAGCACCAGTTCCTGAAGCGCCCGGACCTTCATGGCGGCGCAGATACCCGTCCCCAGGGCCACGGCGGTATCAGGACGGCTGTCCTCCGCCGGTTCCCTGTGGAGAAACCGGGCAATATAGCGCCGCACCGCCGGCATACGGCTGGAGCCCCCTACCATCACCAGGTCGTCCAGCTCCCGGGGCGTGATGCCCGCATCCAGAAACACCCGCTGAATGGGGGCGGTCATCCGCCGGAAGAGGAGTCCGCTTTTGCGAATCAGCCACTCGTTGCTGAGGGTCAGGGAGGCGGAAATCTCGCCGTCGTCCACCGCCATGATGACCAGCTCCTGACGGGTCAGGGCCATTTTGCAGGTCTCCGCCTGCCGCAGAATCATTTCCTGCTGCCGGCGGCTCAGGATCTCATAGTCCAGGCCGCAGTCCTGGCAGAAGCCCCGGGCTATGGCCAGATCGAAGTCCTGACCTCCCAGCTGGTTGTCCCCGCTGACCGCCGTGACGCTGACCACATTTTCAAAGCGCTCCACCAGGGACACGTCCAAAGTGCCGCCGCCGAAGTCGAAGACCAGGCAGAGGGCGTCCTCCTCACCGATGTGGCCCGCCACAGCGGCGGCGGAAGGCTCGTTGACCAGCCGCTCCGCCTTCAGCCCCGCCAGAGCCGCCGCCCGCTTCGTGGCGGAGCGCTGGGCCTCGGCAAAGTAAGCGGGGACGCTGACCACCGCCTCCTCCACCGGCTCCCCCAGCCAGGCTTCCGCGTCCTCCTTCAGACGGCGCAGCACCAGAGCGGACAGCTCTTCCGGTGAAAAGCTCCGGTCTCCCAGCGTATAGCGCTTATCCGTGCCCATGTGCCGTTTGAAGCGGGCGGCGGTCCGGTCCGGGTGGGAGATCAGGCGGTCCTTTGCCGCCTGGCCCACCAGAACGGTTCCGTCCTCATCCACGCTGACCACGCTGGGCGTCAGGTAGTCCCCTCCGGCGTTGGGAATCAGCTCGCTTGTGCCGTTCCGCCAGACGGCGGCCAGGCTGTTGGTGGTGCCCAGATCAATTCCAATCGTCGCCATAGCTCACCCCTCGCTTTTCAAAATGGCCGCCGCATCTTATCCCCGGCTGTACACAATCGTGGTTGAATTATCTATGAATTCCCACATGGGACCCCAGCCGGACCAGTAGACAGTCTGGCCCTCCACCAGCTCACAGGCCTTGTAGCGCTCCTTCTCCCGATCAACGGCAGTTATCACAAGCACCCGTTCCACGGTGCTGTTTTTGATATAAACCACGTCGCCTGCCGCCAGAGTCCGGAACTCCCGGTGCTGGGTGAGGGGGGTCTCCTCACCGAATACATAGTCGCTGACCGCCATGCCGAAGGCAAGGACGCCTTTTCCCCCGCCCATGGAGGGAGACATATAGTTAAACTTCAGATTGGAATTCCAGACCGTCCCGTCGGGGCAGCCCTCTTTCACCTTTTCCAGCAGCGCCTGCACGTTTTCCTCCGTCCGGGGCGCTCCGTTGGGGAGACAGCCCTCCTGACAGCGGGGAGTCCCGGCGTTGATCCGGTCCATCATCTGCTGCACCGTCTCCCCCTCCTGAAAACCAAATTCCGGCACTTTTTGCTCTTTTTGCTGCTCTTCCGCCGAGGCGGAAGAGGCATCCTCCTGGAAAGGTTCCTTACCTTCGTTTTCTGCCTCTTCCTGCGTCTCTTTCCGGAGCGCGTCCAAATAGTCCGCCGTCCGGGCCCAGATCACGGCGGCCTGAGCCCGGTTCAGGGTGTTTTCCCCGCCGAAGTTCCCGTCGCTCCATCCCTTCAAGATTCCCAGCCCCCAACAGGCGGAGACGGCGGCGCGATAGGCTCTGGGGATATCTGCCCAGTCGGAAACCTGGTCCGTGTCAAAGGAACCCGCGCTGGGAACCGCGTCCTTTTCCCGGAGAACATTGTACACAATCTGAGCCATATCATACCGGCTGAGGGGCCGGTCCGCAAAATCGCCCCACTGCTGTCCGGCGGCCTCCCAGGCGGCCAGCACCTCCGTGCCCTCCAGAACCGGCAGGCAGGCGTTCAGAGCCCAGACCCGGCGCTCCGCCGCGGTCTCCGGCTGCTCCGGGTAATCAAAGGCCCGTTTTTCCACCTCCACCGGCGCCCAATAGGCGTCGCTCAGGAAGGAGCGGGCCAAAAAGGCGCAGAAATGGGCGGCAGTCACATCCGCCTGGGGCCGATAGGTTCCATCGGCATACCCGGTAATCACCCCGGCGTCCGCCGCCCGGGCAATCTCCTCCGCGGCCCAGTGGTCCGCCGGCACATCGGAAAATCCGCCGCTCTCCGCCGCCAGGGCCGAAAGGGGCAGGCAGCACAGAGCCAGCAGAATCAGCAGCATTCTCTTCATGGTCTGGGTCCTCCTTTGTCAGAATCATAAACCTGCCCGCACATCACGCCTCGGCGGGCCCGCGAGGCCGAAAAACAGCGTCGCAGCCGCTTTTCAGCTGAACTTACTATATCACTCTTTGAAACCCTCCGCAAGAGCGGAACCAGCGGTTTCTTGTGCGTTTTGCCGGACGTAATCGAATGACATTTGTGGAAAACATAAAATTGCATAAATACCCTTGACAAAACCGAACTTCTATTGTATATTGTAACTACAGAAAGGGGTGAGTCCAATGGGCTAGCAAGCTCAGAGGTTTCCACAACTCTGCGCACCGTTCGCATATCCAAGAGCATTTTGTGATATCAGGACATTCCCAAAGACGAAACTCCGCTCATATCCTGAGCCGGGTGGGGCAGGTGCCCTCCCAAAACTGTTTTATGGATTGGCAGAATTCCAGGATCACAGTTACCCCCTTCTATCCCCCGCGAACGGAATCCTGAAGAGAGGCAAAAGGTATCAGCCAATGGATAGTCCGATCAATGTTTGAAGCCCCCCATTCGCCGCTGGAGCGGGTGGGGGGTTGTGTTTTGCTTTTCTCCTTTCTGCCTTTTTACCTTTAGACGGTGCGCATGTTGAAAACGCCGTGCCTCATGGACTGCTGCCGCATCATTTCTCCGGAAACGGACCATGAATCACAGAGTTTCCACCATTTTTCCGCCGGAAGGGGAAACCCGATTGCCAACCGGCGGTTTCATTATATTGAACAGAACTGCAAGACGGACGGCCGCCTGGGTAGACTCCGCCTGCGGATTTTTTTTGCACGGACTCTCCGGTCTATCTGCCGGAAGTCCGGCACAATTGGGAGAACGGGAGGGCCGCCGAGGGCGGCGGCCCCTACATCATGATTCTGTTATAAAACGCATGAGCGGACACGTCTACGTAAAATTCCCTCCCTTTTCAGATTGGTGTTGCCGAAAGCCGCTTCGTCAAACCGCACGTCAAAATATCCAAAGTGAGCAATCCCTGTTGGTGGATGACGGTCCGATAAACCGGAATTTATGAATCCTTCTCTTCATATGGCTTATTCCACGAACCTATCTCAATCAAATTGCCTTCCGGATCAGCAATGTAACAGGTTCGCTGTCCCCATGGTTCCGTTGTGGGTACTAATACCGGTGTGGCGCCGTTTTCTACTGTATGTTTAAATGACGTATCAACCTCTGTAGAAACTGTCTAAGTCATATTCCAGCAACACTTATTTTAAAAGGGACAAAATTCCCCGCGTCTTGAATCTCTTATTGATTTATGATAGAATTTATGCAGGTCCCAAATCAGCCGGTCCTGAATTCATATGTCAGGCCGCCGCAGGGCGGCACTTATGAAACGGAGGCTGAGGTATATGAAAGACTTTGAGGACCTGATTAAAACCTGCTACGGTGAAAATGCCTGCATTCTTGTGGAAGGGGGCGTTCTCTTTTTCAGCCCTGAATCCCTGAAAGAGGTTGCCGGGGCGGAGCATCTGAGCTATGACGAATATCTGGACATACAGATCCGCTCCCTTGGTACCTACCGCTCCAGCTTTGAATCCTGCTATCTCAATACCCCCATTCAGTTCAGAGGGAAGATTGAAAAGATAACGAAAAAACAT
This sequence comes from uncultured Oscillibacter sp., assembly GCF_947654275.1. GTDB lineage: Bacteria > Bacillota > Clostridia > Oscillospirales > Oscillospiraceae > Oscillibacter. Next base: position 21,814 of record NZ_CANTJS010000008.1, on the reverse strand, counting down.
GTCTGCTTCAGGAGCATCTATGTCAGCGGCATGTACCCCGACGGACTGACCTTCAAGGGGAAAGAGGACCACGTCTGGATGGACCTGTCCGGCTTTGAGTCCTTCCGGACCGGCGACTGCGCTGAATTTTACGCGGAAGTCTACCGGTACCTGAAAACCGGCAGCGGAAAGCAGATTGACTACGCCCTGAGAAATCCGGAGGACATTCGGAAAATAGACGCCTATGCTCTGCCCAGCGACGACGATCTAATTCGCCAGGAGGTGGACCAGATAATCTGCGAGACCTGCCTGTTCAGGGACCATTGCAGCGGAGTGTTCTGTCTCCGGAACCCGGAGGAACGGGAGGCCCTCCAAAAGCAGCTTTTCAACGCCATCAAAGGGACTCACGGCTGAGGGTTCTTCCAAAAGAAGCCATAGAAAATACCCGCCTCTTGAAACGAGGCGGGTATTTTTTCAGCAATTTCCGTATTTACTTCCGTTCGCCCCGGTCCACGGCCACGACCACGTGCCGGTTGGGGTCCACGCCGGTGGAGTAGGTGGTGACGCCCTCATAGTCCTGAAGGGCGGTGTGAATCACATGGCGCTCATAGGCGTTCATGGGCTCCAGGGAGATGCTGCGGCGATAGCGCAGAACCTTCCCCGCCACCTTCCGCGCCAGGTGCTGAAGACTCTGCTCCCGCTTGGCCCGGTAGCCCTCGGCGTCCAGCTGTACGCGAACCCGGTTCCCCGTGCGGTTCACAGCGTAGCTGGTGAGCTGCTGAATGGCGTCCAGCGTCTCGCCCCGGCGTCCGATCAGAGACCCCAGTCCCTGACCCTCCAGAATCACCTTGTAGCGGCCCTTCTCAGGGAGGTAGACCTTGATCTCAGCCTGGCTCTCCATCTGGTTCAGAAGACCGCTGAGGAAGGTCTTGATGGCCTGAGCCTTCTCATCGTCCACTTCCTCACCCAGGTTCTGGACGGGAAGAGGCTCTTCCGGCTCTTGACGCTGGGGTTTCTGCGTCTGGGGCTGCGTACGCTCCTGACGCTGGGGCTTTCTCTCGAGCCTTTCGGTCTTCTCAGGTTTTTCGACCTTTTCAACCTTTTCGGCCTTCTCGGACCTTTCCGCTTTTTCCGGTCTCTCCGTGCGTTCCGTCTTTTTCATGGGCCGCTCCGTTCTCTCTCTGCGCTCCGCTTTCCGGACCGTTTCAGGACGCTCCGCCGGAACAGGGAGTTCCTCCTTCACGACAGGCTCCTCCTCGGGACCGTAGAAAACCCGGATTTTGGCCGGGCAGGCGCCCAGACCCAGAAAACCGGATTTTGCCCGCTCCAGAACCTCCACGGATACGTCGTCCCGGTCCAGGCCCAGCTGGCTCAGGGCCTTGGAGATGGCCTCGTCCTCATTTTTTCCGGTGACATCAATATACTCTCGCATAACAGCTCTTCACCTCTTACTTCACATCGTCATACCGGTCCGGACGGTATGCCCGTCCCCGGGCATAGGGACGGTCGCCTACCCGGCCGGCTTCCGTCGTGGCTGTGCCGGCTTTGGCCGCCTTGGCGGCCTTGGCCTCTCTGGCGGCCTTCTGCTTTTCCTTCAGGGTCTGTTTCTGGGCCGTCTGCTGGCGCTGCTGCTCCTGAAGCACCTTGGCCTCTTCCATTTTCCGTTTCCGCTCGGCCTGCCGGGCCTCATAGCGGGCGTTTTCCTCTTCCTCCAGCTTCTTGTTGAAAAACTTGCCCATAAAGAACTCCTGAACGGCGGAGAAGGCACTCTGAGCAATCCAGTAAATACCCAGGGCGGCGGGCATCATGAAGGCGATATAGACGGAGAAGAGAGGCATGAACATCAGCATGCGGTTGGTGGCCGCCGCCGCGTCGTTCTGAGGCTGCTGTTTGGCGGTGATTTTGGTGAACAGGATCTGAGAGCCGCCGGCCAGAATGGGAATCAGAATCATGCCGATGCACACCCAGGAGAAGGAAAAGCCCTTCACGAACTCCCAAGGATTGGCGGCCATGTCCAGACCGATGAAATCATAGTTGACGTTGATCCAGCCCTCCACGGCATTGCCCGTCTCGGGCATCTGGGAGCCGATGATCTTGACCAGGTTGATCTGACCATAGGGCATCAGCTGGGTGATGCCGTCCTTGACCACGGCGGCCCCGTCCTTCATCTGGACAATGGCGCTCATGTCCGCGCCAGTGGCCGTAACCGCGTCCACCATTTTCTGCACCACGTCCTGACTCAGCATCATGAAGTGGGTGATGGGCTGGCGGATGATGGAGTACAGAGCCAGCAGAACCGGGAAGGGCAGGAAGCTCCAGAGGCAGCCGGACATGGGGTTGACGCCCTCCTCGGCATAGAGCTTCTGCATTTCCTCGTTCATTTTCATCTGGTTGTTGGCGTATTTTTTCTGAATTTCCTGGATTTTTCCGTTCATACGGGTCATGCGCATCATGCTCTTCTTGGACTTCATCTGGAAGGGGAGCATGATGAGCTTGACCACCAGCGTAAACAGGATAATCGCCATGCCATAGGACCCGGTCAGGTTGTAGAACAGCCGGACCAGCCAGGCAAAGGGGATACAGATGATGTATCCAATGGTTGAAAACATAGATTCGTCCTCTCGTTTTTTTTACTGAGGGAGAGCGTCTCTCCCGGCTTCTTTGATGAGAGCGGGGAATTGTTTCATGCCGCCGCATCACATCGGGCATACAGCCGCCGTCAGTCAGGATATCCGATACTTCCGATACCCCTTCCGTTACGGCACCGGGTCATAGCCCCCCTTGTGAAAGGGGTGGCATCTTAAAATCCGGCGCAGCGCCAGCCAGCCGCCTTTCAGGGCTCCATACTTCTCAATGGCCTCCAGGGCGTACTGGGAACAGGTGGGGGTATAGCGGCAGCAGGGGGGAAAGCAGGGAGAAACGGCCTTCCGGTAAAACCGGATGATCAAAAGCAGCACGGATTTCAAGGCTTGTCCTCCGCAGCTCCGGACTCTTTTTCCGGGGCATGGGGCCTGTCCCGCTTCACAGAAATTTTTTCCTTCTTTTGCTCATTTTGCTTTTTTTGCTCACCTGTCTGCTCTTTTTTCGTTCCCAGCTTTTCCTGCCTTTCCTTCATTTCCTGCCCCTCGTGCTTCGCTTGCCTGCTTTGCTTCGCCTGGGCGTTTTGCAGGCCCTGCCGGTCCTGCAAAAGCTCCAGCTTCCGGCACAGGCGGAGGAAGGTGTCATTCAGCTCCTTCCAGGGCGCCGTCAGCGTCCGGCCCCGGGCCACCAGAACCATGTCCCAGCCCTGACGAAGGCAGGGACTGTTCAGACGAAAGACCTCCCGCAGACGGCGGCGGGCCCGGTTCCGCTTCACGGCGTTGCCGATCTTGACAGACACCGTAATGCCCAGGCGGTTCCGGCCCAGGCGGTTCCGGCGGCAGTAAATCACCATGCAGCCGCCCACCGCCGAAGCCCCCTTTTGATACAGCCGGCGGAATTCATAGTTTTCTTTTAACGTCACCGACGGCTTCATACGCTCTTTCCTCCAAACCGGTACAGGCGTTTTTCTTCTCCGGAAAGCGCCGGATTCCGGAACCTTCCCCCGCGGAACGGCGGGGCCTTCAAACAGATTCAAGGGACGGAGGAATTTGACATAGAAATTCCAGCCGCCCCTGTCAGGACCTGTTTTCAAGTGTCTCCTCAATAGGAGAGACGCGCGCGGCCTTTGGCGCGGCGGCGGGCCAGGACCTTACGGCCGTTGGCGGTCGCCATTCTCTTGCGGAAGCCGTGGACCTTTTGACCATGCAGCTTCTTGGGCTGATAGGTACGCTTTGTAGCCATCTCTGAGACACCTCCTGTCAAATGTTCCGCCGCCTGCTCCTCTGGAGTCCCGGCGGCGCCTTCCCAACACCGCCCTGAAACGGGCGGCGCGGCTGACGATTCAACACGCCTTTCGACGTATGGATTAGTATAGCATATTCAAACAAAAGGTGTCAATAAGAACTTGAAAGAATGAAAAAAATCCGGCGGATTTGGAGATTTTCCGGCCCGTTTCCGGCTGTTTATGGGACCGGCTCAAAATGTAGTATTCAGACCGGCGGACTTTTTCTATATGTGGTGGTTTTTTTCCATTTGGAGTCCGTCAAAAAAGCGGCGCTTATTATTAGAATATGTATAATTTCCTATTGCCTGCTGTTGTTTTTTTTGCTATAATATGTGAGGTACTTTTGTTATTTTCAACGAGAGAGGTGGTTCCTTTTGAATTCAGTTACCGACATTTGGGAAAACGTTTTGCGGCAGCTGCGGGGCACGCTTTCTGAAACCACCATCGCAACATGGTTTGACGAGCTGACCATTGTGGACATTCGGGGCAGCACCTGTTTTCTGCACTGCGCCAACGACTTCAAAAAAGGCTACATCGAGTCTCTATTCCTGGGCAACATCAAAAACTCCCTGCGGGACATCTTCTCCATGGACTTCGAGGTGAAACTGCTGGATGACGCCGCTCTCCGGGAATTCCAGGGGAACGCGCCGGCCAAAAAGGCGGACCGCTTCACCTCCGCGGAATTCACCTTTGAGACCTTCGTGGTGGGCCCCTCCAACAAGCTGGCCCACGCCGCGTCCATGGCAGTGGCGGAGCACCCGGCCCAGAACTACAATCCTCTGCTGATTTACGGGGATTCCGGCCTGGGCAAAACCCATCTGCTCAACGCCATCGCCAACGTCATCCGGAGAAATGACCCCGACGCGAAAATCGTCTATGTCAAGGGCGACGACTTCATCAATGAATTCATCGGCCTGATCCGGGCCGGACGGGGCAGCGAGTTCCGGGCCAAGTACCGGGAGGCGGACCTGCTTCTCGTGGACGATGTGCAGTTTGTGGCCGGAAAGGACCAGGTCCAGGACGAGTTCTTCCACACCTTCAACACCCTCTATGAGTCCGGCCGGCAGATTGTTCTAACCTCGGACCGTCCTCCCTCTGAAATGACCCTGCTGGACGACCGGCTGCGGACCCGCTTCGAGTGGGGACTGCTGGCAGACGTGAAGCCCCCGGACTTTGAGACCCGCCTGGCCATTGTAAAGAACAAGGCGGCTCTGCTGGGCATGGATCTGCCGGACAAAATCGCCGTCATGATTGCCCAGAAGGTCACCGCCAACGTCCGGCAGCTGGAGGGCACCGTCAACAAGGTTCTGGCCTACAAGGACCTGCTGGGCAGCGAAACCGACGAGGAGACCGTCACCCGGGCCATGAAGGACATTCTGAAAACCAGCAACGAATACATCCCCACGCCGGAGGCCATTCTCGCCTCGGTCTGCCGGTACTACAATCTGGAGGAGTCCGTCATCAGGGGGCAGCAGCGCATCCGGGACGCGGTGACCGCCCGGCAGATTGCCATGTATCTGATTCGGAGCATGACGAACCTCTCTCAGGACAACATCGGACGGCTCTTCAACAACCGGGACCACACCACGGTGATGTACTCCATCAACCAGGTGGAGAAAAAAATGAAAAAGGACCCCGCCTTTGCCGAGACCGTGAAGGAGCTGAAAACAAACATCACTTCCCGGCACTGATAGGGACATCCCATTTTCCACGGTGATTCCGCGGCCTTTTCGCCGCTTTTTTCGCCGTCTTTTTTCCACCTTCTTCTGTGGAAAAGGAAAACCTTCCTGTGGAAAAAACACCCTTCGACAAAAGGCGTGGATAACGGTTCTTTTTCCCACATCAGGGCTGTGGAAACCCAAAGTCTTGCCGTTCAAGCGGTTTCGCTTTTTTTCCACAATTTTTCGCCCTACTGCTGCTATTACTAAAAAAGATTCTTTCTTTCTTTTTCAGCAGCAGGCTTCCCGTTCCCATCTCAACAAGGCCTGACTGCAAACGGCGGCCCTGCCGCCGGAAAATCGGCCCGCCGCCGGCCTTTTCTGCGGCATCCGCGCCAGCGTGTTCCACCTTCCCGGTTGAAAACCGGACCTGAACCCGTCGGCCGCGGCATGGAGGCTCTACATTATGTCTGTCATTCAATTCAGCTGTGAAAAAACGCTTCTTAAAAACGCCATCAGCGTCGCCAGCCCGGCAGTGGCGGCCAAAAGCTCCATCCCCGCCCTGGCGGGACTCCTGATTCAGGCTAATTCCCAGGAATTGACAATCTCCGGTTTTGACATGCAGACCGGCATCCGCACCCATATCTCCGCCTCCGTGGCCCAGGAGGGCGAGGTGGTTCTGGACACCCGGCTGTTCAGCGACATCGTCCGGAGCCTGCCGGACGATATGGTGACCTTCACCGCAGACGAACGGCTGATGGTGCACCTCAGCTGCGGCGAGTCGGATTTTGACATTCTGGGCATCTCCGCCGCGGATTATCCGGATCTTCCGGAGGTAGAGGACGTTTATTCCGTTTCCATTCAGCAGAAGGTACTCCGCTCCATGATTGAGGAAACAGCCTTTGCCGTGTCAACCAACGAGAGCCGCCCCATCCACACCGGAGCCCTCTTCGAGGTGGGCAGCGACGGACTGACCATGGCGGCAGTGGACGGCTTCCGCCTGGCGGTGCGCCGGGAGCCCCTGGAAAAAGTGGAGGGGGGCGCGTTCTCCTTCGTGGCCCCCGGCAGCGCCCTGAACGAGGTGAAAAAAATCTGCTCCGACGCGGAGGAAGGGGCGGAAATTACCCTGGGCAAGCGCCATATTCTCTTTACTGTGGGGGACACCGAGCTGATCTGCCGCCGTCTGGAGGGGGATTTCCTGGATTACCGGAACGCCATACCCAGAAAGAACCCCATTTCCGTGGTGGTGGAAGCAAAATCCCTGACGGAGAGCATCGACCGGGTCAGCGTCATGATTTCCGACAAGCTGAAAAGCCCGGTGCGCTGCCGCTTCGATCACGACAAGGTCTATCTCTCCGCCAAAACCGGAAACGGAGAGGCAAAGGACGTCTGCCGGGTGTCCGGGGACGGCGGCGGTCTGGAAATCGGCTTTAATAACCGCTATCTGATGGAGGCCCTGCGCTACGCTCCCGCCGATACCGTGCGGATTGAGCTGAACACCGGCATCTCTCCCGCCGTCATCGTACCTGTGGAGGGAGAGGAGAAATTCCTCTATATGGTGCTGCCGGTGCGGCTGAAAAACGAGGCCTGAGCCATGAGAGAGATTGTCATTACTACGGAGTTTGTGAAGCTCCAGGATTTATTGAAGCTGGCGGGCCTGGTGGAAACCGGCGGAGAGGCCAAGGAGCGCATACAGGCCGGTGAGGCTAGAGTAAACGGTGAGCCCTGCGTCCAGAGAGGGAAGAAAATCCGGCCCGGCGATGTGGTGGAGTTCGCCGGCCAGAGAATCGGCGCGGCCTATGCGCCTTGAACGGCTGGAGCTGGAGGGCTTCCGGAATTACGCCGTCTGTCAGCGGGCGGACTTCGACCCCCGGTGCAATGTCATCTGCGGGGAGAACGCCCAGGGCAAGACCAATCTGCTGGAGGCCGTGGTCTATCTCTCCTGCGGCCGGTCTCCCAGGGCCCGGACGGACCGGGAGCTGATTGGCTTTCACAGCGGGGGGGCCCGGCTGGAGGCAGGCGTCTTTTCCAGGGACCGGGACTTTCAGATTCGGGCGGAGCTCCGGCAGGGGCAGAGGCGGCGGCTCTGGGTGAATCAGGTGCCGGCGAAGACCGGCGCCGCTCTCAGCGCTGTTTACAGCACTGTTTTGTTCCGGCCCGAAGACCTGTTTTTGATACGGGAGGGCGCCGCCGCCCGGCGGCGGTTCCTGGATAACGCCCTGTGCCAGCTCCGTCCCCGATACGCCGCGGCCCTCTCCGGCTATACCAGGGCCCAGGAACAGAAAACCCGCATTCTGAGGGACTTTGAGGAACGGCCTGATCTGCTGGAAGCTCTGCCGGAGTTCAACGAGCAGATGATACGCTTCGGGGCGGTGCTGATTCATTACCGGTATCAGTTCGCCCGGCGGCTGGAGGAGTACGCCGCCCTGCACCACCGGGAGTGCTCCGGCGGGCGGGAGGAGCTGACGGTCTCCTACCGGACGGTTTCCTCCGTGGAGGACCCTGGCGGGAATGTGTCCGCCCTGACGGAAGCACTGCGGCGGCATATGGAGGAGCATCAGACGGCGGAGAGGTCTTCCCGGCTGTGCCTGTCCGGGCCCCACAAGGATGATCTGCTGGTTTCCATCAACGGGCGGGAGGCGAAGCAGTACGCCTCTCAGGGGCAGACCCGGACGGCGGCCCTGGCTCTGAAGCTGGCGGAGCGTGAGATATATAAAAATGTATTGGGGGAGTATCCCATTTTGCTGCTGGACGACGTGCTCAGCGAGCTGGACCCCCGGCGGCAGGAGTTTGTCCTGAACCGCATCGACGGGGGACAGGTGTTCATCACCTGCTGCGAGGAGGACCGTCTGCCCAGTCTTCTGGGCGGGAAAGTGTTTCACGTGGAACAGGGGAGGATTTTGTGATGGACAGGAAGAAAATGGGGAAGACCATTTTAGCCGTCCTGCTGCTGGTCCTGTTGGGGGTGGAGGTCTGTATGGAACTCCGCTATTCCTGCAGCGAGATACTCGTCACCTCCAGGGACACGGAGAAGATTCTCCGCCAAATACCGGAGGCTGTCATCACGGAGGAGGACAGGTCCATGATGGCGGAGCTGCTGGCGCTTCCCTCTGTTCAGGGGCTGCTGGAAGGCGGAGAGTCCGGGGACCTGACCGCCTCGGAGAATCCGGATATCCGGGCTGCGGCGGGAAAGTATCTGGACGCGGAGAGCGCGGAAGCTTTGAACGTCAGCGCCGTATTTCTTGAGGATGGGTCCCTGATCTATGCGGGCTGGCAGAAAGAGTCGAGCATCTATTGTCTACAGGCGGGCCCGGAAGAGGGGTCATATTATAAGCTCTACGCCCCCAGACAGGGAAAATCCTATGAGAACTGGGACAACGAACGGGCCCAGAAGAGCGAGGTTCGCCGCCGCTGGTTTGCCTGGCTTTTGAATCCTTAGAGCCTGTTTAAAATCCGGCGGAGTGCCGGATTGGGGTAGATTTTTTACCCAATGGGCATGTGATATCCGTAAGGCGGCAGAGCCGCCAACGGCTATCCAATTGTCGGGCAAGGCAGTTTGACGCAGGAATCCTGACGGATTTCAAGTCAAACCAACGCAGCAACGGCGGAAAAAGATGCCCTGTGACGGCGTTTCGATGGATTTTAATCAGGCTCTTAGGAGGTGAGGACGGATGCCTGCCATTGTGGGAGCGTTTCTTTTCGTGCTCCTCATCCTGTTCAGCGCCGGGGGCTGGTCCTCCTTCTGGGCGCTGGCGGTTTTCCTTCTTCTGTTTTGTCCAGGTGTGCTGCTGGCGCTTGCTCTGTTCGCGCCGACGGCATTTTCGTCTGTAAAAAGGGCGGTGGTCTTCTTGATCAGGCACCTGTTCCGCCCGCCGGACCGTTAGGAGGTTTTTGCGGTGTATCTGCATTTGGGACAAAACGAGATCATTCCTCAGCGCAGTGTTATAGGCATTTTCGACCTGGACAAGTGCAGCTATGAGAAGCGGACCCGGGATTACCTGGCCGCCGCCGAGAAGGAGGGGGTTGTTCTGGACGTCTCCGGGGACCTGCCCCGGTCCTTCGTGGTCTGCGACCACCCCTATCATAGTCAGATTGTTTATTTGAGCCAGCTGAGCCCCGCCGCCCTGCAAAGGCGGGCGGAGAGCGGGAAATTGGAGTGAAGAGGAGGTTTTTATGAGTTCCATCGAATATCTCTGGAGGGACCGCAGGCGGCGTCTGGGTCTGCCTCTTTCCTTTACCCGGTACGGCCTCAGTGAAGACCGGCTGTTTTGCGAGACCGGTCTTTTGAATTTCAAGGCGGACGAAGTGCTGCTTTACCGGGTGCGGGACCTGGAGCTGACCATGAGCCTGGGCCAGCGGATTTTCGGGGTGGGCACCGTGTGCGTCCACTCCTCCGACAAGAGCATCCCTCACCTGGATTTGAAGAACATCAGGCATCCCCGGGAGGTCAAGGAGCTGATTCACCAGAATGTGGAGGCCGCCAAGGAGAAACGGCGGATGCGGACCACGGAGCTGATGGGTCCGGGCCGGGACCAGGATGACCTCTGCGACCTGGAGGACCCGGAGGACGGGGCGTGAAGCCTGTTCCCATGTTTCCGGAAAGCCGGAGTGAGAAAGGAGAGGTCTATGCAAGTGACGCTGCCCATGCTCCTTCTGTTCAGACTGAAAAATATGCTGTCCTTCTATCTCTATCCTATCCGCTGCTTTGACATCAGCCCCATGGCGGCGGCGCTGGCGGCGGTCTGTTTCCTGCTGGGTGCGGCGGTACAGGGCGTTCTGCTCTGCAGGCGGAAGAAGGCCGCCCGGTTTCCGGTGCTGTGCACTCTGGCGGCGGGGGTTCCCTTTGTTCTGATGTACCTGTCGGACATACTGGACAGCCTCATCGACCCGAGAGAGGTCTATATCCCCCTGATTCATGATAACATTCTGATTCACAGCAATTTTGGACTCTATGTGATTGCCTTCAGCATCCTTGCGGCCTATGCCCTGCTGGGCGCGCTGGCGGTTTGGGCGGCGTGCCGGCTGCTGAGAAAGAAGAAAACCCTGTGATGGGATATCCTATGCGGCCCCGGTTCCGGATATGACGGAACACTGAGAGTTTATCCATTGTGCGCGGGGCGGGAAAAGGCGGGCCGGAATCAGAGACTAGAAATCCGGCGTGGCTTTTTCTGCCCTGAGATTCAAAGTTAAGGAGAAGTATATGGCTGACAACATGGAAATGGAAAACGAAATTCTGCACTCCACGGCGGTGGACGCCGGGAACGAATATGACGCCTCGGAAATCCAGGTGCTGGAGGGTCTGGAGGCCGTCCGGAAGCGGCCCGGCATGTATATAGGGTCCACCTCCACCTCGGGCCTTCATCACCTGGTCTATGAGATTGTGGACAACGCCATTGACGAGGCTCTGGCGGGCTTCTGTACCGATATTCTGGTGCAGATCAACGAGGGGGACACCATCACCGTGGTGGACAACGGCCGGGGCATCCCTGTAGACATCCAGGCCCAGACCGGTAAGCCCGCCTTAGAGGTGGTCTATACCGTGCTCCACGCCGGCGGCAAGTTCGGCGGCGGGGGATATAAGGTATCCGGCGGTCTCCACGGCGTGGGCGCGTCGGTGGTCAACGCCCTTTCGGAGTGGCTGGAGGTTCAGGTCCACAAAAACGGACAGATTTATGAAATGAAGTTCTCCAGAGGGGAAATCACCCAGGAGATGACCGTGGTGGGAACCACCGACCATACCGGCACCGCCGTCACCTTCAAGCCGGACCCGGATATGTTCGAGGATACGGTTTACAATTACGAGACCCTGCATACCCGCATGAGGGAAGAGGCCTTTCTGAATGCCGGCCTCCGCATCCGCACCGTGGACCTCCGCCCGGGAAAGGAGCAGGAGGACTCCATGTGCTATGCCGGCGGCATCCGGGAATTTGTCACCTGGCTGAACAAGAGCAAGGACGCCCTTCACGGCGAGGTTATCTATATGTCCGGGCAGAAGGATGATTCTGTGGCGGAGGTGGCCCTTCAGTACAACGACGGCTATAACGAAACCATTCTGTCCTTTGCCAACAATGTCCATACTCCGGAGGGCGGCATGCATGAGGAGGGCTTTAAGCGGGCCCTGACCACGGTGCTGAACGCCTATGGCCGGAAAATCAAAATGCTGAAGGACGATGAAAAGGTCTCCGGCGAGGACTGCCGGGAGGGCTTGACCTGCGTGATTTCCGTGAAGCTCACCGACGCCCAGTTTGAGGGCCAGACCAAGGCCAAGCTGGGCAACAGCGAGATCCGGACCCTGGTGAACAACATGGTCATGAACAAGCTGGACACCTTCCTGGAGGAGAATCCCCAGGTGGGCCGGATGATTCTGGACAAGGCCCTCACCGCCAGCCGGGCCCGGGAGGCCGCCAAGAAGGCCAGGGAATCCATCCGCCGGAAAACCGTCCTGGGGGGCGCGGCCATGCCCGACAAGCTCCGGGACTGCAACGAGAACAATCCGGAGCTCACTGAAATTTATATCGTCGAGGGCGACTCCGCAGGCGGCTCCGCCACCCAGGGCCGGGACTCCCGCTTTCAGGCGATTCTGCCCCTGTGGGGAAAGATGCTGAACGTGGAAAAGGCCCGGGCGGACAAGGTCTATGGAAACGACAAGCTCCAGCCCGTCATCACCGCCCTGGGGGCGGGCATTGGGGAGGAGTTCGATCACAACCGGCTCCGCTATCACAAGGTGATTATCATGGCGGATGCCGACGTGGACGGGTCCCATATCCGGACCCTGCTGCTGACCTTCTTTTTCCGCTTCATGCGGCCCCTCATTGAGCGGGGTTATGTCTATTCCGCCGTGCCGCCTCTGTTCAAGCTGACCCGGGGCAAGACCACCCGGCTGGCCTTCTCCGAGGAGGAGCGGGACGCCATTTCCGCCGAGCTCCGGGCGGGGAACCCCAACGCCAAGGTGGACATCAGCCGGTTCAAGGGTCTGGGCGAGATGAACCCTCAGGAGCTGTGGGAGACCACCATGGACCCGGAGAAGCGGACCCTGCGGAGAATCACCCTGGACGACGCGGTGAAGGCCGACGAGACCTTTACCATCCTCATGGGGGAAAAGGTGGAGCCCCGGAAGGAGTTCATCGAGAAGAACGCCAAATATGTAGTCAACCTGGATTACTGATTCCATTAGGAATGAGGAATGAGGAGTTAGGAATTGATGAGAGAAGAAATCATTGCGAAACGGGAAGTGCCGCCGATGCCGGAGGGCGTGAAAATTCAAAGCGCCGGCAGGGGAGCGCTTCCCGGTCTGGAATTGGACGATATTTCCGAAGCTGGAATTCGTGACATTGTGAAAAAGGTCCGCACCGGCAAGTATTCCAGCCTCATGATGAGTCCGGACGAATGTGGAGAGGAGGGCTGTTTGACTCTGGAGTCCTCTCCGGATTTGATTTTCCTGCAAATCTGGGACGCGGAAACGGAAACCGCCTGGGCCTGCTTCGACCCCGACTATCTGGATTCCGATGAGGAAGCCCCCATTAAACCCAGCGACGGGCAATCGGTCTTTCCCATGAAATGCACCATGCAGGACCGGGAGCTGGCGGCGAAGTGCGTGGAGTGGTACGCCCATACCCTGGAGCCCTATCCGGGAATGGAGTGGCTGAAAGAAACCTGGTAGAGTTTCAGAAGGAGATTTCTATGCCGGATTACCGTCATATAAAAAAAGGCTGAAAAGCTGAAAATGAGAATCTGGAATATCAGCGTAAGCTGGAGCCGTCAATACAAATTTCTTGTTTCCAAGTGAGAAATGTGTGAATTCTTTTTTGGAGAGGGCAAACCGCATTTTGTATAAAGACAAGATAAAGATTTCTATTGAAAAAGATGAGATGACAAAATGTCCTTATTTTTCTGTTTTCGCTAGACTTGGAAAGCTTTAAACCAACCTCTCAAATAAGGAGGAAAAATTGTAAATGTCTAAAAAACCCCAATACGACCCTGAGGAAATCCGTTACCCGGACCAGAAGATTGTGGAATCCTCTCTGGTTCCGGAGATGGAAAAATCCTATATTGAATACGCCATGAGCGTCATTGTGGGCCGGGCCCTTCCCGATGTTCGGGACGGTCTGAAGCCGGTCCACCGCCGCATCCTCTACGCCATGTATGAGGACAACCTGACCTATGACCACGCCTTCCGCAAGTGCGCCACCGCCGTGGGCGATGTGCTGGGCCGGTATCACCCCCATGGCGACGCCAGCGTCTATGACGCCCTGGTCCGCCTGGCTCAGGATTTCTCCATGCGCTATATGCTGGTGGACGGCCACGGCAACTTTGGTTCCGTGGACGGCGACCCCCCGGCGGCCTACCGGTACACCGAAGCGAGACTTGCCAGGATATCCGAAGAGATGCTTCGGGATATCGACAAGGAGACGGTGGACTGGGACCCCAACTTTGACGAGACCCGTCAGGAGCCCAAGGTGCTGCCCTCCCGGTTCCCCAATCTGCTGGTCAATGGCTCCTCCGGCATCGCCGTGGGCATGGCCACCAATATTCCGCCCCACAACATGCGGGAGGTCATCGGCGCGGTGATCTGCGTGCTGGACGACCCGGAGGCGGACCTCTCCGACCTGATGCAGCATATCCAGGGTCCCGATTTTCCCACAAAGGGCATCATCATGGGCTGCAGCGGCATCCGGGCGGCCTACGCCACCGGCCGGGGCCGGGTTCTGATTCGGGCCCGCCATGAGTTCGAGGAGTTCGGCAAGGACAGGACCCGTATCATCATCACTGAAATTCCCTATCAGGTGAATAAACGGCAGCTGATCAAAAATATGGCGGACCAGGTGGAGGACAAGCGTCTGGAAGGAATCAGCATGATTCAGGACGAGTCCGACCGGAACGGCATGCGCATCGTCATCGAGCTGAAACGGGACGCCAATCCCCAGGTGGTGCTGAACCGTCTCTTTGCGCAGACCCAGCTTCAGACCAGCTTCGCCATCAATATGCTGGCCCTGGTGGAGGTCAATGGAAAGCTCCAGCCGAAAATCCTGTCCCTGCGTCATATTCTGGATGAGTACATCGCTCACCAGGAGTCCGTCATTGTCCGGCGGACGAAATACGACCTGCGGAAGGCCCAGGAGCGGGCCCATCTGCTGGAAGGTCTGCTGATTGCCCAGGACAACATCGACGAGGTCATCAAAATCATCCGGACCAGCTATGACAACGCCAAAGACAATCTGATGGCCCGCTTTGGACTGGACGACGTGCAGGCCCAGGCCATCTGCGACATGCGGCTGATTGCTCTCCAGGGCCTGAACCGGGAGAAGCTGGAAAACGAGTACAAGGAGCTGGAGGAGAAAATCATCTGGTTCCAGAAGGTCCTGGCCGACGAGGGCCTGGTCCGCCAGATTCTGAAGGAGGAGCTCACCGCCATTTCCGAAAAATACGGCGATGAGCGGGTGACGGAAATTCAGGATGTGGAGGACGAGATTGATATTGAGGACCTGATTGAGGAAGAGCAGTGCGTCTTTACGCTGACCCAGGCGGGCTATATCAAGCGGACCCCGGTCAGTGAGTATACCGCCCAGTCCAAGGGCGGCATGGGGAAAAAGGGCATCACCACCCGGGAGGAGGACGCGGTGGCTGACGTCTTCACCGCCTCCACCCACGACTATATCCTCTTCTTCACCGATACAGGCAAGGTCTACCGGAAAAAGGGCTATCAGATTCCCGTCTCCGGAAAAACAGCCAAGGGCAGCAACATCATCAACATTCTCCAGGTGGAGCAGGGGGAGCGGGTGCAGACCATGATTCATACCCGCTCCATTGAGGACGACGGCCGATTCCTCTTCATGGTCACCCGGAACGGCACGGTGAAGCGTCTGCCGGGCAGCAGCCTGAAGAATCTGCGGAACAACGGCATCCGGGCCCTGACCATGGACGAGGGAGACCGGCTGATTACCGTCCGGGAGACCGACGGAAACCAGAGAATCCTCATTGCCACTCATGATGGCATGGCGGTCTGCTTTGATGAGAACGACGTCCGGCCCATGGGCCGGCAGGCCGTGGGCGTCCGGGGCATCCGTCTCCGGGAAGGGGACTATGTGGTGGGCGCCGCCCGGGCGACCCCTGGAAAATCGGTCCTGTCCATCACGGAAAAGGGCTTTGGCAAGAGAACCCCGGTGGAGGAATACCGCATCACCAACCGGGGCGGTCTGGGTATCAAGAACTATATGATTACCGAGAAAACCGGAAATGTGGTGGGCATCAAGGTGGTAAACGGGTCTGAGGATTTACTGCTGGTGACCCAGAGCGGCATTCTGATTCGCACCGCTGTGGAAAACATCCGCATGGCGGGCCGGGCCACCCAGGGCGTCATCGTCATGCGCTTCAAGGAAGAGGGGGATCAGGTGATTTCCCTGGCGCTGGCGGACCGGGAAGAGACGGAGGAAACGCCTCTGCCCGAGGACGCCGGAATCCCGGCTGAGACCCCCGGACAGGAAGAGTGACGAAAGGAGCCGTGAGAGCATGAAGCTGGCAAACGCCCTGTCTCAGCGGGCGGAGCTCCAGACCCGCATCCATCAGCTGGAGGCCCGTCTGTACAACAACGCCCAGGTCCAGGAGGGGGAACAGCCCGCCGAGGACCCCCGGGAGCTGCTCCGGGAGCTGGAAGAGGATTACGTCCGGCTGGAGGCGCTGATTTCCGCCATCAACCGCACCAACAATGCCGCCCGGACTGAGGACGGGGCCACCCTGTCCGACCTGCTGGCCAGGCGGGACTGTTTGAGAGGGAAGCTGGGAATTCTGCGGAATTTTCTGGACAACGCCAGCGCTCTGGTCCGCCGCCGCACCGCCGGTGAAATCAAGGTGAAGAGCTCCGTCAATGTGCGGGAGCTGCAAAAGCAGGTGGATGGCCTGTCCAAGGAGCTGCGGCAGCTGGAGGAGACCATCCAGGAGAAGAACTGGACCACAGAGCTGTTGTCAAACGAATAGACGCGGGCGCCTTCTGAGGGGCGCACGCTGTGGAAAAACGCCCGAAGGGAGGGAAGCAAAAAAGCCCGGAGGGCGGGAAACAAAAAATGGTTGCGCAAGAGGCGGACGTCAAGCCCCAATGTGCCGGGGCCAATGGGCACGCTGTCATGGAAACGAGCAGGGCCATTCGTTGGGTTCGACTCCCGATTTATGTTTATGCCCGGTACGGTTACACCAGCAGGATTACAAATTTGATTGATTTCCGGACGTCGATTTTGCGCGGGAGGGTCAGGGGATTTTATGAAAACTGTCACCATTTATACCGACGGAGCCTGCTCCGGCAATCCAGGTCCCGGCGGCTGGGGAGCCGTTCTGATGTATGAGGAGCACAAAAAAGAGATTTCCGGCGGCGAGGCTCAAACCACCAACAACCGCATGGAGCTCACCGCCGTCATCGAGGCGCTGTCCTGTTTAAAGCAGCCCTGCCGGGTGGAGCTGTGGTCCGACTCCAAGTATGTCATCGACGCCCTGGAAAAGGGCTGGGCCGTGGGCTGGCGAAAACGGGGCTGGGTCAAGTCCGACAAAAAGCCCGCCCTGAATCCGGATCTCTGGGAGCGGCTCCTGGAGCTGGCGGCGGTCCACGAGCTTCATTACCACTGGGTGAAGGGCCACGCGGAAAACGAGTTTAATAACCGCTGCGACGAAATGGCGGTGGCGGAGAGCCGGAAGTTCAAATGAGGTGAGGGCTGTGGAACAGGAATTCAAGGCTCTGCTGAAACAGATTCACGAGGAGCTTCTGAAGCCGCTGGGGTACCGAAAGGACGGGGCAAATTTCAGGCTTTATGGCCGGGACGGCCTCTGCCGCATCATCAATTTCCAGCGGAACAAGTGGAACAGCAGGGACCATCTGGAATTTGTCATCAATACCGGCTCTTACTTTGAGAAGAACGTCCGAATTGAGAGATTGAAATTCAAGGAATATGAATGTGCCCTCCGGGGACGGATCTATCCGGAAAACGGAGATCACTGGTGGGCGCTGGAGGCCTCCACGGACCGGGAAGCCCTGTTGGAAAGCGTCCGGTCCGCCGTTCTGCGGGCTCTGGAGGAGTTTGAGGACTATCCCACCCGGGAGAGCGTCATAGACGCCATGCCGGCCCCGGGCTGAGACCTGTACGTAAAAGTCAGTCTTACCTGGGCCCGGCTGCTGGCGGACATGGCTATGAGGCCAGGGTCTATGAGTGTATTAAGAACGCCAATCCCATCTATCTGAGAGAGCTGGCGGAGGAGCTGCGGACTTCGGGCGCTGTGCCGGATGAATTTTAAGGAAGGTTCACAAACTGTTTACAGGAAACACATAATTTTGCAAAAATTATAGGGTATCTTAATACTTGCAAAGGGTCCTCCCAGCCCGATGCGTTTTCTCCCTCCTAAAATAAACACACACGAAAAACGGACCGCCTGGCGGTCCGTTTTTCGTTGCCCTTCGATGGAATATGCAGATTTCCCGGATGGGGGACCTTGTAAAACCGGAAAAAACGGTATAGAATAAACCCATTGAAAAGCAAGGGGTTGAATGATATGAGAGACGGATTTATTTCAGTGGCCTGCGGCGCGCCCAAGCTGAGGCTGGCGGACTGCGTATTCAACGCGGAACAGACCTTTCAGATGATGCGCTCCGCTGAACAGGCAGGGGTGAAGGTGCTGGTGCTGCCGGAACTGGGCTTGACGGGCTACACCTGCGGGGACCTGTTTTATCAGGAAACCCTGCTGCGGGGGGCGGAGGAGGCCCTTTCCACCGTGCTGGCGGCCACGCGGAATCTGGAGGTGGTCACCGCTGTGGGAATGCCTCTGCGGGTTCATGGCAAGCTGTATAACTGCGCGGTTATCATACAAAGAGGATGTATCCTGGGCGTGGTTCCCAAGACCCATCTGCCCAATTACGGCGAATTCTATGAAAAGCGCTGGTTTGCCCCGGCTCCCAAGGAGGAGGACCGGATTGACCTGTGCGGCCAATTGACCGTTCCCTTTGGGGCGGAGCAGATTTTTTCCTGCGAAAATTACCCGGAGCTGACATTGGGCTTTGAGATTTGTGAAGATCTCTGGTCCCCGGATTCTCCCTCTGTGAAGATGGCCCGAAATGGGGCAGCGGTAATCGGCAATCTCTCCGCCAGCAACGAGGTGATTGGTAAGGATTCCTACCGCCGTCAGCTGGTGTCCATGCAGAGCGCCAAGCTCCTCTGCGGCTATGTGTACGCCAGTGCCGGGGCGGGGGAATCCACCTCCGACCTGGTATTCGGGGCCCATCAGCTTATTGCGGAAAACGGGACGATGCTGGCGGAAAAGCGCTTTGAGGGCGGACTGCTGATCTCGGAAATCGACGTCCAGCGCCTCAGCTATGAGCGCCGCCGGACCCAGGCCCTTCCGGAGGCGGAATGGAGCCGGAGGGACCACAGCGTTTTTTCCCTGACGGAGAGCAAAACCAAGCTCACCCGCTATGTCTCTCCCATGCCCTTCGTCCCGGAGGGAAGGGAGGACCGGGACGCCCGGTGCCGGGAAATCCTGCTGATTGCCTCTCTGGGCCTCAAGCAGCGGCTGGAGCACACCCGGGCCAAATGCGCCGTGGTGGGTCTCTCCGGCGGGCTGGACTCCACTCTGGCGGTGCTCATCACGGGCCTTGCCATGAAGCTGCTGGACCGGCCCATGACGGATATCATCGCCGTCACCATGCCCTGTTTCGGCACCACAGACCGGACGAGAAACAACGCGTGTATCCTGGCGGAGAAGATGGGGACCCACCTGCGGACCGTGGATATCTCCCGGTCGGTCCGGAGCCACTTCCGGGACATCGGCCACGACCCGGAAGATCACTCCGTCACCTATGAGAACGCCCAGGCCCGGGAGCGGACCCAGGTACTGATGGACATTGCCAACGCCAACGGGGGTCTGGTCATCGGCACCGGGGACCTCAGTGAGCTGGCTTTGGGCTGGTGCACCTATAACGGGGATCATATGAGCATGTACGGAGTCAATGCCTCCATTCCCAAGACGCTGGTGCGGCATCTGGTGGGCTACCTCTCTCAGGATGGGGAGGAACAGGAGCTTCACGATGTTCTGGAGGATATTCTGGACACGCCGGTCTCCCCGGAGCTGCTGCCCGCCGTCCAGGGGGAAATCAGCCAGCGGACGGAGGACCTGGTGGGACCCTATGAGCTCCACGACTTTTTCCTGTACTATGTGCTCCGCTGGGGCTTCGGCCCGGAAAAGGTTTACCGGCTGGCCCGGTACGCCCTGGGCGGGAAGTACAGCCGGGATGTGATTTTGAAATGGCTGAAGAGCTTCTACCGGCGGTTTTTCTCCCAGCAGTTCAAGCGGAACTGTCTCCCCGACGGACCCAAGATCGGCACCGTGGCCCTGTCTCCACGAGGCGATTGGCGGATGCCCAGCGATGCCCAGGCCGGCCTGTGGCTGGCGGAGGCGGAGGCGCTGGAGTGAAGCCGGCGGACGGGGCGGACGCGCCGAAGCTGAGCCGCGGGTCCCGCTCCGTCACTTAATGGGCTTCTATATAGGATATAACCCTGTCATGGTATTCATCCAGTGTATCCGGCATGGGTTCCGCTTCCCGCCGGAACAGCAGGTCGGGCAGATAGCGGGGCTGTTTTCCTCCGGAGGTCATGGCCCGGACACAGCCGATGCAGTATACAGCCACATCATGGCAGGGGAATTGTTCTGTCCGGAACCGGATGCGCCGCTCCACCTGCTGGTTGGGGACAGAGCCATAGAGGTTGTCGCCGCAGCAGATTGAGGTGGTCCCGCTGAAGGGAGCTTCCGCGATTTCGATGTTCATTTTCCTCAGAAGGCTCCGGACGGCCTGATGGACCTGGGGCTTATGCCGGTAGCTGCACGGGTCGTGGACAGAGACCGTCAGGCCGCTGTAGTCAGGCAGTTTTAGGCCGTCTATGCTGTCGATGACCTCCCAGAAGGAAATGGTGTGAATCCCCTGATATAGGGAGCGGAAGCGGCGGTCGCAGCCGGCGCAGTTGTTGATGATGGTGGAGCCCTGTTCCAATTGCGGGTCGTGGCGGCAGCACAGATGGTGGGGCTTCACCGGTCCGAAATGCTGTTGCAGAAGCTCCAGCATCATCTGAGGAACCTCCGGTTTATAGGCGCTCAGCGCGCATCCCGGATTGAAATAGCATTGTTCCATGTTGATATCCGGAATCGAAATGCTGTCCCGCAGGACGGCGGAAGGGCGGGCCGCTCCCGCGGGACACACCGCGGAACAGGTCCCGCAGTCAATGCAGCGGGCCGGGTCGATTTCATACCTCCCGCTTCCCGGAGAAATGGTGCCGGTGGGACAGCGGTCCGCACAGAGGCCGCAGGATACGCAGGATTCAGATATCACGTAGTGAAAATGGTCCTCCTTGCCGCAGCCGGAAAATGTGCTGGTTTGATTGGACATAGAAACCTCCTTTATGTGTGGGCGGGACTGACTGGGATTTTGTCTATTATAGAAGATTTGTTCGATTGCTGTCAACCTTTTCCTTCAGGACCGGGCCACAGGGCCTGTCCGGCGGGAGGGTTTTGCAGGGGTAGTTTTGGATGGAAAAGGAGGATTTCAATGGCGGAGCGGCCGGCGTTTTATGTCCGTCAGGGGAAGGCGGACAGCAGACTGTATTCGTTTGAGTGGTTCCCCGGCTTTTCCGTGTCTCAGAAGCAAAAGTCCGTCGAGAGTCTTCACCGCGCCATTCTGGCGGCGGACGGGGAGGCCAGACCGCTGGAGGCCAGCACCAGGAGCAGGGAGCCGGTTGGCGTGAAGCTCAGCGCCTTTCGACTCAGGCTGAATGGGTACACCCTTGAGAATGTTTTTCAAAGCGCGAAGGTTTTTGAGAAGGGCGGACCTTATTCTGATCTGCTGGAGGTCCCGCCGAAGGAGGCCAAGCGCGACGAGAGGCTGAGGACTTCCGGACCTTTGACAGGGTTTCGCTGTCAGGAGGGGGAATTCCCGCTGATTCCCCGGACGGTTTTCTATGATTATATCTATATCTCCGCTGTGAGGCAGTCGTTGTCCGGGGATGAGATGCGCGCGGTTTCTGAGTACAATTATTTTACGGATATTGAATTCAATCCGGCGAAAAGCGTCAACACACAGGCGGGAGCTGTTTCCATCATCAAACTGATGCTGGAGGAATATGGGCGTCTGCCGGATTTTTCAGGAGAGGAGTTTATCCGGTGGCACAGGGAGCATGTGGTTTATGGGCAGTCCTTGGGAATACCGGCGTCAGGACGTGCAAAAAGACAGGAAATGTGAGGGCACGGAAATCAATTTTGCAAAATTGGATTCAAAGAGATAAAATAGGAAATA
>NZ_CANTJS010000007.1 GCF_947654275.1 uncultured Oscillibacter sp. | reverse complement strand
GTCTCCTGAATCCCTCGGATATTTGTACTATTCTTGAAAATTGATTTCCCTGCCTGGAGCCTCACGTCCGTTCATACAGCGGCAGGTCCCGCCGGTAGGGCTGGGTCCGGTAGGTCACGGAGCGGATTTTCCGGCCCTCCATTCCATACTTGGGGTGGGTGCCGAAGAGGTCGATGTAGCGGCCCAGGTCGTCCTGCTCCGCCGCCATTTTCTCCAGCAGCCGGGCGGCGGCCCGGGCGTCGTCAATGGCCCGGTGGCTGTTGACGGCCTCGCCCTCCAGACGGTAGGCGGCGATGGCGTCGCAGAGCTTGTGGGGGTAGTCCCGCCGGTCCCGGTAGACCGTCAGGGCGTCCAGGAACCGGGGGGCCGCCAGAATGCCCGCCATGTCCAGGGGGGCCAGGAGGCCATACAGGAAATTCAGGTCGAACTGGGCGTTATAGGCCACCAGCAGAGGCCGCTCCGCCCCCTCCAGCAGGGCGGCGAACTCCCGGGCCGCCGCCTCCCCGGAAACGCCCTGCTCCTCCAGCATGGCGTCGGTGATGCCGGTGAGGTTCACGATAAAGGGCGGGATGGTCCGCCCCGGCGGCAGGCGGATGAAGGCGTCCATGCCCCCCGTCTCCCCGCCGCGCTCCAGGGCCACCGCCCCCAGCTCAATGATCCGGTCCCGCCGGAAGTCGATGCCGGTGGTCTCGGTGTCGAAGACCACCAGCCGGTCAAACTGTTCCCAGAGTCTCATCATCATCCCTCCAGACGGCTGTTCCCGGTGGCGTAGTCGATTTCGACGCCGGGCTGCACATTATAGACAAACACGTTGAAGCGCACGCCGTCCCCTTCGTCCTCCACCGACAAGGCCTCCATCTGCACGCCCCGGGCCACCAGCTCCGACCCGATGAAGTAGGGCGTCACTCGGTAGAGAACGTGGTTCCCGGTCTCGTCCACATAGTCGTTCACCTCGTTCTCAAAGGGCAGCATCCCCGTCACGTTGAGATACCGGGTGCCGGTAATCAGGTTTTTCTGATTGGCGTTCTCCCCCGCCAGCTGAAAGCCGATGAGGTGGCAGCGGTTGTACAGGTATTTCCCGTCCACGACGTCGTATTTCACCGTCTGCCAGCCGGTGGGCTTCACGGACCCGATATCCCCCCGCTCCTCCGTGGGCATAATCTCCAGACAGATGTTGGCATAGGCCGGGCCGCAGCGGCCCAGGGCGTCCAGCTCGCTGTAGGTCTCGAAGGCCTCCGTGGTCAGGTCCTCCCGGGTGAAGCCGGGCTGATTCTCGTTCAGCTCCACATAGGCCGCCCCCCGGTAGTCCGGGATATTCTCCATGGTGACGGGCTCCGGCTGGAAATACCAGCGGAGGAATGCCGCCGCCGCGCACAACAGCAGCAGCAGGATGGTCTGATGGGGAGTCAGCTGACTGCCGCCCCTTCTGCGTCTCCTTTTCTGGGCCATAGAGCTTCCCCTTTCCACGCTCCGGTTTCCAGAGCCTGTTTGAAAACCGTCAAAACGCCGTCTCAGGGCATCCTTTTCCGTCAGGACTGCGTTGATTTGACTTGAAATCCGCCAGGATTCCCGCGTCAAATCGCCTTGCCTGACGAAACAATCTGCCCCAATCCGGCATTCCGCCGGTTTTTAAACAGACTCTCGTCCCTTCGACCGGTTTTGACATTTTTCCAATCATAGCATATTTCATCACTTTTTTCAAGCCGGAACCAACCGGTATCTTTCGACGCTTTTCGGGCATACTGCGAAAAACAGCGCCGGCGCTTCTGTCCCCGCTGCGCAGACACAACGGCGCGTTCCGTCAAATGAAAAGGAGATGCCTATGCCAATCTCAATCCGCGAGCGTCTGAAACGCTGCTTTTTCCTGCTGCTTCCCTGTCTGTTCCTGGCGGGGATGCTCTTCACGCAGGGACGGACCCTCTCCGATCCCACCGCCCCCGCCGCCGCCCCCGCCGCCATACCGGCCTCCGCCGACAACTGGGGCCTGTCCTTCCCCAACGAGGGCCAGTCCCCCGTGGGCAACGCCACGGCGGAAAGCCTGGCGCAATATGACGCCTACTATCTGGGCGACACCGGGAAGAAGGTGATCTACCTCACCTTTGACTGCGGGTATGAAAACGGCTACACGGAAAAAATCCTGAACGCCCTGAAGAAGCACAGCGCCCCCGCCGCCTTCTTCGTGGTGGGCAACATGATTGAAACCGCCCCGGACATCATCCGCCGCATGGCGGAGGAGGGCCACATCGTGGGCAACCACACCTTCCATCACCCGGACATGTCCGCCATTTCCGACCAGGCCGCCTTTCAGAAGGAGCTGGACAGCCTGGCCGCCCTGTATCAGGAGACCACCGGCCGGGAGCTGCCCATGTTCTACCGCCCGCCCCAGGGCAAGTACAGTGAGGACAACCTGAAGCAGGCCCAGGCCCTGGGCTACAAGACGGTATTCTGGTCCCTGGCCTATGTGGACTGGTACGTGGACAACCAGCCCACGGCGGAACAGGCCTATGGAAAGCTCCTGCCCCGCATCCACGACGGGGCCATTGTCCTCCTCCACTCCACGTCCAAAACCAACGCCGATATCCTGGACGAGCTGCTGACCAAATGGGAGGATATGGGCTACACCTTCGCCTCTCTGGAGGAGCTGCCGGAGGCTTGAGGCCGGCGCTTCTCTCTCCGCCCGGGCCCTCCGGTCCGCAGACCCAGTCAGGCCGCCGGGAGCCGTCCCCAAAAAACGGCTCCCGGCGGAATGTTCAATCGTCCTCTATCTCCTCCGCGTCCGACAAATCACAAACGGAAACGGGCGTTTCGCCGCTGAACTCCACGGACACGCCAAACTGTCCGCCAAAATCCAACCCGTTTTCCAGAAACAGAATCATCCACTCCCGCCCTTCATAAAAGATAAACAGGGGGCGGTCAAAGGGGATTTCTTCCCGCCGGGACGCTTCCGCGCCGTCCGCTTTTGACAACTGAAACAGCTCCGGTTCCTCCGCCAGCTTCATTCGGAGGTATTCCAGGGCGGATTTTCTGTACCTGTCCCCGTGCCGGACGACGTCCGCAATCAGACCGGCGTCCGCAAGGTCCAAATCCGGCTCGTTCAAGATGATGTCGAACCCCTGCTCACAGCCCTCCATATCCCCATGCCATCGGTGTATGGACTGAGGGCCCTTCTGATAGCCCAGCGCACCCAGGTCCCTGTGGTAAATCCTGTCATGTTCCATGTTCCTTCCCCTCTCTGCCTCCGGTCCAGCGCCCCCCGGAGCTCTATGGCCTTGATGATAGCATGGGCTTCCCCTCCGTTCAAGTCCTTTTGCACCGCTCCGAAAGGCCTGTATTCAAGCCGGCCGCCTCCGGAAAAATGCGCGGAAGGACGGCCCCCGCCCCCTTGCAGGCTCCGGGAAACGGGTGTATAATGAATAACTGGTAATGAGGAGTTAGGAAAGGCTAATTAGGAATGACGAATTGTCCCTGTTCCGGCAGAATTCCTAACTTCTAATTCCCAATTCCCGTTGCAACGGTATTTGGAGGTGCATGATGGATTTGACAACAACCGCCCTGCTGGATCTCTCCCACTCCCTGGCGGGAGACTATCTGTCCGGCTTCCCATACCCCTGGCAGGCCCTGGACGGCATCAAAGAGCTGATTTTAACCCTGGGTCCCCGGCTGGACCCTGCGGAATACGAGGAGCGGGCCCCTCAGGTCTGGGTCCATAAGACCGCTGAAATCGCCCCTACCGCCTATCTGGGGGCCCCCTGCATCATCGGCCGGTCGACCGAGGTGCGGCACTGTGCCTTCATCCGGGGCTCCGCCCTGGTGGGAGCCGGCTGTGTGGTGGGCAACTCCGTGGAGCTGAAAAACGTCATCCTCTTCGACGGTGTGCAGACCCCCCACTACAACTATGTAGGGGACTCCATCCTGGGCCACAGGGCCCACATGGGGGCCGGGTCCGTCACCTCCAACGTCAAGTCCGACAAAACCCTGGTAGCGGTCCGCGACGGGGAGCGCACCATTCCCACGGGCCGGAAAAAATTCGGGGCCATTCTGGGCGACCACGTGGAGGTGGGCTGCAACAGCGTGCTGAACCCCGGCACGGTGATTGGCCCCCGGGCCAGCATCTACCCCACGTCCTCCGTCCGGGGCACGGTGCCACCGGACCATATTTACAAGGGGCCCGGCCAGGTGGTCCGCCGGGAGCCGGGGGACTGAGAACCTCATCATAAAAACCGGCACAGGGAAATCCTCCCCTGCCGGTTTTTTTATTTCCCCTTGACAAATACCCCGTGGGAGTATATAATCAGCATACCCGGTGGGGGTATCGAAAAGGAGGCGTCCGCTATGGAATCCTGTAACTGCCGCAAAACGAAAGACCGCTCTGACGAGGAATACAAGCGCCTCATCAACCGCCTCAGCCGCGTTGAGGGTCAGATCCGGGGCATCCGGGGCATGGTGGAACGGAGCGCCTACTGTCCCGACATCCTGGCCCAGGTGGCCGCGGCCAACGCCGCGCTGAACGCCTTCGGCAAGGAGCTGCTGGCGGAGCACATCCGGACCTGCGTGGCCCAGGACATCCGGACGGGGAAGGACGAGACCATCGACGAGCTGGTGGCCACCCTGTATAAATTGATGAAATAAAAAGGAGACCGCAATGGAACAATACAACGTCACCGGCATGAGCTGCGCGGCGTGCAGCGCCAGAGTCGAAAAAGCCGTGTCCAGGGTTCCGGGGGTCACGGCCTGCTCCGTCAGCCTCCTGACCAACTCCATGGGCGTGGAGGGGACCGCCGCGGCCGCCGATATCCTTCGGGCCGTGGAGGAAGCGGGCTACGGCGCGTCTCAGAAGGGCGCGGGCAGCCAGGCGAAAACGCCCTCCCTCTCCGAGGCGGAGGAGGCCCTGCGGGACCATGAGACTCCGGTTTTGAAGCAGAGGCTGATCTGGTCCCTGGGCTTTCTGCTGGTGCTGATGTACTTCTCCATGGGCCATATGATGTGGTCCTGGCCGGCCCCCGCCTTCTTTCAGGGCAACCATGTGGCCATGGGGCTTTTGCAGCTGCTGCTGACAGCGGCGGTGATGGTCATCAACCAGAAATTTTTCGTCAGCGGCTTCAAGAGCCTCTGGCACAGGGCCCCCAACATGGACACACTGGTGGCCCTGGGGTCCACGGCGGCTTTTGTCTACAGCACCTATGCCCTCTTCGCGATGACGAACGCCCAGGTTCAGGGAGACGGCGAGACGGTGATGCACCTGATGCACGAGTTCTATTTTGAATCCGCCGCCATGATCCTCACCCTCATCACCGTGGGAAAAATGCTGGAGGCCCGTTCCAAGGGCAGAACCACCGACGCCCTGAAGGGACTGATGAAGCTGGCCCCCAAAACCGCCGTTCTGGTGCGGGACGGGGCGGAGACCGAGGTCCCCATTGACCAGGTCCGGACCGGGGATGTATTTGTGGTCCGGCCCGGCGGGAACATTCCCGTGGACGGTGTGGTGGTGGACGGCTCCAGCGCTGTCAACGAATCCGCCCTGACAGGCGAGAGCATCCCCGTGGACAAGGGCCCCGGCGACGCCGTTTCCGCCGCGACGGTGAACCAGTCCGGCTTTCTCCGCTGCCAGGCCACCCGGGTGGGAGAGGACACCACGCTCTCCCAGATTATCCAGATGGTCAGCGACGCGGCGGCCACCAAGGCCCCCATCGCCAAGATTGCTGACAGGGTTTCCGGCATTTTTGTCCCGGCGGTGATCTCCATTTCCGCTGTGACCATTCTCGTGTGGCTGCTGCTGGGCCAGACCGTGGGCTTCGCCCTGGCCCGGGGCATCTCCGTGCTGGTGATTTCCTGTCCCTGCGCCCTGGGCCTCGCCACCCCTGTGGCCATTATGG
This sequence comes from uncultured Oscillibacter sp., assembly GCF_947654275.1. GTDB lineage: Bacteria > Bacillota > Clostridia > Oscillospirales > Oscillospiraceae > Oscillibacter. Next base: position 68,922 of record NZ_CANTJS010000007.1, on the reverse strand, counting down.
TGGGCAGCGGCATGGGAGCCAAAAACGGCATCCTGTTCAAGACCGCCGCCTCTCTGGAGGCCGCGGGCCGGACGGAGATTGTGGCCCTGGACAAAACCGGCACCATCACAAAGGGCGAGCCCAGGGTGACGGACCTCCTCCCCGCCCCCGGCGTCGATGAAAACGCCCTGCTGGCGGCGGCGGCCTCTCTGGAGGCCCCCTCGGAGCATCCTCTTGCCAGGGCCATTGTGGAGGAGGCCCGGCGGCGGAGCCTGTCCGCCTCTCCGGCGGAGCAGTTTGCCGCCGTCCATGGCAGAGGCGTCCGGGCCGTGCTGAACGGAGACAGCTGCATCGGCGGAAACCTGGCCATGATGGAGGAGGCGGGCGTGGACCCCGGCCCTCTGGCCCGTCAGGCCGAGGCTTTGGCGGAGCAGGGCAAAACCCCCATGTTCTTTGCCAACGAGAGCCAAAAACGGATTCTGGGCGCAGTGGCTGTGGCGGACGTCATCAAGGAGGACAGTCCCCAGGCCGTGAAGGAACTGCAGGGCATGGGCATCCGTGTGGTGATGCTCACCGGCGACAACGAGCGCACCGCTCGGGCCATCGGCAGGCAGGCCGGGGTGGACGAGGTCGTGGCCGGCGTCCTGCCCGACGGCAAGGAGAGCGTCATCCGGTCCCTCAGGGAGCAGGGGAATGTGGCCATGGTGGGCGACGGCATCAACGACGCCCCGGCCCTCACCCGGGCGGATACCGGCATCGCCATCGGCGCGGGGGCGGACGTGGCCATCGACGCGGCGGACGTGGTGCTGATGAAGAGCCGTCTGTCCGACGTGCCCGCCGCCATCCGGCTCAGCCGGGCCACCCTGCGGAACATCCATGAAAATCTGTTCTGGGCCTTTTTCTACAACACCATCGGCATCCCCCTGGCGGCGGGGCTCTTCATTCCCCTGGGCCTGACGCTGAACCCCATGTTCGGCGCGGCGGCCATGAGCCTCAGCAGCTTCTGCGTCGTCTCCAACGCCCTGCGGCTGAATCTCTTTGACATTCGGAACGCGGGTAAGGATAAACCCCTGAAACACAAATCCAACAAAACCCAACACAAGGAGGAAACAACCACCATGGAAAAGACAATGAACATTGAGGGCATGATGTGCGGTCACTGCGAGGCCCGGGTGAAAAAGGCCCTGGAGGCCCTGCCGGAGGTCAGCGCCGCCAACGTCAGCCACGAAAAGGGCGCCGCCGTGGTCACCCTGTCCGCCCCTCTCGCCGACGAGGCCCTGAAAAAGGCCGTGGAGGACCAGGACTATAAGGTGCTGGGCATCCAGTAAGATTTTGCGCACACAAGAAAAAGCAGACTGCCAACGGCAGTCTGCTTTTCTGCGTTCCAATGCTGTCAGCCGGAAATTGCCTCCAGAACATTGTGAATTTTTCCGAACAGGACGGCCTCCGGCTTCTTTTGCCAGATCCCTGTGTTCTGCTCCAGGGCCCTGATGCCGGAAAGATAGCCGCTCCATTCCAGGACGTTGCTCTTGAACATCGAAAAGGAATTCGTATAGCACAGGAGATTGTCGGAATCCGCAGTCATGATATACGCTTCGCAATTGATTGCGCTGAGAGGAATCGCCTCCAGCTCGCTGCCGGCCAAACCATAGTTGATATAGGGCTTGTCCGCTTCGTCCAGAACGCCGTACTCACAGAGCTTGTCGATGAACTTCTGGTAATCGGCGCGGCTCATATTCCTGGGGTCAAAGTGCTCCGACAGGTATTCCTTCTGTTCCTCCGTCAGCTTGACCCTTGTCCCGCCGGCCTGCACCCGCTGGGTGAGGTCTGCGTAGTTTTGCTTTGCCTGGTTCTGAACGGCTTCCACCGTCTGCCGGAACAGGTCCTGATACTCCGTTTTGGGGACGGCGTAGGGGAGGGCAGCGTTTCCTACATGGTTGAACCATTCTGTCTGGAAGCGCGGGGCATTTGCCGATGTGACCATTTTGTTCCTCCATTTCAAAATTCAGATGGCTTTGAGCGCTCCGCCTTTGAATCCGTTCAATGGAAGCGGCTCCGGACCAGATTCCCTTCTTTTAGGAATATCGGCTGAACTTTGGAAATGATAACAGAATCTTCCGTTTTTTCCGCAAACGAGCCGAAGGGCCCCCTCTCTGTTTACTCCCTGGGAAAGGGGCGGCGTTCTTTTGAGACCCCGCAGATATAGTCCATGCTGACGTTGTAGTATTTCGCCAGGAAAATAACGCTGTCCAGTGGCATCCGGGTTTTGCCCAGCTCATAATCCGAATAGGTCTTCTGCCCCACATGCAGCAGTCCCGCAGCAAATGTCTGTGTCAGGTCCCGGTCCTCCCGGAGCGCCCGGACCCGTTCATAATACCGCATCCCCTCACCTCGGGGTCAGCATACCCCAGAGTTTATAACTCTATTGACTAATAGAGTTATAAACTCTATAATTGACAGAGGGGGATGCTGCATGGCTGAATTCTGTTTAGAGGCTGTTTTAAAACCAGCGGAATGCCGGATTGGGGTAGATTTTTTACCCGATGGGCATGTGATATCCGTAAGGCGGCAGAGCCGCCAACGGCTATCCAATCGCCAGGCAAGGCGATTGGACGCGGGAATCCTGACGGATTTCAAGTCCAATCAACGCAGTCCTGGCGGAAAAAGATACACCAAGACGGCGTTTTGACGGTTTAAAACAGACTCTAAGCTGCTGGAATAAAATCAATGGCTTTCAAATGACAGAGCGGGACTGTGTCCTGTCAAAAGAACGGGACCTCTGCAAGGGCTGCGGAAGGCTTTGTCCCATAATTGAAAGAGAACGGCGGTGCAAATGGTTTTACGATCTAACGCACAGGGTAAAGTCAGCAAAAAAGACGGACTGAGGGTTCAGTCCGTCTCTTTTTCAGCATGTTTTTTCATCTGCCCACAGCCCTGTCCGCCCTTTTATACCCGCATCAGGCAGTCTTCTCCTTTGTTCGGGGACTCTACTCCCCCAAATCCCGGTTGGCCGGGGGACAGCCGTTGCAGCAGCCGGGGTGATCCGTCATGTACTTGCGGAAGGAGCCCTCTGTCAGACCGGCCACGGCGGCCAAACGCTCATTCACCATGCCCCACATGCAGAAGGGCAGGTGTCCCTGGTGTCCCCGGTGCATCTGCACGCAGGCAAAACAGTCCCCGTGGAGCTCACACTTGGCCTTGCAGGGGCAGAAATCCCCGCTTTCCCGGATAAGGCGGAGAAACTCCTGCTTCACCGCCATGGCCTCTTCCTTCTTCCCCTCCCGCTCCAGGCGGTCCTGCAAAAGGGCCAGCTCGTGATTCTCTATTTTCATCCTCTGTCCTCCATTTTGCCCATGCTTCTTCCGTCGCCGGCGATTACTTCGCCGCCCTGTCCGCCTCAATCTGGAGCTTCAGCGCCTCCACCGCCACCCGGACGGAGGCGCTGGTGTCCTCGCTCATCCTTTGGTCCAGACCGGCGGCCTCCCGCTCCTGGTTCCACACCACGTGGAAGCAGCTTCCGCAGCGGCAGCCCAGGGCAGCCGCCACCACGAAGAGGGCGGCGCTCTCCATCTCGCTGGCCTTCACCCCCAGGCGCTTCCAGCTCTCCCACTTCTGCCGGAGCTCATAGGCCACCGGAGACGCGCCGGGGTCATGCTGGCCATAGAAGCTGTCCTTGCACTGGACAATGCCGGTGTGGAGGGGATAGCCCAGGGCCCTGGCGGCCCGGACCAGGCTGTCCGTAATGCCGAAGTCCGCCACGGCGGGGAACTCGATGGGGGCGTACTCCCGGCTGGTGTGCTCGAAGCGCACGGCCCCGGTGGCCACCACAATGTCCCCGGACTGGACTTCCAGATCGATGCCGCCGCAGGTGCCGGTGCGGATGAAGGTATCCGCGCCGCATTTGTGGAGCTCCTCCATAGCGATGGAGGCGGAGGGCCCGCCGATGCCGGTGGAGCAGGCGGTGACCTTCTCCCCCAGCAGCGTGCCGGTCCAGACGTTGAACTCCCGGTTGCAGGCCACCTGCTTCGCGCCGTCAAAGTAGGCGGCGATGGCGGGAACCCGTCCCGGGTCGCCGGGGAGAATGCAGTAGCGGCCCACGTCCTCCGGCGTGCAGGCGATGTGGAACTGCTTTTCCAGCTTTTGCATAACCGTCACCTCAATCTCGTAATATGATAGAAACAGTATAGCAAATTTTGGCTGGCCCCGCAACAGCGCGGCGGAAAATTTTTGAAGGGCCCGCCCATGCGGGGCAGGCCCTCAGCCTGTCGAAAAAGTCTTTTCGACAGGCTGAGCAAGTTTACAAAACTTCAAAAAAGTTTTGTAAACTTATTGATTGAACATGAAAGACACCCCTGATGGGTTTCTTTCATACTATCTTCCTTTCCGAAAACTGAAAGCAATCCGTTTTTTCGACAGTCTCAGGGACCGCCCATGCAGGGCAGGCCCTTTCATTTAATCCACTAATCCACCGTTACAAGAAACCGGCAGCGGTCCCCGCCGCTCAAAACGGTTTCGACGGTTTCCACGGTGATGCTCCGCCCCGGCAGGAGGCTTTCCAGAATGTAGGCGACGCTCTGCCGGGAGCACTCGCAGTGGGCCGGGTCCCGTACCGCGCCGGAGAGCACCTCCGGGCAGACGCATTGGGGATAGCCCACTTCATAAATCCGGCCCGGCTGAATGACCCTGGCGAAAAACCCCTCCAAATCCCCGTATTTCCGATATTGGGCATCCAGGTCACAGCCGCACTCCTGAAACATCTTTTTTTGCAGGGGCAGAACCGTGTCCTTCACACATCGGACCGCCTTTTCTCTGTAGTCTGTCATAGAGCTCCTTTTACAAAATATCCATTCACTTCATGGTCACCACGGTGACCCCGGTCTCCCCCTCGCCGTAGACCCCCAGCCGGAAGCTCTTCACCGCCCTGTTCCGGCGGAGAATGTCGTGGACGGCCTTCCGCAGGGCCCCGGTGCCCTTGCCGTGGATGATGGTCACCGTCTCCAGCTTCCCCATGACGGCGGCGGAGAGGAAGCCCTCCACCACGCTCTCGGCCTCCAGCGTCTCCATCCCCCGGATGTCCAGCTCCCGGCTGGCGGCGGTCCGGAGCACCCGGGACCCGCCGGAGGAAACCGGGGTCCTGGGCTTCCGGGCGGCCCGCTCGTCGTCCTCGATGAGGCGGACCTCTTCGGCCTTGGCCTTCATCTTCAGAATACCGGACTTCAATTGCAGCGTCCCGTCCTTCCCCACAGAGACCACCTCCGCCGGGGTCCGGACGCCGGGAATCTCCACCAGGTCCCCTTTCTGAATGGGGCGGCTGGGCTTGGGAATGGGGGCGGGACGGTCCTTTTCCGTCCGCAGGCGTTCCTCCGCCTGATTCAGGCCGGAGCGGATGGCCGCCTGGGCGTCGTTGAGATTCTGAACGGTCTCCGCCGCCGCCTGCCGCCGCCGGAGCTCCGCCAGCTCGTTAAAGGTCTGGTCCGCCGCCGCCTTGGCGTCCCGAAGGATGCGCTTGGCCTCGGCCTCTCCCCGGCTCCGGGCGTTCTCCTTGGCCCGCTCCATCTGCTCCCGGAACTCTCTTGCTTTCCGGGCGTCCTCCTCCCGCTGGAGGAAGAGGCGCTGAGACTCCTGATCCCGCTTCTCCAGCGCCTGACGCTTGGCCTCCAGCTGGGTCAGGATATCCTCAAACCGCACGCTGTCCCCGCTCATCTGGGTCTGCGCCGCCTGGATGACCTCCTCAGGCAGGCCCAGCCGCCGGGAAATGGCGAAGGCGTTGGACTTGCCGGGAATGCCGGTCAGCAGGCGGTAGGTAGGGCTGAGGGTCTCCACATTGAACTCGCAGGAGGCGTTTTCCACCCCGCCGGTGGTCATGGCAAAGCTCTTCAGCTCGGCATAGTGGGTGGTGGCGGCGATTTTCGCCCCTGTCTGCCGGACGTGCTGGATGACGGCAATGGCCAGCGCCGCGCCCTCCACCGGGTCCGTGCCTGCTCCCAGCTCGTCGAAGAGAATCAGGCTCTTCCCGTCCGCCTCCTTCAAAATGCCCACGATGTTGGTCATGTGGGCGGAGAAGGTGGACAGGCTCTGTTCAATGCTCTGCTCATCCCCGATGTCCGCCAGCACCCGTTCGAAGACGGACACGGCGCTGCGGTCCGCCGCGGGGATGTGGAGGCCGCACTGGGCCATGACGGTCAGCAGGCCCAGGGTCTTCAAGGACACGGTCTTGCCGCCGGTGTTGGGGCCGGTAATCACCAGGGTGTCAAAGGCGTCTCCCAGGTCCACGTCGATGGGCACCGCCGTCTTGGGGTCCAACAGGGGATGCCGGGCCTTCCGCAGCCGAATGGCCCCGTCCCGCCGGATTTCCGGCCGCACGGCGTCCATCCGGTAGCTCAGCTGGCCCCTGGCAAACATCAGGTCCAGCCGCACCAGGGTCTCATAGTCCCACTGGATGTCCTGCCGGTGGGCCGCCGCCTCGGCGGACAGCTCCGCCAGGATGCGTTCGATTTCCTTCTGCTCCTTAGCCTCCAGCTCCACGTATTCGTTATTGGCCTGGACCACTCCCATGGGCTCCACAAACACCGTGGCCCCGGAGGAAGAGATGTCATGGACCAGCCCCGGCAGGTTCCCCTTCTGCTCCGCCTTCACAGGCACCACGAAGCGCCCGTCCCGCTGGGTGATGATGGCCTCCTGGAGCACCTTGGCATAGCTGGGGGAGGCGATGATTTTTTGCAGAATCTGCCGGCTCCTGGCCTGGGCCGCCCGCATGTGCCGCCGGATGTCCGCCAGCTCGCTGGAAGCGGCGTCGGCAATGGTGTCCTCGTCGGGGATGCAGCGCTTGATTTTTTCCTCCAGAAAGCGGTTCCCGTGGAGGGAGAGGAAAAACTGGTCCAGGGCCGTTTTCTCACTGGCCGCGTCCTCGGTGCTGAAATACTCCTTCCCCCGCCGGGCGGCGGTGAGGAGATCGGCAATCCGCAGCAGCTCCCGGGTGCTGAGGCTCCCGCCCCGGTCCGCCCGGTCCAGAATCTCCGCCACCGGCTTCACCCCGGAGAAGGAGGGCGCCCCCCGCAGGCCGATCATACGCCGGGCGTCGTCGGTCTGGTCCAGCAGGCGCAGAACCTCCTCGGTCTCCGTCTCAGGCCGGATGCAGAGGGCTTTCTCTTTCGCCTCGCCGCTGACGGCCTGCTCGGACAATAATTGCAGCACCCTGGGCAGCTCCAGGGTGCGGAGAGATTTGTCAAACAGTTCACTCATCGGTGGTTCCTCCTGTCACGCAGTTTTCCTGATTTCCCGCTTCCGTATCATAACTCTCCACTCTCTACTCTCATCCCAGGCTCTCGTAAAAGTCGAGAGTCCTGAATGTCCGCTCCAGCTGGGCGGACAGAAACAGCCCGGCCGCCCTGGACAGGCGCCGGAGGGCCTCCTCCGGGATGCGGAAGGAGTACAGCCGTTTCGGGTCTCCGTATACGATATGCCGCAGAGCCGCCAGAGACTCCCGGCAGAGGGGGCTCACCCCGCCGTCGTGGGCGCAGCGCCTGCACCGCAGCGTCCCCAGGGCCGCGTTCAGAACCGGCTCCTCCGGGTCCGTCCTCCCGCAGGCCTCGCAGGCATTCACCAGCGGTTCAAATCCCGCCAGACACAGCAGCTTCATTTCAAAGGCCGGCTTTACCAGCTCCGGCGGCTTGTGTAAAGCAGAAAGGGCATACAGCCCGTTCAGCAGGTGCCGCAGCAGCTCCGGCGCGGGCTCCTCCGGCAGGGTGACGCACTCCGTCAGCTCCGCCATGTAGAACCCCAGGGCCAGTGCCTTCAGGTCGCCCCGCAGACCCTCGAAGAGCTCCAGGGTAGAGCCCTCATTGACATAGTACCAGTCTTTCCGCTGATACAGCGTCCATTCCGACCAGGCCAGGGACTGGGCCCCGGCGGCAAACCGGCAGTTTTTCCGCCGGGCGCCCCGGGCAATCACGGAAATTTTCCCCCGGTCCTCCGACAGCAGGGTTAAAATTTTATCCGTCTCCCGGGTCTCGGTCTCCCGGAGGACCACGCCCCGGGTCACAATCACAGGCGAAGCCGCCACAGCGCTCCCTCCCTATGTACGGGGAGTATATTTCTCCCCATTGATTACTGACAGTCCTGGTTTTCTTCAATGGAACGGTAGAGCATATAAGCCAGGGGCTCTCCCGTCAGGCAGAACAGCTCCCAGAGGGGCTCCGATTCCAAATAATCCATGGGGCAGACCTCCTTTTGACAGGATTAGTCTGCGGAACCCGTCGAAATCCATGCCCGGAAATTCCCGCCGGAAATGGAAAATTCCCAAATCATCCCCACTCTCAACTCTCAACTCTTCACTCTTCCCTGTATCCCAGGCTCCGGACGTAGTTCAGGTTGTCCCGCCAGTTCTCCTTGACCTTGACCCAGGTCTCCAGGTAGATTTTGGTCCCCATGAATTTCTCCATGTCATGCCGGGCCAGGGAGCTGATTTTTTTCAGCATGGCCCCCTGCTTTCCGATGATGATGCCCTTGTGGCTGGCCTTTTCGCAGTAAATCACAGCTCCCACGTCGACGACGCCGGTATCCCGCTCCGAGAACTTCTCAATCTCCACGGCGGTGCCATGGGGAATTTCCTTGTCCAGGCACAGCAGCAGCTTTTCCCGCAGCAGCTCCCCGCACACCGCCCGCTCCGGCTGGTCGCTGGTCTGGCCGTCGGGGAAGAGCTGGGGGCCCTCCGCGGCGTATTTTTTCAGTTCCTCCATCAGCTCGTCCAGACCTCCGCCGGTGTGGGCGGAGATGGGGATGACGGCGTCGAAGCCGTCCCAGGCCTCGCTGTAGGCGGCGATCACCGGCAGCAGGGCGGCGGGCTCCACGGTGTCAATCTTGTTGATGCAGAGAATGCAGGGAATCTTTTCCTCCCGAATCCGCTGAATCAGGGCCTTTTCCGGCCCGCCCACGTGGGGGATGGGCTCCACCAGAAGCAGGGCGCAGTCCACGTCGCTGAGGCTGGCGGTGACGACCTTCACCATATAGTCCCCCAGGGCGGACTTGGGCCGGTGGAGACCCGGTGTGTCCAGAAGGATATATTGGGTGTCCTCCCGGTTTACCACGCCGTAGATGCGGTTCCGGGTGGTCTGGGCCTTGTTGGAGACGATGGCGATTTTTTCCCCCACCAGGGTGTTGGTGAGGCTGGACTTGCCCACGTTGGGCCGTCCGCAGACGGTAATCATGGCGGTTTTTGTGATGTTCATAGGTGATCCTCAACTTTCTTTGAGCATTTTGATTTTGATGATAAATACCCCGCCGGGCAGTCCGCTTTCGCGGGGAACGCCTGCCGGCGGGGCCCAAAGGGGCCAGCCCCTTTGGAATCCCCGTCAGGGGGGACACCCCCCTGAATCCCCCCGATATTAGAATGAAAAACGGAGTCTGCCTCTGTGCTTCCTTCTGACAGAATACATGAGCGGACATTCTCCGGGCCTGCCTTTACCGGGGATTTCGTTCCTCGGACAGCCCCAGCAGATAGTCCGTGCTGACTCCAAAATACTGCGAAAGGGTACATAATGTCAAGGCAGAAATGTTCACATCGCCGTGCTCAATCTTTTGATAGTGCTGCATAGTAACGTCCAGCAAATCTCCCATTTCCCGCTGGTAGATACGGCGCTCATTCCGCAGGGCTTTCAGACGTGCACCCATGATTTGAAGCGTGTCCATAAAAAACTCCTTGACAAACAAGATTTAATATTGTATATTTACATTATTAAATCTTGTGTGGTGATAACAATGACCATTCATTTTCAAGCAGGAACGGGCCCTGTTCCTCCGTAAAACAAGAGATACTGTTTTAGCGCGCAAGACATTTCTTCAGATACTGCCCTGTATAGGACGCCCCGCAGGCGGCCACAGTCTCCGGCGTGCCGGTGCAGACAATGGTCCCGCCGCCGTCGCCGCCCTCGGGGCCCAGGTCGATGAGCCAGTCGGCGGACTTGATGACGTCCAGATTGTGCTCGATGACCACCACCGTGTTCCCGCTGTCCACCAGCCTCTGGAGCACCTCCAGGAGCTTGCGCACGTCGTCGGTGTGGAGGCCGGTGGTGGGCTCGTCCAGAATATAGATGGTCTTTCCGGTGGCCTGCTTGCTCAGCTCCGTGGCCAGCTTCACCCGCTGGGCCTCGCCGCCGGAGAGCTCCGTGGAGGGCTGGCCCAGCTTCACATAGCCCAGGCCCACGTCCTGCAGGGTTTGCAGCCGGTTCCGGAGCTTGGGCAGGGGCGCAAAAAACTCCAGGGCCTCGTCCACCGTCATGTCCAGCACGTCGGAGATATTTTTCCCCTTATAGTGGACTTCCAGGGTCTCCCGGTTATAGCGCTTCCCCTTGCAGACCTCGCAGGGTACGAAGATATCCGGCAGGAAATGCATCTCAATCTTCAGCACGCCGTCCCCGGAGCAGGCCTCGCAGCGTCCTCCCCGGACGTTGAAGCTGAACCGGCCCGGGCCGTATCCCCGGCTCTTGGCCTCCTGGGTGGAGGCGAAGAGCTCCCGGATGTCGTTGAACAGGTTGGTGTAGGTGGCGGGGTTGGACCGGGGGGTCCGCCCGATGGGGCTCTGGTCGATGCTGACCACCTTGTCCAGATGCTCCAGGCCCTCGATTTTTTTGCACCTGCCGGGGTGGACCTTCATCCGCATCAGATCGGCGCCCAGGCGCTTGAACAGCACTTCATTCACAAGAGACGACTTTCCGCTGCCGGACACGCCGGTGACCACGGTGAAGGTCCCCAGGGGAAATTCCACGTCCACCTTTTGGAGGTTGTTCTCCTCCGCGCCCATCACCCGGAGGAATTTCCCGCTGCCGGGGCGGCGGACAGAGGGAACGGGGATGCTCTTCCTGCCGGAGAGGTACTGCCCCGTCAAAGAATCCGGGTTGGCCATAACCTCCTCCGGCGTCCCTGCGGCCACCACCTGTCCGCCGTGGACCCCTGCGCCGGGCCCGATGTCGATGAGGTAATCCGCCGCCCGCATGGTGTCCTCGTCGTGCTCCACCACCAGAAGCGTATTCCCCAGGCTCTGGAGGTTCCGCAGGGTTGCCAGCAGCTTGTCGTTGTCCCGCTGGTGGAGCCCGATGGAGGGCTCGTCCAGAATATAGAGCACCCCCATGAGGCTGGAGCCGATCTGCGTGGCCAGACGGATGCGCTGGCTCTCTCCGCCGGAGAGGGTTCCGGCAGAGCGGTTCAGGGTCAGATAGCCCAGGCCCACGGACCGGAGAAAGCCCAGCCGGGACTTGATTTCCTTCAGAATCCGGCCGGCGATCAGCTGCTGCTGTTCTGTCAGCGTCAGGCGCTCCACCCATTCCAGCTCATCCAGTACGGAGAGGCGGGTCAGCGCGTCAATGTCCCTGTCCCCCACCGTCACCGCCAGGGACTCCTTTTTCAGCCGCCGGCCCTTGCAGCCGGGGCAGGGGCACTCCGCCATCATCTCCTCCAGCTCCTTTTTGCTGGAATCGCTCTGGGTCTCCTGATAGCGGCGTTCAATGTTGTTGCAGATGCCCTCAAAGGGCTGATAGAGAACCCCCTTCCCCCGGGGCTGGTCATAGTGAAGCTCTAACTTTTCCCCCCGGGTGCCATAGAGAATCACGTCCTGCACCTCGGGGCTCAGCTCCCTCCAGGGGCTTTCGAGAGAAAAGCGGTATTTTTTGGAAAGGGCGTCGAAGTACATCCGGGAAATGCCGTCGGAGCGGATATTGCCCCAGCCGCTGGCCTGAATGGCCCCCTCCAGAATGGACCTGGACGGGTCCGGCACCACCAGGCTGACGTCTACCTTCAGCTGCACCCCCAGACCGGTACAGGTGGGGCAGGCGCCGAAGGGGTTGTTGAAGGAGAACATGCGGGGGGTCAGCTCCTCGATGGAGATGCCGCAGTCCTCACAGGCGTAATTCTGGGAAAAGGTCAGGTCCTGTTCCTCCCGGAGAAGGTTGATGACCGCCAGACCCCCGGAGAGGCCGGAGGCGGTTTCCACGCTGTCCGTCAGGCGCTGCTGGATGTCGGGCCGGATGATGAGCCGGTCGATGACCACCTCAATGCTGTGCTTTTTGTTTTTCTCCAGCTTGATGTCCTCGTCCAGCTCATAGAGATTCCCGTCCACCCGGACCCGGACGTAGCCGGAGCGCTTGGCGTCCTCGAAGACCTTGGCGTGTTCGCCCTTCTTGCCCCGGATGACCGGGGCCATCACCTGAATGCGGGTGCCCTCCGGCAGGGCCAGCACCTGGTCGATGATCTGGTCGATGGTCTGCTGCCGGATGACCTTGCCGCAGCGGGGGCAGTGGGGCGTGCCCACCCGTGCCCAGAGGAGGCGGAGGTAGTCGTAAATTTCCGTGACGGTGCCCACGGTGGACCGGGGGTTTTTCGAGGTGGTTTTCTGGTCGATGGAAATGGCGGGGCTGAGGCCCTCGATATAGTCCACGTCCGGCTTGTCCATCTGGCCCAGGAACATCCGTGCATAGGAGCTGAGGGACTCCACATAGCGGCGCTGTCCCTCAGCATAGATGGTATCGAAGGCCAGAGAGGACTTTCCGCTGCCGGACAGGCCGGTCATAACCACCAGCTTGTCCCGGGGGATGGTCACGTCAATATTTTTCAGGTTGTTTACCCGCGCGCCCTTGACGGTGATATATTTGTGCATGGCGTTGGTTCTCCTTTGCTTGCGTTTCGTCACGCTTTACAGACTAATGGAATGTATTTTTTATGTCAAGAGGTTTTTTTGTTCCGGGAGCGTCCACCTGCGCATTTTACGGCATGGATGCCGTGCTGGGGAAAGCTCCTGCATCAAATTTTCGCTTTGGACACTCCCTTTGCTCCGGGAGTATCCACCTGTGCATTTTACAGCATGGATGCCGTGCTGGGGAAAGCTCCTGCATCAAATTTTCGCTTTGGACACTCCCTTTGCTCCGGGAGTATCCACCTGCGCATTTTACAGCATGGATGCCCTGTAGGGGCCGGGCTCTGTCCCGGCCCGTCTGGGCGGGGCGGCGCAGAGGCCGCCCCCTGCACCCCTCTGCCGGAATCACGCTCCGTAGGGCCCGCCGGCAGCAATGATGAAGGCTGCTATCGGTGACGGGCCGGGCCCCTGCATAAAATCTCCGCTTTGGACGCTCCCCTTTTACGCTTCATCCGGAATCCAGATGGAGGGCTGGGAATCCGGGACCAGCTCCGCCCGGAAGAACGCGCCCCCGCCGCAAAGCAGCATGGTCTTCCCATCCAGCAGCACAAAGCGCCTGCCAAGGTCGGGGAAGCTGTCGCTTATGAGCTCCGCGGTTACATGGAGGTACGTGCCGGGCTCCACGCCCAGGTCCTCCAGAGGCGTTCCATAGAGCGCGGCGAACTCCTCAGCTGTGATGTCCCGCTCTCTGTAGCGCTCCACGCCGCAGCCTCCGGCGGTGCCGGAGAAGGAGACGAGTATGCTTTCCGCCCAGCAGGAGAACTCCCCGCCAACGGTTTCCTCCAGAAGCTCCGGGGATGCCGGGCTCAGGGCCTCGGTGACGGTCCAGGTACCGAAATAGGGGCGGTTCTCCGGGTCCGGGATACGGTGTCCCGCCGGGTCCGGGATGGAGGGGGCGGAGCCGTCTGCGGGTTCCACGCGTTCCGCCCGGAAAAACATGCAGTCGTGATAGACCATCAGGGTGTCCCGGTCCAGCAGATAGAAGAGGGCCCCTATGGGGCGGCTTTTCCCGATGTCCTCCTGAAAGTTCAGAAGAACGCTGCGGAGTTTCCGGTCCTCCAGTCCCAGAGCCTCAAAGGAGGTGCTGACCTGACTTCCGGGGATGTAGATGGAGGACTCCCGCCAGATTGTGGACTCGTCGAAGGGTTCTTCGGAATCCAGGGCGTAGACCAGCCCGTTGGAGGAAAAGCGGTCCGGCCCGTAGGCGATGCGCGTGCCGAGCCAGGAGGCAATTTCTTCCTCGGTGCGGGTGTAGCCCGGCGGGATGCCCTGACAGGAGACCAGTTCCCACTCGCCGTAGCAGACGTGCTCGGCGTCGAAGGGGATTCCGAAGTCCTCCGGGATATACTGGAGGGGGCGGATGAGCAGGTACGCCGCGCAGCACAGCACCACCCAGGCCTCCCACAGAGCCGCCAGGAGCAGCACGGCGCTCCGCTTCCCCGCCCGCTTCCGCCGTCCGCGCCAGCGTATCAGGACCAGGAAAAGCAGGGCGTTGAACATCAGCAGGCCGGCGGCAACGGCGTTGATGATGCCCGGATGCTCCAGCGCCCAGACCAGCGGAGCCGCGACGGCCTGGGCTATCAGGCCGAGAATGATGACAGGGAGAAAGATCCATCCAAACAGAGCCATAAATGCCATATGGCAGACCTCCTTTTTGTCTGGCTCGGCAGTGACCTGCGGGGCCGCTGCCGCGGGGGTTCACTCCCGTGAGGGCCGTTCCCACGGGGGGCCGCTGCCGCGGGGATTCACTCCCGTGAGGGCCGCCTCCCAGCGAGGGCGCTGCCGTGGGGAACCACTCCCGTGAGGGCCGTTCCCACGGGGGCCACCTCCCAGCGAGGGCCGCTGCCGCGGGGACCCAAAGGGGCCAGCCCCTTTGGAATCCCCGTCAGGGGGGGCGCCCCCCTGAATCCCCCCGATAACGGGGGATTTTTATGACACTGCCCCACCCCGACGCAACCCAACGAAGTGGTTGCGGAGGGAGAGGAGGCGCAGCGGAACGGACGAGACCTGTCCCCCGCGAGACAGGGCGAGGGATGTGCAGCTTGCGCCGACGACGTGCAAGCGGGGGTTTTGGAGGTCGACGAAAGGCCCGCCCTTCTCTTTTCGCTGCCGCTGGCCCGTCTGTCTCTTCGCTTCTCTGCTTCTCTGCCCGCCTCCCTGGTGCTCGTCCCGCCCTGCTCCGCATTCAAACGCTGATCACAGGGCGCGGGTCGCTGCCGTTCTCGGCGGGCCTTCGCTTATTGCTGGGCATCCTTTGCCCCTTCGTTGCACGTTCCCGTGCAATGGGCGCAAAAATTTTTTCGGCCGCCCCCTACCGCTCATCCGACCGGCCCAGCAGATAGTCCGTGCTGACGCCGTAATAATCTGCTAAAAAACAGAGCGTCAAGGTAGGGATATTGATTTTTCCCTTTTCAACACGCTGATAGTGCGCTTGCGTGATACCAAGTATCTCAGCGATATCAATTTGACGCTGCCGCTTCTCTTTTCGCAAAAGTCGCAGCCGCTCCCCTAATATTTTCAGCGTTTCCATAAAAACTCCTTGACATATTGTTTTTCATGCCATATAATATATGGCATGATAAGAGTATTGCGGAGGTTTTGCCATGAATGCAACAATTGAAAAACTCTTTGACACCTATGGGACATCCGTTTTAGAGAACACAGATGACTTTCCCAATCAGGCAATCAAAGATATCCTGTATTCCCTTCCCATCGGTGACGACGCCCGGCTGGACCTTCTGGACCAGATCGACCATGCCTATCTGGAGTGGTCCACCAACGCCTTCGCCGCCGGGCTCCATCTGGGTCTCACCCTGCTGAGCGAGGGCGTCAGGTAACCAGGTCCGCCGTCCCCGCGCCCAGCAGGGCCAGCAGCGCCCCCGGCGCCACCTCCGCCTGGACCCCGATTTTCCCGGCGGAGATATAGATGGTCTCATAGTCCAGGGCCGTTTCGTGGAAGAAAACAGGATAGGGCTTTTTCATGCCCACAGGGCTGCACCCGCCCCGGACATAGCCGGTGACGGCGGTGATGTCCTTCACGGCCAGCAGCTCCACGGATTTCTCCCCCGCCGCCTTCGCCGCCTTTTTCAGGTCCAGGGTATCGGGTGTAGGGATGTCGAACACATAGTATCCCCCGGAGGCCCCTTTTGCCGCCAGGGTCTTGAAGGCCCGGCGGGGGTCCTGGCCCAGGGCCTGGGCCACGTGGACGCCATACTCCCGGGTGCCCTGGGGGCCCTGGCTCTCCTCATAGAAGTGGGCGGTGTAGGGGACCTTTTTCTGGTCCAGAATCCGCATAACGTTGGTTTTTTCCTCTTTTTTCTTTGCCATATCGTTTACCTCAAAACAGACACGCCCGCCAGGACGCACAGGATTCCCGCCGCCGTCAGCAGGTCCATGGGCTCACCGAAGGCCAGCACCCCCGTCAGGGCTGCCGCCGCCGGCTCCAGGCTGGCCAGGATGGAGGCCCGGCCCGGCTCCGTCCGGGCGAGGCCCCAGGTATACAGGACATAGGGCAGCGCCGTGGACAGCGCCGCCAGCGCCAGGGCCGTCGGCCAGCTGCCGGGCCGGGAGAACGCCGCTGCCAGCTCCGCCGGCCGGAGCAGGACCAGGGACGCCGGGCCCGCGAACAAAAAGGTCCAGACCGTCACCGTCAGAGGCGGGTAATGTGCCAGGGCATACCGGCCAAAGATGCTGTAAAGTGCGTAGAAGAACCCGGACCCCAGACCCAGAAGGACGCCGGGGAGCGTCACGGACAGTCCTCCGCTGAACACACCGCAGACGCAGGCGCAGCCTGCCAGGGTCAGCCCCAGGGCCAGCAGCTTTTTCCCGGTGACGGGCTCCCTCCAGAGGACCGCCGACAGCAGCACCACAAAGGACGGGGCCGTGTACAGCAGCACGGAGGCCGCCGCCAGGGAGCAGAGCTGCTGGCAGGAGAAATAGCACACGGTAAACAGTGCCACGCTCACCACGCCGGTGCCGAAAAAGTATTTCAGATGCCGCCGCTCCACCCGGAACACCCGCCGGTCCCGGAGGGCAAAGAACGCCGCCAGCAGGGCCATGCCGCCGAAGTTCCGCACCGCCACGATGCCCGCCGGGGACAGCCCCGCCGCCATCAGCCGCCGGTTCCACAGGCCAATTACGCCCCACAGCACCGCCGCCGCCAGAATCGCCGCACAGGCTTTTTTTGTTTCGCCGCCCTGACGGGCGGCGCTTTTTTTTGCTCCGCCACCCTGACGGGTGGCGCTCTCTTCTTTCAAAGTGCCTCCCTCTGTCGAGAGGGCGGCGCTCTCTTCTATCAGGGCCCTTTCCCCTGCTGAGAGGGCGGCCCTCTTTTTTGTCCCGCCCTCTGCCGTGAAAGGGCGCTTCCTCTGTGCCTCTTCCATAACCGCTCCTAACTGACCGTCACCATCGCCGCGAGATAGACCCCGGCGACGGCCGCCGCCGCCAGCAGCCACACCGCCCGCTCCAAAAACAGATATCCCTCGGTGGGCTCCGGGTCCCGGGCCCAGCGGTGCTCAAAGCGGAACAGCTGTTTATGAAACAGAATCCACACCGCCAGCAGAGCCGTCAGGAACACCGCCAGCGCAAAGAGGCCCGGGTCCCCGTGGGCGGCGGTGCCGGGCCCCAGGGCGAAGGCCACAGCGGTGGCCGCGTCCGTCTCATAATACCGCCAGGGGTCGCCGCTGGTATAGGCCCGGACGGTAAACTGGGGGGCCCAGTCCCCGTTCTCATCGAACCAGCCGCCATCCATGTCCCGGGCGTAGGCCCCCTGGAACAGGACCGCGCCGTTTTTCGTGACCCGGATGCCGTCCACCGGGCCCCGGACCGTCTCGACAGGCGTCAGGGGATAGTCCACCTGGCAGACGTCACGGAACCGGTCCCCGATGGCGAACTCCACCACGGCCCTGGAATCCGAGGGCCTTGTGACGGTAATGGCCACCGGCTCCCCCATGACTCTGCCGGTGTAGACCCCTTCCCCGGCGATTTCCAGAAGGCTCTCCTCGAACAGCACGCCGGGACTGCTCCGGAAGACCGCCATGAGGACGCTGAACAAAACCAGCATCCCCGCCAGCGCCGCCAGCAGGATTTTTTGATACCGCGTCAGTTCCATCTAAACACTTCCCTCAATTAGGAATGAGGCGTTAGGAATCAGGAATTTATCCAAACGAGCCGCAATTCCTCATTCCTAATTTCTAATTACTAATTTCCTTCTGTACGTATTTGGGCAGCTTTTTCAAAATCAGCTGGTGGGACTCCCGGCAGAGCTCCCGGAGGATATCCTCCGGCAGGTCCCCGTCCAGGAGGCAGGCAATCCAGTGCCGTTTGTCGCAGTAGAACCCCGGCAGAATTTCGGGGTGGGCCGCCCGGAGGATTTCGCCCCGGGCGGGGTCGCATTTCAGATTCACCAGGTCGTGGCCGCCGTAGGTGCCGTGCTTTTCGTCCGGCGTGCAGACCGCGGCAAAGAGCTTGCCCCGGAGCATGTACCGGAACCAGCCCCATTCGGGCTTGTAGTCCTTTTCCGCCCCCGGCAGGGCCAGGAGGTATTCGTCCAGCCATTCGTATTTCATAAAACACCTCATTCAATTAGGAATTAGGAATTAGGAGTTAGGAGTTAGGAATTAGGAATTGGGTGGAATTTCGGAAAATTTCTCATTTTTAATTCCTCATTCCTAATTTCTCATTCCTGACCATTTCTCATCAGGAGTTAGAATTGGGGGAATTTCGGAAAATTCCTCATTCCTAATTTCTCATTCCTGACCATTTCTCATCAGGAGTTAGAATTGGGGGAATTTCGGAAAATTCCTCATTCCTAATTCCTCATTCCTAACTATTTCTCTCCCCTCAGCTCGATAATCCGGTCTCTCAGCACCGCCGCGTACTCGAATTCCAGCATCTTGCTGGCCTCCTTCATCTCCTTCTCCAGACGCCGGATTTCCGCGTCCCGCTCCGCCTGGCTCAGCTTTTTGTGCCGACGGGCCTGGGTGGTGTCCTCCTCGGCGGCGGCGGAAATCTCCAGCACCTCCCGGACCCCCTTGATGATGGTCTTGGGGACGATGCCGTGCTCCTGGTTAAAGCGGTCCTGAATCCCCCGGCGGCGCTCCGTCTCGTCCATAGCCGCCCGCATGGAGGGGGTGATGGTATCGGCGTAGAGAACCACCAGACCCTCCGCGTTCCGGGCCGCCCGGCCTATGGTCTGAATCAGAGAGGTCTCGGACCGGAGGAAGCCCTCCTTGTCCGCGTCCAGCACGGCCACCAGACTGACCTCCGGCAGGTCCAGGCCCTCCCGGAGGAGGTTGATGCCGATGAGCACGTCAAATTTCCCCAGCCGCAGGTCCCGGATAATCTCCATCCGCTGGATGGTCTCCACGTCCGCGTGCATATACCGGACCCTGATTCCGGCGTTCTTGAAGTACTCCGTCAGGTCCTCCGCCATTTTCTTGGTGAGGGTGGTCACCAGCACCCGTTCGTCCCTGGCGGCCCGGGCGTTGATCTCCTCTATCAGGTCGTCAATCTGCCCGGTGACGGGCCGGACCTCCACTCTGGGGTCCAGCAGTCCCGTGGGCCGGATGACCTGCTCCACCACCTGGTCCGCCCGCTCCCGCTCATAGGGGCCCGGCGTGGCCGAGACGAAAACCGCCTGACCGATGCGGCCCTCGAACTCCTCGAATTTCAGGGGGCGGTTGTCATAGGCGCAGGGGAGGCGGAAGCCGTATTTCACCAGGGCGTCCTTCCGGGCGTGGTCGCCGTTGTACATCGCCCGGACCTGGGGCAGTGTGACGTGGCTCTCGTCCACGAAGAGCACGAAATCCTCAGGGAAGAAGTCCAGCAGCGTCATGGGCGCGGACCCGGCGGGCCGGTCGGAGATGATGCGGGAATAGTTCTCGATGCCGGAGCAGTAGCCCAGTTCCTGCATCATCTCCATGTCGTACTCCGTCCGCTGGCGGATGCGCTGGGCCTCCACCAGCTGGTTATTGGCGTTGAAGCCCTCCACCTGTATCTCCAGCTCCTTCCGGATTTCCCCGATGGCCCTGTCCATTTTGTCCTTGGTGGTAACGTAGTGGCTGGCGGGGTAGATCACGGCGTGGTTCAGCTTCAGCGAGGCGGTTCCGGTGAGGGGGTTGAATTCGCTGATGCGCTCAATCTCGTCCCCGAAGAACTCCACCCGGATGGCCCTGTCCTTGTAATAGGCCGGGTATATCTCCACCGTGTCCCCCCGGACCCGGAACATGTTGCGCTCAAAGGCGACGTCGTTCCGCTCATAGCGGATTTCCACCAGGCGGCGCAGCATCTCGTCCCGCTCCCACTCCGCCCCCACCCGGAGAGAGACGGACAGCTTCGCGAAATCCTCCGGCTCTCCCAGTCCGTAAATACAGGAGACAGAGGCCACCACAATCACGTCCCGCCGTTCCAGCAGGGCGAAGGTGGCGGAGAGGCGGAGTCGGTCGATTTCGTCGTTGGTGGAGGCGTCTTTTGCAATATAGGTGTCCGTGTGGGGGATATAGGCCTCGGGCTGGTAGTAGTCATAGTAGGACACGAAATACTCCACGGCGTTGTTGGGGAAGAACTCCTTGAACTCCGCGCAGAGCTGGGCCGCCAGGGTTTTGTTGTGAGCCAGCACCAGAGTGGGCCGCTGGACGGCCTCGATGACCTTTGCCATGGTAAAGGTCTTGCCGGAGCCGGTGACGCCCAGCAAAACCTGCTCCTTCAGTCCGTTTTCAATGCCCCCCGCCAAAGCGGCAATGGCCTCCGGCTGGTCGCCGGAGGGCTGATAATCGGATACAACCTGAAATTTCGGCATCGTTCCACGCTCCCATGCTGTAGAGTTTTTCGTGTTTTCGTGTTTTCGTGTTTTCGGCTTCCGCCGTCCCTCCGGCGGCCCCCATGAAAAGGACCGTTTTCCTTCCGCCTCTCATTGTACCACAGCGCCGGCCGGATTACAACATTTGTTCGACAATATTTGCCGGGTTCAGCCCCGCTGGAGGCTTATAGCAACCCTCATCATTGCTGCCAGCGGGCCGCCGGGGGCGGCTGCCCCTACACGCCTCTGTAGGGACCGGCCCCCTGGCCGGCCCGTTTGTCGGGAATTTTGACGCTTGCTATAGAACCGGCAGATTGCCGTATCCCTGCAGGCCGGACGGCATCCGCAGGGCGGCCTGAATGCGGGTACTGGAGTCTGTTTTAAAACTAACGGAGACAGCCGGAATCCGCCAGGGATACAAAATCCCGGTCCGCTATAATGATGTGGTCCAGCAGCTCCACCCCCACGGTTTTCAGGGCCGCCCGGGCCCGGTCGGTGGCCGCGTAATCCTCGGGAGAGGGCAGGGCCACGCCGCTGGGGTGGTTGTGAGCCAGGACCACCCCGCTGGCGGTGGACAGCAGGGCGTTTTCCACCAGCCTGCGGACATCCAGGTCCACGGAGGCGGTTCCGCCCTCCCCCAGGCACTTGCAGGCCAGCAGACGGCCCTTCTGGTCCAGGCAGAGCTGATAGACCACCTCGTCCCGCTCCAGGGAAAAGCGCTCCAGAAGATACGCGCCGATGCGCCCGGTGCTGTCCAGCACCTGTTCCAGCTCCGACAGATGGGCCTTCTGCTCTATCCGGGGCACCAGGTGCAGCAGAACGGCGGTCCGCTCTCCGACGCCCTCCATTTTTACCAAATCCTCAATGGGTGCGGACAGCACGGCGGACAGGCTCCCATAGCGCTCCATCAGGGCATGGGCCAGGGGATTCGTGTCCTTCTGAGGGATGGCGTAATACAGAAGCAGCTCCAGGGCCTCGTGGTCGGCAAAGCCCTCCAGGCCGCCCTGTATGAAGCGGTCACGCATATGCTGCCTGTGTCCCTTGTGGATGTTCATGCCTTCGCTCCTTTCACCGCCGCGTCTTAGAGCCTGATTAAAATCCATCGAAACGCCGTCTCAGGGCATCTTTTTCCGCCGGTGCTGCGTTGGTTTGACTTGAAATTCGCCAGGATTCCTGCGTCAAACCGCCTTGCCCGACAATTGGATAGCCGTTGGCGGCTCTGCCGCCTTACGGATATCACATGCCCATTGGGTAAAAAATCTGCCCCAATCCGGCACTCCGCCGGATTTTAAACAGGCTCTTATTGTGGACGATCATAACATACTCCCGTTTTCCAGTCAATCGCCGCCGCCCAACGGGGCGTGTCCATCTGCGCATTTTACAGCAGGACCATGATGCAGGGGCCGCCGGTATAAGGGCCTCACAACATCGGGCCGGCCCCTGCAAAATAAAATCTGCCAATCGGACGCTCCCCCAGCGCATTTTACAGCAGCCTTCATCATTGCTGCCAGCGGGCCGCCGAGGGCGGCGGCCCCTACACGCCTCTGCCGGGGTCGGCCCCCTCCCGTTCCTCCGGGCTCTCCATGCCTTCGGAGGACGGGGCAGGCCCCTGCATAAAGCCCCCGAAAAGCCTCCGAAAAATTTTCGAAAAGTCTCCGAAAAGTATCCAAAAAATCTCCGAATAGGGCGCTTCCTCCGGAAGCGTCCTTTCCCCATTTCACCGGAAGGCGGGGCCTGCAAAAAGCTCCTTCAGCCGGGCGCTTCCTCCCCGGCGGACCTGAGGGGGGACCCGGGGGCGCCTGTCCTCACTCCCTGCCGGCGTAACGCCGCAGGCCGCAGTTGTACAGAGCGGCCATGCGGGTCTCCAGCACCGGCAGCTTCTGTTCGCCGTCCTCCCCCTGAAGATACCAGTGTTCGCCGTCGGTGGACAGCACCGGTTCCAGCTCCCCCAGGGACCAGCTGTTCAGAAGGATGCTCCCCCGGCTCCAGACCCGCAGCACCTGGGGCACGTCCACGTCCGCCGGGGCGTCGATGATGGCCAGGCGGAGCTCCTGGATGTAGACGCCGCCGAATACCTCCTCCAGGTCCGTTCCGGCAAAGCCGCTGTCGTAAAAGGCCTCCAGGGCCGACTCCAGATCGCTGTTGTTCCACACCGGGGCAATCAGGTTCGTCTCCCGCAGCTGCACCCGCTGCCGCCGCTGGGACCGGAGCGGGGAGAGGGGAATCAGATCGTCCAGCTCAAAGGGGCAGGTTTTGGTTTTGGGCAGGAAGATGCGGGAGGCGCTGTCGGCGGTGAGGCTCTGGGTCAGGGCGTGAATCACCCAGTCCAGGAACAAATCGAAATTCCGCCCGGAGGCCTTGCAGCGCTGCGCGCCCCGGTTCAGAAATTTGGACATGGCCTCATAGTCCGTCAGGGCCATGGGGGGCATGGGGCTTTCGTAGAGATCTTTCATAGGGGAAATCGAGAACATCCAAAAGGACCTCCTTATCTGTCGGAATCCGGAAATTTCCCGGGCGTCCGCCGCCGGTCTGTGAGGGCGGCCGGTTTGCCTGCCTTCACTCGGAGTTTACCGTCCCGGGACTGAGCAGGCGCGCCCTTCAGTCCCGTCGACTATATCACGAAACCGCCGGAAAAACAAGCCATACGCCGGCTTTCCGGCGGTCTTTCATATTAGACTCCATTCAAAAGCTTTTGATACCGCCAAAGGCGCATTGGATTCTTATGAGACGTGTTTTGCGCCATTCCGGCGCAGAACAGAAATGCAGAATGCGGTTCTGTTTCAAATAAACCGAAATCGTTTTATTTGAAATGCGTATCACACCACAGGCCAGAGAATGTCCCGGGCCACGGGGGTGTAAAACAGCCGTTCCACCTCCTCCCGGCGCCTCGTCCGGCCCAGAATCCACATCAGCTTCGCCACCACCGCCTCGGTGGTCATGTCATAGGCCTCCAGAACCCCCAGCTCGTTTTTCAGAGCGTGTCCCACATGGTACACCCCCACGTCGCTGCCCTCGTTTTCCACCTGGGTGGTGAGGACGATGATTTTCCCCGCCGCCATGGCGTCCCGGATGCAGTCGTAGAAACCGCCGTGCTCCGGCAGGCCCCCCACGCCGAAGCTCTCGATGATCAGGGCGTCGTTCCGGGCCAGCAGGAAGTCCGCCAGCTCCCGGCCCATGCCGGGGACCAGCTTCAGCAGGGACACCCTTGTGTCCAGGGTCTCGTAAAACACCGGGCTCCCGCCGCAGTCCTGGCGGATGTAGCGCAGCAGCACCCCGTCCCGGAGGATGCCCAGGTGGGGAAAGTTGATGCTGGAAAAGGCCTGAAAGCTCTTGGACCGGGTTTTCTTGGCCCGGGTGCCCAGAATCACCTGGCTGTTGAACACGATGGAGACCCCCGGCAGGTCCGCGGCGGCGCAGCGGAAGGCGTCCATCAGATTGGTCTTGGAGTCGGTGGAGTCGAAGCCGATGGGCTTCTGGGCCCCGGTGAGGATGATGGGCTTGGGGCTGTCCTGAATCAGATAGCTGAGGGCCGCCGCCGTATAGGCCATGGTGTCGGTGCCGTGGGTGAGCACGAAGCCGTCGTAAGCCTCATAACGGTCCCGGATGCAGCGGACCATCTCCAGCCAGTGGGCCGGGGTCATGTTGGTGCTGTCCAGATTCAGCAGCTGGAGGCAGTCCGTCTCACAGATGTCCGAGATGGCGGGGAGCCGGGCCAGCAGCTCTTCCGTGGTCAGCTCCGGGGCCAGGCCGCCGCTCTCCGTAAGCTCCGAGGCAATGGTGCCGCCGGTGCCGATGAGCAAAATCCGCTTTTTCCGCGCTTCCTTCATAGCCGCCTTCCTTTCTTATTTAAAATCATTCCGCCGCCGGAAACCCTCACAGCAGCATGGACAGGGTCCCGGCGGTCATCAGGGCCAGTCCCAGCCCAGCCCGGCGGCTCAGCCTCTCGCGGAGCACCAGGCAGGAGAACCCCACCGTCACCAGCAGGCTCAGCTTGTCCACCGCCGTCACCACGCTGGCGGGGCCGGTCTGGAGGGCCCGGTAATAGCACAGCCAGGAGGCCCCGGTGGCCACGCCGGACAGACAGATGAAGCCCAGCTCGTTTCCGGGCACCTCCCGCAGGGCCGGCCCCTTTCCCGCGGCGAAGACCATCCCCCAGGCCATGACCAGCACCACGCCGGTGCGGATGGCGGTGCCCAGGTTGGAGTCCACGCCGCTGATGCCGATTTTTCCCAGAATCGCCGTGAGGCTGGCAAACACCGCCGACCCCAGGGCGAAGGGCAGCCAGGTCAGCCCCCCCTTCCCCGTCTTGTCCGTCTCCCTCCGTTCAAGCATCAGCCAGGTCCCCAGGGCGATGGCGGCGGTTCCCGCCATCTTCGGCGGAGTAAGCGACTCCCGGAACAGCACCAGCGCCAGCAGGATCGTCAGCACGGTGCCGCTCTTGTCGATGGGCGTCACCTGGTTCACGTCCCCCAATTGCAGCGCCTTGAAATAGCACAGCCAGGAGGCCCCGGTAGCCAGGCCCGACAGCGCCAGGAACAGCAGCGTCCTCCCCCCGATGGACCCCAGTCCCGCCTGGGCCCCGGTGAGAAACACCATCATCCAGGAACACGCCAGCACCACCACGGTGCGGACGGCGGTGGCCACGGTGGAATCCGTCCGCCGGACGCCGCACTTGGCCAGAATGGCCGTCAGGCCCGCGAACAGCGCGGAGCCAAAGGCGAACAGCAGCCACATACGCACACCCCTTTCGGAAATTAGGAATTAGGAGTTAGGAGTTAGGAATTGCCGAAAGAACGGAATCATTCCTAATTAAGAAGCCATTCCTAATTCCTCATTCCTAATTCCTAATTCAGTTCACATCCGCCAGATAGTCGTCCACGGCCACGGCCTCGCCGCCCCGGAGATAGACCCTCGGCACCCTTCGGGCCACGGCGCAGAGGAGTTCATAGGAGATGGTCCCAATCTTTTCCGCCGCCCGGGCGAAGCTGTCGCCGCCTCCGGCCCCCAGCAGAACGGCCTCGTCCCCCATGGCGGTCTCCGGCGCTTCGGTGACGTCCACCAGCACCTGGTCCATGCTCACCCGGCCCAGAATGGGGGCGGGCTTTCCGTGGAGGGAGGCCACGCCCAGGCCGGACAGCAGCCGGGGATAGCCGTCGGCATAGCCGCAGCAGAGGGTAGCCGTCCGGACAGGCCGCTCCGCGGTATAGGTCCGGCCATATCCGGCGGACTCCCCGGGCAGAAGGGTCTTGACGTGGCTCACCGCCGCCTTCAGGCTCATGACGGGCCGGAGGCCGGGCAGGGGCAGTTCCCCGCTGGGGTCCTGGCCGTAGAGAATGATGCCCGCCCGGACCAGATCGTGGGCCCACTCCGGGTGGGACACCAGCCCCGCCGAGTTGCAGCAGTGCACCATCAGCGGCGCATCCCCGGCCACCCGGTCCAGAACCCGGCGGAACAGGGCGTACTGGGCTTCGGTATAGGCCCGGTCCTCCGCCGCCAGGGAATCCGCCGCCGAAAAGTGCTGGAAGATGCCGGAGACAGACAGACCCGGCAGCTCCCGGCAGGCCCGCAGGCCCTCCACGGCTCCCTCAAAATCCTCCCGGGCCCCGAAGCCGATGCGGCCCATGCCGGTGTCCACCTTCAGGTGGCAGTCCACCGTCACCCCGGCGGCCCGGGCCGCCTCCGAGAGGGCCCGGGCGTACTCCGGGCTGAACAGGGCCTGGGTGATGCGGTCCTCCGCCAGGGCCGCCGCCTGGCCGGGCTGGGTCATGCCCAGAATCAGAATGGGCCGGCGGACGCCGCCCCGGCGCAGGCGTCTCGCCTCCGCCAGACAGGACACGGCAAACCAGGCCGCTCCGGCCTCTGCCAGGGCGCGGCAGACCATCAGGTCCCCGTGGCCGTAGGCGTCGGCCTTCACCACGGCGCAGACGGGGGTCTCCCCCGCCAGACGCCGCACCAGGGAAAAATTATGCAGCAGGGCGTCCAGGTCAATCTCCGCCCAGCAGTGCTTGTCTTCCAATGCCTTCATCGCAGCTTCCTTTCCCGGATGAATTTTTTGTACGCGTGCGCCGGCACTAAAAAGCCGTTTCAGCCGCCGGGCGCTCATCTGCGCTGACTCTATCATACGCCGCTCCCGCCGCTAAAGCAACGGCATTTTTTCATTTTCCATCTCAGCTTCCTTTTTCCCGGACCGTCCCTCCGGCGGAGGGCGGCAGGACGGGAAGGGCTTAAAATCCGGACAAAAATCCGGCCAAAAAACGGGCAAAAACCGGTCAAAAAATCCGGCCCCGCAGTCGAAGCCGGATTTTTCGTTTTTTGTTTCTTTGTTTCTTTGCCCTTTTGCTGTTTTCTGTTATTTCCCGTTCGCGGCGGCGCTCAGTCCACGGTGATGCCCTTCTCAGCGAAGGCCGCCAGCAGGCGGTCCATGTCGGAGGGGATGGTGATGGGCTCGCCGCAGGCGGCGATGGCGTTGGCAACGTCCTTCAGGCCGTTCCCTGTCACCACGGAGACCACCGTGTCGTCCTTTCCCAGCTTCCCCTGCTCGCAGAGCTTTTTCACCCCCGCCGCGCCGGTGACGCCGGCCGGCTCGCCAAAGACGCCGCAGGTCCGGCCCAGCAGCTTCTGGGCCGCCATGATCTCCCGGTCGGAGACGTTGACCGTCAGGCCGCTGCTCTCCCGAATCGCCATGAGGGCCTTGTCCGCGTTCCGGGGCACCCCCACGGCGATGGAGTCCGCCAGGGTGTTCTCCTCCATGGGACGCCAGGGCTCCCCGGTTTCAATGGCCCGGTTCAGGGGGCAGCAGCCCTCCGCCTGGGCGGAGATCAGCCGGGGGAGCTTATCAATAAAGCCGATGGCGTGCAGGTCCTTCAGGCCCTTCCAGAGCCCGGCGATGGTGCAGCCGTCTCCCACGGAGATGGCGATATAGTCGGGGACCTCCCAGTTCAGCTGCTCCATAATCTCCAGGGCCACGGTCTTCTTGCCCTCGGAGAGATAGGGGTTGATGGCCGCGTTGCGGTTGTACCAGCCCCATTTGTCAATGGCGGCCCTGCTCAGCTCGAAGGTCTCTTCATAGCTGCCCTGGACGGAAACAACCGTGGCCCCGAAGGTCATCAGCTGGGCCACCTTGCCCTTGGGGGCCCGGGAGGGCACGAAGATATAGGTGGACAGGCCCGCCGCCGCCGCGTTGCCCGCCAGAGAGCTGGCGGCGTTGCCAGTGGAGGAGCAGGCGATGACCTTCGCCCCGGCCTCCCGGGCCTTGGCCACGGCCATGGCGCTGGCCCGGTCCTTCAAGGAGGCGGTGGGGTTCTGGCCGTCGTCCTTCACCCACAGGCGTTTCAGTCCCAGCGCCTCCGCCAGGCGGGGCTCCTCGTACAGGGGGGACCAGCCCACCCGCAGAGGCGTGGGCTCCGTGGTCTCCTCAATGGGCAGCAGCTCCCGGTAACGCCACATGCTCCGCTCCCCGCGCTCCGCCAGCTTCTCTTTGGTCAGCCGGGTCCTGATGTAATCATAGTCATAGACGATGTCCAGAATGCCTCCGCATTCGCAGCTGGTCAGGTCCGGCACAGCCTCATAGGTCTTGCCGCAGCGGACGCACTTGCCGTATTTTACGTGTTTCATAGCCCTGCTCCTTTTCAAAAGTAGGCGGCGCCGGGCCCTCTCAGGGGAAGAGACGCCCGCCGGAGCGCGCTCCGGACTTTCCGCATCATACGCCATTAAGCTGATGATAGCAAAAAGGCCGACCTTTGTCAAAGGGAACCTTGCATACTTTGGAACCCGCCTGATTCCAAGCGTCAAAATTCCCGGCAAACGGGCCGGCCAGGGGGTCCCTGCGGGTGCTGCGTCTTTTGGGGCTCCGGCGCTCCCGAGGAAATGGCCTGGTCCCCTGACCGGGCCATCCTTCTGCATGGCATCCCCGCTGTAATATGCGCAGATGGACACTCCCTGAAGCCTGTCCCGTCTTGCGCCCCGGCGGCCGACATGGTATACTCAGAATCATCCATCAGGCGCGACGGCACGGCAGCGCCTCACATCACGACAGGAGGAACACACCATGTCCATGATTGGCATTTTCGGAACCTGCGCCAGGGGCAGCTTCGAGGAGCTGGCAGTCCTCATCCAAAACGGGGCTCCCGGCGAGGCGGACAGTCTCATCAGCAGGATGCTCGACGAAATGGAGTCCCCCGCAGGCGCAATGGAAGCTGCCGGGTGTTCCGGCGAGGTCTTCCTTGCCCTGTTCCGCTATCTCCAGACGGTCTGCGGTGTGGACGTCCGAAGCGGCATGGAGGCGGTGGGAGAGGCATGGCGGGGGGCCACCGGCGACTTTGACGTGGTGGTGTTCCGCGAAGGGGAACAGGTCCTGGCGCTGGAGGAGGCCATGGACTTCCAGGGGCTCTCCCGGTTCATCTGCGAATTTTTCCAGGCCGATTACGGGACTGCCGGGCAGACCGCCTGGGACGCTCTCGTCCGCAGCCTCAAGGGCACAGGCGCGGACCGCCTTTTAGTCTGGCGTCTGGTTTAAGGTCCGCCGGACGGCTGTTCCAACGCCTTTGGCGCCGGGGGATGTTCTTATTGGCAGATTTTATTTTGCAGGGGCCTGTCCCGGTCCCTCTGCCGGGAATCCGGAACCATTGGGAGAACGGGCGGGCACAGAGGCCCGCCCCTACAGGCATCATTGCGGGGGTCAGGTGTAAAGCCCGCCCCCTTCTTCCGAATAAAATTCCCCCGGCGCTCCGGCCTCTTGCATTTCCCGCCGTTCCGCGCTATACTCTCCATAGAAATTTCAGGCAGAATCCGCCGGAAAAGGAGTGCGCAGTCATGTCACAGCCATACAGCCGCCGTTCCGACCTGTTTTTGGTCATCAGTCCCTTTTTCTCCATCTTCCCCGCCCTGCTGCTGGTGCTGGGGGCCCTGTCCGAGCCCGTTCAGCGCTGGTGCCAGGCGGGCAAAAGCACCGCCTACGGCATCCTCGGCGCGGCCCGGACCTGGTGCTTTTTGATGCTGGGCGCGGCGGCGCTGGGGCTGGCCGTCATCCTTCTCATCACGGTGCTGGCCGCCCGGGCCCTGAAAAAGCGGAGGGCCTCCGGCGTGTGGAAGGACCTGGCCAAAATGGCCGTCCTGCCCCTGGCCATCCATGTGGGCATCTGCGGCCTGATGCTGAACAGCGAGGTCCTGCCCCTGCTGGGGAAGACGGGAGCGGATATGAAGCAGATTGAATCCAGCCAGACGGCGGAGCGGGAGGTCTGGTTTCTCCCCGGAAGCATGTCCACCCACCTGCCGGGGTACTTCGGGCCGGAGAAGAACCTGACGCAGTACCAGGTCCGGGACGCCGGCGGCGAGACGCTGACGGTATACGTCCCGGCGGAACTCAGCTTTGAGCCCGGAGGAACCTGGCAGTCCTCTCAGACCCCGGAGTGGAACCGGGAGAACATCCCTGGATACCGGCTGTCCCTTACCGATGAATTTCATCTGGCGGTCACTGTCGGGGAGACCGCGCCATGAACAGAAAGACGGCTCTGGGCCTGTTCTCCCTCCTCCTCTGGGCCGTGATGCTGAGCGTCGCTGTGGCCGCCGTGAGGGGAGGAGGCCGCTTCGAGTTGGCCGGAGTGCTCCGGATTCTGGCCCTGGTCCTGGGCGTAATCCTGACCGCAGCGGGGTTCGCGGCCTCCAAGGGCCACCGGCTCCGGCTGGCGCTGACAATCGCCGGGACAGCGGCGGCGGGCTTCGGGCTGAACGCTCTGGAGCTCCCGCCCATGGCCAGGACTCTGGCCATCATCGCGCTGCTGGCGATGTATCTGTTTGCCTGTGCCTGGAGCAATTCCCGTCCGCTCCGGAAGGCCCTCAAACCCCTGAACGAAGCCGCCCGGGCCTATCAGCAGGACCGGGACGGAGACAAATTCCTGGCGGCCCTGGACCGGTGCGCCCCGGCTTTTTCTGAAAACGACGTGCTGAAACGGGCGGACACAGGCGTCATCACCTTCCGGGAGCACATCGAATGCGAACGGATTGAGGTCCTGGGCAGAATGGGCCGTCTGGAGGAGCGCCGGGCCCTGATCGACCGGCTCTGCCGGGAAACCCGGCGGCCCGGCCTTCTGGCCTGGCTGGAGCGTCTGAAGGCCCAGGAGGAAGGAGACGCGGAAGAGGAAGGGCACGCGGAAGAAGGGCACGCGGAAGAAGGGCACGCGGAAGAAGGGCGCACGGAAAAGGAGCGCGCGGAAGAAGAGCGCGCAGAGCCAGGCCCTTCGGAACACCGCTGAATCCTCTGTCTCACCAAAATGCCGGGGAACGTCTCTCAATGCGTTCCCCGGCGTTTTTTCGTTTTTTCGTTTTTTTGTTTTTTCGTTTTTCCGCCGCCCTACTCTCCGGCCTTTTACGGAGCTGGTGGGCCCGTAAACCGGCAAGTGGTTTTCGAGGGGGCGCATTTGCGCCGTGGGCTGCCTGTGAAGCCGGGAGGCCCAATGCTTATAAATGGGGCAGCTGCTCCCGGTAGGACCGCAGCCGGTCTTCCTGGCCGGAGGCTATGATTTCATCCAGTCTCGCCAGCAGCGCGTCCTGCTCCTCCGGCAGAGCGCCCTGAAACTGAAAGGCGTTGGACGCCCCCATGGCCGCGAAGACGGTGGGAATGTTCAGGCACTCCAGCAGCGTCCGGGTCTCCCGGTACTTCTCCAGCTCCCCGCTCTCCCTCCAGGCCCCCCGCCGGATTTCCCGGCTGAGCTCGGAATCCGGGTAGACGGTCAGCATATTCACCCCAATCAGCCAGGGGCGCAGCTGATTGCACACGGCGGCGGTGGCCCGCGCCCCCGCCTCGCCCCGCCCGGCTCCGGAAATCCCCGCCAGGTAGAAAAAGCTGTACCCGATGCCCGCCTCGTCCAGACGGCGGCACTGGGTCAGGATGTCCCCAGGCGCATAGCCCTTGTTCATAAACGCCAGAGCCTCGCCGTCGCCGGTCTCAATGCCGATGGTCAGACCGTCGTAGCCGGCCCGGCCAAGGGCCGCCAGCTCCTCATCAGATTTCAGGGCAATGTCCGTGATTCGGGAAAAGCAGCCCACCGTTCTGACAGAGGGCAGATACTGCCGGATCAGACCGGCGATTTCCAGCAGCCTGTCACAGCGCAGGACGAAGGGGTTCGCCCCGGTCAGAAACACCCTTTCCACACCTCCGGGCTCCGGAAGCCCCTGTAAGCGGGCCGACAGCCGGGCCATGGGGTCCGCGGCCCAAATCTGCGCCTCCTGCAAATCGCTCTCCACGTCCTTCAGCGGCGACATTCTAAACTTGAATGGCAGCTCACTGTACAGCGTGCAGAATTTACAGCTGTGGTGGGTGCAGCCCGCCGTGACCTCCAGCAGCAGCGACGCCGCCTCGTAGGGCGGACGCCAAATGGTCCCTGTGTAGTGCATCGTCATACCTCCCTGACGTCTCTTTGATGGGTCCATTATACCGGGCCGCCGTGAAAAGAAAAGTACGGTACTTTTTTGCAGTACCCTGATTTTTGCGACGCCTTGATTTTTGAGGAGTGAACAGGGCGAAGATTTTATGTAGGGGCCTGTCCCGGCCCGTCTGCCGGAGGCCCAGCATCATTGGGAGAACGGGCGGGCGCAGAGGCCCGCCCCTACAGGCGTTCCTGCGGGGGCAGGCGTAAAGCCCGGCGGCGTCTTGATTTTTTGCTGCGGGTCTGATATGGTGTAGCCAGCAGGACCATCCGGAGGGAGGAATACGCCATGCGGAAAACCAAACAGGCCGTTGAGCGGTGCAGAACCATTTCCACTCTGCAAAAGCTGCTGGGCGGAAAGTGGAAAATCGAAATACTCTACTACATAGCCGTGTCCGACATACACCGCTTCGGCCAGCTGCGGCGGCAGCTCGGGGAGATTACGGAGTCCTCCCTGACCAAGCAGCTGCGGGAGCTGGAGGCCGACGGGTTTCTTCTGCGCCGCGATTTTCACGAGGTTCCCCCGCGGGTGGAGTACACACTGACGGAGCTGGGGCAGAGCTTCATTTCTGTGCTGAATGTGATGAAGGAGTGGGGCGACCGCAATCTGCCTCCGTCAGACGGCTGAATCAGAGGGAAGATACAAAAAAGACCGCCGGACGGCGGTCTTTTCTGATTCAGATGCGCTTGCGGATTTCCGCGCCCATCTCCGTGCAGCCCAGCAGCGTGCAGCCCTGCTCCATGATGTCGCCGCAGCGGAAGCCGGCCTTCAGGGTCTGGTCCACGGCGTTCTCGATGGCGGCGGCCTCGGCGGCCATATCGAAGCTGTAGCGCAGCATCATGGCGGCGGCCAGAACGGTGCCGATGGGGTTGGCCTTGTTCTGCCCGGCGATGTCCGGGGCGGAGCCGTGAATGGGCTCGTAGAGGCCCCGGGTACCCTCGCCCATGCTGGAGGAGGGAATCATGCCGATGGAGCCGGTAATCTGGCTGGCCTCGTCGGACAGGATATCGCCAAAGAGGTTTTCCGTCACCAGCACGTCAAACTGGCTGGGGTCCTTTACCATCTGCATGGAGGCGTTGTCCACATACATATGGAGCAGTTCCACATCCGGGTACTCCCCGGCCACCTCCGTCACCACCGCCCGCCAGAGGCGGGAGGTGTCCAGCACGTTGGACTTGTCCACGCTGGTCACCCGCTTCCGGCGCTTCCGGGCCATTTCAAAGGCCACACGGGCCACCCGGCGGATCTCCGTCTCGGAATACTCGCAGATATCCCGGGCCTTCTTCTCCCCGTTCTCCTCCACGGTGGTGTGCTCGCCGAAGTACAGTCCGCCAATCAGCTCCCGGACCACCACGAAATCAATGCCCCGGTTGGCGATGTCCGCCCGGAGGGGACAGGCGGAGGCCAGCTCGGAGAACATCCGGGCGGGCCGGACATTGGTATAGAGCCCCATGGCGGCCCGGAGCTTCAGCAGGCCCTTTTCGGGGCGGTTGGCGGAAGGCTGGCTGTCCCACTTGGGCCCGCCCACCGCTCCCAGCAGCACGCTGTCACTGCTCAGGCAGGTCTCCAGACTGGAGTCCGGCAGAGGCACGCCGAAGGCGTCGATGGCGTTTCCCCCCATGGGGGCCTCGGCATAGCGGAAGCTGTGTTCGAACTTCGCCGCCACGGCGTCCAGCACGCCCACGGCCTCCCCCACAATCTCGGGGCCGATGCCGTCGCCCCGAATCACCGCAATTCTCCTGTCCATGGTTACGCCTCCGCCTTCTTCGCCCTGAGAGACGCCATGAGGCCGCCCCGGGCAATCATGTCCTTGATGAAGGGGGGGAAGGGCTCCGCCTGATAGGTCTCGCCCTTGGTGCGGTTGGTAATCACGCCGGTGTCAAAGTCCACGGATACCTGGTCCCCGGCGGAGATGCCGGCGCTGGCGGCGGGGCACTCCAGAATGGCCAAGCCGATGTTGATGGCGTTGCGGTAGAAAATCCGGGCAAAGGTGGCGGCAATCACGCAGCTGACGCCGCTGGCCTTGATGGCGACGGGGGCGTGCTCCCGGGAGGAGCCGCAGCCGAAGTTAGCCCCGGCCACCATGATGTCGCCCTCCTGCACTCTGCCGGTGAATTCCTTGTCGATATCCTCCATGCAGTGGGCGGCCAGCTCTCTGGGGTCCTGGGTGTTGAGATAGCGGGCGGGGATAATCACGTCGGTGTCCACGTGGTCCCCGTATTTATGGACAGTTCCCTGTACGTTCATAGCATAAACCTCCGTTTAAATCAGGAATTAGGAGTTAGAAATTAGGAATTAGGAGTTAGGAATTAGGAATTGAATCAGGAACCTCAAATTCCTCATTCCTCATTTCTAATTGGAATCACTCTTTCTTTTAATTAGGAATTAGGAGTTAGGAATTAGGAATTGTAACGAAGCCGGGAAAAATTCCTAACTCCTCATTCCTCATTCCTAATTCACAGAAATTCTTAATTGTCTTCAAATTTCATCGGGGTGCGCGATGTGTCCGGCAATGCCGGAGGCGGCGGCCACGGCGGGGGACGCCAGATAGACCTCGCTCTTCACGTGGCCCATGCGGCCCACAAAGTTGCGGTTCGTGGTGGAGACACAGCGCTCGCCCTGGGCCAGGATGCCCATGTAGCCGCCCAGGCAGGGGCCGCAGGTGGGGGTGGAGACGATGCAGCCGGCGTCCATAAAGATATCGGCGTAGCCCTCCTTCATGCAGGCCCGGTAGACGCTCATGGTGGCGGGAATCACAATGCCCCGGACGCCCTTGGCCAGATGCTTTCCCTTCATCACGGCGGCGGCGGCAGCCAGGTCGGGCAGCTGGCCGTTGGTGCAGGAGCCGATGACAATCTGGTCGATGGCGATGTCCTTGCCCTCCCGGGCGCTGTGGGCGTTCTCAGGCAGGTGGGGCCAGGCCACGGTGCAGTCCACCTGGCTCAGGTCAATCTCAATGGTCCGCTCATACTCGGCGTCGGGGTCCGCCTCATAGGCGGTCCAGGGCCGGTTTACCCGTTCCGCCACATAGGCCCGGGTAATCTCGTCCACCGGGAAGATGCCGTTCTTGCCGCCGGCCTCAATGGCCATGTTGGCAATGGTCAGCCGGTCATAAATGGAGAGGGAGGCAACGCCCGGGCCGGTGAACTCCAGGGACTGATACCGGGCCCCGTCCACGCCGATCATGCCGATGAGGGTGAGAATCACGTCTTTGCCGGAGACGTGGGGCCGGAGACTGCCGGTGAGGCTGACCTTAATGGCGGAGGGAACCTTGAACCAGGTTTCGCCGGCGGCCATGGCCGCGCCCATGTCGGTGGAGCCCACGCCGGTGGAGAAGGCGCCCAGGGCGCCGTAGGTACAGGTGTGGGAGTCGGCGCCGATGACGGCCTCGCCGGGAGCCACCAGGCCCTTTTCCGGCAGCAGGGCGTGTTCGATGCCCATGTCGCCCACGTCGAAATAGTGGTCGATGTCGAAGCGGCGGGCAAAGGTCCGGCACTGCATGCACTGGGTGGCGGCCTTGATGTCCTTGTTGGGCACAAAGTGGTCCATCACCAGGGCGATTTTGCTCTTGTCAAACACCCGGTCAAATCCGGCGGCCTCAAACTCGTTGATGGCCACAGGGGTGGTGATGTCGTTGCCCAGCACCAGGTCCAGCTTCGCCTGAATCAGCTGGCCCGCCCGGACGGACTCCAGACCGGCGTGATGGGCGAGAATCTTCTGCGTCATTGTCATTCCCATGACTGTCACACTCCTTAGGTTTTGAAAATAATCAGGATATTCAGGATATCGGATTCACGGGACCGCGGGGAAACAAAAAAGCCTCCGTCTCTTCTCCCTGAAGAGACGAAAGCTCAGCTTCCGCGGTACCACTCTCATTGGCGTCTATGCGCCCGCTCCCGGCATCAGTCCGGCGCGCCGGACGAATCCCGCCTCTTTGATAACGGTGAGGAAACCCGTTTCCGCCTAAACCGCCGCCGGTCTCAGCGAACCTACTCAAGGGCCAGTGACGTCTTTTCCTTCCGTACTGCCTTGCAGCGCCCGGCAGCTCTCTGAAACGTCCCGAAAAGACTTTTTCCCTGTCATCGTATTTCTGTCATATGCTCTTGTGGGTCGATGGCATGTAGGATACAGGATTTTTTCCCGTTTGTCAAGCCCCTTTTTCAAATCTTCCGAATTTTCAGCTTTTCCGGCTTCACGGGGAAAACCGCCGGGACTCTCAGCGCCTGGGCAGGAACAGCGAGAACCTCGCCCCCTCCCCGGGCCGGGAAAACACCTTGACATAGCCCCCCTGGCCCGCGGCAATCTGCCGGACCAGATACAGCCCCACGCCCACGCCCTCGGTCTCCCAGGCGGCCTCTCCCCGGAAAAAGCGCCGGAAGATCCCGGCGTGCTCCTCCTCGGGAATGCCGGGGCCGGTGTCGGCCACGTCGACGCGGCAGAACAGCTCGTAGGGCACGGCGCTGAGGGTGACGCGCCCCCCGGCGGGGGTGTATTTCACGGCGTTGTCCAGCAGGTTGCACACCGCTTCGGCGGTCCACTTGGCGTCAAAGACGGCCCGGACCTCCGTGGGAACCAGGGTCAGCGTCAGACCCTTCTCCGCCGCCGGGACGGCGAACTGGGCGGCAGCCTCCTCCAGCAGGGGCCCCAGAGAGCCGGGCCGGGGGTGGAGCACCAGCACCCCCGCCTCCAGCCGGGAGGTTTTCACCATGCCGTCAATGAGAGAACGGAGCTTCTGGACCTGGGCGTTCAGCGCCGCCGTATAGGGCCGGCAGTCCTCCGGAACCTGCTCCTCCAGAAGCTGGGCGTACAGCAGGACGTTGGCGATGGGGGTTTTGGTCTGGTGGGAAATATCGGCAATCAGGGTCTTGACCGTCTCCTTCTCCTCCCGGAGACGCCCGGCGGTGACGGCGGAGGCGGCCAGGTACTGGCTCAGCCTGACTTCCACGGCGGAAAGTCGGCTCTCATCATAGCGCGTTTCCTGAAACTCCCCCCGGACGGCAGCGTCCAGCATATCGTTCAGCCGGGAGAGCATGCGGTTCATCCGCCAGCGGCACCACAAAAGCAGAACCGCCGCCGTCGCAGCCGCCGCCGGAATCCACAGCCAGCACCCTCTGTCCATCACACCGGACTCCTTTCCTGTTTCTCTGCATCCGCAGCCGCCGGAACGCTTCTTCTCCGGCGCGCAGACTCCCCCGTCTGCCATTCCCGGCCCGGGAGCGCCGGGTTTCAGGGGGCGGCGGTCCAGGTATAGCCGATGCCGTAGACCGTTTTCAGATACCGGGGATGGGCCGGGTCCTCCTCCAGCTTGCCCCGGAGGCGGCGCACCGTCACCGACAGGGCGTTTTCATCCACGTACTCCGCCCCGTCGGTCCAGACCCGGTCCACCAGCTGGGCCCGGGTCAGGGTCCGGCCACGGTTCTCCACCAGAAGACGCAGCAGCTTCTGTTCCGTCTTGCTCAGCTCCACGGGCTGTCCCTCCCGGCGGAACTCCATGTTCTCAAAATCAAAGACAAAGGGGCCCTGCTCCACCGGCCCGGCCGGCCGGGGGCCGCCGGTCCGCCGGAGCTGCGCATTGACCCTGGCCCGGAGCACCGCCAGAGAAAAGGGCTTGGTCACATAGTCGTCGGCCCCGCACTCCAGACCCGCCACGATGTCCGTCTCCAGGTCGTTGGCCGTCAGCAGGATGACGGAAACCCCACTGGTCCGCCGGACCTCCCGCAGGAGGTCCAGGCCGTTTCCGTCGGGGAGATTCACGTCCAGTATCAGCAGCCCGAAGTTCCCCGCCGCCAGGGCGGCCCGGGCGGCGGCCAGGGTCCGGCAGAGGGTCAGGTCCAGCTCCGGACTCTTCAGGGCCAGGCACAGCCCGTCCCCCAGGGCCCTGTCGTCCTCCACAATCAAAACAGATTTCATATCGCACCTCTTCGCACCTCTCAGAGCCTGTTTAAAATCCGGCGGAGTGCCGGATTGGGGCAGATTTTTTTGCCGGGCAAGGCGGTTTGACGCAGGAATCCTGGCGGATTTCAAGTCAAACCAACGCAGCATCGGCGGAAAAAGATGCCCTGTGACGGCGTTTCGACGGATTTTAATCAGGCTCTCAGGCCCTCCGCCGGCAAACCGCCCGCGGCGGGAGCCTCCGACCGCTTACGAGACGGAAAGGGAATCCTCCAGCGTCAGGCCGGGGTTGTGCTTCGTCAAAAAGCCCACGGACCACTCGCCGCCGAAGGCCACCAGCAGCCGGCCTCTGAAATCCTCCAAAATGGCCGCGCCGGTGCAGAGCACCAGTTCGTCGGGCTTGCAGGGACACGCTGTGATGAGACGCAGGTGGTCGTAGGGCAGGCCCTCCATATAGAGCTCCACGCCGTACTCCGCCCGCATGCGGTACTGGAACACGTCGAACTGGAGCGTGCCCACGACGC
Organism: uncultured Oscillibacter sp.; assembly: GCF_947654275.1. Taxonomy (GTDB): domain Bacteria; phylum Bacillota; class Clostridia; order Oscillospirales; family Oscillospiraceae; genus Oscillibacter. Next base: position 30,623 of record NZ_CANTJS010000007.1, on the reverse strand, counting down.
CCACCACGACCTCCTCCAGGCCGCCGCCGGGGCGCTTGAATATCTGAATCGCGCCCTCCTGGGCAATCTGCTCCGTGCCCTTGATGAACTGCTTGCGCTTCATGGTGTCCTTGGGGGCCACCCGCATGAAGTGCTCCGGCTCGAAGGTGGGGATGCCGGCGTAGCGGAACTTCTTGCCGGGCACGGTGACGGTGTCCCCAATGGAGAAGAGGCCGGGGTCGAAGACGCCGATGATGTCCCCGGCATAGGCCTCGTCCACAATCTCCCGCTCGGCGGCCATCATCTGCTGGGGCTGGGAGAGACGCATTTTCCGGCCGGACTGGACGTGGAAGTATTCCGCGTCCCGCTGGAAGCGGCCGGAGCAGATGCGCATAAAGGCCAGCCGGTCCCGGTGGGCCTTGTTCATATTGGCCTGAATCTTGAAGACGAAGGCGGAGAACTCCGGGGAGAAGACGCCGATCTCCTCCTCCCCTGCCCTGCGGCTGAGGGGAGCCGTGGTCATGCGGAGGAAGGCTTTCAGGAAGGGCTCCACGCCGAAGTTGGTCAGGGCGGAGCCAAAGAACACCGGGGAGAGGGTCCCGGCCCGGACGGCCTCCAGGTCAAAGTCCCGGCCCGCCCCCAGCAGCTCCACTTCCTCCTGGAGCTGCCGCCAGCGGTTTTCACCGATCAGGTCCCCGACGGCGGGGTCGTCCAGGTCCACGGCGGTGGCCTCGGCCTTTTTGGCGTGTCCCTCGCCGGAGAAGAAGAGGATGCGGGCCAACTCCCGGTCATAGACCCCCTGGAACTCCTTTCCGGAGCCGATGGGCCAGTTGACGGGATAGGTGTCGATGCCCAGTTCCGCCTCCACCTCGCCGCACAGCTCCAGAGGGTCCCGGCTGTCCCGGTCCATTTTGTTGATGAAGGTAAAGATGGGGATGTGCCGCAGGGCGCAGACCCGGAAGAGCTTCCGGGTCTGGGGCTCCACGCCCTTGGCGGCGTCGATGACCATGACGGCGGAATCCGCCGCCATAAGGGTGCGGTAGGTGTCCTCGGAGAAATCCTGATGCCCCGGGGTGTCCAGGATGTTGACGCAGTAGCCGTCGTGCTGGAACTGCATGACCGAGGAGGTGACGGAAATGCCCCGCTGCTTCTCAATCTCCATCCAGTCGCTGGTGGCGGCCCGGGCCCGCTTGCCCTTGACCTCGCCGGCCTGGGCGATGGCTCCGCCGTAAAGCAGCAGTTTTTCCGTCAGCGTGGTCTTGCCGGCGTCCGGGTGGGAGATGATGGCAAAGGTCCGCCGCCGGGAGATCTCTTCCTGTAAAGTGGCCATAAAAGCCCTCCTTTTGTAGGGTAAGAAGCGCAGCCGCCGGCGGACGCGGGGGACTGGCGGGGGACATGGGTCCGCCGGCGGGCACGGCTCCTGAAAATCCAGACTGGTAGTATACCATAAGCCCGCGGGCTTTGCAAGGGAAGAACGGGGATGGGCTTCGGCGGGGAAATGGCCTGGTCAGGGGACCAGGCCCCACTGGGTGTTCTGCCGGCGGGTGCTGTGCCCCGTCTTTTGGGGCTCCGGCGCTCCCGGGGGAATGGCCTGGTCCGGGGACCGGGCCCCACAGGGTGTTCTGCCGGCAGAAAAAGTGTGGTGCCCGGCCTGTTTTCGGGCCCTGCCGGCCCTCAAACACCGGTTTTTCCAACGCTTCCGCCTTCCGTCAAAAAAAGCCAGTGAATGGCTTGCCAGGTTCCGGAAAAATTGCTATAATCAGCCGGGGGAACTGTTCATATCATGAACGTGCCCCTATATAACTGCGTCTGCCGGAGGGAGCCCAGTCCTCCTCCCGGCAGTATGGAAACGGAGGACGCCTGTATGCGCCTGCACAAACGAATCCTATCCCTGCTGCTGTCGGCGGCACTGCTGCTGCCCGCCCTCCCGCCGGCCCGGGCGGCGGAGGGGGAAACCGGCTCCGTCAGCGCCACCCTCCGGGTGGACTATCCCCAAAGCCTGGAGGCTCTGCGGGACCGGTCGGTTCAGGCGGAGCTGTTCCAGGGCCGCCGCTCCCTGGGAACCCTGGACCTGACCCGCGAAGACGAAACGGACCTGGACGGCTTCCCCGCCGCCGTGACCCTGCGGAATCAGGACGGCGGAGAGCTGGGCGGCGGAAACTGGCCCGGCTTTCTGGACCTGAGCGTTTCCGGCCTGCCCCAGGGGGCCTACACGCTGGAATTCACCGGCGAGGGCTTTGTCCCCTTCCGCCAGGACGTAATCCTGGAGGACTGCTCCCAGCACATCACCCTGGGCACCAGCGACGCCACCTTCACCCTGGGCGATGTGAACGGCGACGGCCGGATCACCAAAGCGGACCGGGAGCTCGTTGCCGACGCCCTGGGCTCGGAGTCCCGCCGGGACCTGCTCCAGTACGACCTCAACGGCGACGGGGCCATTGATATTTACGACCTGGCCTATGCCAGCCGCAATCTGAACGCCCAGGGCGACTCTCAGGTGCGGGACACCGCCCTGCTGGCCCCGCCGGTGGACGCCGACGGGATGTGGGAGGCCCTGAACCGGACCGGCGTCACCGTGAACGGCGACCCGGAGGCCCTGTTCAGCGGAGACGGCCAGGCGGTGACCTTCACCCCCGCCGGCGAAAACCTGAGCCTGACCATTCCCCTGAGGGAGCCTCAGGAGCTGGCGGAGCTGCGCATCCTCGCCCCCGAGGGCCCCGGAGCGCCGGAGGCGGGCTCCGTCACTGTGGAATATGAGGACGGCAGTCTGGAGGAAATCCCCTTTGACCACAGCCTGCCGGAGGGCGTCCGGGCCATCGGCCCCCTCCCCGGAAAGACCCTGGTGACCATTCCCCTGGGCCGCCGGACAGCTGTCAAGGAGATTACCATTACCGTCACCCGCTCCCAGGACGGCACGGGCTTTACCGTTCTGGAGTCCATCCAGTTCCTCCGGGATATCGTCCCTGAAAACCCCGTGCCCCCCAACAGTGAAATCAAAAATCTCACGGCGGACCCCGGCGACAGCCGGGTCAGTCTCCGCTGGCAGGAGCTGCCCAACGTCTCCGGCTACCGGGTGGACTACTGGCTGCGGGACGACGGAACCCCCCGGTCTCTGCGGGTGGATGTGCCCCGCGCGGAAGTCACCGGCCTGGAGAATCTGAAAACCTATGTCTTCACCGTCACCCCTGTGGACGGAAGCTGGGAGGGCCGGACCTCCGAAGCCGTCACCGCGGCGCCTCAGCCCGTCAAGGCCCCCAGCGCGCCGGATATGGTCAGCGTCAGTCCTCTGGACAGCGCCCTGTCCGTGTCCTGGAAGGCCTCCAAATCCGCGTCCTACTATGAAGTCTGGTACCGGGCCGGAGAGACGGGGAGCTTTGTCCAGTGGGGCAGCCGCCTCACCGGCACCAGCACCGTCATCACCGGACTGCAGAACGGCACAACCTATTCTATTTACATCACGGCGGGCAACTCCGCCGGTCTCAGCGGCCCTTCCCGCACCTCCCTGGGCACGCCTGAGGCGCCGGACTACAGCCGCCCCGAGGGCATTCCCACGGCGGGCGTGCTGGACTGGCAGAACCTTGAACGGGTCTGGCTGGCCGCGCCCAACAATGTCTCGCCCACCTCTTACCCGGCCAGCCGGCCCTTCCAGCCGGAATTCATGGCCGACGGCGATTTCTCCACCCATTGGACCTCTCATTCCTACGGAGACGGCAACTGGTGGGACAACAAGCAGGTTCTTTGCGACTTCAAGGAGCCCGCGGACATCAGCGCCGTGATCTGGGTGCCCCGGCTGGACGGGAGTTATGCCTCCAACCTCCGGCTCTACACCGTCACCGTCTGGCGGGAGGGCGACGACCTGAACGGCCCCGGCACCCTGCTGGCCCCGAACCCGCTGGAGGGCGGCAGCGCCTCCGACGCGGAGACCTGGCTGCCGGTGCGGAACAATCCCGCCTCCACCCGCTTCGCCGTGCTGCCTGTTGAGCCGGTGACGGACGTGGTCCGGGCGGCTGTCACCATCGAGCAGGCGGGCTACTCGGCGGTGAGCCTCTCTGAGCTGATGTTCCTGGAATACGACCCCGCCCGGTGCCTGCCGGACAACATCGCGGACCTCTTCTCCGACGAGCTCCGCACCACCCTGCGCCCCGGCGTTTCCCAGGCGGACATCGACGCCCTGCGGGCCCGCCTGAACAGCGACGAGGGGAACTACTATCTCAACCCGGAGATTCTGGCCGACGAGCTGGATCTGGCGGAAGACCTGCTTCAGGGCAAGGGTCCCGGCAGAGTGCTCCGGGGTCTCCGGAGCCGCAGCGGCGGCGCCGACGGCCAGCAGTTCGGACAGAGCGCCAGCGACCTCCAGCCCCTGGGAGCCGCCGCCAAGGCCGGGGAGGACATCACGATTTACGCCGCCGGCATCCCCGCCGGGGAGACGGTGACGGTGTACGCCACCCAGTTCAACGCCGAGGCCTCCACCTGGCGGGCCTCCATGGGGACCCTGAGAAACGGCCGGAATGTGCTGACCGTTCCCCAGATCGGCAGCCAGAACACGCCCAGAGGCGGCAGTCTGTACGTCACCTACGGCGGCAGCGCCCCTCAGGACATCCAGCTCCACATCCGCCGGACGGTGGAGATTCCCCTGCTGGCTCTGGACGGCTGGTTTGACATGAGCGAAAACGACCGGCGGACGGAAATCGGCCTCTATGTGGACGCCCTGACCGACTATTGCGCCGCCCAGGGCATCACCAGCGCCAACCGGGACACCCACTGCCTCAACGTCACGGAGCTGTCCCTGCCCTCCGTGCTGCTGTCCCTGCCGGCGGCGGCGGTGCAGAGCGCCCTGGGCCCCAACCGGGCGGAGGCTGTGGAAACCCTCTATGACAATGTGCTGGCCTGGGAGGACGTCATGCGCATCTGCGAAACCACCCAGGGCATTGACGAGACCGGGGCCGGCGGCATGACCTCCCGCCAGAACATCCGCTGCATGCAGATGTTCGCCGGGGCCTTCATGTACGCGGCGGGCAGCCACATCGGCATCGGCTACGGCTCCTGCAGCGGCATGGTCTGCGGCAAGCCCCTCAGCAGCCTGGAGCCCGGCGCGCAGATCAACCGGCTCTTCGGCTGGGGCATCGCCCACGAAATCGGCCACAACATGGATAAGCTGGGACAGGCGGAAATCACCAACAACCTCTACTCCCTCATGGTCCAGACCGCCGACGGCGGGAAAAACATCCTCCCCTCCCGGCTGGAAAAGGAAAACCGCTGGCCCTCCGTTTTCTCCAAGACGGCGGCGGGTCTCCCCGGGGAGTCCAGCAACGTGTTCACCCAGCTGGGCCTTTACTGGCAGCTCCATCTGGCCTATGACGGCGGAAACATGGACTTTTACAGCCGCTTCTTCAAGGACTGGAAGACCTCTGCCGGCAGCGGCAGCTACGGCGACCGGCTGGCCCTGACGGCCTCCAGAACCGCCGGGCGGAATCTGACGGAATTCTTCCAGCGCTGGGGCGTCAGCCTCAGCGAGGAGACCCGGAACGCCCTTGCCGCCTATCCGGAGGAGGAGCGGGCGGTCTGGTACCTCAGCGACCAGAGCCGCCGGGACCGCCTGGCGGGAAAGACGCCCGCCTCCGGCACGGTGTCCCTGACGGCGGAAAAGCAGGGAGACAGGGAAGTCCTTCTGACAATCTCCTCCACCGCCGCGCCGGACCAGGTCCAGGGCTATGAGATTCTGCGCAACAATGAGCCCATCGCCTTCACCGTGGCCGGGACCTTTACCGACATCATCGGCTCCGCCAACCACCGCACCTATACCTACGCCGTCCGGGCCTACGACACCCTGGGCAGCTGCTTTGCCGAGGACGAGGCGCCCGAGCTCCGAATCGCCTATGACAAGACCGTGGACCCCGACGCCTACGAGCTGACCCGGGACGGCGATACCGTCACCCTGACGCTGAAGGAGGAGACCCCCGTCTCCGGCCTGAAGCTCACCCGGTTCCCCGCCGACGGCGCGTTCAGCGTCTCCATCACCGACGGAGCCGGGAATACCGTCTCCGCCCGCCAGGGAGATTTCAGCCAGGGCAATCAGGCGGAGGACGACACGGACAGCTATCTCACCTATTTCCAGAAGCCCGGCGCGCCGGAGACGGACACCCGCATCTGGACCTATGACGCCAAAACCGTCGTCATCACCGGCATCCCGGCGGACCCGGAAGAAATTCCCGACGCGGACATCCAGCTGGTCAGCTACGCGGGGGATGACGTGGCCTTCCTGGAGGGCTGCACGGCGGGCATCCTGGCCCAGCCCTACCGCTACGGCGAGGGCGCGAACCAGGAGCTCCCCGCCGGAACCCTGGTCATCGCCGGAACCTACCGGGGCAATCCCCTGTACCAGATCGTCCGGATTGAAGGCCAGTTCGTCAAGACCACAGTGGACGCGAACGGCGAATTCACCACCACGGAGGAAGTCCGGCCCCTGGACGGCAAGGCTCTGCTTCTGGCCGAGATTCCGGAGGACGGCGCGGTCAGCGACATCAGCGACGGACTCTTCCTCTTCGTCCCCAACGTCCAACGGGAAGCGGAGCTTCAGGGCGAGGTCAGCGGCTGCGCCGCGGAGCGCCTTCTGCCCAGCCGGATGCGGGCGGTGCTGTCCCGGACGGACCTGCCCACGGCTCCGGAGAGCCAGCGGGTCACGGCGGAAACCCTGTGGATCGACAGCCCCGGCGGCAGCGATCTGCCTGTCTTTGAGTTAAAGGAGGGCTGAGACCATGCGGAACATTCATAGATTTCTGGCGGGCCTTCTGGCCCTGTGCCTGCTCTGGACCCCCGCCCTGGCGGCGGGGCAGGACCCGGTTCTCACCTGGCGTCAGGAGGGCGACGGCATCGTCCTGACCCTGAAGGGGCTGGAAGATAAGCTTTCCGCCCTTCAGGCGGAGCTGACCCTGGAGGGAGAATGCCCCGACGCCTCCTTCACCCCCGCCTCCCGGGACGTCTACAGCCCGGACTGCCTGGTGAATGCCGGTCAGGGCCAGACCTCCGTCACCATCTGCCTGACGGCGGAGGGGGACAGCCTGATGGAGGGCCGCTCCCTCTCTCTGGGAACCCTGTACCCCGGCGGAAGCTGCACCCTGCCGGCCCGTGCCTCTCTGGTGCTGCTGGACCGCTCTCTCCGTCCTCTGGAGGGGGGGAGCATCCGGGTGCAGCTCCGGGAGGACAGCGGCTCCGGCGGCGGTTCCTCCTCCGGCAGCAGGCCCCTCTGGCGGGTCCGGACGGCGGAAACCGAGCACGGCAGCCTCTCCGTCCGCCCCTCCTCGGCGGCGGAGGGCGCCACCGTCACCATCACCCCTGTGCCGGACAGCGGCTATGTCCTGGACAGTCTCACCGTTACCGACAGTCAGGGCCGGAGCATCCGGACCGTCTCCGCCGCAGCCCGCAGCTATACCTTCACCATGCCGGGACGGGACGTGGAGGTCAAGGCCGTGTTCGCCCCCGGCGACGGCAGCCTGCCCTTCCTGGACATCGAGCCGGGGGCCTGGTGCTATGACGCGGTGCGCCGCGTCTATGAGATGGGCCTGATGAACGGCACCTCCGCCACCGCCTTCACCCCCAACGCAGCCACCAACCGTGGCATGATCGTGGCCATTCTCTACCGGCTGGAGGGCTCTCCCGCCGCCGGTTCCTCCGGCTTCTCCGACGTGGCCCCCGGCGCTTATTACGCCTCCGCCGTGGCCTGGGCTGTACAGAACGGCATAGTCAACGGCTATGACGACAACACCTTCCGCCCCGGAAACCGGATTACACGGGAGCAGCTGGCCGCCTTCCTCTTCCGCTATGTCCGCTATAAGGGCGGGGACGTGTCAGACCGGGCGGACCTCTCCGCCTTCACCGACGCGGGACAGATTGCCTCCTATGCCGTGGAGCCTCTCCAGTGGGCCAACGCCCAGGGTCTGGTCAACGGCACCAGCGCCGCCACCCTCTCCCCCGGCGGCAGCGCCACCCGGGCCCAGGCGGCAGTCATCCTCACCCGGCTGATGGAAAACGTCCTGTAAGAACCGGACAGCAGGACCGGCAATGCCTATTGAGATGTATTGTGTAAAGGGTGGTTTCACCACCGAATACATTACATGGCTGGCGGCTCATTTGTGGCAGAATGACACAGGCTGGAAAGGCGGTGATCGACCAGCAGGAGGGAACCGAAGCGGGAGCGTCTGGGAATGACCTGGGCGCTCCGTTCTCTTTGCCGGCCCTCTGCGAAGAGCGCACTTACTCACCACCCGCAAGCTGGTGGTGGTATGGCCTGCGGCCATCGTGCGCCCTCCGGGGGCGGGGGTGGCTCCGCTGCCAGTCCTCCCCTGCTGGTATATACAGCAGACGCCAACGGCGGCTTGTGCATCGGACGCAGCTGCGCCGATCACCGGGGGCTTAGGGGCCTTCAGCCACCAACAAGCGGGCCTCGGTATATACCAGGGCATTGCTTGCAAAAGTAGGTGAAGACCCTGTAACAGAAGTTGAATGCCAGTTGGCTTTGTGCTATACTTTGCTCATATCAATTCGCAAAAAAGGAGGATAATCAGAGGTGGAACAATTTTTCTTAGACCTACAGCCCGCCATTGAGAAAGCGGTACGGCATACAATGGAGAAGATTCGCTTGGAAATTGGGAAGGAGCATATCTACAGTGCGGCCTTGGTCACCGACAGCGATTGTATTACCCTTTTCCTGGCAGTGAACACCGAGGAGGCCTTGGCAAGGCGGGACGAGACGGACCGGACACCGGAGCGTCTGGCGGAGTTACGGAAGTACTGGTCCGAGGAACTGGTGAGCCATGTGGCGGACGGCTCTTTCAGTCTGAACCGCTATATTCCCGACGAGTGGGGCTACTCCGATGGGACCAACAGTGAACTCAATCAGGTCAGCCGGCAACTCTACGACCAAGAGGCGACCCTCTCCGATACGGACGACGATGCCTATGACGAGGTTCATGAGCAGTTCCAGGAGCAGTTTCTGGAGACGGTGGCATTGGTCTTCGAAACGCTACAGGCGGAGGGCGTCTTCGCCCCGGAGACCCTCTGCTTCATCTCGATGTCCGATGACGACCGGACACCGGACATTGAGGACGATTCCGCCCGGCGTCTCAACACCCCGGAACAGTATGAGCAATTTCAGACTTGGGCAAGTTTTTTCAACGGATAAGCAGATTGACGAGAGAACATACGAAAGAACTGAAGTGCTCCTGAGAATAACTTCCGGCCTGTAGGGGGATTTCACCTTTTGGGTGAAATCCCCCTTGACAAATGCTCTCTTGAGAAAAGGGGCGAATGGTGCTATACTGTCCTCCGGAAAACATTTTTTGCCGGAGGATACTATGGAAGCATTCAGACAGACATTGACGGAAAACAGCTATTCCCGCCAGGAGGAACTGGTATTCTGGGACTGTGACCGGGAACAGCGGGCCCGGGTGTCGGCCCTGCTGAGCAAGCTGGGGGCCTTCGCCGGCTATGACTACGACGCCAGAGGCCTGACTCACGATGTGCTCTGGGCCAACCGGGAGGTCTTCCTGATCTCCCGGGCGGTCCTTCGGATTCACGACTGCCCTCACGCCGGGGACGTGCTGGACATCACCACATGGGAAAACGGGGCCAGAGGGGCCCACATGCAGCGGGTCTACGAGATGCGGGACCGGACGGGAGCCCTCCGGGTCTCCTCGAAAACCGACTGGATTCTGGTGGACCCCGTCACCCGGAAGATTCTGCGCCCCAGCGCCTTCACCGCCAAGGCCATCACCGTCTGCCCCCGGGAGATCGACTGCCCGGAGCCCCGGAAAATCACCCTGCCCAGGGAGGGCCGGGAGGACCGGGGCTCCCGGACGGTCCGCTGGTCGGACCTGGACGGAAACGGCCACCTGTTCAGCGGCAACTACGGCGACTATGTGTGGGACGCCCTGCCGGAGGACTTGCAGGTGCGGGTCCCCAGGGAGTTTTACATCAACTACAGCCGGGAGGCCGGTCTGGGGGAGGAGCTGCGGCTGGAGGGCGTCCGGGAGGGTCCGGACGTCTACCAGATGGAGGGCCTGGGACCCCGGGGCTCCTGCTTCACGGCCCGGTGCGTTTTCTGAAATTCCCCTTCGGAGGACCCGGAAATTCCGAAAAACAGCAAAGAATCTCCCTGTTTACCCTTGACAAACGGCCCCCTTCCCCGTACAATAGGGCCTGTTGAAAGACGATGAAGGGAAAAAAGACGGGCCTTCCCGCCCTCAGAGAGCCGGCGGACGCTGCGAGCCGGCGGGGGAAGTCCGTGGATGACTGGTCCCGGAGTCTCCCGCCTGAACCGGCAGTAGGGCGGAACGGCCTGCCCCCGTTACCGGGCCATGAGGGCCGCCACCGTTTCCCCGGCGGCTGAACAGGGTGGTACCGCGTTTTTGATTGACGCCCCTGGCCGGTTTGGCCGGGGGTGTTTTCTTTCCGGCTGTCTAAGAGTCTGTTTTAAAACAGACTCTAGGGAGGGGGATCCGCTTTGAAATTCCTCAAGCATGTCTTTTGGATCGGCATTATGCTGCTGACCTGGCAGGTGGCCATACTGCTCGTCTGGGAGTGCATCCCCTATCTTCCCCAGTGGCTGATGCGGTTTTTCACCGGGTCTGAGTTTGGCAGGTTTTTCTTTGAGCTGTTTCTGAATGTTGCCGTGCTGGGCATCGTCTATGGCCTTCAGCGGTGGATTCAGCGTTTATACCTGCAATCCAAGGGGCAGGAAATCCCCGCGCCAAAATCCTGGCAAAAAGCCCGGAAACAACCGTCTCCCCCGCAGACCGTCCCCGCCGCCGTCACCGGCAGGCGGACCAAGACCAGGCAGCGGCCCAGGAGCCGCCCGGAGCTCTCTCATCACATCGGCTTCCGTCTGGCGGACGGAACGGAAGTCTGGCTGAGCGTCAGCGAACAGGAATACCGCCGCCTGTCGGAGGGGGACCGGGGCCGGCTGACCTTTCAGCCGGAAGCGCCCCTTCCCGAACGGAGATATGTCTCCTTTCTGAGAGACGGGGAAGGCGTCAGCGGGCCCTGAGGGCCCAAACGGCAAGCATCTGAAAAGTTTTCAGTGAAATAAAGGAGAAACGCATGATGAAATACGATTTTACCGCCATTGAGAAGAAATGGCAGGCCAGATGGCTGGAGGAAAAGCCCTTCACTGCCGTCAACGGCGACACGACCCGGGAGAAGTTTTTCGGCCTGATTGAATTCCCCTACCCCTCCGGCCAGGGGCTCCACGTGGGGCACGCCCGGCCCTTCACCGCCATGGACATCATCTGCCGGAAGAAGCGGATGCAGGGCTATAACGTCCTCTTCCCCATCGGCTATGACGCCTTCGGCCTGCCCACGGAGAACTATGCCGTCCAGCACAAAATTCACCCCGCGAAAGTGACCCATGACAACGTGGAGAACTTCCGCAGGCAGCTCCATATGCTGGGCTACTCCTTCGACTGGGACCGGGAGGTAAACACCACCGACCCGGATTACTACAAATGGACCCAGTGGATTTTCCTCCAGATGTTCAAAAAGGGCCTGGCCTATAAGGCGTCCATGCCTGTGAACTGGTGCACCAGCTGCAAGATTGTCCTGGCCAACGAGGAGGTTGTGGAGGGCGTCTGCGAGCGCTGCGGCGGCGAGGTCATCCGCAAGGAGAAAGCCCAGTGGATGCTGGCCATCACCAAATACGCCGACCGGCTGATTGACGACCTGGAGGATGTGGACTTCATCAACCGGGTGAAGATTCAGCAGCGGAACTGGATTGGCCGGTCCGAGGGCACCGAGGTGGATTTCACCGCCACCAACGGCGACAGGCTGACGGTTTACACCACCCGCTGCGACACCCTCTTCGGCGTGACCTACATGGTCATCTCCCCGGAACACCCCTATCTGGAGCAGTGGAAGGACCAGATTCAGAACTGGGACGAGGTATCCGCCTATCAGGCCGAGGCCGCGAGGAAATCCGACTTCGAGCGGGGCGAGCTGAACAAGGAGAAAACCGGCGTCCGCCTCCAGGGCATCGAGGCCGTGAACCCCGCCAACGGCAGGCATGTGCCCCTCTTCGTCTCCGACTACGTCCTCATGGGCTACGGCACCGGCATCGTCATGGGCGTGCCGGGCCACGACCAGCGGGACTGGGATTTCGCCACGGCCTTCGGCCTGCCCATTGTGGAGGTGGTCCAGGGCGGCGACATCACCAGGGAGGCCTTTGTCCTGAAGGACGACACCGGCATCATGGTCAACTCCGGCTTCCTCAACGGGATGACGGTGAAGGAAGCCATTCCCGCCATGAAGGAGCACGTGACCAAAGAGGGCTACGGACGGCCCAAGACCAACTTCAAGCTCCGGGACTGGGTGTTCAGCCGCCAGCGCTACTGGGGCGAGCCCATCCCCCTGGTGCACTGCGAGAAATGCGGCTGGGTCCCCCTGCCGGAAGACCAGCTGCCCCTGCTTCTCCCCGAGGTGGAGAGCTATGAGGTCACCGACACCGGCGAGAGCCCCCTGGCAAAGATGACCGACTGGGTAAACACCACCTGCCCCTGCTGCGGTGGCCCCGCCCAGCGGGAGACGGACACCATGCCCCAGTGGGCGGGCTCCAGCTGGTATTTCCTCCGCTATATGGACCCCCACAACGACAAGGCCCTGGCCAGCAAGGAGGCTCTGAACTACTGGTCTCCCGTGGACTGGTACAACGGCGGCATGGAGCACACCACCCTGCACCTGCTCTATTCCCGCTTCTGGCACAAGTTCCTCTATGACATCGGCGTGGTCCCCACCAGGGAGCCCTACGGCAAGCGGACCAGCCACGGCATGATTCTGGGCGAGGGCGGCGAGAAGATGTCCAAGTCCCGGGGCAACGTGGTGAACCCCAATGACATTGTAGCCCAGTACGGCGCGGACACCATGCGGCTGTATATCATGTTCGTGGGCGACTTCGAGCAGGCGGCCATCTGGTCCACCGAGGCGGTGAAGGGCTCCAAGCGCTTCCTGGACCGGGTGTGGAACCTGGCGGAGAACGCCAGGGACTCCACTGACCCGACGCCCGCCAACGAGGCCATTCTCCACCGGACCATCAAAAAGGTCACCGGGGATATTGACAGCCTGAAAATGAACACGGCCATTGCCGCCATGATGACGGCGGTCAATGAGCTGACGGCCAACGGCGTCACCAAGGGGGACATGAAGATTCTGATTCAGCTGCTGAACCCCTTCGCCCCCCACATCACCGAGGAGCTCTGGGAGCGCTTCGGCTTCGCCGCCGAAAGCGGAAAAATGTGCTGTCAGAGTGACTGGCCGGTCTACGACGAGAGCAAGACCGTGGCCTCCTCCGTGGAGTTCGCCGTCCAGGTGAACGGAAAGCTGAAGGGCACCGTCACCATGCCCACGGACAGCTCCGAACAGGCCGTGGCAGACGCCGCCATGGCGGTGGACAAGGTACAGAAGGCCACAGCGGGGATGAAGGTGGTGAAAACCATCTTCGTCAGGAACCGCCTGATTAACCTCATTGTGAAGCCCCAGTAACCGCCGGGGCGGACTCACAGCATCGGGAGAAAGCGGTTTTCCTGAAAATGCGGGCATCCCAAGACAAACAAACGAGAGGAACCCCTGGGGGGTTCCTCTCGTTTTCATCACCGGACCGCGCCAAACGGCGCGGGGACGCCCTTCCCGGCAGGGGCCGGCGGTCATTCCGGGGCTGCCGATGCCTGCCCGGACCGACCGGCCACCGGAGGCCTGCCTCCATCCGGCCCGCCCGGTTTTGGCACAGCCGGAGGGAGAGAGGACCGCTCTTCTCTCCCTCCGGCTGCTGTGCTGCTTCCATTGATGCCTTACGCCGCGTCAGCACTCCAGTGCGCCGAAGGCGACGCATTTTCCGCTCTTCCGGTCAAAGAGCATGACGTTCTCCCCGGAGATGTCGATATGGACCCGGGAGCCGATGGTAAACAGGGTGCTGCCGAACACCACGCCGGTGAGCAGGAAGTCCCCGATGCGGACCTTGATGGTGGACTCCATGCCGGTGGGCATGGCGCCGTAGATCTCGCCGGAGAGGGCCCCGCCCTCCACAATATCGATGAACTCCGGCCGGATGCCCAGAACAAAATCCTCGTTGGTAAGGACGGGGGCCTCCTGGAGGGAGTCGTCCTCCTCGTCCACCTTGGCAATGTGATAGCGGAAGGTCTCATCCTTGTTGCCCTTTTCCACATAGGACCTGTCCGCCAGCTTTTTCCTGTGCTCCTCCTCCGCCGCGGCGTCCCGGGCGTCCCGGTCCCGGAACCACTCGTCCAGCTTCAGGGGCCGGGCGGGCCGGAAGACCGCCTGACGGTCCCCGAAGATGGTCAGCGCCACGCCGCCGTCGGGCCGCTGAGTCCCCCGGGCCTCCACGAAGTTGATGGAGGGATTGCCCACGAAATCGGCGGCAAAGAGGTTGCTGGGCCGGTTGTAGACGGTCAGGGGGGCGTCATACTGCTGGAGCACGCCGTTGTTAATCAGGCAGATCTGGGTGGCCAGAGTCATGGCCTCCATCTGGTCGTGGGTGACATAGACGAAGGTGGACCCGGTTTCCACGTGGAGCCGCTGGAGCTCATAGCGCATTTCCAGCCGCAGCTTGGCGTCCAAGTTGCTGAGGGGCTCGTCCATGAACAGCACCGAGGGCTCCGGGGCCAGGGTCCGGGCAATGGCTACCCGCTGCTGCTGGCCGCCGGAGAGCTCCGCCGGATAGCGGTCCATGAACATGCCGATCTTCACAATGCGGGACACCCTGCGGACGGAGAGGTCGATCTCCTCCTTTGTGAGCTTTCGGACCTCCGTCACCACCTGGCCCCCCTGGACCACCTGGAACTCCTCGTTCAGCCCCGCCCTGGCGGCGCTGACCTTTGCTTCCAGGGCGGCAATCTCGCCGGATACGTCCCTGCCGGACTCCAGGTGATAGGCAAAGAGCTTTTTGGCGGTGTACATGGAGAGGGTGAAGGCGTCAATCAGCTTGATGCAGGCCTTGTTTTCGTCAATTTTTCCGGTTTTGTCCCGGCAGTCCTCCACAATCTTAGCCACCTCGCCGGGCTCCTTCAGAATCTCCGCCAGACGGGCGGCGTTTTTGGTCTCGAAGTCCACCCTGGGCAGGGCCTCCTTGATATTGGAGAGGCCGAAGGCGATATTCTGATACACCGTCATGTTGGGCCACAGGGCGTAGTTCTGGAACAGGAAGCCCACCTTCCGCTTGTTGGCGGGGACGTTGATGCCCAGGGCACTGTCAAACACCACCTTGTCCCCGATGGTGATGCGGCCGCTGGTGGGGGTCTCCAGACCGGCAATCATCCGCAGAGTGGTGGTCTTGCCGCAGCCGGAGGGACCCAGCAGGGTCACAAAGGCGTTGTCCTGAATGGTCAGGTTCAGGTCGTCTACGGCGTAGAACCTGCCCCAGCGCTTTGTAATATGTTCCAATTTGATTTCAGGCATGATATTATCCTCCAATTCCTTTATCGAGGCTGGCGCCGGTGACCTTGTTCACCAAGGTGTTGCACACCAGAATGGTGATAATCAGGATCAGGTTGATGCCGCTGGAAAAGGCATACAGGCCCATTTCGTCGAAGTAGTCCAGCGTGGTGGACAGGATGAAGCCCTGGGTGCACAGCAGCATGAACAGGCTCAGCTCCCGGAGGCAGGTCATGAAGGGCAGCAGGTAGCCGCTGATGATGGAGGACTTCTGAATGGGGATGATGATGCGGGTCATGCGCTTGATCCAGGGAATGTCCTGGATGATGGCCGCCTCCTCAATCTCGCCGGAGAGCTGGAGCATGGAGTTCAGGGAGCTGCGGGAGGCAAAGGGGATGTATTTGATGGTGCCCACAATAATCAGCAGGGTATAGGTATTGAACAGGTTCACATGCTCGTTGGAGAAGAGGATGAAGAAGGCCACGCCCACGGCGATGGAGGGCATCAGATAGGGCAGAAATGCCACGCTGTTGACGTAATTGGCCCATTTACTTCGTCGGTTCTTGGACACGGCATAGCCGATCAGGGTGCCGATGGTGCCGGCAATCAGGGCGCAGCAGACGCTGACCCAGATGGTGCCCCGGAAGGCGTGCCAGATGGTTTCGTTGTGGAGAATGCCCTTTTGGCCGTACATGCCGTTTTCCGAGACGTTCTCATCCGTCACCCACCACTTTGTGGTGAGGTTATCGGCGTCGCCGGTGTAGAGGAACGAATAGTCTCCGGGATTGGGCAGGAAGGTCTCAAAGGCGAAGGAGACGATGGGGAAGATGCTGGTGAAGAAGGTCACAATCACCAGAGCCAGGGCAATGACATACTTCCCCGCCCGGCCCAGGTTAATCTTGGAAATCTGTCCGGATTTGCCGGTGACGGTGGTGTAGCTCTTCCGGCTGGTCAGGGACAGCTGGTTGAGCAGCATAATGGCCACGCCGAAGAACATCATGATGATGGCCAGGATGCTGGCCTCGCCGGTGTACTTGGAGTTCATGGAAACGTACTTGGTGGACAGGGTGGTGAGGCCCAGGTAGTGGGGCACCGGGTAGGAGCCCATGGAGCTGCCGAAGACCAGCAGAATGGTGGAGAGAATGGCGGGCTTCACCATGGGCAGGGTGACCTTGCACATGATTTTCCACTTGGGGGTGTCCAGGATGGTGGCGGCCTCCTCCAGGTTGGCGTCCATGTTGCGGAAGATGCCGCCGATGAGGATGTAGGCAAAGGGGGCGTAGTGCAGGCCCAGCACCACCAGGCTGGGGAACAGGCCCTGGCACCACCACAGCGGCATATTCACGCCCAGGGTGGCCGCCAGAAGGCCGTTGGAGGTGCCGGTGACGGCGTTGGAGTTGAACAGATTCTGCCACACCACCGCCAGGGTCCACTGGGGCATGATGTAGGGGAAAATGAAAATGGAACTGAGGTACTTCCTCCAGGCCAGATTCGTCCGGGTAATCAGGAAGGCGAACACGCCGCCGAAGAGGATGGACACCACGCAGGTGCCCACCGCCAGCAGAACCGTGTTCAGCAGGGGCGTCCAGAGATTTGTCTTTGCCAGGCGGCTGGTAAACAGGTCCACATAGTTCACCGTGGTATAGCCCGCCGCCTGGCCGGTGAGGTGGGCGTCGATGGTGCCGGGGTGAATCTTGAACGTGTCTTCCACAATGGCCAGAATCGGGGCCACGGTGCTGAAGGTCAGCACAATGCCCATCAGCACCAGAATGACGTTGTGAGGCTTGGAGAAAAACGTCTTCACCTTGTTGAGCAGGATGGCGCCCCTGCCGGCAGTCGATTGATTCATAGATCTCTCCTCTCAGCTTCCGGGGAGACCGGGATACCGGCCTGCCGCAGAGCGTCACGCAGCTTGGAGATGCTTTCCGGGTTCCTCCGGTATTGAAAGGCCTGCATCCCGCACCAGCGGGCGGCCTCGATATTCTCTTTGACGTCGTCGATGAAAAAGCAGTCGTGGGGCGGCAGGCCGAAGCGGGCGAACAGCCGCCGGTAGATGTCCAGGTCCGGCTTGAGCAGATGTTCCTCGAAGGAGAGCAGAGCCCCCTTCAGCAGCGGCCAGGCGGGCACCCGCTCCCGGAAGCTGTAAAACCGGGCGGAGGTGTTGGACAGCAAATACAGCGGCACGCCCAGCCCATGGAGCTCCGCCGCCAGGGCGTTCATCTCCGGAACGGGCGTCAGGAATTCGTCCCAGCGGGCCATCGCCCGGTCCGCCGCCGGGTGAAGCCGCTCCGGCAGACGCCGCTTCATGAGGGCCAGGGCCTGTTCCTCCGTGCCGCCCCGGTCCAGCGTGAGCCAGTCGGGGCCCTCAAACATCTCCCGGTGCAGCAGCGCGGCGTCCGCCCCGCCGGCGGTGACCGCCGCCGTCAGGCCCCGGGTATCATAGTCCATCAGCACGCCGCCCATGTCAAATACCACGGTGGCGCCCATAGGCCTCTCTCCTTTCTGGTATGTCTGGTATGTATGCTTTCCGGGTTTTTCATTCCGGCTGTTCGGTTCGAAAGACCTGGAAGTAATGAAGGGGAGGGGCTGTCCCCTCCCCTTCGGATTCATGGCGCTGAAAGGTCCGCCCGCTCAGGCGGGGCCGGGATTCCCGGCAAACGATTCCGCCGGGGAAAGGAGGGACAAAGGAGCGTCATTTCCGACGGCTCTTAACCGGCGGAATACTTGCTCAGCATCTCAATCCAGCTGCCCACGGTGAAGGAGACGGAAGCGCAGTATTCGGGGTCCTCCAGAACCAGCTTGCCGTCGGTGGTCCACCAGTCATAGCCCCGGTCGTTCTTGGCCTCGAATTCCACGGTGGTGCCGTCCTCGGCCATGCCGCCCTTAGAGTGGCCATACTGGGCCTCGGTGCCCTCGGCCACGGTGGGGTTGGAGGAATAGCCGCCCATGTCCTTGCCCCAGGCGGAGAAGCCGTCCACGGTGCAGGTCATGTAGGCGATGAAGGCGCAGGCGGTCCAGGGCAGGGGGGAGTTGTCGGTGACAAAGAGGTAGTGGCAGTAGCCATAGCCGCCGATGCCGGTGAATCCGTCGTCATAGGCCGCCACATTGATGTTGTTCACGGAAACGGAGCTGGACTCCTCCACGCTGCGGAGCTTGGAATACACCAGCAGGCCGAACTGGTCGGTGGCGGACTTGTCCACCAGGGTGTTGCAGATGGGGCCGTCGTCGGTCTGGGCGTTGTAGCTCTCTACCCAGAGCTTAATCCAGGCCAGGGCATAGGCTCCGTCGGCGCCCAGGCCCAAGTCGGCGGCCTCGGACTCCATGGCCTTGACGGTGGGCTGGAAATAGGCCTGTTCCTCGGCGGGCAGGGCGTTGAAGGCATCCTTCAGCCAGCCGGCGTAAGTATCCTCGGTGAGCATGTACAGGAAGTTCTTGCCCACGATTTCGGAGTCGATGTCCATGTACAGTCCGTGCTCGCCCTCGGCCACAAAGTCCCAGCAGTTGTCATAGGACTTGGAGCCGGTATTGTTGTACATGAAGACCTTGTTCAGGGTCTGGAGGGGGAGATAGCCCTCATAGGCGTCGGCGCTGGTGCCGTTGGCGTCGGCCCAGTCCTTGGGCACGAAGGTGTCCAGCACGCCGGTCTGAACCATCTTGCTCTCAATCTGGTTGCCGTCCTGAATCAGGGTCATGGCAAAGGTGCCGGTGTCCTTCAGGGAGTCGGCGGTAAGCTGGTCGAAAATCTTGTTGTTCTTGGGCTGCTGCCACTCGAATTCCATGCTGTAGCCGGGGTCGATGGTCTGGAGATACTCGATGAACAGGGGCAGGGCGCTCTTGCCGCGGCTGGAGTTGCCCACGCCGTAGAACATCTTGCCGTTGGACTCCTCGATGGCCTTCCGGGCCAGCTCCTCCAGGGTCATGCCCTCGGCTTCCCTGATAATCTTCTGGGTCTCGGTGAGGTCCTTGTCATCGGCGGGAGGCGGGGTCTGCTCGCCGCCGCCGGTCTGGGCAGGGGGGGTCTGGGCGTCGCCGCCGGTCTGGGCGGGCGGGTTGCTTCCGCCGCCGCAGGCAGCCAGAGCCAGAAGCATGGCAAGAGACAGGAACAAAGCTGTGATTCTTTTCATACAGGTCCTCCTTCGTTGTTTTCCACAAAATGAAAATAGGAAAGTCTTCGCCGGTTGGTAATTTTATTCTAGCGGGTTCTGAAAAAAAAGAACAGGGGACAAACCTGCGGTTTTTTGTCTCCCTCTGAGATTTTTGTGAAATTCAGATGAAAACCCCCGGCGGAATATGGTATACTGTAGTTGAATTGATTGAGTGCCAAAGGAAGGAGGTGCCGGAAATGAAGGGGATACGGCTGGCGGCGGTCCTTCTGGCCCTGGTGCTGGCAGCGGGCTGCGCCGGGGGCGGCGGAGCGGCCCCGGAGGGCGCTCCCGGCCAGGAGAACCGCCTGGTCCTCTACACCTCTCACAAGGAAGAGGTCTACTGGCCCATTGTCAAGGAGTTCGAGGAGCGGACCGGCATTTGGGTGGAGGTGGTGACCGGGGGCACCAACGAGCTTCTGGAGCGCATCCGCCGGGAGGCGGACGCCCCCGGGGCAGACGTGATGTTCGGCGGCGGCGTGGAGAGTCTGGAGGCCTATCGGGACTGCTTCACCCCCTATGCCTGCGCCCAGGCGGAGGACCTCCAGCCCCAGTTCCGGGACGCCCAGGACCTGTGGACCCCCTTCTCCGCCCTGCCGGTGGTGCTGGTCTACAACACCAAGCTCCTGCGCCCCGGCCGGCTCACCGGCTGGGCGGACCTGCTGGCCCCGGAGCTCCGGGGACGGGTGGCCTTCGCGGACCCCGCCGTCTCCGGCTCCAGCTTCACCGCCCTGGTGACCCTGCTCCAGGCCCTGGGTGAGGAGGACGGCGGCGGGGACACCCTCCGGCGCTTCGCCGCCCACCTGGACGGGCGGCAGCTGGAGGGCTCCGGCGAGGTCCTCAGCGCCGTGGCCTCCGGGGCCGCCCTGGCGGGGGTGACCCTGGAGGAGACCGCCCTGAAGCGCATCGCCGCCGGGGACGACGTGGCCATGGTCTATCCGGCGGAGGGCACCAGCTGCGTCCCGGACGCCAGCGCCCTGATTCAAAACGCCGCCCACGGGGACAACGCCCGGCGGTTTCTGGACTTCACCGTCAGCCCGGAGGTTCAGCGGCTGCTGACGGAACAGCTCTGCCGGCGCTCCGTCCGGGAGCCCGGCGGGGCGGCGGAAACCCTGACCCCCCTGGCGGACATCCCTCTGGTGGATTACGACGTGGCCGGGGCCAGCGGCCGCCGGGAGGCGCTTTTGATGTCCTGGGCCTTTTACCTCAGCGGAGAGGAGGCCCCGTCATGAAACGGCATTCCTTTCAGACCCGGCTGTTCTGGGGCTTTCTGGTGGCGTCCCTGGTGCCCCTGCTGCTGTGCTCCGCCATGCTGCTGCAAATCTTCCGCCTGCGGATGACCAACGAGGCCCGCCGGGGCATGGAGGAGCGTCTGGAGACGGCGGCCCAGGCTCTGGACGCCGCCTTTGACGCCTTCGCCCAGACCGCGGCCCGCCTCCAGGGAAACCCCATCATCGCCGGCGCGCTGGCCGGCGGCGGCGTGGAGGACACCCTGGTTTACAACGAGCTCTTCAGCGCCACCGCCCAGGCCCGGAGCTGGGCCAGCTTCGACCTCTATGATCTTCAGGGCCTCTGGCGGTACTCCACCCGTCAGATTCCCCAGGCGGAGCGTCTGCCCACGGACTGGGGCGCGCTCTTCGCCGCCGCCGGGCCGGGAGAGCCCCCGGTCTTCACGGCCTGCGAGGACGTGACGGACGCCGCCTCTCCCCTGCTCCAGGGGGCCGTCCTGCTGGCGGACGGGCGGGGCCGCCCCGCCGGCTATCTGCTGGTCAGTCTGTACGATTCCCATTTCCGGCAGCTGCTGGCGGGGACCCACGGCGCTCAGAGCGACCTGCTTCTCCTCAGCCGGTACTGGCGTCCGGTGTACTGCGAGCAGCCCTCTCTGGCGGAGGAGCTGGCCCCCCGGCTGCGGAGCCGCCTGCTGGCGGGCCAGAGTCTGGAGGGGGACTCGGAGGCCTTTTTGTACGCCCAGGCCCATCATGCCGCCAGCGGGCTCTGGCTGGTGCTCCAGCAGCCCCAGGTGTTTACCCGGGCCACCCGGCGGCTTTTGTACACCGTCAGCCTCGGCTGCGCGGTGATCTGCGTGGCTATCTCCATCCTCATGAGCTGGAAGCTCAGCCGCCAGATGTTCCGGCCCATCCAGCGGCTGCACCGGGTTATCGGCGAGGTGGAGCGGGACAACCTGGACGTGTCCGTCCCGGCGGAGCGGGACGACGAGCTGGGCCAGCTGGCCCGGCGGTTCAACGGCATGGTCTCCGCCCTGAAGCAGAACCGGGAGGCCCTGATTGACAACCAGCGGGAGCTGAACGAGGCCCAGATCCGGATGCTTCAGGCCCAGCTGAATCCCCACTTTCTCTGCAATACCCTGGACACCATGAAGTGGATCAGCAAAATCAACAAGGTGCCCCAGGTGGCCCTGATGTCCACGGATCTGGCGGACATCCTGCGCTTTTGCATCTCGCCGGACGAGTTCGTCTCCCTGCGGCGGGAGGCGGCGATTCTCCGGCGCTACATCGAAATCCAGCGCATCCGCATGTCCGGGGCCTTCTCCTTCGAACTGGAGCTGCCCCGGGACCTGGAGGACTGCCTGGTTCCCAAGATGATTCTCCAGCCCATTGTGGAAAACGCCATCCTCCACGGGCTGGACGGCGTGGAGGACGGCGTGGTGGCGGTGACGGCCCGGGAGACGGCGGGGATGCTGGAAATCACCGTCACGGACAACGGCCGGGGTCTGCCCCCGGACATGGCCTCAGGCCGGTACCGCCGGCCCGGCGGAGAGGAGCGCAAGCACCTGGGTCTTTACAACGTGGACACAATCCTGACAAAGCACTACGGCGGGGACTGCGGCCTGTACCTGGCAGCGGGACCCGGCGGCAGAGGCGCCGCGGTGACGGCCCTGCTGCCCGCCCGGCGGGAGGAGGAACAAGCATGCTGAAAGTGCTGGTAGTGGAGGACGAGGAGATGATCCGCAGGGGCATCGTCCTGGCGGTGGACTGGGCGGCGCTGGACTGCGTCGTCGTGGGAGAGGCCTCCAACGGGCTGGAGGGCCTGGAGGCCGTGGAGCGGCTGAATCCCTCCCTGATTATCACGGATTTGAAAATGCCCCAGATGGACGGTCTGGAGATGGTCCGCCGCCTCCGGGAGAGGGGGAACCAGGTCTATGTCATCATCCTCACCGCCTATGACAGCTTCACCTACGCCCGGAGCGCCCTGCGGCTGGGGGCGGTGGACTTTCTTCTCAAGCCCTTCCACGACGGCGACCTGGAGCAGGCGGTGACGGCCCTGCGGCGGCGGACGGAGCGGGGCGGCGGCCCCCTTCCCCTGCCGGGGCTGAAAAAGGGGGACAAGAGCAAATACGTCCTGGAGGCCATGGACTACATCGGCGTCCACTACAGCGACCCCGGCATCACCATCAGCGCCATTGCCCAGAACCTGGGCCTCAGCGAGGGGCACCTGAGCCACACCTTCAAGAAGGAAACGGACTACACCCTGCTGAACTACCTGACCCGCTACCGCATTCAGAAGGCCATGGAGCTGCTGCGGGACTGCCGGGTGAAGGTCTACGAGGTGGCGGAGCAGGTGGGCTACCGGGACATCACCCATTTCTCCGCCACCTTCAAGAAGGTGACGGGCATGAGCCCCTCGGAATATCAGGATACCTGCCGGTAGCGCCGGCGGAGGAAAAGGAGGACGCGGCATGATCCGCCTGATTGCCAGCGACATTGACGGGACCCTGCTTCAAAACGGAGCCACGGAAATCCCGGAGGAAATTTTTCAGGAAATCCGCCGTCTGGCGGAGCGGGGCATTCTCTTCTGCCCCGCCAGCGGGCGGCAGTACAGCAGCCTCCGGCGGCTCTTCGCCCCGGCGGCGGACCGGCTCCCCTTTCTCTGTGAAAACGGGGCGGTGGTCTTCGGCCCCGGCAGCCCCGGCCCCGTTCTGGCCAAGACCGTCATGGACCGCCCCCGGGCGGAAGCCCTGTGCCGGGACATCGCCGCCCTGCCAGAGGCGGAGGTGCTGGTCTCCGGGGAGAACACCAGCTACATCTTCCCCAAGAGGCCGGGCATGCTGGAGCTGGTCCGGGATTTTGTGGGCAACCGCACCGTGACCCTGGCCTCGCCGGACCAGGTCCCTGAGGACATCGTCAAGGTCTCCGCCTGGTGCCCCGGCTGTCTGGAGGAGACCTGGCAGGCCCTGTCCCCCCGCTGGGGCGGCGTCTTTCGGGCCGCCATTGCCGGAGAGGCCTGGGTGGACTTCACCCTGGCGGACAAGGGCACAGGGCTGACCCGGCTCTGCGCCGCCCTGGGCATCGGCCTGGAGGAGGTCATGGCCTTCGGGGACAACTACAACGACCTGCCCATGCTGGAGCGGGTGGGCCGGCCCTATATCATGGAGACCGCCGCTCCGGAGCTCCGGGAGAAAATCCCGAACCGCTGCCGGACCGTGGCAGAGACCTTGCGAGCGGCATTCCTTGACTGAACGCGCAAAAGAAGTCGAACGCGCAAAAGAAGTCGAACACGTAAAAAAGGCCCGTCTCCCGGGCTCTCAGCAGCGCCGGGAAACGGGTCTTTTCCAGTTTTTGCAGACTTACAGATTTTCAAACAGCGCCGCGCTGGGCTCCAGATAGCCCAGGCCGCCGGTGAGGTCCCGCACGGCCTTCACGCCGGTGCGCTTCTTGCCCAGAGACGCCTTTTTCAGCTTCTCCAGTCCCCCCTCCATGGGGTCCCTGAACTCCAGCACGCCCTGTTCCCGGGCCAGCTTCAGCAGGGCTTCGCCCTTTTCGGACCGGACAATCACCTGATTCCACCCCTTGTCCACGTCCCAGCCGTTGGCGCTCCGGGCTCCGCCGACAGAGAGATCGGCAAACTCCGCCGTCATGTCTGTGCAGGCCCGGCAGGCGGGCCGGACCAGCGGCAGGACTTCATCCAAATCCACAGACACGCTCCTCCTGTATTCGGTCAGCTCCAGAGAGTGGAACTTGCTGGGAGGAATATCCATATGGCTCAGCATGTTCAGGTTGCAGTGAGACAGGGCCAGGTCGCGGAGGCCCTCCCAGTCCAGGCCCCAGCCGCAGAAGAGACCGAAGACCATGCCGATGTTCCCGGCGTGGTTGTCGTTGTCCGGCAGGGGGTTCGCCATCATCTTATAGACCGCCAGGGTCTTGCAGGGGGTGCCCACCACGCCAATTTTGTGATAACGGTCCTCCTTCAAGGCCCGGTTCAGCTCCGCCAGGGTAGGGGGAATCTGGAAGCTGCTCCCCCCGCACTGCCGGACCTCCTCCGGCGTGGCGGCCAGGACCCCCTCGGGGTCCAGTCCGCCGTGGGACCGGGTGAGAACGGCGGCGTCGATAAAGCCCTCCTTCATCGCCAGCTCCACCAGGGCGGTCACGGTGCCGCCGTGCTGGGCGCGGGCACGGACCGCCGGGTCGGCGGCCCGGGTCAGGCAGAGCCCCCGATAGGGGCCGATTTCGGGGAGAATGGTCTCCGCCGGGAAAAACTTCCTCCGCAGGGCGTCCAGGTCCGTGGGCATCCGGGGACAGAACCGCTGGCAGCGGCCGTCCAGCCGCTCACAGTCGAAGAGGAGAACCGTCCGTCCCTTCACGGAGCTCCAATAAGGGCACAGCCCCTGACAGGCGCCGCAGCCGGTGCAAAGGCCCGGCCGGAGCACCTGGGTATCCAGCGCAATCGTACTCAGCATGGTCGTTCTCCCTCCTTTAAACCAGAACTTCCGGGAACGCGAAGATCTCCAAGGTCATCTCCCCGGCGCTCTCCGGGATATAGTCCCCCAAGACGCGGCCCGTGCCGCACAGGTGTTCCTGATAGAGATAGCGGTAGCCGGGCTTCTGGGGCTCCAGAAAGCCCTTTTCATACAGCAGCGCCGTCAGCCCGGAGAAACGGGTGTCCCTGAGCAGGGACACGGTCAGCGCCTCGCCGCTGAAGGGGTGGAGAAAGCGCACCTGAATGGAATTCATCACTGCGCCCCTCCTTTCCCTGCGGCCCCGCAGCCCATGGCGAAGGCCTTTTGATTCAGCTCCAGCACCGGGCCCTTGAAGCGCCGGGCCAGAATCTTCTCCAGGTCCTCCCGGCTCAGAGGCGCTCCGGGGACCTGGCTGAAGGCCCCCAGCAGGGCGATGTTGGCGGCCCGGGAGTCCCCGGCCTCCATGGCGATGTCCGCCGCGGGCACCGCCAGGGCCAGGGTGGTCAGACTGCGGATTTCCTCCTGGAGCGCGTCCAAATCCGGATAGGTCTGGACGCCCTGGAGAACGCCCAGGGGATAGACGGGCCGGGGGTCGTAAACCGCCACGGTGTCCGCCCCGGCGTATTTCCGGGCGATGCGCAGGGTCTCCAGAGGCTCAAAGCCGATGATGATGTGGGCCTCGCCGGAGGGAATCAGCACGCTGGGGTCGTCCTGAAGGGAGACCCGGACATGGCTCATGACCGAGCCGCCCCGCTGGGAAGCGCCGTAGGTCTCACCCACCGCCACCCGGCAGCCCCGGTCGATCATGGCGCTGCCCACCACCTCCGCCGCCAGGACGTTGCCCTGGCCGCCGATGCCGCAGACCACGATGTTCAGAGGGTCGTATTTCAGCTGAATCATGCTTCCTCTCCTCCTTCCACTTGAATGGCCCCGGCGGGGCAGAGCTTGGCGCACACGCCGCAGCCCACGCAGGTAACCGGGTCGATCTGGGCCTTGCCTGTGGAGAAGTCCCAGGTGTTGCCGGGGCAGCCCCAGACCCGGCTGCAATGCTTGTCGCAGCCGCAGCCCTCACCGATGCACCTGCTCTGGTCCACCCAGACCCTGGGCTTCTTCCCCTTTCGCTCCTTGGTTTTCAGGGTGGCGCAGGGCTGGCGCATAATCAGGACGTTCATGCCGCGCCGGGCCAGCATCCGCCGGAGGGTCTTCTCCGCCTGGACGGTCTCGAAGGGGTCGGCCACCTCCACCTCGCAGCCGATGGCCTCCAGAATCTTCTGAATATCCATGGGTCTGGCCCGGTCCCCCATGGCCGTGAGGCCGGTGCCGGGATGGGGCTGGAAGCCGGTCATGGCGGTGGCGGAGTTGTCCAGCACAATCAGGAGCATGTTGGCGCTCTGATAGACGGCGTTGACGATGCCGGGCATGATGGTATGGAAGAAGGTGGAGTCGCCGCAGATGGTGACTACCTTCTGGTCCAGTCCGTAGTGGGTCAGCTGGCCCAGGCCCTCGGCCATGCTGACGCCGGAGCCCATGCAGTTGCAGGCCTGATAGCCGTACTGCCCGGCGGACTGGCCCGCCATGAAGTAGCAGCCGATGTCGCCCACCACAATGCCGGGGTTCTTCTCCTGGCGCAGGGCCTTTTTCAGCAGGTAAAAGGTGGCCCGGTGGGGGCAGCCGGCGCAGAATGTCAGCTCCCGGACAGGCAGAGGCGTCTTCCCCGCCCCCTCCGGCAGGCGCTTCTCCGGCAGGGGCGCGCCGGTGAGAACGGAAATGGCCTTTTCCACATTGTCCGGGTCCAGCTCTCCGATTTTGGGCAGGGCCCCGTGGTCGCGGCCGAGGAAGGTCAGGGACAGCCTCTCCCTGCCCGCCAGGGCCTCCAGGCCCTGTTCCAGGAAGGGGTCCACCTCCTCCAGAATCAAAACCCGCTCCGCGGCGCGGAGGTGTTTGAGTATGTAGTCCTCCGGCAGGGGCCACAGGGCGCCCAGGCTGAGGAGTCCCACCCGGTCCTGAACACCCAGCCGCTTCACGGCCTCCTGGGCGTAGAGCCGCCCGGTGCCGCCGGCCACAATCAGGTCCCGGGCCCCCTCCGGGCCGGAATAGTGGTTATAGGGGCTCTCATTGAAGGCCCCCCGCAGGGCCTCCAGCTTTTCCAGCATGGGGCCGTGCATGTAGGACACGCACACCATCCGGTCCCATTCCCGGACCCGCTCCAGGGGCCTGTTCTCCTCCGGCAGCTCCCCCAGGGTCACGCAGCCCCGGCCATGGCAGACCCGGGTGGTCAGCCGGACAATCACAATCTGCCCGACGCGCTCCGAGAGCTCGAAGGCATAGGGAATCATGTCCTTGGCCTCCTGCATGGTGGTGGGCTCCAGCAGCGCCACGCTGGCGGACTGGGCCTGCCAGCGGGAGTCGAACTCATTGGTGCTGGAGTGAGCGCTTGGGTCGTCGCTGGTCACCACCACCAGACCGCCCTTCACGCCCTGCTGGGCCCCGCAGTGCAGGGCGTCCGCCGTGCAGAGAAGACCATTCTGCTTTACCACGCACAGCGCCCGCGCCCCGGCGAAGGACGCGCCCATGCAGGCCTGAATGGCGCAGACCTCGTTGGTGGACCACTCGGCGTAAAAATTCCGCTCCCGGGCAATCTTCCCCAGCATCCCCAGAATCTGGGAGGAAGGGGAACCGGGATAGGACGCCGCGAAGTGGATGCCCGCCTCTACCGCGCCCCGCACGATGGCCTCGTTGCCCTGCATCAGCGCAGCCGTGCCCGGCGCGTTGGCTGTCATCGTCCATTCCATAGTTCCTGAGTCACCCTCTTTAGAAAAATTAGAATCGGTCTCCCGGCCCCCGGCCAAACCGACGCCGGGACTTTTCCGGCTTCCATTGTAGCACGTTCCACCGGAATTGCAAGCGGCAGAGGGAAATTAACAGCATTTAAACGGCAGACCGGCTCCCCGGCCCGGCGGAGAAAAAAACAAAAAGCACGGACGAAAATCCATTGATTGG
This sequence comes from uncultured Oscillibacter sp., assembly GCF_947654275.1. GTDB lineage: Bacteria > Bacillota > Clostridia > Oscillospirales > Oscillospiraceae > Oscillibacter. The sequence goes on along the minus strand of NZ_CANTJS010000007.1, from coordinate 2,378 downwards.
ATTGACAAAATTTAGTATAGTATTTTCATGTATTCTGGCGAAAAGCACAAAAGTCCTGAAAGCCGGCTTCCGCCGGGGCACGGGCGGCGGGATGAAGCGCCGAAACCAACGTCAAGAACGTCAAAAGGAGAGATTGCCATGAGAATTTACGAATGCGCGGATTACCGCGCCATGAGCCGTCAGGCAGCCAATGTGATCTCCGCCCAGGTGATCATGAAGCCGGACTGCGTCCTGGGTCTGGCCACCGGCTCCAGCCCTGTGGGGACCTATGAACAGCTGGTGGAGTGGTACGGGAAAAAAGACCTGTCCTTCGCCCGGGTGAAGAGCGTCAACCTGGACGAGTACTGGGGCCTCAGCGGGACCCATCCCCAGAGCTACCGTTACTTCATGCAGGAGCACCTTTTTGACCATGTGGACATCCTGCCGGAAAACACCTATGTGCCCAACGGCCTGGCGGAGGACGCCGGGGCGGAGTGCGCCCGCTACGACCGGCTTATTGAGAGTCTGGGCGGTGTGGACCTCCAGCTGCTGGGCATGGGCCGGAACGGCCACATCGGCTTCAACGAGCCGGGAGACTGCTTTGAGCTGGGCACCCATATCATCGAGCTGGCCCCCAGCACCATTGACGCCAACAAGCGCTTCTTCGCCTCCGAGGACGAGGTGCCCCGCCAGGCTCTGACCATGGGCATCAGGCACATCATGCAGGCAAAGAAAATTCTTCTGGTGGTCAGCGGCGAGGACAAGGCCGACGCCCTGGCCAAGGCCCTCACCGGCCCCGTCACCCCCAAGCTTCCCGCCTCCATCCTCCGGCTCCACCCGGACGTGGTGCTGGTCGCGGACAAGGCGGCCCTGAGCCGTCTGGATAACCGGGAAGGGGTCATGACCGTATGAGACTCACCGGCGCACGGGTATTTGACCCCCAGGCGGGCTTTGTGGAGCGGGACCTGTGCATCGAGGGCGGAAAAATTGTCCCCGATGCCGGGGACCCCATCGCCGCGGCGGACTGCTTCCTGATTCCCGGTCTGACGGACCTCCATTTCCACGGCTGCCGGGGGGCGGACTTCTCCGACGGCGACCCTCAGGGTCTGGAGACCATGGCGGCCTATGAGCTCAGCCGGGGCGTCACCCAGATCTGCCCCGCCGGCATGACCCTGGCGGCAGAACAGCTTCTGACCATCTGCCAAACCGCCGCCGCTCACCGCGCCGCCGGAAAACCGGGGGCCGAGCTGGTGGGCGTGAACCTGGAGGGGCCGTTCCTCTCCGAGGCGAAGAAGGGCGCTCAGAACGGCGCCTGGCTCCAAAAGCCCAGCCTGCCTCAGCTGGAGGCGCTGATTGAGGCCTCTCAGGGACTGGTGAAGCTGGTGTCGGTGGCGCCGGAGCTGGAGGGAGCCGTGGATTTCATCCGGGAGGCCAGCAGGCATGTCACCGTCAGCGTGGCCCACACCACCGCCAACTATGACACGGCCCTGGCCGCCTTCCAGGCGGGAGCCCGGGAGGTCACACACCTCTATAACGCCATGCCTCCCTTCGCCCACCGGGACCCCGGCGTCGTCGGGGCGGCGGCGGACAGCCCGGAGGTATACTGCGAGCTGATCTGCGACGGCATCCACATCCACCCGGCAGTGGTCCGGGCCACCTTCCGTCTGATGGGCCGGGAGCGGATGGTGCTGATCAGCGACACCATGCGGGCCGCCGGCATGCCCGACGGGGACTACACCCTGGGCGGCCAGGCGGTGCGGGTCCAGGGCAAGCTGGCCACTCTGGCGGACGGCACCATTGCCGGTTCCGTCACGGACCTGATGAGCTGCATGAGGACGGCGGTTTCCTTCGGGATTCCTCTGGAGGACGCTGTGACCGCGGCGGCGGTGAATCCCGCCAGGGTCCTGGGCATCTATGACCGGGTGGGCAGTCTGGACGCAGGCAAGGACGCCAACGTCGCCGTGCTGGACCGGAACCTGGAGCTGAAAGCGGTGCTGTTCCGGGGTCAGACCGTCTTCGGCGGACTGTAACCATCTGAGAACAAAAATTATCTGAGAACAAAAATTATCTGAGAACAAAGGCGGGTCCCTCAGGGGACCCGCTCAGCCTGTCGAAAAAGTCTTTTCGACAGGCTGAGCAAGTTTACAAAACTTCAAAAAAGTTTTGTAAACTTATTGATTGAACATGAAAGACACCCCTGATGGGTTTACCCGTAAAGGGCACGCCGCATCCCTAAGCGGCAGAGCCGCCAAGGGCTGCGCTGTCTTTCATACTATCTTCCTTTCCGAAAACTGAAAGCAATCCGTTTTTTCGACAGTCTCGGCGGGTCCCTCAGGGGACCCGCCTGTAGGATTGTCAAACAAATTGGACAAGGAACTCGGTTGGGGAAAGCCAAGAGA
>NZ_CANTJS010000006.1 GCF_947654275.1 uncultured Oscillibacter sp. | reverse complement strand
TTTGCGTCCAAGGCCAAGAAAGAGGGCTTCGAGCAGATTGCCGCCCTGTTCCTGAAAACCGCCGACAACGAAAAAGAGCACGCCAAAATGTGGTTCAAGGAGCTGGCGGGCATCGGCTCCACCGCCGAGAACCTGGGCGCCGCCCCCGCCGGAGAGCCGGGCGGCCTTTTTCCTGGCCGGATGGGGCTAGGACGGAGCCGGAAGCATGACCCGAGGCCAGATTCAAAAAGGCGCCTCTAGTAAATTGATTTTATAAAACCTCCGGTTAGGGCTTGACCTGCCGTATAAAATTGAGTATGATTAAAACATCATAAAACCCTATAATGTCTATAACGACATTTCGGAGTCAATCCCTTTCTGAAAGAGGCGTTCATCATGGCAGAGAACACATTCGTCCCTTTATATCAGCAGATCAAAGACGATATCAAATCCGCCATCGAGCGGGGCACATACAAGCCCAAGGAGCAGATTCCCACGGAACCGGAGCTCAGCGCGGAGTACTCCGTCAGCCGGGTCACCGTCCGCCGGGCGGTGGAGGAGCTTTGCAGCGAGGGCTATCTGGTCAAGCAGCAGGGCCGGGGCACCTTCGTCAGCACCCCCCGGATTCACCGGAAATTCTCCGTCAGCAACCAGGCTGTGAGCTTCACCAGGACCTGCCGGGAATACGGTATGACCGCCGGGGCCCGGGTGCTGGAGCGGAAGATTGTTCCCGTCCGGGAGGATGAAAAGGCCTTCTGGAGCTGCGGGGACGACACCCTGCTGCTGTACATCCAGCGGGTTCGAACTGCCGATGGTCAGCCGGTATTTCTCGAGAACTTGTTCATGATCTACGATGAGTTCAAGTCCCTTATGCAGGCCGATTGGGAAAATCAGTCCGCCTTCGACCTGATTGCCTCCGCCAGCGGTTACCGGGTGGTCACCACCTCCCGCCGGACCATCGAGGCCGTCCGGGCCACGGCGGAACAGTCCTCCCTGCTGAGCGTCCCGGTGGGGGAAGCCCTGCTTCACCTGAACTGCTATTTTGTAGACGCCGAAAACCGCCCCCTGTGTATCGGGCGGCAATACTACATCGGCGGCCGGTACATGCTTGAAATCTGAATATGATTTGAGCCGTTTTGCCCGCCGCCGTCAACAGCGGCGGCCGCGAAACATAGCACAGATTCCTTCCGGCCTTTCCGTTCGGAAGAAATCAAACGACTGGATTCCTGAGACGTCCCCGAAAGGGGGCGTCTCTTTCTGTTTTTCACAAATACGTATGGTACGAATTATTCAACCCTACAAAACGCAGAAATTTGCGAAAACACTCTTGACAACTGGACCCTTGGCGTATTATTATGACCTCACAAGAAACGTATGTAACGTTTATAACGATACGACGTAGGGCAAACAGGAAAGGAAGGGTGAAACGAGTGAATCAAGTGATTCTGGCGTCTCACGGCGGGCTGGCCGCCGGAATGCGCGACACGGTGGAGCTGATTGTGGGGGAGGTCCCCAACGTCCATGTCCTCTCCACCACCCGGGACGAGACGGAGCCCATCGCCGTCCGGGCCCGGCGGCTTCTGGGGAGCTTCGACCCGGCGGACACGGTTTATATCCTCACGGATGTCATGGGAGGCAGCGTCAACAACGACATGCTCACGCTGCTGGCGGAGTTTCCCGGGGCGGTGATCCTCTGCGGAACCAACGCGTGTCTCGCCCTGAGTCTGGCCTCAGCGGAGGACCCTCTCAGCGACGGCGAGCTGGAGGAGCTTCTGGAGGATGCCCGGAGCCAGATTGTCAACTGCAACAAACTGCTGCGGGAAGCGGCGGCAAATGAGGAGGACGATTTATGATTAAACTGGTACGGCTGGATTACCGGCTGCTCCACGGACAGGTGGTTTTTGCCTGGACCGGCCACGTCAGCGCCCAGCGTATCATTGTGGTGGACGACGAGGCGGCGGGCGACGAGCTGAAGAAATCCGCCCTGACCCTCAGCAAGCCCACCGGGGTGAAGCTGAACATCTTCCCTCTGGAAAAGGCCCTGGCCAAGATGCCCAAGGTGGAGACCCTGAACGAGAACATCATGTTCATCTTCGGAAACGTGGCAACCCTCCGGGCCTTCTGCAAGGGCTATCCAAGGATCGGGGAAATCAACTACGGTGCCACGGCCAACCGGCCCGGCACCAAGCAGTATGGACAGTCCGTTTTCCTGACAGACCAGGAGATTACCCAGACAAAGGAGCTACTGGACGCAGGCGTTAAAATCTTCATGCAGCAGACCCCCAGCCATAAGGAAGAGGCGCTGAAGCTGTAATCCCCGGCAGAGAAACAGAAAACGATAAGGAGGAAATCCCCGATGTTTGTCACTTCCCTGATTCTTGGGCTGGTAGGCGTCTTCTGTATTCTGGATTCCCGCCTGCTGGGCCGCCTGAACTTCGAGCGTCCCCTGATTACCTGTACCATTGTGGGTCTGATTCTGGGGGACCTTCCCACAGGCCTGGCCGTAGGCGCGTCCATTGAGCTGATGAGCCTGGGTCTGGTGGTCATCGGCGCCGCCGCGCCGCCGGACATGAACATGGCCGCCATCATCTGTTCCGCCTTCGCCATTCTCACCGACGCCAGCACAGAAACCGCCCTGGCCCTGGCGATTCCCATCGCCGTCCTGGGTCAGATGCTGGGCGTGCTGATGCGGACCATTCTCTCCAACCTCACCCACGCGGCGGACCGCGCCATTGAGCAGGGCAATTTCCGCCGGGCCACCAGTATGCACATTGTGTGGGGCACCGTGCTCTATTCCCTGATGTACTTCGTGCCCATTTTCCTGGCGGTGTACCTGGGCACCGACTTCGTGCAGAGGCTGGTGGAGGTCATTCCCGCCTGGCTCACCGACGGGCTGAATCTGGGCAGTAAATTCCTCACCGCCTACGGCATCGCGCTGCTGATGAGCAGCATGCTGAACAAGAGTCTGGTGGTCTTCTTCCTTCTGGGCTTCTTCCTGGTGGGCTACATCGGCCTGAATATCACGGCCATCGCCATCTTCGCCTGCATCATCGCCGTGGTGCTGACGGGGCTGAAATTCCGGGGCGGGTCTCCCGCCGCCGCAGGCGGCGTTTCCATGGCCGACGAATACGACCCGCTGGAAGACGACGACGATCTGTGAAGGAGGATGAAGCAATGAGCAGCGCGAACATCAGCGACCGCAGAAGATACTGGCAGTTCCTCTGGCGTTCCTGGGCCATTCAGGACTCCTGGAACTACGAACGGCAGATGAATATGGGCTTCCTCTTCGGAATCGCCCCCACTCTGGACCGTATTTATCCCGACGACAAGGACCCCCGGCAGCTGGCCCACAAGAAGGAGGCCTATCAGCGCCACATGGCCTTCTACAACTGCACCCCCCAGACCAGCGCCTTCACCCTGGGCCTGGCCGCCTCCATGGAAGAGCAGTATGCCGCCGACCGGGAGAATTTCAACCCGGACACCATCAACGCTGTGAAGACATCTCTCATGGGCCCCCTCTCCGGCGTGGGCGACAGCTTCTTCCAGGGCACCGTCCGTATCATCGCCTTTGGCTTAGGCATTCAGCTGGCCCAGCAGGGCAGCATTCTCGGCCCCATTCTGGCCATGCTGATTTCCTTCGTTCCCTCCTTCGTGGTGACCTGGTTCGCCGGAAAGCTGGGCTACACCATGGGCAGCAAGTACCTCACCAGGCTCCAGGGCGGCATGATGGATCAGCTCATGTACGTCTGCGGCATTGTGGGCCTGATGGTCATTGGGGCCATGGTGGCCAGCATGGTGGGCATCACAACGCCCATAACCTTTGAGAGCGCCGGTCTGGTTCTGCAGGACATCATCGACTCGATTCTGCCCTGCGCCATTGACCTGGCTGTGGTCATGGCGATGTATACCATGATTAAAAAGCGCTTTAAAACCGGCTGGCTGCTGGGCATCTGCATCGTGGGCGGCATCATCGTCAACGCCCTTCACATACTGGTCTGACACCGGACCCCCTCATACATTCACCTTCCACCCAACCATATTAAAACATATCAGGAGGAAAATCATTATGTACAACATCGACATGAAGCTGGTAAAAGACATCGTCTCCAAGATCACCGCCTCCCGGACCGTTGAGAACGTGGCCTTCGTGGGCTGCGGCGCTTCCAAGAGCGAGCTGTACCCCGGCAAGTATTTCCTGACCAGCGCCGCCAAAAAGCTCCGTTCCTATCACTACACCGCCGCCGAGTTCAACAACGACACCCCCGACTGGCTGGGGGAGAACACCGTGGTCATCACCGCCTCCCTGGGCGGCAATACCCCGGAGACCGTCCAGGCCAACTCCGTGGCCAAGGCCGCCGGAGCCGCCGTCATCGCCGTGACCCACGCCGCCGGCTCCCCCCTGACCAAGGAGGCCGACTTCTCCATCGTCCACGGCTTCGAGGCCAACTACGCCGCCAAGCTGGAGAAGATGGGCTACGTCATGGCCCTGGCCCTGGAGCTCCTCCAGCAGACCGAGGGCTATGACAAGTACGAGCAGATGCTCTCTGGCTTCGACAAGATTTTCGAGCTGGCCGAGAACAGCGCCCAGTCCGCCCGCAAGGCCGCCAAGGAATTCGCCGCCAAGTACGCCGACGCCCCGGTGGTGTATGTCATGTCCTCCGGCGCTTCCGCCGAGGTGGCCTACTCCACCTCCATCTGCCTGATGATGGAGATGCAGTGGATCAACTCCGGCTCCTTCCACTCCGGCGAGTTCTTCCACGGCCCCTTCGAGATCGTGGACAAGGATGTGCCCTTCATCCTGCTGATGAACGACGGCAAGACCCGCCCCGTGGACGCCCGGGCCCTGACCTTCCTCCAGCGCTTCGACGCCCTGACCACCGTGGTGGATGCCAAGGACTATAACCTCGCCTCCGCCGCCTCCAGCGATGTGGCGACCTACTTCAACCCCCTGCTCCACACTGCCGTGTTCCGGGTCTTCGCCGAGGAGCTGAGCTTCATCCGCCAACATCCCCTGAGCAAGCGCCGCTACATGTGGAAGATCGAATATTGATTCGGAGTACAAAATACACTTGCCGGGAGGGCGGGCGGACAGCCCGTCCTCCCCTTGCTTTTAGGAGGCGATCGTCATGGTAAAAGGCGTGATTTTCGACATGGACGGCGTGCTGATTGACAGCGAGTGGTACTACCAGAAGCGGCGGGAGGAATTTTTCCGGCGGATGGACTTCCCCTGCCCCGCCAACAGCTTCGTGGGCTCCAACGAGCGGGCCATCTGGGAGGCGCTGGTGCCGGAGGACCCGGAATTCCGGCAGGAAATGCTGATGGGCTACCGGGCCTACCGGCATCTGCATCCGGTGCCCTATGGGGAGCTGCTGAACCCCCTGGTCCCCGGCCTCTTCCGGACGCTGAGGGAACGGGGGCTGAAAATCGGCATTGCTTCCTCCTCCTACCTGGGGGCGGTGAAGGAGGTGGTGCGCCTGGCCGGGGCGGAGGCCCTGGTGGATTTCTGCATCAGCGGAGAGCAGTGCGCCGCCCACAAGCCGGACCCGGAGATTTACCTCCGGGCCATGGAGGCCCTGGGGCTGACGCCGGAAACCGCTCTGGCGGTGGAGGACTCCCCCACCGGCATTACCGCCGCCCGGCGGGCGGGCATCCGGGTCCTTGCCCTGCGGCCCCGTCCGGAGCTTGTCCTGGACCAGAGCGCCGCAGATGGGGTGCTGGACCGGCTGGACGGCCTGCTGGACTATCTGTAAGGACTGCCAGGGGCGAACGGCGGCGGCAGGTCCCCTGCGCCGCCGTCCCGCAGGAAACAAAAAAACCGGCAGGCACAGCCAGGCAGATCAAGCAAATTAAGCAAATTAAGCAAATCAAGGGGCCCTGTCTGGTTCTCCAGGCAGGGCCCCTTTGAAGCATATGGACCGGCGCGTCCGCCGCCCCGGCAGGGGAAGAAAGCCGGACAGAGGGTGGCCTTCAGGTCTTCACAAATCTCACCAGCAGGGTGGAGGGCAGCGCCTTGGCGAGAAGGCGGTAAAACTTGTAAAAGAGCTTCGGCGTGTAGACGGTCCGGCCCGCCTTCGCCGCCCGGAGCGCGCCTCCCGCCACCTTGACCTGGTCGCAGTAGGGCAGGAACTCAAAGGTGCTGGAATGCCCCGTGATGCCCGCCAGGGGCAGGAATTCCGTATCCATGGGACCGGGACACACGGCGGTGGCGGTGATGCGCCGGCGGCGCAGCTCCTCCCCCAGGCCGATGGTGAAGGCGGAGACGTAGGCCTTGGACGCGGAGTAAACCGTCATCCTGGGATTGGGGCAGAAGGAGGCAATGGAGGACACATTCAGGATGCGGCTCCCCTCCGCCATATAGGGCAGGGCCATGTTGGTGACGGCGGTGAGGGCCCGGATATTCAGGTCTACCACGCGGGTCTGGGCGGCGGTGTCCGTCTCCCCCAGGCGGCCCAGGACGCCGCACCCGGCGCAGTTCACCAGCAGGGAAATCTCCGGCTGTTCCGCCGACAGTTTCTCCCGCAGGGTGACGAAGCTCATGGGGTCGCAGAGGTCCAGAGCCAGGCAGGCCACGGTCCGGCCCGTCAGGCTCCGGGCCAGGTCCTCCAGCCGGTCCGCCCGGCGGGCAATCAGCCAATAGCTCTCGATGTCGGGAAATACATCCTCAATCTGGCGGACAAGCTCCCGGCCCAGGCCCGAGGACGCGCCGGTGATGATGGCAGTTTTCATAGCAAGGTCCTCCCTGTCATTCAGGAAATTCTCCGAATCAGGAATGAGGAATTAGGAATGATTCCGGCATTTCAATCATTCCCAATTCCTAATCTCTAATTCCTGACTCCGTCAGCGGGTCTCCGGCGCGGGATACTCCACACCACGGGTATCCACCCGGATGGACTGAATCACCACAGGCTTTTTGGGCCGGTCGTTCATCATCCCCCGGGGCACCCGGGAGATGGCGATTGCGTCGTCCATCCCCTCGATGACCTGGCCGAATACGGCATAGTCCCCGTCCAGGTGCTCCGCCGGGGCCACGGTGATGAAGAACTGGCTCCCGGCGGAATCCGGGTCTCCGGTCCGGGCCATGGACAGCACCCCGGCGGTGTGGCGCAGGTCGTTCTGAGGGAAGCCGTTGGAGGGGAATTCGCCCTTGATTTCATAGCCGGGTCCGCCCATGCCGGTGCCCTGGGGGCAGCCCCCCTGAATCATGAAGCCGGGGATTACCCTGTGAAAGGTCAGCCCGTCGTAAAAGCCCTGACCGGCCAGGGTGATGAAGTTGTTCACGGTGTTGGGGGCCTTGCCGGGAAAGAGCTCGGCGGTCATTTTTTTGCCGTCCTCCATCAGGATGGTGGCAAGGGGATTCTTCACAGTCTGTTCAGACATATCCGTTTTTCCTCTCTTTGTTTGATTTATGCACGTTCCTCGTTCTAAATTCTGATATTGTGGTCCGTCAAAAAATTCATGAACTGAGGGCCGAAGGCGTCCCGGGTGCTGAACTTCGCCAGGGTTTTCCCGTTTTTGCCCATCAGGAGATAGCACTCGTCGGCGGCGTGCCAGCGGAGGCCCTCCACCTCCTCCAGCCGGAGCTCCTTCCAGCCGTTCAGCCACAGGCGGTCCCCCTCCACGCTCAGACGCTGGGGGAACAGCTGGCCCCGGACCGCCGCCAGCACCCAGGGCGCTATGTTAAACACGACGGTCAAAACCATCAGGAGATTCAGCGCAAGGTCCTCATAGGGCTTCCCGTAGGTGAAATAGGCCACGAGAGGAAAGCCGGGGAAGAACATCAGCAGCCCCAGCGCGATCCCGCATCCGATCCAGACGCCGATGGGGTCCGTCCGCCGGAGCTGGAGGGTGAAGCGGGGGCCAAATGCCTTTTCCAGGTCCGTGCCCCCGATCTTTTTGCCGCCGTCCTCGCCGTCTTCTTCGGAGGCGGCGGGCTCCAACGGCCGGCCGTCCGGGCTGTAAAAGGGGACGCCGTGATTTCGCAGGTACTGGACGAAAACCTCCGCGCCGGCTTGTGTCATGCTGAAGCGGCACAGGGGTTTGCCCTGGGCGTCAAAGAGGACGTTTTCAAAGCTCCGGCCCTTGCGCTGGTGGGCGGTGAGTCCCGCCGCGTCCTGCACCGAAAAGGTCCAGCCCCGGCGCAGAGACGGCTCCACCCGGAGGGTCTCCCCCTGAACATGGAGGACACCCTCCATCACCTGGGCCTGAAAGGCGTAGGGGACCGTCTGACCCGGCGGGGTATACAGGCCCCTCACCGGCTCTTCATGGCCCGGTCCATCTCCCGCCGGGCGTCCCGCTGGGCGGCGGCGTCCCGCTTGTCATAGTTTTTCTTGCCCCGGCAGAGGCCGATTTCCAGCTTTACACGGGAGTCCCTGAAGTATACGGACAGGGGCACCAGGGTATAGCCGTCCTGCTTGACCAGGGCGTGGAGCTTGCGAATCTCCCGCTTGTGCATCAGCAGGCGGCGGACCCGCACCGGGTCCTTGTTGAAGATGTTCCCTTTTTCATAGGGGGAGATGTGCATTCCGTGGATAAACAGCTCCCCATCCTTCACGAGGCAGTAGGAATCCTTCAGATTCAGCGTCCCGGCCCGGATGGACTTCACCTCGGTGCCGGCCAGCTCGATGCCGGCCTCATAGCGGTCCTCTACGTAGTAGTCGTGATGGGCCTTGCGGTTCTGGGCCGCGATTTTGACGCCCTTTTTGCCCTTTTCCATTGTATCACCTCGGTTCTGTGAAGCAAGTATAGCATGAAGACCTGTCGGACACAAGGGTTTCAGCTGAAATAGGCCTGCATCAGGGATTTTTTGAGGGTTTCCAGCTGGTCCAGGCTTTGCCGGATGACCGGTTTTGACAGGTTGGTCTGTTTGACGAAGGAGGCAAATTGCTCCTGCAATTCCATGGGCGGCAAGGATACTTGATAGGCTTCCAAATATGACGCTGGAACCCTTTTCTGTCCTGCGCTGCCGGTCATATTTGCTTTTGCACTGGTCCGAAAGGACTCCAACGCTGTCATTACGTACAGCCAATACGGATTTGATTTGTTTTGTATGGGCCGCAGAACATGGAATTCTGTCGAGCCAAATCCGATGCCGTTTATTAGTTTCCCAGCAATTGCGCCTTTCCCGTTTTCCATGCAGGGCGTGATTTTGGCAAATAGAATGTCATTGTCGGCAAAATAAGTAAATCCTGTTTTTACATCCTCGTATTTTCGTGTTTCCGAGACTTCCATATCGCCATCTTCCGAAACCGCGGACATCGGAACGAAAGAGACGTTCAGCTCCGGAACCAACCGGGTGTCCAGATTCTTTTTCGGATTCAGAATACAGCAATCGCCAAGGGACATCCGGGGCCATTGGTCCGACTTCGCGCCCGGTACGCCAAACAGTTCGATAAACCGGGATTTCACCAGTTCATCCAGCTTAGCAAGCTGTTGTCGGCGCTTATCAATAAAGAGGTCGAGTTGATTCAATACCGTTACGGTTCTGCGCTGCGTTTCCATGTCGGGAATACAAATCCGCAGCGCAAGAAGGTCTGCCGTCGGAATACTGCGCCTGCGTGCTGTTGTTCCGCGCAACTTATCTTTATAATACTGCATGGACTGCGGACTATGTAAACACAGTTCTAAATAATCCGGATAAATTTGGGCTGTATTCACATCCCATACTTGATAAGCCGGACTCATGATACCCTCGTCCGCCGCTTCTTGAAAATATAAGACACCCTCATCAATCGGGAACCCCACAACCAGCTGACCACGCCTGACCACTTTGTAATCGCTTTGGTCGATGGAAGCAAGACTCTTCTTGAACCGTTCGCGCTGCAATACAATGCCGCCATACATGGTCATTGACAAAACAGGATATTTACCGCTTCCGCAGCGGACGGTCTCTGCCGGGGTAATCAAGCTGCCTAACGTGGTATACGCCGCCATCACAGCATCCCTTCCGGCTCCGCCAGGTCCAGCACCACGGGGCAGTGGTCGCTGCCGCGGATCTCGCTCCAGATGTCCGCCCCCCGGATGCGGCTCCGGAGGCGCTCCGAGACGATAAAATAGTCGATTCTCCACCCGGTGTTGTTCTCCCGGGCCCGGCCCCGGTAGCTCCACCAGGAATAGGCCCCGGTCTTGTCCGGGTACAGGGCCCGGAAGCTGTCCACAAAGCCCGCATCCAGAAGCAGGGTCATCTTTTCCCGCTCCTCGTCGGTGAAGCCGGGATTGCGGCGGTTGGGGCCGGGGTTTTTCAGGTCGATTTCCTGATGGGCCACGTTCAGGTCCCCGCAGTAGACCACGGGCTTCACGGCGTCCAGCTCGCAGAGATACTCCCGCAGGTCGTCCTCCCAGGCCATCCGGTAATCCAGCCGCAGAAGCTGGTCCTTGGAGTTGGGGGTGTAGCAGCAGACCAGGTAAAAGTCCGGAAACTCCGCCGTGATGACCCGGCCCTCGTGGCGGTGCTCGTCGATTCCAAAGTCATAGGTGACGGAGAGGGGGGCGCGGCGGGTAAAGACGGCGGTTCCGGAGTAGCCGGCCTTGTCGGCGCTGTTCCAGTAGCGCTCGTAGCCGGGCAGGTCAAATTCCGCCTGCTCCGGGCGCATTTTCGTCTCCTGCAGGCAGATGACGTCGGCGTCGGCAAAGGCGCAGAAGTCCAGAAAGCCCTTTTTCAGGCAGGCCCGCAGGCCGTTGACGTTCCAGGATACCAGTTTCATAAAAACACCTCAGATTCAGAGTTGAGAGCAAAGATGGAAGGCAGTTCTATTATAGCGGATTTCCCCGGAAAAAACAATTGCCAGCGGGAAGGAAATGGAGTAAACTGGAGTCACGCGGACAAAAAGAGGAGGTATCTTTACATGGGCTTTCTGGACAGGTTTATGAAAAAGAAAACGGAAGCGGCGGGCAAGCAGGGAAACGCCCCCGGCGGGGCGGAGCCCGGCAGGCCGGACCGGCGCGCTCCCGTGGAACAGGAGGAGTCCCGGCCCGGCGCGCAGGGGCCGAAGACCGACGAATACACCCCCGGCGGGTCCCCGGTCTACCGCTATGAGGACCACCGGGAGGAGGGCTTTCAGCCCCCTGTTGACGTAGGGGTTTACGCGAAGCTGGTGGAGGAGCATTTCAGCCAGCTGTTCCCCGGCCGGGGCCACTTCGTCTACCACGAGATGATCAGCGACCGGGTCCATGTGGACGTCCACATCCTCCGGCCCACAGAGGAGCAGAATTTCTATGTGCTCTACACCACCGGCATGAGCGACCTGCCCATGACCCTGCCGGAGGGGCTGGAGAACCGGGAGGAACTGAAATACGCGGAGCTGTTCCTGTTCCTCCCCGGCAGCTGGAACGTGGGTGAGGAATATGTCTCCGCCAAGGACCTGCCCTATGAGAGCTATTGGCCCATCAACATGCTGAAGTTCCTGGCCCGGTTCCCCCACGAGTATCACACGTGGCTGGGTTTCGGCCACACCATGCCCAACGGCCCGGACTACGCCCCCATGTGCGGGGGCGTGGGCTTCGGCGGCGTCGTGCTGGACTGGCTGGGGAAGGAATATGGCCGGGTGGAGAACCCCGAGGGCCACGACGTGATGCTGTACTACGTCATTCCCGCCTATAAGCAGGAAATCGAGTATAAACTGAAATACGGCATGGAGGGCCTCTCCAAGCGCTTCAGCGAGGGGGAACTGCCCCTGGTGCTGGACATTCACCGGCCCAACCTCTGCGCCGACTTCACCGAGATTCTGGACTGACATGGACGAGACGCTGCGGGTGCCGCTGAGGGAGCTGGAGACCTCAGACGAGGATATTTACCGGGACGCCGTGTATCAGGGCCGCCCCTTCACCGGCGTGGCCTGGGGAGAGGATGGCCGGGAGACCTGCGAGCTCTCCTATGAGGAGGGCGTGGCCCACGGCCGGTGCCGCTGGTGGTATCAGAACGGAAAGCTGTCCCTGGACGAGGTGCTGGACCATGGGGAGATTGTGGAAAGTACCTCCTGGTGGGCCCCCGGGGACGTGATTCACCGCCGGGAGGCCGGCGGTCAGGTCCAATACTGGTTCCGGGACGGAACCCTGGCCCTGGAGGAGGGAGAGGGCTGGCGGCGGGAGTACTACCCTTCCGGCCCCCTTCGGGAGGAACGGCGCACGGCCCCGGACGGCGGGACCGAGGCCGTCTGGTACGGCGAGGACGGGGAGTGGGCCGTCCGCACGAAAAGGGGCCCCCGGGAGCCGGGGAAACGCCTGCCGCCGGAGCCGGAAATAGAGTACAACGACGCCTATATCCGGGCCGCCTATTTGAAGCTGCTGGAGGTCTCCGCCTTCGGGCACCACTTTATGGACTGGCTGTTCCGGCAGATGGAGCCGAAAAAAAGCTGGATTCAGCGCTGGGTACAGGACAAGCGGCCCAAAACCCTCTCCGCCGAGGGCCGGGAGATGGTCTGCGCCATGATTGCCTGTGAGGACCTGCGGGTGAAATGGCGGGGCATCACCATGGCGAAGCAGTACCGGGTGAAGGAGGCCCGGCCCTTCCTGGAGCAGGCCCGTTCGGTACGGAAGAAGCCGCCGGGGGAATACAGCGTCACCGGCTGCGGAACGGACTACGCATGGACCGTGGGGGAGGCGGCGGACAGAGCCCTGCGGGAATTGGGAGCGGGAGATTAGAAGCGGCTGTTCACTGATCGGTCCCGGCCCGGGCCGGGCCCCCTTGAAAACGCAGAAAAGGACCGGAGGCACAGCCTCCGGTCCTTTTTGACAGCATTCATTCCACAGCCTGGTCCAGCTCCAGGGTGACGTCGAAGGTCTCTCCGTCCCGCCAGAGGGTCAGGGTCATCTCGTCCCCCAGATAGAGGCGGCGGCGGACCCGCAGCAGGTCCTGACTGGCGGAGAGGGGTTCCCCCTGGGCGGAGAGGATATAATCCCCCTCGCGGATTCCCGCCCGGTCCGCCGGGGACCCGTCCTCCACGGTCTGGACCTTCAGCCCCTGCAGGCCCTCCCCCAGAGGCTCAGCGACGATGAGGACGGACACACCCAGCAGGGGTTCCGGCTGGAGAATCCCCCACTCCAGAAGATCGTTGACCATCCGCTCCATCAGGGCGGAGGGGATGGCAAACCCAAGGCCCTCCACGGTGGAGTACTTGGAGCTCATTTTGATGACGTTGATGCCCACCACCTGGCCCCGGTCGTTAATCAGGGGGCCGCCGGAGTTGCCGGAGTTCAGGGCGGCATTGGTCTGAATCAGGGTCATGGTCCGGCCGTCCACCTGGACGTCCCGGTTGATGGCGGACACGATGCCGTCGGTCAGCGTGCCCCGGAGCTCCCAGCCCAGGGGATTTCCGATGGCATATACCGGGTCCCCCACCGTCAGCAGGTCCGAGTCCCCGAACCGGGCGGCGGGCAGAGAGCCCCCCAGATCCTCCAGGTCCTGGGGCGAGACCTTCAGAACGGCCAGGTCCTGGGCCGCGTCTCCGGCCACATAGCAGGCGTAGCAGCGGTAGCCGCTGTCCAGCACCACTGTGCAGGATTCTCCCCCCTCTACCACGTGGTAGTTGGTGACGATATAGCCGTCCGGGGTGAAAATGACGCCGGTGCCCACGCTCATACGGTCTCCGCCCACCCCTGCCAGCACCGTCACCACCGAGGGGTTCACGGTGCGGTAGACCTCCTGGGCCGTCAGGGCCTCTCCCTGCTCCCGGACCAGGGAGAGGGCTGCGCCCTGGCCGGTGGGCCAGGTGGGAATGGTGATTTCCCGGCCCTCCCCGCTGTTGGTCCAGTCAAATTCATAGCGGTCCAGGTCCTCTTCCTGCCGGTCCTCCCAGAGCCGGACGGCAACGGTGATTCCCACCAGCACCCCCACGCAGAGGAGGAAGACGGCCAGCCCGGCCCGCCGGCGTTTATGAGGGTTTTCCGGCCCGTTCCGGTTTTTCCGGTTTTTTCTGCCTTTTCGACCCTTCCGGCCCTTTTGGCCGTCCCGCTCCGCCATGTCCGGACAGGTCTCCGCCGGGGAGTGGCCGTCCCGGCGGAGGGGGATGAGGACGGTCCGCATCTCCAGGGGCTTCTGCCGCCCCGCCTCCGGGTGGGAGGGGGGCAGGGGGCGGCTGTACCGCTCCACTGTCTCCGCCGGGAAGGACCGGCGGTAGACCTCCACCACCTCCTCCGGAACCCGGCTGTCCCTCCAGCTCTCCGGCAGGGGCCGGCGGTATGTGCTCACAATCTCCCGATACTCTCCCATAGGCCTTTTCACTCCATTGCCAGTGAGAAGGAGAAGGTGGTCACGCCGTTCTCGCTGGTGACGTTGATTTTTTCCTTGTGCTGTTCCAGAATGGTCTTGACGATGTAGAGCCCCAGGCCCACGCCGTCCTTGTCCTCGCTGCGGGACTTGTCGCTTTTGTGGAACCGCTCGAACAGCAATGGCAGCTCCGCGGCGGGGATGGTATCCCCCAGGTTCCGCACGGTGACCCAGGCCTTTCCGTCCCGCACCACCGCGCCCAGATAGAGGGTGGACCCCTGCCGGGCGAACTTGGCGGCGTTTTCCAGCAGATTATAGATGACCTGGGTAATCAGGTCGTTGTCCCCCAGCACCAGAATGGGGCCGTCGGGAATGTCTGCCTCCACGTCCAGATTCCGGTCGGTGATCTTCTTCTCCATGGAGATCAGCACCCGGCGCATGCTCTCGCAGAGGTCGAAGTGGTTTCCGTTTACCAGGGGGTTGATGGCCTGGAGCTGGCTCACGTCCAGCATCCGCCGCACCAGGCGGCTGAGGCGGCGGCTCTCCCCGGCGATGATGGACAGGTACTGCTTTTCGTTCTCCGGGGGAATGGTGCCGTCCAGAATGCCGTCGGTGTAGCCGGCGATGGTGGTCATGGGGGTTTTCAGCTCGTGGGAGATATTGGCGATGAACTCCCGGCGCTGCCGCTCCGTCTGCTGGAGGGAATCCGCCATGGCGTTGAAGGATGCGGCCAGCTCCCCCACCTCGTCGTCCCGGCCATAGTCGTTCATGCGGATGTCAAAGTCCCCCTCGGCATAGCGCCGGGTGGCCTCCACCATCTCCCGGATGGGCTTCACCTGCCGCATGGCGGTAACGGAAGAGGCCATAAAAGCCACCATCAGCACCACGAAGGAGGTCATGAAAAACAAGCCGATAAAGCCCCCCCACATGGCGTCCAGGGAGGCGGTGGTGGACAGGGACACGACCTCGCCCACCAGCTCCCCGGTGGCGGGGCTGACGGCGGCCACCCCCACGGCAAAACGGGAATGGGCGTAAATTCCACCCAGGTCGTCCCGCCAGTGGGCGGAGCCCCGTTCCATCACCTTCCGGGTCATCTCCGCCGGAATGGTGATGGTGAGGCCGCTGAGGGCCTCGTCGGTGGAGAGGAGGACCCGGCCCTCCGTGTCGCAGATCAGAAACTGCACATCGGACACCATGGCCCCGAAGGCGGCCAGCCGCTGAAAGTCCTGGTCGTTCCGCAGGTCCTCGATTTCCAGATACCGGCCGCTCTCCAGATAGCTGGCGGACAGCTGGCTCATGACTCGGGCCTTGGCGGCGATCTCCTGGACCTCCTGGCTCCGGGCATAGTTATAGCTCAGGGAGAAAAAGGACACACCCAGCAGGCACAGCGTCAGCAGCACCATGCCGGCGGTAACAAAGAGCTGCCGCCAGTACAGGCCCCGGCACCGGAATTTGAGCCGGCTCATGTCTCCATCTTCTCCGGGGAGATGGTCAGCTCGAACTTATAGCCCACGCCCCACACGGTTTTCAGCGCCCACTGATTGGAGACGTTCTCCACCTTCTCCCGCAGGCGCTTGATGTGTACGTCCACCGTCCGGCTGTCACCGAAGTAGTCAAAGCCCCACACCTCGTCCAGAAGCTGGTTGCGGGTGTAGACCCGGTTGGGCGTGGACGCCAGGTGGTAGAGCAGTTCCAGCTCCTTGGGCGGCGTGTCCACCTTTCGCCCGTCTACAATGAGCTCGTAGGAATCCAGGTCTATCACCAGCTTGTCGAACAGCAGGCGCTTGCTGGTGTCGTTGGGAATCTCCGTGCGGCGGAGCACGGCGTTGATTCGGGCAATCAGCTCCTTCATCTCGAAGGGCTTGACAATGTAATCGTCCGCACCCATTTCCAGACCCTGGATGCGGTCGAAGACCTCGCTCTTGGCGGTGAGCATGATGATGGGCACCCGGGAGCTCTCCCGGATTCTGGAGCAGACGGTCCAGCCGTCCATGACGGGCAGCATGATGTCCAGCAGAATCAGGTCCGGCTCGGCCTTCTGGAATTCCTCAATGGCCCTGCCTCCGTCTCCGGCAATGCGGACGTCAAAGCCCTCCTTCACCAGATACATATGAATGAGGTCGGAGATATTGCGGTCGTCCTCCACGACCAGGATGTTGCGTCCCATGGCGGTCCCTCCAAGCGTTTCATTTTCTCTTTTTTGTGCCGCGTTTTGGTCTGACGGTTACAGAAGCTGGTTCCACGCGGTCGTAAATCTGGCGCGTCCGAGGAATGGTCCTTTTTCGTGCCGCGTTTCAGCCCAGTGGTTACGGAAGCTGGTTCCACGCGGTCGTAAATCTGGCGCAGGACCAGAAAGCGCCTCTTCTTTCTTGTGCCGCGCCGGGGGGAAGCGGCGAAGCGCCGCCAGCGGCGGAGTAAGCAAGCCGCTTTCGAGGAAGCGGCACAGTTTGCGGCTCTTCGAAACCGCAAACTGTAATGCCGCGACGGTGGAAGAATCCCCTGGACTCCCTCTTTTTTGTGCCGCGTTTTGGATTGGTGATTGACAGAGCTTGGTCCCACGCGGCTGTGACTCTGGCGCGTCCGAGGAATGGTCCTTTTTTTGTGCCGCGTTTCGGCCCGGCGGTTACAGAAGCTGGTTCCACGCGGCTGTAACTTCGGCATTTCCGGAAAATGCCCTTCTTCTGTTCCGCGGTTCGGTCCAAGGATTATGGAAGCCAGGCCCACACGTTTGTGAGTCCGGCGGGTGTCCACCCTTATTATACCCGACGGCTGGCCGGGGTGTTGAATTTTCTGTAAATTCCTCTATTTTGTGCCGCGTTTTGGATTGGTGATTGACAGAGCTTGGTCCCACGCGGCTGTGGTTCTGGTGTTTCCAGAAAGCACTCTTCTTTCTTGTGCCGCGTTTAAGTCTGGCGATTACGGAAGCCGCTCCCACGCGGCGGCGGTCTGGCAGTTCCGAAAAATTCTGCACTCTTTCCGCCGCGTTCCAGTCTGGCGGCTGCGGGAGATGGTCCCACGCGGCGGCGCGGCTCCGGCGCTCCCGTTCCTCAGCCTCTCTGGGATGTCTCCGTCAGCGCCTGGCAGACGCCGCCCGCCTCTTCCACGGCGGACAGCAGGGCCCGCAGGCCCCCGGCGCTGGAAGCGCCGCCCAGCCAGACGGCAGTATCCCCAGAAGAGAGGGAAATCCGCTGCAAAAGGTTTTCAGCCTGGGCGGAGGTCCGCAGGGGCTGGCCGCTCCGGTCCAGATCCGGACGGAGGCAGAGAACCCCCATGTCCCGAAGCGGCTGCCCGTCTCCGCCGTCCCGGAGGGCCGCCAGCCGGGTCTTGCGGCAGGTGGCCTGGGCCAACGCCCGGTTGCCCGCCTCCATTTGTTCCTCCAGGGGGCCCTCCGCGCCGTCCAGCAGCAGTCCCACGCTGTGACCCTCCGCCGTCATGCGGCGGAGCAGATCGCCGGAGGGCTCCAGCTCCTGAGGCGGGAAGAAGAAAGCCGCCTGAACGCCATAGCTGTCCAAAGCGTCCAGCAGAGCGCCGCTGTCCCTGCCGCCCTCCAGACAGAGGAAGACACGTTTGCCGTCCAGCTCCGTGGCGGCGGGCTCCGGCGGCGGGGCGGGTTTGTCCCCGGAGGAGGCCGGCGGGCTGCCGGTAGCCGGCGGGCTGGCCTGTTCCTTGGCCCGGAGATACTCCGCATAGACGGCTTCCATGGTGGGCCTGGCCGCGTCGGCATAGAGACTGTCGGAGAGGGTATAATCCGGCTGCCGGAGCCAGACCAGACTGCCCCGGTTCACGTCAATGACGGAATACACGATGTCGAAGCAGCGGGAAACGGAGTAGGCCGGCACGAAGACCACGCCGTTTCGCCGGACGGCGCCGGGATAGTAGGTTACGCCGTCGTTGTCCCGGGCATAGTTGTTCCCCAGCTCATAGGTCAGAGAGCGGCCGCCGCTGTAGAGAACCACGCGGTTCTGGGCGTTGTTCAGCACCTGGGAGATGCCCAGGGCCTCCCGCGCCGAGCCGGTGAACACGGTGGTGGGGATATAGAGATAGCCGCCGGTCCAGAAGGGCATGGTGCTGTCGCTGAGGGGCAGGACATAGCTGCCGGCGGCGGTAAAGTAGACGCTGCCGGAGGCCCTGACGGGGACGGGGCACAGGCAGGCCAGCATGGCCAGCAGCGCAAGCAGGGCGGGCAGCCGCCGTTTGTTCATGGTCCGTCCCTCCTTCTCCTCTTTTGTGAAACGCACCGTTATTTTAGCACAGACCTCCGCTTTTTGTAAAGCGGCAATGGGGCGCGGAATGTCCGCTTACACATTTTATCAGAGAGATGGGGCGCAGGGGCAGGCTTTACGCCTGCCTCCCGCAAGAACGCCTGTAGGGAAGGGATCCTCTCCCGCGCTTCCGGGCTCTCCCTGCCTTCGGCAGACGGGCCAGAGTCTGGCCCCTGCATAAACGCTCCCAGTGGGTCACTCCTCGGGGGGCGTCTGTTGCTGCGTTTCATCAGGCGGGCCCTCCTCCGGGCCCCCGGCGTCTTCGCCTCTCTCCGGCGGGCGGAAGGTGGAGGCGGAAAAGGGCTCCACCGTCGTCCCGCTGTAGTAATGGGTCAGGATTTCCCGGTAGTCTGCCCCCTCCGCCGCCATCTGATTGGCTCCGTACTGGCTCAGCCCCACGCCGTGACCGTGGCCGGTGACAAAAAAGACCATGCCCTGTCCGTTGTCCTGGGTTTCCCACTCGAAACAGGCGGACCGCAGGCCCAGGGCGGAACGGAGCTGGCTTCCCTTCACGGTGACGTCCCCCACGGACAGCGTGGCCACGCTGCCGGCGGCGTCGGTTACCGGGTCCTGCAGCCAGCCGGAGAGACCGCCGGAGAGGTCCGCCTCCGGCCAGGCCGCCAGCAGCTTTTCCCTCAGCTCCGCCGCCGTGAACTCCACGCGGCTGTAGTAGTTGGGAATCCGGTCCCCCTGCTCCGGGGAGGAAACCGCCTGGAGATAGGGCAGGTCGTTGAGCCAGACCTGACCCGCCGCCCGGGTCAGCCCGGCGGAAGAGGCGTGGAACACCGCCAGAATGGGCACGCCGCCGTAGAGCACCGTTTCCCCGTCGGTCTCCCGGACCGCCGTCTCGATTTTGGCCTCATAGGCGTCGGCGTCCTCCCCCCAGTTGGACCGAGCCCGGTCCTCGCTGATATAGGCCTGACAGCAGGTGGAGTCGGTGCAGATGTCGGCGGTCTTCCCATGGTTCCCGCCGGTCTGGAGCTTGTACAGCGTATAGGTCCGGGCCGCCGCGGCCTGGGCCTTCAGCGCCTCCGGCTCAAAGGAGGCGGGCATCTCCGCCCGGACCACCCCCACCAGATAGGTTCCCAGGTCCATCTCCCGGACCTCCTCCCCGTCCAGCACCCGCAGAACCGTTCCCCCGTCCAGGTCCCCGCTGGTAAAGGGGAGCGGCTGTTCCGTTTCGTCCGGGGTCTCCGTCCGGCTGAGCAGGGGCCCGCGGAAGGGGGCGATTACCGCCAGGGGCAGCAAAAACAGCGCCGCCAGCAGCAGGGCGGACACCGCCGCACTCTGCTGGACCCGGCTGGGTTTTTGTCTTTTCATAGTCCGCCTCCGTATATTTTTTGCGTCAGGATTTTTGGGGTTTTTGAGTTTTGAGTCTGGAGGGTTCCCAGCCGGCGTCTCTCGGCATCTCCACTCTCAACTCTTAACTCTCTTTTCATCTCCGCTTCCGAAACGAAGGCGGGGAGGGGCAAGCCCCTCCCCTATTTTATGCTGTTTCAGGCGGAAAAAGAACGCTCCGTTCCAAATGCGGAATCCTCACTTCTCCCGCCACTGGGCTCCGTTCTCGCCCATCCAGACCACCCGGTTCCGGCCCAGGCGCTTGGCGTCGTAAAGCATGGTGTCCGCCAGCTTCAAAAACGTGTCATAGCTGTCCCCGGCCTTGGGCACGCAGGTCACGCCGCCGGCGCTGATGGTCACCCATTCGCACACCGGGGAATTGTGGGGGATGTGGAGGTCCTCCACCGCCTGCCGGACGGTTTTCATGAACTCGAAGGCCGATTTCCCGGCGCTGCCCATGAACATCGCCACAAATTCCTCGCCGCCGTAGCGGGCAAAGAGGTCCGTGGCCCGCTGGAAATGGGCGGACACGCTTTTCGCCACGGAGATGATGACCTGGTCTCCCGCCGGGTGGCCGAAGGTGTCGTTGTAGAGCTTGAACTTGTCAATGTCAAACATGCAGATGGACAGCGGCAGGCCGAAGCGCATGGCGTCCTCCCACTTGTTCCGGCTCACGTCCTCATAGCGCCGCCGGTTGGCCACGCCGGTGAGACCGTCCACCATGGCCTGTTCCCGGTATTCCATCTGATAGTGGTACAGCTGCACATGGGTGTTCACCCTGGCCCGGATAATCACCGGGCTGAATGGCTTGGCCACGTAGTCCACCGCGCCCAGCAGCAGACCCCGTTCCTCATACTGGATATCCGCCAGGCTGGTCAGCAGAATCACCGGGATATGGCGGGTCAGCTCCGTGGCCTTCAGCTCCTGGAGCAGCATGAAGCCGTCCATGTCCGGCATGATGACGTCCAGCAGAATCAGAGAGAAATTCCCGTCCTTGGCGGCGCGGAGACCCTCCTGGGCGGTCTGGCAGCGGACCACCTCGTAGTCTTCCTTCAAAATGGAATAAAGGTGCTCGGTCTGAACGGCGCTGTCGTCAATGACCAGAATCTTCTCTCTGCTCCCGGCTTCTTTCCCCGCGCCCAGCTTTTTTTCTGCGCCCTGCTTCTTTTCCGCGCCCTGCTTCTTTTCCGCGCCCTGCTTCCTCTCTCTGTTATCCATGGGTCTCTCCCTCCGTCCGGCGGCTGCCGCTGATGTCCTGGGCCACGTAGACCACGGTCATGGGAATGTCGTCCGGACCCGTCTGGGCCAGCACAGCGGTGGCCCGGACCCGGCGCCCCTCCTCCGGGGTCCCCGGCGCCATCCGGTATTCCACTGCCGCGCAGGGATTCCACCAGCGCAGCGTCTCCCGCAGATTTCGGGTGTTCATGACCTGCAAATATTCCTGGCGGTCTTCGGGGTGGATGAAATGATTGGCGTAGATTTGGAAGGCGGCGGAGCATTCCACCTCTTCGCCCAATATGTCGCCCACCCGGCGCATCTGCACCACCGCCCGGAACGTATCCTGCTCCAGGTTGATGTAATAGGTCGAAAAAAACAGGCTGCTCAGGCTGCTGATGACAGCGGCCCGGTCCTCCAGCGCCTGGAGGCGGGAGGCCTCCTGACACTTGGCCCGGGTGACGTCCTGACCCAGGATGTTTACCGTCACCCCGTCCTGCTGCCGGGTGTAAATCACCCGCAGCTCAATCCAGCGGGGGTCTTCGTCTCCGGCAAGCTGCCGGTAGAGGCAGACCTCCTCGGCAAAGTCCTCCACGGTCTCCGCCTTTTTCCGGAGATGCTCCAAAGAAAGCTGCTCCTGATAGGTCCCGGCGTCGTCAGGGTGTACCACCCGGTCCAGGGCATACTGAACAAAGTGGCTGTAGTCCCCGGAACGGGTGTTTTCCGGCCCGGTGGGACGGCTGAGGTCCACCCGCTCGCACAACCCCGTCTCCAGGTCCACCGTGTTCATCATCTTGAAGCGGGATTTCAGAATGGCGGCCATCTGCATGTCCCGCCGGGTATAGGCCGGCTGGGGCCGGGCCTGCTCCTCCGGGCTGTCCGGGTCCTCTCCCGGAGCGCCGTGGACATCCCTGATGCAGAGGACGGCGAAGCGGTCCTCGCCGGAGAGGTCTGGAAAAACCTCCATCAGGTTCCATCGGACGCCCGCCGCGTCCCGGCGGCGGTAAAGCAGGGTTCCGCCCTTCCGGAGGGCGTCGCGGAGCCCCTCCGGACGGATGTATGCGGCGAGGCGGGCCCGGTCCCCGGGGTGGACGCCGCCGTTCCGGGCCAGGTCCTCCAGCTGAAGGGAGAGGGGGCCGTCCTGGGGCTGCCAGCCCTCGCCGTCGGACTTCAGCACAGTGCAGGCGTCTCCCTCCAGATCCAGGCGGAGAAGCTTGCGGCAGGCAAAACCGTCCTCAGCCCGGGGGGTCACGGTCAGCACAACGGCGGGGGTCCGGCCCTCCCAGAGGGTCCGGGCGGCGGTGATGTCCACCACGCCGCCATAGGAATCGTGATAGCCGACGGAGCGGCTCTCCCGCCGGTCCTCCATGGTCTCCAGAGGACAGCCGGCGCAGGACCCGCCCCACACATCGCGGCAGGGAACGCCCAGGGCCGCCTCCGGCGTCGCCTCTTTGGCCTTTTTATTAAAATAGAGGATCCCATGATCCTCTTCCCGGATAACATAGACGCCTGTCCCCGGCATGGTGTTCAGAATATTTTCATAATCCTGGTTCTCCAAGTTCATTCCTCCAGTCCCGCAAAAGCCCGCCTCCGGGGAGGGGGCGGCATCGGCCGCTCCGGGCGCGGGGCTCATATGTTCGAGCTGATTATACCACAGTGCCTGTCAAGAATCAATCCGGGGAGGGGAGGAAATTTTCCGCGCCCCTCCCGCCGGAGGACTACCGGGCCAGGGCCTCCTCCTGAAGCCGGTCAAAGGCCGCCATGCACGCGTCCACAGACGCCCCGGCCAGCAGCTCCCGGACGATCTGGCAGGTGTTGCCCCACTGCTCCACATTCATGCCCGCGTTGGAGCCCAGGACATAGACGCCCTCCTCAATCCGGTCGTTCAGAGGACGCAGGGCGGGCACGCAGTCCACCTGAATGTTCCGCGAAGGGGAGATGACCCGGTTGGTCTCCGAGTAAAGCCGGAGGGCCTCGTCGGAGGTCATGATATCCAGGGCCCGGAGGGCGTCCTCCCGGTGCTCCGCCCCGGCGCCCACGGCAAAGCCGGTCATGGACACCACCGGCATCTGCCCCAGGCTGCTGGGAAAGCCGATGACCCGCATCTCAAAGTCCGTCTTTCCATAGGCGCTGTCCGCATTGGCCGCCCCCCAGTAAGCCATGACAATGGGGGTCTTTCCCGCCAGAAAATCCGGCCGCTCCGCCTCGATGGCCTCGCTGACCAGGGCCTTTTCCCGGTCGATATAGCCCCGGTCGATGAGGGTCTGCAAAAATTCAAAGCCGGGGCGCATATAGCTGCTGTATTTTGCCTCGCCGCTGTTCAGCGCCGCGATTTCAGCTTCGATGTTTCCGCCGTTGTACAGCCCGGCATAGGCCTGGGCGAAGACGAAGGTCTCCAGCCACCAGCGGTTGGCCCCAACAGGGGTTTCAATGCCGTTTTCCTGAAACACCCGGCAGCACTCCAGAAACTCCTCCGGCGTCTCCGGCAGAGTCAGCCCGTATTGGCGGAACAGGTCCATGTTGACAAACAGGCCGTAGGCCGCCACCTCCTGGGGAATGGCCACCAGCTTACCGTCCACGGTGTTGGCGGTGCGGACAATCTGCCGCAGGTTCTGGGCGCTCTCCAGACCCGACAGGTCCGCCAGCCTCCCTTCGGATCCCAGGACCAGAAGGGTGTCCGGGTTCAGGAGATAGAGATCGTCCAGATTGCTGCGGGCCCGGTCCAGAGCCACGTCGTCATAGGTTTTGTCCTGGTGGTCCTCCGCCGTATAGGTTCTGTAGACCATGGTGATGTCCAGGGCCTCCTCTGCCATGGCTGCCGTCAGGTCCGAGGCGGTCCGGGCCACATTGTCCGCATCGGGATCGGTTTTCTCCATGGGGCTGAACAGGTTGACCTTCCGTATTTCCTCCTGGTCCTCGATGACCATGCCCCTGGGGCCGTTCCCCCCGCAGGCCGTCAGACAGAGCAGCGCCGCCAGAGCCAGCGCGGCCCTTCGCTTTCCGGTGAACTTTTTCATGGGTTAGAGGCCTCTTTTCGCTTAATCAGTTGATGAATGAGCTTCTTCAGCAGCTCCATATCCAGAGGCTTGGCCGCATGGGCGTCCATGCCGGCGTCCAGAGCCGCCCGTTCGTCCTCAGTGAAGGCGTTGGCCGTCATGGCGATGATGGGGATGCGTCCGGCGTCCGGCCGTTCCAGGGCCCGGATGGCCCGGGCGGCCTCGTGGCCGTTCATCACCGGCATCTGAACATCCAGCAGAATGGCGTCATAGGTCCCCGGCTCCGACTGCCGGAAGCGCTCCACCGCCAAAAGGCCGTTTTCCACAATCTCGCAGGAGACGCCCTCCAGCTCCATCAGCTCCGATAGAATCTCGGCGTTGATTTCATTGTCCTCCGCCGCCAGGAAGTGAAGGCCCCGCAGGTCCCCGGCCTCCTCCGCCCCGCCGGGCTCCGCCCACAGCTCTGCCGCCCGCTCCTGAAGGGCGGAGACGAAGAAGGGCTTCGTCAGCAGGGCGGTCCGGTTCAGCGCCAGGGCCTCCTCTGTGTCCCCGGCGTCAAACTCCGCCAGAAGCAGCAGCGGCACGCCGGGAGGCAGGGCCTCCCGCAGGGTCCGGAAGCCCTGGAGTCCGCAGGCTTCCCAGTCCGCCAGGGCCAGCTGGCAGTCCCCTCCGTTCCTCAGCCAGGCGGCGGCCTCCTCCGGGCGGCCGGCGGTTTCCAGCGCGACCCCGGTGGATTCCATCAGCACCCGGATGTTCTCCCGGCTCTCCGGGTCCCCGCCTGCCGCCAGAAGGCAGGAGACGCCCTGCCGCTCCCAGAAGCGCCGGCTGTCCTGCTCCTCGGCAATGCGGAGCTCCAGGTCCACCTGGAAGAGGGACCCCCGTCCCACCTCGCTTTGGACCGATATGGTTCCGCCCATCAGCTCCACAATGCTCTTGGTAATGGCCATGCCCAGCCCGGTGCCCTGAACCTTGTTGGTGGTGCTGTTCTCCGCCCGGGTGAAGGCGTCGAAAATGATCTCCAGGTACTCCGGCGTCATGCCGTAGCCGTTGTCCTCCACTTCGATGCGGATGCGCTCATACTGGCTGGAGCGCTGGGGGAGGCCGATGATGCGGAACCAGATGCGTCCCCCCTCCGGCGTATATTTCACGGCGTTGGAGAGCAGGTTAATTAAAACCTGATTGATGCGGGTCTCGTCTCCCATCAGGCATTCGTGCCGGATGCCCGTGACCTCCAAACGGAAGATCTGCCCTCTGGCCTTGGCCATGGGCTGGATCATGGCCTCCACGGAGGCGATCATGTCGCTGAAGGTAAAGGCCTCCAGGCTGAGCGCCACTTTTCCGCTCTCAATCTTGGAGACGTCCAGAATGTCGTTGATCAGACTGAGCAGATGCTGCCCGGAGGCCATGATTTTCCGGGTGTATTCACGGACCCTGGCGGGGTTTTCCGCGTCCTTGGCCAGAAGCGCCGCAAAGCCCAGCACCGCGTTCATGGGCGTGCGGATATCGTGGGACATGTTGGAGAGGAAGGTGGTCTTGGACTCGCTGGCAATCTGGGCGGCCCGCAGGGCCTCCGTCAGCTGCCGGCTGTGCAGGCTCCGCTCCTCCTCCTGCTCTCTCCGCAGCTGGTCCTGCTGCCGCCAGTTGAGATAATAAAGGAGGATGCACAGGAAAAACGCCGCCAGCATGGAGATTACAACGGCGAGGATGCTCCAAGTGACGGACCGGCCCTCCTGCTGAATGGCCTGGACCGGCACATAGCCCACCAGGTAGAGCGTCCCGTCATTGACGGACCACATGTAGCTGAGGGACTGGACCGCCCGGACGTCGTGGTAGAACAGGTAGTTCTGCCCGTTTTCCAGGCAGGCGTCCGCCTGCGTCAGAATCTCCGGGTCCTTCATGTCGTTGGCCCGGTAGAAGTCGTCCAGATTCAGGTGCCCCGCGCTCCGCTGTCCCATCCCCTTGGGCTGGAGGACAAAGCGCCGGCTCTCCCTGTCCATGATGTACAGAGTGGCCTGCTTGTTGTAAAATCCGTCGGGCAGGGTGCGGTCCAGAGCGGTGTAGATATATTCGGCATACAGGGTCCCCAGGGTCTGGCCGTCCAGCTCCACGGGACACTTGATGGTATAGGCCCAGGTTCCCATATCGTTCAGATAGGACCGGGACACCGGCAGGCCCATCACCGTCCCCCCGGCGGAGAAGTCCAGGTCCTCCCCGCTGAAGACCTCGCCGGTATTGGAGATGCCCTCCGTCTCGCCCGTCCGGATCAGGGCCAGTCCGGGCATGGTCTGGTTCCCCTCATAGGCCCGGATATAGGCTTCCGGGTCCTCCGTCCCGGCAATCTCCCGGGCAATCAGCGTCTGAAATTCCGCCTGGCTGCGGAGAATGGCCTCAATGGTGCCCTCAATCAGGTCCAGACTCTCCTGCAGATTCTGGACAGCCGACGCGGACATCTCGCTGGATATCCGCCGGGACACGGAAAACACCACCGTCCCGAACATGATGAATACCAATATTATAGAGAGGAGCAGGGGCATTCCCCTCTGTGTTTCCTTCCGGTTTGTCTTCTCGCTCATTGTCAGTCTCCGTTTCGATGGCTCTCAAAAAGCGCCGCGGGTCCCGCCCGCCGCCGGTGCGTGATGATATGATATTATACTATTCCCGCGCTTCCAGTGTCAATAGACACCCTGGGCCCGAATGCACTCCGGCGGAGCCGGCCGCGGAAAAATCACGCTCCCCCGGAGTCTGAGAGCCTGATTAAAATCCATCGAAATGCCGTCACAGGGCATCTTTTTCCGCCGGTGCTGCGTTGGTTTGACTTGAAATCCGCCAGGATGCCTGCGTCAAACCGCCTTGCCCGACAAAAAAATCTGCCCCAATCCGGCACTCCGCCGGATTTTAAACAGGCTCTGAGGCGGTTTCGCCTCCGGAAAAAATCTCCGGCGGGCTTTCCGCCGCCCGGCGGTTTTCCCTCCCCCCCGGCGGTTCCGGCGGCGTCCGGGCCGGGAATTTTTCGGAAAATGTTGTGGGAGGCCTGTTTTCATAACGTGGCCTGCCGCCCGGGAAAAGGCTGAGGCTCTCAGGGGTTTTACACATTTTCCACAGAGTTTTGCACGGCGTTATGTCAACGACGGAACAGAGCAAAAGATTCCGTCTCTTCATGGAGAGATGAGCCGGAATCCGCCGCTGAATTCCCCGTTGACAAGACGGACGTTCTGTGTTATCATAATATCAAACATGGTTTTGAAAACCATATCATGGGGTGATTTATATGATGTGGAACATTGTAAGCGACAGCAGCTGCGACCTGCGGATGAGCGATTTCGCCAGCGAGACCGTTGGGTTTGAGACGGTGCCCCTGCGTCTCCAGGTGGGAGAACGGGAGTTCCTGGACAACGACTATTTGGAGGTCCCGGAGCTGCTTGCGGCCATGAACGCGGAAAAAACCGCCTCCTCCACCGCCTGCCCCTCTCCCGCCGCCTTTGCCCGGGCCTTTGAGAAGGGGGAGAAAACGGTGTGCTTTACCATTTCCGCCAACCTTTCCGGCACATATAACGCGGCGGTGATGGCCCGGGACATGGTGCTGGAGGAGCACCCGGAAAAGGAAATCTGCGTCATCGACTCCAAGGCCACCGCCGGGGCCATGGTACTGCTGATTCGCCGGGCCAAGGAGCTGATGGAGGCCGGGGAGGCCTTCGAGAACATCTGCGCGCAGCTGCGGCTGTATCAGGCGGCGCTTCGGACCTGCTTTACCCTGGAGAATTTCGACAATCTCATTAAAAACGGCCGGATGCGCCCCCTGGTGGGCACCCTGCTCCACTCCCTAGGCATCCACGTGGTGGCGGACGCCACCCCCCAGGGCACCATCCACGTGTCCGGCAAGGCCCGGGGCGAGGCCCGGACCTATCAGGTGCTCACGGCGCTGATGCGGGACAGCAAGGACTGCGCAGGCGCGGAGGTGGTGATCTCCCACTGCGAAAATCTGCCGGGGGCCCTGAAGCTCAAGGAGCAGATTCTGAAGGACCTGCCGGTGAAGCGGGTGGATATCCAGTCCTGCCGGGGTCTGACCAGCTTCTATGCCATGGAGAAGGGCCTGATTGTGGGCTACTGAGCGCCGCCCCTTCTGATTTCCCCAGACGGTTCAGAGGCCGGGACAGCTCCCTTGCGGGGCTGCCCCGGCTTCTGCGTTCTTCCCCGGCGGTGCGGAGACGGACCGGAAGCCGCCAACACCGTCGATTCCGGGGCAGAATCCCTCTTGCAAAGGCAGAACCGGCGTGGTACAATAAATGTACTAAAAAATCCGCCGCATTCCGTCGGATTTTGTAAAACCTGGACAGAAAGGAAGATGTGCCATGCCGGAGGAGTCCCCCGTTCCGGGAACTGAAATGAAGCTGCGGCCGGAATTGATGCTGGCTGTCTGCCGGGCCCTGAACTTCGACCCGGGGGAGTTTGCCCGGCGCCACGCCAGGGAGTTCACACGCTGCTATCTCCGGGCGGATAAAATGCTCAGCTACGCCGGGGACGTCATTGCCGCCTATCTGGGCTGCCGTGTGAACGAATGCCTGTCCAAGGCGGAATATGCCCTGCTGTCCTATGTGGAGTACGCCGGGCGGGCGGAGAAGGGGGAGAACGACGATTTCAGCGACGCCGTGGCCCGCTATCTGGAGGCCCGCCGGGCGGCGGGCGACGAGTGGCTCTATGCCTTTGAGGGGGAGAACGCCAAGGCACGCTGCGTGGAGACCTATCCCCAGCTCTATGCCATTGCCCACGCCATGCACGCCTTCGCCGGGGAAATCCGGGATTTGAAGGAGGTGGCGGAAACCGACGGACCGGATTCCTGGCCGGACCCGAAAAAGGTGCTTCCCCCGGTCAGACGGGAGGCCTGGACGGAGGTCTGACACGCCGGGCGCAAAGAGGCAAATCAAAAGAGAGGGCGGATGCCCTCTCTTTTTGTTGTGTATGGGCGGTCCCCGGCCTCACTTCGCCAGCAGCCGCAGGGCCTCCAGATAGCCCTCCGGGCCGCGGCCCTTGATGGTGGCGATGCAGGCCTGCCGGATATAGGACACGCGGCGGAACTCCTCCCGGGTGTCCGGGTCGGAGATGTGAACCTCCACCGTGGGGATGCCCACGGATTTCACCGCGTCCAGCAGGGCGATGCTGGTGTGGGTGTAGGCGCCGGGGTTGATGAGAATGCCGTCCGCCTTGTCAAAGTAGGCCTGCTGAATGGCGTCCACCAGGTCCCCCTCATGGTTGGACTGGAAGAAGGAGACTGCCACACCCAGCGTTTCCGCCTCGGCGGTAATCATGTTCTCCAGATCCACATAGTCCGAATTGCCGTAAATTTCCGGCTGGCGGATGCCCAGCAGGTTCATGTTGGGTCCGTTGATGACCAGGATGCTTTTCTTTTTTTCGCTCATATAAATCCCTCCATAAAATTTTTCCAGACAATGGCGGCGGTCTCCTCCGGACTGCCGTCATTCTGAATCTCAAAATCCATGGCCGCGCCGTACAGGGGTCCCCGCACCCGCTCCATCTCCTCCAGACTGCCGGACTGGGACAGTGGCCTGCCCTCCTTGGGCAGCCGGCTCAGGTCCCGCTTGAGCCGGCAGACCCAGCCGGTGCGGCGCATGGCGGTTCGGTTCTCGCTCCAGAGCACCGCCCCGCCGCCGGTGGCCACCACCTGGCCGCCTCTGGCGCAGACCTCCGTCAGAACCTCGTGCTCCAGTCTCCGGAAGGCCCCCTCGCCCTCAGAGGCGAAGATGTCCGGGATGGACCGGCCCGCCCTTTTGACAATTTCCTCGTCCACATCCGCGAAGGGTCTGCCGGAGCGCTCCGCCACGCAGCGGCCCACGGTGGTCTTGCCGCAGCCGGGCATTCCGACGAGGACAATATTCGTCATGTCCTGCCGGAGCCGGGAGATGATTTGCTCCGTCGTCTCCTCGGGGATGGGCTTTCCAAAAAACAGCTCCTCCGCCCGCACCGCCTGCCGGACCAGCATGGGCAGGCCCCCGGTCCACCGGAGCTGGCGGGGCCGGGCGGGATTTTTCACGTACCGGTCCGCCGGAGCGGCACATCCCAGCGCCTCCGCCTGGAGCAGCAGTCCGGTTCGCCCAGGGTTGTAAATCATATCCGCCACGTCCGTCACGCCGGGCAGCAGCCGCAGATCGATAGGCCGCCCCTCCAGGTCCGGCCACATCCCCACAGGCGTGGTGTTGATGAGGACCCCGGCGTCGGCGTGGCGCTCCGGGAGGTTTTCGTAGTTGTCCGGGCCGGAGCGGGAGACCACCACGATTTGTTTCGCTCCCTCCTGCCGCGCCGCCGCCTGGGCCGTGAGAGAGGCCCCGCCGCTGCCCAGGATGAGGACCTTTTTCCCCGTCAGGGAGATATCCGCCCGGCGGAGCATGTAGAGAAAGCCGTCGATGTCCGTGTTATAGCCGTACAGCTTTCCGCCGCCAGCGGGGCTCCCGCCCCGGCGGACCAGGGTGTTCACGCTGCCGATGGCCCGGGCCGCCGGGTCAATCACATCGCAGTATTGCAGGACCTCCCGTTTGTAGGGGATGGTAACATTGAGTCCGCCGATGTCCTCCCGCCGGAGGAAGGCCTCCAGCTCCGGCGGCTCCAGCTCGATGAGGCGGTAGCCCCCGCAGCCGCAGGCGGCGTGGATGGGTACGGACCAGCTGTGGCCCAGGCGGCGGCCCAGAAGACCGTAAATCCGTTCCATGGCTTACGCTTCGGCGTAGTTGCCCAGGAACTGGAACTGGGCGCAGCTGCGCTCCATCTCCTCCAGCATGGCCCGGACGCTGGGGTCCCGGACGTCGGCCTCCAGCTCGATGAAGAAGATGAATTCAAAGTCGCTGCCCACCACCGGGCAGGATTCCAGCTTGGTCATGTTGATGTCCAGCGCCGCCAGCTTGGAGAGGATGTCGTACAGCGCGCCGGGCTTGTTCTCAAAGGCGATGATGAGGCTGATGCGGCTGGCCCCGGCATAGATGGCGGGGTCCCGGGCCACGCAGACGAAGCGGGTATAGTTGTTGTCGCTGTTTTGAATGGCATTGCTGAGGCACTCCAGGCCGTACAGCGCCGCGCAGGGGTGGGAGGAGATGGCGGCGGCATGGCGGCTGCCGGATTCGGCCACCAGCTTCGCGGCCACCGCGGTGTTGTCGCAGGGGATGACCTTCACGTCCTTCAGCCCGTCCAGGAACCGGGAGCACTGGCCAATCGCCTGCTGATGGGAGTAGATTTCCGTAATTTCCTCCAGCTTCACGCCGGGGAGGGCCAGCAGCTCGTGGCGGATGCAGAGGCGGGTGGACCGGACGATGGACAGGCTCCGCTCCTGCAAAAGCTGGTACACCGCCCGGACGGAGCCGTTGGAGCTGTTTTCAATGGGCAGCACGCCGAACTTGCACAGACCGGACTCCACCGCCGACGCCACGGCCTCAAAGGTCTTGACATAGACGATGCTTCCCCTGGGAACCAGACGGTCGCAGGCCACCTGGGAGTTGGCCCCCTCGATGCCCTGGCAGGCCACCAGGCCCGTCTGGGGGAACATCTGGCTTCCGGCGTCCAGGGAGGCCTGAATCTGCGCGCCGACGCGGGTGGGCGCTCCGATGAGCTCCGCCTGCCGGGACCGGGCCAGCTCGAAGAGGGTGGAATAGAGATGATAGGCGTAGCGCTCCTTGTCCCCGGCGTTCTCCGTCACCTTGGCCAGAATGGCCCGCTCCCGCTCCCGGTTCAAAATCGGCAGGCGGTGCTCGTTTTTATAGACGGCCACCGCCTCCGCCAGCTCCATGCGCTCCAAGAAGAGCTTCAGCAATTGGTCGTCTACGGCGTCAATTCTGGCGCGAATTTCAGAAAGTTCCATGATTTCCCTCCAAAAGCAAATCTAAAAGGACCGCGGCGGTCACCGCTTCCACCACCGGGACGGCCCGGTGGGCGATGCAGGGGTCGTGGCGTCCGTGTATGGTCAGCTCCGCGGTTTCTCCGGCGGAGAGGCTGACGGTTTTCTGCGGCCTCCCGATGGACGGCGTGGGCTTCACGGCCACCCGGAGAATCAGGGGCATACCGGTGGTGATGCCCCCCAGAATGCCGCCGGCGTGGTTGGTCTCCGTGCGGACCAGGCCGTTTTCCACGGTGAAGGCGTCGTTGTTTTCCGAGCCCCGGAGCGCGGCGGCGTGAAAGCCCTCGCCAAACTCCACGCCCTTCACCGCCGGGATGCCGAACAGGGCCGCGGCCAGCCGGTTTTCCACGCCGCCAAACATAGGTTCCCCCAGTCCGGCGGGAAGGCCCACGGCGGCGCACTCAATCGTGCCCCCCACGCTGTCCTGGGACTCCCTGGCCGCCAGAATGGCCGTCTCCATGGCCTCAATGGCGTGGTCGTTTAAAACGGGCAGGGGCTTGGCTGCCACGGCGTCAAAAAGCTCCGGCGTGGGATGCAGGGGAAAGAGCATATCCCGGGCGTGGCCCACGGAAAACAGGTGGGCTCCCACATAGACGCCCCGCCGGGCCAGAATCTGCCTGGCGATGCCTCCGGCTATGCAGAGGGGCGCGGTGAGCCGCCCGGAGAAGTGCCCGCCGCCCCGCATGTCGGCCTGACCGGCCCACTTGACGGCGGCGGTGTAATCCGCGTGGCCGGGCCGGGGCTTATCCTGAAGTTCGGAATAGTCCCCGGAGCGCTGGTCGGTGTTGGGGATGACGGCGCACAGGGGCGCGCCGCAGGTTTTTCCATTCTCCAGTCCGGAGAGGAATTCCGGAACGTCCCCCTCCCTCCGGGCGGTGGAAAGGGGATTTTTGCCGGGACGCCGCCGGTTCAGAAAGCGCTGGAGCTCCTCCAGGTCGACGGCCTCCCCGGCGGGAAGGCCGTCCATGACGACGCCGATAGCCCTCCCGTGGGACTGGCCGAAGACGCTGATGCGGAGCGCCCTGCCGAATTCAGAGGACACGGACCTCACCTCCTAAGTTTTCGTAATCCCGCCAGAAGCGGGGATAGGATTTTCTCACCGCCTCGGCCCCCAGAATGGTGACGGGCCTCTCACAGCCGCAGGCGGCGGCTGCTGCCGCCATGACGATGCGGTGGTCGTTGGCCCC
The DNA here is from genome assembly GCF_947654275.1 of uncultured Oscillibacter sp. GTDB lineage: Bacteria > Bacillota > Clostridia > Oscillospirales > Oscillospiraceae > Oscillibacter. The sequence goes on along the minus strand of NZ_CANTJS010000006.1, from coordinate 41,840 downwards.
GTCCACCGTGCCCCCGGCCAGGCGCTCCACGCCGTGGACGGTGAGGCTGTCGGGCCCCTCGTCTGCCAGACCCCCCAGGTCCAGCAGCATGTCCCGGACGGTGGAAAGGCGGTCGCTCTCCTTCAGCCGGAGGCGGGCGGCATTGACAAAGCGGGTGTCCCCCTTCCGGACCGCCGCCATCACCGCCAGAGGGGGCAGCAGGTCGGGACAGCCGGAGAGGTCGATGGACACATCCCCGGGCCGGCTCAGGGTCCGGGCGTGCTCCGAGACCACCTTGTCCCCCTGATAGGACCCGGCATCCAGCCCCCGGAGCCGGAGCGTGCTTCCCAGGGCAATGGCGGCGTACCAGAAGGCCGCCTGGGACCAGTCCGCCTCCACGCTTTCCTCAAAGGGGCTGTAGACCCCCGGCTCGATGCCGAAGCCGTTGAGGCCATGGGACCAGCGGACGTGGATGCCGCACCGGGCCAGCACGCCCATGGTCATGGAGGTGTAGGCGGCGGACTCCAGCTTTGTGGTGCTGATGACCACGCTGGGCCCGTTCAGAAGAGGCAGAGCCATAAGGAGGCCGGTGAAAAACTGGCTGGACACGTTCCCCGGCAGACGGTACTCCCCGGGCCACAGGTCGCCCTCTATGGTGAGAAGGCTGTCCTCCAGCCGGTGGGAGATGCCCTGGCGGTCAAAAATCTGGAAATAGGGGTCCAACGGCCGCTCCATGAGACGGCCCCGGCCGGTGAACGTCCCGCCTCCCTCCAGAGCCAGGGCAATGGGAATCAGGAACCGCAGGGTGGACCCGGATTCCCCGCAGTCCAGCCGGGGCAGGCCGCTTTGGTCCCGCTCCCGGTTGATGCAGCCCCGGACCTTCAGGGTGTTTTCGTCCTGCCACTCCCATTGACAGCGGAGGCCCGACATGCAGCGGAGGGTAGCCTTGATGTCCTGGGAGAGGGTCAGATTGTGAATCGTGCTGGTCCCCGCCGCCAGGGCGGCGGCGATGACCAGGCGGTGGGCCATGGACTTGCTGGGGGGCGGCGTCACCACGCCGGAGAGCCGCCGGGGAGTGATCTGTACGTCCATCTACGCCTCCCATCCCGCCCGGATAACCGGCAGCAGCTCCGTCACGGGGATTGTTTTCAGCTCACAGCGCCCGATTTCCCTGGGGACCACAATGGTGATGGAGTCCCCGGCCCGTTTCTTGTCGGCAAGGGCGGCCTCCGCCAGGGCCTCGGGGGAGTAATCCGTGGAAATGGGCAGTCCCGAGAGGCGCAGGGTGGAGCAGATGCGCTCCGCGTCGTGCTGCCTGATGCCCTCCGGAGACATCCAGCCCAGGCGCTCGGAGGCCCGGGCCATTATGGCAAGGCCCGCCGCCACGGCGTGGCCGTGGGGGATGGTATAGCCGCTGCACTTCTCAATGGCGTGGCCCACGGTGTGGCCCAGGTTCAGCAGCTTCCGTTCCCCCTGCTCCTTCTCGTCCCGCTCCACCACGCCGGCCTTGTAGGCCACGCAGCCGGCAATCAGGGCCGCCGGGTCCAGGATCCGGATGAAGCCGTCCTCCAGGCTGTTGAACAGTCCCGGGTCTGCCAGCACGGCGGTTTTGACAGCCTCCGCCGCCCCGTCGGCAAAGACCTCCGGGGAAAGGGTCTCCAGACAGTCCGTGTCGCAGATGACGGCGGCGGGCTGGAGGAAGGCCCCGGCCAGGTTCTTTCCGGCGCTCAGGTCAATGGCGGTTTTCCCGCCCACGGAAGAGTCCACCGCCGCCAGCAGCGTGGTGGGCAGCTGGACATAGCGGATGCCCCGGAGATAACAGGCGGCGGCAAAGCCTGCCATGTCCCCCACGACCCCGCCCCCCAGGGCCGCCACGCAGTCGGTGCGGGTCAGGCGCTCCGAGGCCAGGAATTCCAGAATCTCGGAAAGCGTCCCAAGGTGCTTGCTCCCCTCCCCGGCGGGGAACACATAGGAGCAGACGGCGAAGCCCGCCGCCTCCAGACTCTGCCGCACCGTGTCCAAGTACAGGGGGGCCACGGCGGAGTCGGTGACCACGGCCATGCGGCAGGGGGACAGGACCTCCCGCAGCCGTTGGCCGCAGTCCCTCAGCAGGCCGGGGCCGATGGTGAACGTATAGGCGGGAACTGTGTTCACCCGTATCTCTTTATAGTCCGGCATTGGCGGTCCTCCTTTAATTTCCTCCGGCGGCGGCCTTCATCTCCCGGCCCTCCCGCAGGAGAGCCCGGACCCGCTCCGCGTCGCCGGATTTCAGCGCGTCGGAATAGTCCGTCAGGTTCTGAATCAGAATATCCAGCTCCTTCACCAGATAGTCCGCGTCGTCCAGAAACAGCTCCGTCCACATGTTTTCATCCAGCCGGGCCACCCGGGTCATGTCCTGGAAGCTGCCCGCCGAAAAGCCCCGGCGGCGCTGGGCCTCCGGCGACTTCACATAGGCGCTGGAAGCGATGTGGGCCAGCTGGGAGGTGAAGGCGATGATGCGGTCGTGCTCCTCCGGGTCGGAGAAGGTGAGGCCGGCAAAGCCGATGTCCAGGAAATAGGCCTTCAGCGTCTCCAGCAGCTGCATGTCCGTCCGCTTGTCCGGGGTCAGAATCATGGAGGCTCCCACATAGAGGTCCTCGCTGGAGGCGGTGAAGCCCCCCCGCTCCCGGCCCGCCATGGGGTGCCCGCCGATGTAGGCAAAGCCGTGCCGCTCAGCGACGGGGGTCAGGGCCTCCACCACCACCCGTTTCACCCCGCACAGGTCCACCAGAATGGCGCTTTTGGAAATTTTGTCCCCGTGGCTGCGGACCCACTCAATGGCCGCACTGGGGCAGATAGCCACCAGAATCAGGTCGCACAACCGCAGATTCTCGTCCGTCAGGGGCCCGTCCACGGCCCCGCTCATCCGGGCCAGGGTCATGGTCTCCTGGTCCAGGTCCGTCCCCCAGACGGTGTGAGCCGTCCGGGCCTTGGTGCTCTTGGCCATGGAGCCGCCGATGAGGCCCAGGCCCACAATGCCGATATTCATATTGTTTCACCCTTCCTCTCAAATTAGGAATTAGGAGTTAGGAATTAGGAATTAAGGGGGGCGAACAGATGGAACCAGTCCTAATTCCTCATTTCTCATTCCTAATTTGACAACCAGTTTACTCTTGGTCCAGGCTCTGCATGAAGGCGTGGAGCTTCAGCAGCTTCTTCGCCAGGGGGTCGAAGGCCTCGGGCTTGAGGGACTGCGGACCGTCGCACAGGGCCCGGGCGGGGTCGTTGTGGACCTCAATCTGAAGGCCGTCGGCCCCGCCGGCCACGGCGGCCCGGGCCAGGGGCTCCACCAGCCAGCTCTTGCCGGTGGCGTGGCTGGGGTCGATGATGACGGGCAGATGGGTCAGCCGCCGGAGCACGGCAATGGCGGCCAGGTCCAGGGTGTTCCGGGTGTAGCTCTCGAAGGTCCGGATGCCCCGCTCACAGAGAATCACATTCTCGTTGCCTCCGGCCATGACGTACTCGGCGCTCATCAGCCATTCTTCATAGGTGGCGGACATGCCCCTCTTGATCATAACGGGCTTGTCCTGGTGCCCCACGGCCTTCAGCAGGTCGAAGTTCTGCATGTTCCGGGCGCCGATCTGGATGACATCCACGTCCTTGAACAGGGGCAGCTGGGTCAGGTCCATCAGCTCCGTCACAATGGGCAGACCGGTCTCCTGCCGGGCCACCTTCAGATACTCCAGGCCTGTGGCCCCCAGGCCCTGGAAGGCGTAGGGAGAGGTCCGGGGCTTGAAGGCGCCGCCCCGGAGCATCGTCGCTCCGCTGGCCTTCACCGCTTTGGCAATGGCCACCACCTGTTCCTCGCTCTCCACGGAGCAGGGGCCCGCCATCAGGGTCAGGGTGCCGCCGCCGATCTGGGTATTGCCCACGGGAATCACCGTGTCCTCAGGGTGGAACTTCCGGTTGGCGTTTTTGTAGGGCTCCTGGACCCGCTTCACATCCTCCACAATGTCCAGGGCGGCAATCAGGTCGATGTCCAGCTTGGATGTGTCTCCCACAAGGCCCAGAATGGTGTTGGCTTCGCCGATGCTGGTGTGGATGATGATACCCTTTTCCTGGAGCCAGGTAATCAGGCTGTCCAGCTGGTCCCTGTTGGGGTTGTGCTTCAGAATGACAATCATGACGAGGTTCCTCCTTAGTCCCAAATCCTGTAATGGAGTTCCGCGGGAAGCCTGGAAAACGCAAAAATCCCGCAGCCGGTTTGGCTGCGGGTCGCTGTACGTTCCATGCCTCCCCTGAGGGCCGCCGTCTCAGCCGCGCGCACTTTCAGCCAAACCACGAAAAGCCTTACCAAAATAGGTAAAGCTAAAGTAGAAATAGCCGTATTCAGCGATGCGGTTCACAGCGGTCATGGTGTGGTTCTCCTTTGTCGGGCTCTTTAGATATTTAAAGCATAACACAACATCCCGGAAATGAAAACTGTGAGTTCCTACAAATCCGGAGACTGGGGGGCACGCCCCTTGTGGGATTTGACGGGGGCGCGTCAGGCGGCGGGCAGACAGCCCGCCATGAGAAGGCTGGTGGCTTTCAGAATGTAGCTGGCGTCCCGGTACATGCTGGCCCGGGTGGCCATGTACTGCTCGTGAAGCTCCTCCAGAGCGGCGATGAGGTCCCGGCGGGCCTGCTGGCGGCGGACATACTGGTGGGCCAGGTAGCCCCGGAGGAAGGCCCGGAGGTTTGTCTCATAATTGTGGTGGTTCAGCATGCTGTCGGGATAGTTTTCGTTATGGGGATAGGTATAGGCGTCCGCCAGATAGTGGGTCAGCTTGCCCAGGGTGTAGTACTGCCAGACGGTCCAGCGGCTCCGCTTCTGGAGCTTGCGGATCTGTGCGTTGATGTACTGCCGGGAATTTACGTAATTATGGCCCTTCAGCTTATGATAACGGACGGAGCCCTTCAAATAGCTGAACGGGTTCACATCCGGCTGGAACGAGCCGAAGAGGAAGGCCCATTCAAAGCGGCGGGCCCCAAAACCGCTTTCGGTTCTCAGGAGGGTCTGAGCCAGTAAGGTGTGACTGCGTTTCTGCAAGTTAGCTCCTCCTAACTTCAAAGGTGAGTCTCATTATACCACATTTTCGGCCGGGAGACAAGAGAAGACTCTCTAAAAATGATGGAAAAAGATTGGCAAACCTGACGAAAAACGGGTTGGCTGAACACACGGCCATTCAGGGCCGTTTGATCTGTCCGCCGGCGGGCCGGGGCCCTGCCGGAGCGCTTCGGAAGGTCTCGAAAAGTCTCGAAAAGTCTCGAAAAGTCTCTGAAAATCTCAAAAAAAGCTCGAAAAATTTCGAAAATGGCCGAAAACAGGAAAAACCGAAATATTACGGAAGCCGCTGAAAACCCCGCCTTGCGGCGGGGTTTTGGGCGCGTGAGTTCAGAACCGGGGCAGGTTCCGCACTGCCGCGGCGCAGCGGGGGCACAGAGCGGGGTGGTCCTTGTCGGACCCCACGGTGGGAAGAATCTTCCAGCAGCGCTCGCACTTAGCTCCGGCGGCGGGCTCCACGACCACCGTCATTACGTTCCCGTCGCCCTTGCGGCGCTCTGTCTGGGAGACGATCAGCAGGTCGGCCAACTCCTCATCGTCCAGACTCTCCAGCTCCGCCGGGGTGACGGTCAGGATGACTTTGGCCTCCAGGCTCTTGCCGATTTTCTTCTCCGCCCGGGCGGCCTCCAGCGCGGCATTGACAGCGTCGCGGGTCTTGACGATACACTCCCACTTCTTCATGGTTTCGCCGTCCAGGGCATACTCCGCAAAGGTCTGGTTCATGTCGTTGAACAGCACGTTCCGGGTATCGTCGCCCTCCCGGTGGGGCATGGCCTGCCAGATCTCGTCGCAGGTGAAGCAGAGGATAGGGGCCATGATTTTCGTCAGCGTATCCAGAATCAGGAACAGGGCGGTCTGGGCGCTGCGGCGGCTGAGGCCGTCGGTCTCGTCGCAGTAGAGCCGGTCCTTGATGATGTCCAGATAGAAGTTGGACATGTCCACCACGCAGAAGTCATTGACGGCATGGGTGGCCGCCAGGAACTCATAGTCGTCATAGGCGGCAAAGCACTTTTCCATCAGTCCGTTCAGCCGGGTCACGGCCCAGCGGTCCAGCTCCAGCATCTCCTTCGGCTTCACCAGGTCGTTGGGGTTGAAGCCGTCCAGGTTGCCCAGGCAGTACCGGGCGGTGTTGCGGAATTTCAGATAGTTCTGGCTCAGCTGCTTGAAAATCTCGTGGGAGCAGCGGACGTCGGCGTGGTAATCCGTGTTGGCGGCCCAGAGGCGGAGGATGTCCGCGCCGTATTTGTCAATGACCTCGGCGGGGTCCATGCCGTTTCCGGCGGACTTGTGCATGGCCTTGCCCTCGCCGTCCACGGTCCACCCGTGGGTGACGCACTCCTTGAAGGGCGCGCCCTTGCCGAAAGCGCCCACGGCGGTGAGCAGGGAGCTCTGGAACCATCCGCGGTACTGGTCCAGGCCCTCCATATACATGGTGGCGGGCCAGAAGCCCTGGTCCTTCTTCATGGCGGCGTAGTGGGTGGAGCCGGAGTCAAACCAGCCGTCCAGGGTGTCGGTCTCCTTCTCAAAGCCGGTCTTTCCGCCGCAGTGGGGGCAGGCGAACCCGGCGGGGAGAATCTCCTCCGCCTCTTTGGCGAACCAGGCGTTGGAGCCCTCAGCGGCGAAGAGGGCGGAAATGGCGGAAATGGTCTCGTCGGTGACCACGGGCTTGCCGCAGTCCTTGCAGTACACCACGGGGATGGGCAGGCCCCAGCGGCGCTGGCGGGAGATGCACCAGTCCGCCCGCTCCCGAATCATGGACTTCATCCGGTCGATGCCCCACTTGGGCACCCAGCGGACCTCGTCGGCGGCGGCCACCGCCTCCTCCTTGAAGCTGTCCACGGAGCAGAACCACTGAGGAGTGGCCCGGAAGATGATGGGGCTCTTGCAGCGCCAGCAGTGGGGGTAGCTGTGAACGATGTCCTCCTGGGCGAAGAGCATGCCGCTCTCCTTCATGTCCGCCAGAATGACGGGGTTGGAGGCGTCGGTGGTCATGCCGGCGTATTTTCCGGCATAGTCCGTGTGTTTGCCCTGGTCGTCCACAGGGACCACCATGTCCATGCCGTAGCGGCGGCAGGTCTGGTAGTCGTCCGCGCCGAAGCCCGGGGCGGTGTGGACGCAGCCGGTGCCGGAGTCCATGGTGACATAGTCCGCCAGCAGCAGGCGGCTGGTCTTGGGCAGGAAGGGGTGATCCGCCAGCATGTTTTCAAAGAAGCTGCCGGGGTGGGTTTCCACGATTTCCCAGTTGTCGAAGCCGCCCAGGCCCATGACCTTCTCCGTCAGGGCCTCGGCCATGATATAGTGCTCCCCGTTGGAGGCCTTCACAATGGCATAGCTCTCAGCGGGGTGGAGGGCGATGGCCAGGTTGCCCGGCAGGGTCCAAATCGTCGTGGTCCAGATCACGAAGAAGAGCTTGCTCCGGTCATAGGAGGAGAGCTTGCCCTGGTCATCGTGCATGGGGAATTTCACATAGACGGTGGTGCAGGGGTCGTCCTGGTACTCAATCTCGGCCTCGGCCAGGGCGGTTTCGTCATGGGGGCACCAGTAGACGGGCTTCAGGCCCTTGTAGATATAGCCCTTCTTGTACATGGCTCCGAAGACCTTCACCTCCTCGGCCTCAAAGCCGGGGTCCATGGTGAGATAGGGGTGGTCCCAGTCGCCGACGACGCCGATGCGCTTGAAGGCGTCCCGCTGGACATTCACATAGTGCAGGGCAAAATCGTGGCAGGCAGAGCGGAAGTCGGGGATGCTCATGGCCTTGTGGTTCAGCTTGTTTTGTTTGATGATGTTGGACTCAATGGGCATTCCGTGGTTGTCCCAGCCGGGAATATAGGGGGTATAATAGCCCCGCATGGCGTAGGACCGGGTGATGATGTCCTTGATGGCCTTGTTCATGGCGGTGCCCATGTGGATGGACCCGTTGGAGAAGGGAGGGCCGTCATGGAGGCTGAAGAGGGGCTTGCCCTCGTTCTTTTTCAGAAGCTCGTGATAGAGGTCCTCGGCCTCCCAGCGCTTCAGCATCTCCGGCTCCCGCTTGGGCAGGCCCGCCCGCATGGGGAAGTCGGTTTTCGGCAGGTGGATGGTCTTGTTGTAGTCCATTTTGTATTACTCCTTTTTTGTATTGCGTTTTGTATTGGATTTTTCAATCAGCGTTCCGGTAAAACAAATCAAACCGCAGGCCCGGCAGAGCCCAGCCCCGGGAAACGTGGGAAAGTGGTCCCGGGTAAATACGGTGGTGTCGTCGTCCCCGGCGGGGCCGATCTCCACTTTGTCGGTGGGGTCCCAGAAAAAGCGCAGCTCCTGCCGGGTCCAGAAGGGGTATTTCTGTGTATGCAGATTTCCTTCCTCCATGGGAAGGCCGCATTGGGGACAGTTCATGGTGGCTCCTTTCCGGCCCGCAGGGCCAAAACCCGGGGGCCGCCGGTTTTTCAGAAGCCGGGAGTCAGAAGTCAGAAGTAAAAATCTCTCCGCCAGCGGTCCTCGTGGAGGCTGCTCACAAAGACCTCGTCCAGTCTCCAGTCCTCCCCCTCCCATTTCAGGGTAAAGCGGAATTTCTCAAAAAAGCTGTAGGTCACCGCGCTGTGTCCCCGGCGCTTCGCGCTCTCCACCAGATACCGGACGTCCGGATTGGACAGGTCGAAGGAAACGCTGCCGCCGTCGGGCGTCAGCCATATCACCGCCCTGGTCCCGCTTTTCACGGTGACGGCCAGCTCACAGCCGGTGTTCAGGCAGCTGAACGCGGAGGGAAACTGAGCGGCATGGAGACAGCCCCGCCGCTGTAAGATCAGCTTTTGAGTGCAGTGAGGGTCCAGAAAGGCGGCGAACCGGGCTTTGTTCTCCTCCTTCCAAGCCTGGATGTCCGTGAACGCTCTCCGCTCTCCGTCCCGGAACTCGATGACCCGGCCCTGACGGCACAGGCGGGTATATTGGGCAAAGGCTTTGTCTTCCATGGCCGCCAGCTCCCGCAGCAGCGCCGAAAGGGCTTCGGCGGCCTCCTCCGCCAGGGGCCGGAGCTTCTCCGGCGTATCCCGGAAAAGAATGTTCAGCTCCGGCGCGGATTTGTCTGCCGCCTCTTTTTTCGCTCGATTCATAGGCGGCTCCTTTCAGCAGTCCACCAGGGCCATCTGGTCGTGGTGGAAGAACTGAGGCGTCAGTCCCATTTTCCACAGCTGGAAATGAGGCCGGAAGGGATTTTCCATGTCCGGGTGCTCCGTCAGGGGCCATTGCAGACAGTAGGACAAAAAGTAATCGTTGCTGATATGGTAGAGGGCCTCGTGGAACAGGCCCGCCAGCTCGCCGCAGTTCTCCCGGCAGGGCAGGTCCGCGAACCAGTCGCCCATTTCATCGTGAATCTGCAAATCCGGCAGATAGGGCTTCCCGTGGACATAGGCCTGATGGACCTTCTCCCGCATGTCCCGGGCCTCCTGACCCGTCAGCAGCAGCACGCCCGCCTGGGGCCCCACCGGGGACGGTTCGTGAAACACCTCTTCATAGACCCGGCAGACGGCCCGGAGATAGCTCTTGGCGGTTTTCACGGCCTTCTCCTGGTCCTCCCTGCCGAACCGCGCAAAAAAGTATCCCGCATAAGCCGTCTGGCCGTTGGGCAGGCGGAGCTGGGCGGTGTCCCTGGCGGCCTCGTCGATCTCCAGAAGACCTTGCAGCAATTCCAGTCCCGGTTCCCCGTAGAGGGCTAGAAGGGGCCGCAGATGCTCCAGGTGTCCGCCCCGCAGCTCCTGTATCAGGAAGGGGGGCACGGCCTCCTCCTCCAGATGATATTCATGCTCGGAGAAAATGTCCCACAGCACCGGGTCCGCTTCAAGCACCGGCAGCCAGCTGTCCGGCAGATACGCCCGGCACTCGTCTTTTGTCATGGCACAGCCTCCCTTCCCAAAAATAAAAAGCCCCCGTCTCTTTCAAGAGACGGAGGGCCAAAAACGCTCCGCGGTACCACTCTCGTTGCCGCCTCCTTCCGGAAAGCGGCCCCTTACAGCCCGCCGATACGGGCCGGCGGAGTAACGCCCGCCGCACGTCCTTGCCTACTCGCGCAGTCTTTCAGCAGGAGGCTCCAAGGTGATGTTCGCCCGTCCCTTCTCACCGCCTCGCACCAGACGGCGGCTCTCTTGGGAGAAGCCAGCGGGTTACTCGTCCTTATCTTCGCCATAATCTTCAATTGCAAATTATCATATCACGTTTTTTCCGTTTGTCAACTGGAAAAATCCCCGAAATGCCCGAAATTCTCGAAGCCCCCGAAGCCTCCGCCGCTACTGATAGCGGTACCGCTGGGCGGTGTAGCGGTCGATGCAGCTCTGAAACAGCTCCCGGCTGTAAAACTCCAGCAGCTGCCCGCCGGGGACCTCGTGAAAAGAGACCACCCGCCGTTCCGTATCCACCCAAATCCGCCAGCTCTCAGCCGGTTCCTTCTTTTTCTTTGCCACGCCGCTGCCTCCGTCCACCAAGTCTTTTCCCCGTTCTATGCGATTTTCGTATAAAAATCAATATGCAATTTTCGCATATCCTAAGATAGGAAAGAAAACGCGTCGGGGTCCGGCGGACGAAGGGGGGAACGGCGATGTACCGGCGGCTGCGGGATCTGCGGGAGGACCGGGATCTGCCTCAGCGGAGGCTGGCGGAGCTGCTCCATGTCTCCCAGGCCACCTATTCCCGCTATGAGAGCGGCGGGCTGGACGTGCCCAGCGGGGCGCTGATTGCCCTGGCCCTGTTTTACGGCACCAGCATCGACTATCTGGTGGGGCTGACCGATGAGGCGGAACCCTATCAGAGATGAGAGTGGAGAGTTGAGAGTGGAGAGTGGAGAGTCGAGAAACGGGAGTTGAGAACGAAAAAACGGCGGGCCGCAGTGGAGCGGCCGCCGTTTTTGGCTGTCAGGCGCGTTTCAGGACGCTGCCGCCGTAGGGCGCCATCTCCAGGCGGATGAAAAAGCCCTGGTCGTGGGAGCAGACGGGACAGGTTTTGGGGGCCTGGAGTCCCTCGTGGATATGGCCGCAGTTCAGGCACATCCAGCCGCACTTTGTGTCGGAGACGAAGAGCTTCCCCGCCTCCAGCAGGTCCGCCAGATGGCCGAAGCGGTTTCCGTGGGCCTCCTCGATTTTGGCAATCTGCTGGAAGGAGGCGGCCACCTCCGGGAAGCCCTCCTTCTGGGCCGCGGCGGCGAAAGTGGGATAAACCGGGTCGTGTTCCTCATACTCGTTGTGCTGGGCCCGGCGGAGGAGCTCCGTCACGTTGTTGGTGATGTCCACGGGATAGCCGCCGTCAATCTGGACAGTCTCCCCTGCCAGGGCCTTCATGTGATTGTAGAAGATTTCGGCGTGCTCCTTTTCCTGGTTGGCGGTGAAGGTAAAAACCGCCTCCAGGACGTGAAGCTGCTGCTTCTGGCAGAGATTGGCGGCGAAGGTGTAGCGGTTCCGGGCCTGGCTCTCGCCGGCAAAGGACCGCATCAGGTTTTGCAGAGTCTCGCTGTTTTTCATGTCGGGCATATGGATGGCCTCCTGTTGTTTGGTACAGGAAGTTTTCTCCGAATGGCCGGAATTATTCCCGAAACCTGCTATTTTGCAGGAGGATAAGGGTCCGGACAGTCCGTGCGGCCCAGCAGATAATCAATGCTGGTATTTAAGGCCGCGGAAATCCGGATACATTGGGAAAGTGTCATCGTTCTTTTTCCGTTTTCGATTTTTGAGTAATTACCTCGGTCAATCCCCGTCAGCTCCTGCATCTTTTTCTGCGAATAGCCGCGAAGCTCCCGAAGCGCTCTCATCTGCGTCATATACATCACCGGGAAACATGATAGCACAGACGGCAGGAGCCGTTAGGGTGATGGGGACCTAAACAGGCCCGTTCACGCATTTTATCAGAAGGATGGGGCAGTCTTTATGCCTGACCCCCGTAAGAACGCCTGTAGGGGCGGGCCTCTGCGCCCGCCCGTTCTTCCGCTGGCGCAAGGCTTCCTGAAGACGGGCCGGGACAGGCCCCTGCATAAAATTTCCGCGTTGGACACGCCCTGCAAAAAACCACGAATGACCCGCTCTCAGGTATTTGTTTTCCTGGGGTAAGGCTTCCGCTGATCTGTGCGGCCCGCCAGATAGTCCATGCTGGTATGATAGAGGTCCGCCAGCTTGCTCAGGATGTCGACAGGGATGTCATTTTCCCCTGTCTCGTATTTGGAATAGCCGGTTTGGGACATATCCAGCAGCTTGGCCAGCTGGGTCTGCGTCAGATCATGGTCCTCACGCATATCACGAATTCTGGGATACATGTGCATCACCTCTCCGAATCATCGTAAAAGCAGGACAGGAGGGGTTCCGCCCCTCCTGTTTTCCAAATCAGCACATTTTCGCGCCGGCGGGGATGGCGTCGTCCACTATCAGCAGGTGGAGGCATTCCTCCCCCTTCTCCTTGTGGACGGCGGAAATCAGCATGCCGTTGCTCTCCAGACCCATCATCTTCCGGGGCGGCAGGTTCACAATGGCTACCAGGGTCTTGCCCACTAACGTCTCCGGCTCATACCACTTGTGGATGCCGGAGAGAATCTGCCGGTCCGTGCCGGTGCCGTCGTCCAGGGTGAAGCGCAGCAGCTTGTCGCTCTTCTTCACCGCCTCGCAGGCCTTCACCTTCACGGCCCGGAAATCGGACTTGCAGAAGGTGTCGAAGTCCACCTTTTCCGGATTCTGGGGCTCCAGCTCCACGCCGGACTCCGCCTGACGGGCGGCCTCCACGGCGGCCTCCAGCTCCTCCAGGGCCTTGTCCATATCCACCCGGGGGAAGAGGTTTTCACCCTTGGTGACGGTGACGTCCGCGTCCAGGGCCGCCCACATGGAGGCGCTGAGCCAGGTGCGGCAGTTCTCCTCCGCGCCGATCTGCTCGAAGAGCTTTTCCATGCGCTGGGGCATGAAGGGGGTCAGCAGGATGCCGCAGATGCGGGTGGCCTCCAGCAGGTGGTACAGGACGCTGGCCAGACGGGGGCCGTTGGCCTCCATGTCCTTGGCCAGGGCCCAGGGCATATTCTCGTCGATATATTTGTTGGCCCGCTGGATGACCTTGAAAATCTCCTCCAGAGCCTTGTGGGGAGCGTAGTGCTCCATGGCGTCCTCGTACTTCTCCCGGAGACCCAGCACCAGGGACACCAGCTCGTCGTCCTTCTCCTTGTCATAGCTCCGGGCCGTGGGCAGGGTGCCGCCAAAGTATTTGCCCGCCATGGCGGTGGTGCGGGAGACCAGGTTGCCCAGGTCGTTGGCGAGATCGGTGTTGATGGTCTGGATCAAGAGCTCGTTGGAGAAGTTGCCGTCGGAGCCGAAGGGGAAGGTCCGCATGAGGAAGAAGCGCAGGGCGTCCACGCCGAACTGCTCCGCCAGAATATAGGGGTCCACCACGTTGCCCTTGGATTTGGACATCTTGCCGCCGTCCAGCAGCAGCCAGCCGTGACCGAAGCACTTCTTGGGCGCCGGCTCCCCCAGGCTCATGAGCATGGCGGGCCAGATGATGGAGTGGAAGCGCACAATCTCCTTGCCCACGATGTTGACGCCGGGCCACCAGCCCTTGTCATAGTCGTCATACCGGTCGTTTCCATAGCCCAGGGCGGTGATATAGTTGGAAAGGGCGTCCACCCAGACGTAGACCACGTGGCCGGGATCAAAGTCCACCGGCACGCCCCAGGAGAAGCTGGTCCGGGAGACGCAGAGATCCTCAAGGCCGGGGTCGATGAAGTTTTTCACCATCTCGTGGACCCGGCTCCGGGGCTCCAGGAAATCGGTGTTCTCCAGCAGGTCCCGGATTTTATCGGCATACTTGCTCAGGCGGAAGAAATAGGCCTCCTCTTCGGCGTCCTTGACGGGGCGGCCGCAGTCGGGACAGCAGCCGTCCTTCAGCTGGCTTTCCGTCCAGAAGGACTCGCAGGGGGTGCAGTATTTGCCCTTGTAGGCCCCTTTGTAGATGTCTCCGTTTTCGTGCATTTTCCGGAAAATATACTGGATGGCTTTGACATGGTAGTCGTCGGTGGTGCGGATGAACCGGTCGTTGGAAATATTCATCAGCTTCCACAGGTCCCGGACGCCCCGGGGGCCCTCCACGATGCGGTCCACGAATTCCTGGGGGGTGACGCCGGCCTCCTTGGCCTTCTCCTCGATTTTCTGGCCGTGCTCGTCGGTGCCGGTGAGGAACATGACGTCCTCCCCCAGCAGGCGGTGATAGCGGGCCAGCACGTCGGTGGCTACGGTGCAGTAGGTGTGGCCGATGTGGAGCTTGTCCGAGGGATAATAAATGGGTGTGGTGACATAGAATTTCTTGTTGTCCATGGCGGGTGTTCTCCTTTGGGCGGCGGCCCCGAATGGAAGGGCGCCGGAATTTGAAACTGGCGTAACGACTCTATTATACCGCAAGATCTGGAAAAGACAAGAGGAAAAGCGGCTGAGGGCGCGGCCTTCCGCGCTTTTCATCCGGCGGCGGGCCTCCGCGTCACGGTTCCGCCGGCTCCGGGCCTGTTCCGTCCGGATTCGTTCTGAGCTCCTCATAGAGCTCCCGGGACTCATAGAGACCGACTCTTACATGGGCAGACTGTTCCTTTACCTCGAATCCGGCTTCGTCATAAACGGTACGGCTGGGACGGAGGGAATAGGACACCGTACAGTATCCCCCTGAAAGCCGGGCTTCCCACGTGTATGTGCGTTTGCCCTCCGGAAGCTCTTTTTCGCAGAAAGCCTGATAAATCTCATCCTCACTGTCAAGGCCGCCCCAGACCAGCGCCGCGAACGCCATGTGCGGCTTCCAGTCCGCCCACACAATCTGCTCCGAAGCGGCGCTTTGCTCGAAGAACAGCGTATCCATCACCCGCCGCCCCTTATAATCCGCGGAAGTCAAATTCGCCACAAGCCAGCCGGTTTCGACATCCTCGGAGGACTCTATTTCCTCCCAGATTACGTAACGGACATACCGGGCGCCGCCCTCCGTCTGAGGGGATATCTGTGATTCGGACTCGTGAATCGTCCCCGGCAGGCCGGATTTTTCCAGCGCGTCCAGAACCGCCGCCTCCTCCGGCAGCGGAACGGCGGACCCCCCGCCCTTCTGGCAGCCGGGCAGAAGGCAGAGCGGGACCAGTACGCAGAGGGAAAGAACCGCATTGTTCAGTCGTTTCATACCATCACCTCATAATCTGCTCAAATATGGAAGGGACATGGGGACGCAACGGAAGGAACGCGGGGACGCAAAAGAGGCTCAGAGGATTTCCGCCTGCCAGGCGCGGAGCATGGAGAGGACCCGGTCCCGGTTGGCCTCGTCGTGGAAGCCCATCCGGTCCCTGTCCGGCAGGCCGTCGAAATAGACATAGAAAAACCGTACCACCTTGCCCCCCACCGCCAGGGCGTCCTGCCCCGTGGAAAAGCCGTGAACCTTCGCCAGCGGCAGGGCGGCAGGCTCGTAGCGCTGTCCGCCGGAGAGGAAGGCCCAGCGCCGCCCCAGGAGAAAATGGAAGGGCGTGCCAGCCTGGACGCTGTCGGCAAACTCGAAGTGCCGGCGGGGGTCGCTCAGCGCCTCCAGCAGGTCCCGGCCCAGGTCCTCCCGGTCCTCCGGGGAGAGGCGTTTGGCCATGCGCCTCAGCCGCTTGGCATAGGAATGCCTCGTGGTCTGGGGGAAGATGATGAGATAGAACAGGAGTATGAGGAACAGGCCGAAGAAGAGGAACAGCAGGCCATAGGCCAGGCCCTCCGCCGGGTCGGACAGGAAGCCCTGGAGGGCCATGATCAGAGGCGTCAGGACGGCGCCTCCCAGAAAGGGGAGCAGGGTCAGCAGCGCGGCCTTTCCGAGCTGCTTCCGCTTCCTGCGGCGGAGGTCCTCCGTCCACCGGAGTTCCGCCTCCGCCCAGGTTTGATAATGGTTCATAAAAGACCGGTTCCTTTCTTACATGCCCCGGCGGGCGTTAAAGGCCCCGCAGAGGGCGTTGGTGTTTTTGATGATGATGTACAGAGCCACCAGGGGGCCCACGCCGCAGAGAACGAGGCCCACCAGATGCCACAGCAGGATGGTGGTGCCGTTCTCCTGGAAGTTCAGACCGTACCGGGGGGCGTTGTAGGCCAGGCGGTTCCCCAGGCTGTAATACCAGTAGATTCCATAGAGTCCGCAGGTGAGGAAGCTGAAAATCACCAGCTTGAGAAGCCCGGCGGTGCTCCGCCCGTCTCCGGCGCAGGCGATGTTCACATCCCTGGCCAGGGCATAAATGAAATACCAGGCGTAAATGCCGCAGGTGACGAAGCTCAGCAGGATGTACACCAGCAGGCTCCGGTCCGTCTTCAGCAGCATGCCGCCGCCGGGCGGGGGAGGCGTCTGTTGGGTTCTCCGGTCATTCCAGTCGTTCCGGGTGTTCCGGGCGGCCTGGGCGGCCTGACTGCCCGCCTCCCCGGCGGCTTGGGCGGAGGCGCGGAAGGCCTCCCGGACGTCGTTCCGGAGGTCGTCGGCGTTCTTCCCGGCCAGGGGCATCTCCCCCAGCAGGAACCGGAGGATACAGTACACGCCGCCTGCGGAGACGGCGGCCCCGGCAATGGAGCGGAGAAGAAGGCCCAGATAAATGCTGAAGTTCAGGCCCATGCTGGGGAGCACCAGGCAGACAGGCATGTACAGAACCCGAAGAATCACCATGGCGGCAGCGCCGCTGCACAGGCAGAGGAGCAGCCCGTCGGAGTTCTGCCGGGTCCGCCGGAAGGCCAGCATCAGCAGAATCAGGCACATCCACAGGGCTGTGGCGGTGAACAGAGCGCTGAAAAACAGGGAGACCACAGGGCCGAGGAGGCCGAAGTAATGCCGCCCGGGCATCACCTGGAACAGCTGCCGCAGCAGCCCCGCTCCTCCGCTCAGGGCCCGGAGGCCGTAAACCGCGCCGCAGACCGCTGCGAAGACGGTGAGGACAATTTTCTGGTCTCCGCCGCCAGGGCGGCCGTTATAGCCGCCGCCGGAGCCTCCGGGATTCGGACCGCCGGGCTGCCTGCCGGGGTTTTGACCGCCGAAGCCGCCGGGATTCGGTCCCCCGGGCTGCCCGCCGGGATTTGGACCGCCGAAGCCGCCGGGATTCTCCTCAGGCCTCCGGGGACCGCTGCCGGGGGGAGGCGGCGCGGAGGGGGCCGGACCCGCAAAGGGGTTTCCGCTGTACTGGGCCTGTTTCGCGCCGCAGCTGCCGCAGTACTGGACGCCCTCCGGGAGCTCGGCTCCGCATTTCCAACATTTCATAATGATCTCCTTTCTTTGGACCGCTCCGGTCCGGTGCTTTTGTATGTATCTGTCAGGCTCCGCCGCAAAGCCGCCGGAGCATTTGAACCAGGAAGCCCTGGGCGGGCCGGAACACCACAACGGCGTCCCCGGGACTGAAGAGGCGGACCAGATAGACCCCCAGAAACAGGGCGCAGACGGCCCCCATGGCCCAGAGGAAAACCCGCCGGGGCAGCCGCCGCCGGAACAACAGCAGCGCCGCCGCCGGAACCGGCAGCCAGAAGAGGGGATGAAACCGGGCCGCCTCCGCCAAGTTTCCCCGAAGCAGGGCCAGCCAGGCCCGGCTCATGCCGCAGCCGGCGCAGGAGACGCCGGTCATAAAGCGGATGGGGCAGGTGACGCCCAGACTCTCGATGACCAGGTAGAACAGGACGATGGCCGCCAGGGCGGTCCAGCCTTGTTTGTCGGGATGTTTCATAGCAGCCTCCGGTGATCCGCGCCCCGAGCGCTTTTTGAGGGGCCGCCTGCCCCGGCAGGCGCGGGCATATTACCCGGGAAATTTTTTTGGTGGGGGGCGCGCCCCTCAGGGGCTGTTTTCGCCGCCGGTGACGCTCTTTTGCTTCCAGCGGCCCGAGAAGTAATGGGCGGCGGAGAGGGCCAGTCCCACCGTCCAGCCCACGGCCATACCGTAATACATATAATCGGGCCCGAACCGGTCCGCCAGCCAGTACACCGCCGGCACCCGCACCAGAATCAGGGACAGAATCACGTTCACCATGGGAAACACACTGTCTCCCGCGCCCCGCATGGCGTTGTTCAGGCAGAACATGATGGCGAACAGGAAGTAAAAGGGCATGATGCAGTTCAGATACACCGCCCCGGCGTGAACCACCGCCGGCGTGTCCGAGAAGAAGGCCACCAGGGGCTCGCTGAAGGGCATCAGCACCGCCGTCATCAGCACCGCCCAGGCGGCGGAGAGCATCACCGTGATTTGGATGCCCTGCCGGGCCCGGTCCAGCTGCCGCGCGCCGATGTTCTGCCCCACAAAGGAGACGACGGCGCTGGAAAGGCTCTGGATGGGCAGGAAGGCCAGCTGGTCCAGCCGGAAGCCCACGTTATATCCGGCGGTGAACTCCTTGCCGTAGCTGTTGATTTTCCCCATGACCACCATGGCCCCCAGGGCCACCAGGGACATCTGCACCCCCGCCGGGAGGCCGATGCCCATGATCTGCCGGAACAGGGCCCGGTCGAAGGTCCGGGGGAATAAGCGGAGGGAAATCTCCGGATAGCGGCGGTTGATATAGGCCACGCCGAAGAGCCAGGAAAAGGCCTGGGCGATGATGGTTCCCAGAGCCACGCCCAGAACCCCCAGTCCGCAGGCGAGGACCAGCGCCAGATCCAGCACGATGTTCATCACCGACGCCACCGCCAGAAACAGCAGGGTGCTCCGGCTGTTGCCCAGGCCCCCCAGGATGCCGGCGTTGAGGTTGTAGCCCACGCTGCCGATGAGGCCGGCGCAGACCACCATTAAATAGAGATAGGCCTCGTCATAGGCCCCGGGCTCCACCTGGAGCAGGCGGAGGATGGGCCCCACCGCCAGCAGGGCCAGGGCCGTCAGGGGGACGATGGACATGAGAAAGGCGGCATAGACGGTGTCCACTGCGTCCCGGACCCGGTCCATCTTCCCCGCGCCGAAAAACTGGGCGATGACCACGGTTCCGCCGTTGGACAGTCCGATAAACAGCGAGGAGAACATGGTCAGCACCGGGAAGCCCACGCCTACGGCGGCCAGGGCTCCGTCTCCCACGTAGCGCCCGACGACCCAGCTGTCCACCATGTTGTAAAACTGCTGAAGCAGGCTCCCTGCCAGAAGGGGCAGGGCGAAATAGAGGATGTGCCCGGCGGGATTTCCCGCCGTCATGTCTCTCATTCCCGAGGATTTGTTCATGGGAAAACCCCTTTCCTGATAATTAGGCATTAGGAATTAGGAATGAGGAATGATTGAGCGGCTGACAGCGTTGGGCAATTCCTCATTCCTAATTGAATGTCAGTCCTCCAGCAAAACGCCCAGTGTCCGCAGGGCCTGCCGCACCCGGCAGAAGGCGTCCTCGTCGGGGCAGGCCAGGGTATGGAGGTGGATGCCGCCGGTGAGGTCCGAGAGGGGCCGGGCGTCCGAGGCGGCGCACTGGGCCAGGAACTGCCCCACGTCATAGCGGCTGGAGAGCTGAAGGGGGCCGGTGAGCTGGCCGTAAACGGGATGGTCCACAATGACGTCCAGCACGGAGCAGCCATGGTCCACCATGGCGTTGAGCTCCGCTTCCATCCCCGCCCCGTCGTGGCGGCAGGGAATCTGCCGGGTCAGGCCGGCGGCGGGCCGGGCGGCGGCGTAGCCCCTGGGCGTGGCGAAGATTTCCGCGCCGCCGGCCCGGAGCAGGGCCACGTCTCCCACGATGACCTGCCGGCTGACGGCGAAGCGGGCCGCCAGGCTCCCGGCGCTGACCGGTCCGCCGCTGTTTTGCAGGATGCTTAAAATGGCCTGCCGCCGTTCCTCTCCGTTCATGGATGCCCTCCCGATACCCCGCCGCGCGGTTTTTTGCCCGCCGCGCGGTTTTTTGCCCGCCATGCGGTTTTTTTGTGAAGTCTGCCGCCTGGACGGCGTGCAGCGGTTGTGAATACAGATTCTAAGACCAGTATAGCACAGCCCTGAAAAAAAGGAAAGAAGAAGGCGGATAAAAGCGCCGCTGTTTTTCGGAGAACCGGGGCGGCTTTTTGCCTGTCGGGCAAAATATCCCTTGCATTGCGCGGCGTTGTGCCATATAATACAGTCAGTGAGCCTGCGGCCTGAGGGAAAAGATTCCCGCCGTACCGGTATGGGGGGCCGCAACGCCAGCGCCAAGAACAGGAGGAAGGTGAAAACGGATGTCCCTGGAAGCAATCGAAAAGGTCACACAGGCGGAAACCGAATGCCGGGAACGCCGGGCCGCCGCTGAGGCGGAGGCACGGCAGCTGGTCGCCGACGCCGAGCGGGAGGGCCAGGCGCTTCTGCGCAGGGTGCAGGACGACGGGCTGGAGGCCGGGCGGCAGCTGCTGCGAAAGGCCGAGGAGGCCGCCGCGGTCCAGGCGGAGAAAACCGCCCAGTCCGCCCGGAAGGAGGCCGCCGCCATGCAGGAGGCCGCGGGCAAACGCCTGGAGGAGGCCGCGGACTTTATTGTCGGAAGGGTTGTGAAGCACTGAGATGGCCATTGTAAAAATGAAAAAGCTCCGCGTGATGGCCATGGCCGACAGCCGGGACCGGCTTCTGCGGGCGCTGCTGCGCCTGGGCTGCGTGGAGATCCGGGAGCCGGACGGCCGTCTGGCGGACCCGGCCTGGGCGGAGCTGCTGCGGCGGGAGACCTCCCGTCTGGCAGAGACGAAAAACGACCTGGCCTCAGTCAACGCCGCTCTGGAGGCGCTGAGGCGCTACGGCGGGCTGAAGGACGGCATGCTGACCCCCCGCAAGCAGGTCACCCGAGAGGATTTTCTGAACGAGGAGGCGGCGAAATGGCCCCGGGAGGTCAGTAAGACCATCAATCTGGTCCTTCAGGACATCGCCCGCCTCCAGGGGGAGGAAACCCGGCTGATCAGCCGCCGGGCGGCCCTGGACCCCTGGATGGGGCTGGATATGCCCCTGGAGCTGACGGAGACGGCCCATGTGCTGTTCCGCCCGGGCGTGCTCCCCGGCGGAGCGGACACCGCCGCCATCCGCAACGAGCTGGCCGGCGCGGACGCGGCGGCGGAGCTCTATGAAATCAGCGCGGAAAAGCAGCAGCGCTGCTGCCTGCTGGTCTGCCACAAGGCCGATGAGGACACGGCCATGGAGGTCCTGCGGCCCCACGGGTTCAGCGTGACGGCCTTCCAGGGCCTCAGCGGCACGGCCTCGGAGAACGCCGCGGCGCTGGACGGCGCTCTGGCGGAAAACCGGAAGAGCCGCCAGAAGGCGGAGGCCGCCATTGCGGAGGCCTCCGGCGCCTACGAGGACCTGAAGCTCTACGCGGACCGCCTTTCCGCCGAGGCGGCGGAGCGTCAGAACGCAGAGCGGCTCCTGACCGACGGCACCATCCTCTTCTTCGAGGGCTGGGCCCCGGCGGAGCGCATGAGCGAGGTGGAACGCCTGCTGAACGGAGAGGGCTGCGCCTGGGAGGCGGAGGACCCGTCGGAGGAGGATATCCCCGAGGTTCCGGTCCAGCTGAAAAACAACTGGTTTACAAAGCCGCTGAACATGGTGACGGACATGTACTCCCTGCCGGCCTACGGCACCGTAGACCCCAATCCCCTGATGGCTCCGTTCTTCATCCTGTTCTACGGCATGATGATGGCGGACATGGGCTATGGCCTCATCATGATGGGCCTCTCGGCCTTCATCATGAAAAAGGCCCGGCCAAACGGAGCCACCATGCGGTATATGATTCCCCTGATAGGCCTGTGCGGCGTGTCCACATTCATCTGGGGCGCTCTCACCGGCGGCTTCTTCGGGGATCTGATTCCCCAGATCCGGGGCCTGCTGTCCGGCGTGGACCCCAAGAGCGTGCCGCTGTGGTCCGCCTTCGACCCCCTGAGCGATGCGGTGCCGGTGCTGATCGGCGCGCTGGTTCTGGGTGTGGTCCAGGTGTTCACCGGCATGATTGTCAGCATGTGCCTGAAGTTCCGCCGGGGAGAGGCCATGTCGGCCCTCTGCGGAGAGGGCGCATGGTTTGCGGCCTTCATCGCCGCCGGAGCGGGCTTTGCCCTGGGCAATGTGCAGGCGGGACTGATCGCCGCCCTGGTGATTCTGGTTCTGACCCAGGGGTATGGGAAAAAGGGCTTCGGCATCGTCACGGGCATCTTCGGTTCCCTGTACAACGGCATCACCGGCTACTTCAGCGATATTCTGTCCTATTCCCGCCTGATGGCCCTGATGCTGGCCGGGGCGGTGGTGGCCCAGGTGTTCAATCAGCTGGGCGCCATGACGGGGCACATCATCCCCTTTATCATCATTGCCGTCATCGGCAACGCGCTGAACTTCGCGCTGAATATTCTGGGCTGCTATGTCCACGATATGCGCCTGCAGTGCCTGGAGTTCTTCGGCCGGTTCTATGAGGACGGCGGCAAGCCCTTCCGTCCCTTGAATATCGAACCCAAATATGTAGACATCGAGAAATAATTGAGGAGGAAATTATCATGAGTTTCGTTGAATCCTTTGGCGGTCTGGCTCTGGCGCTGCTGGGCGCGGGTCTCGCGGTTGGTCTGAGCTGCGTGGGCAGCGCGAAGGGCACCGGCATCGCCGGCGAGGCCGGCACCGGCCTTCTGTGCCAGGACCCCAGCAAATCCGGTAAGGTCATGGTTCTCCAGCTGCTCCCCGGCACCCAGGGCCTGTACGGCATGGTGGTGTTCTTCTTTGCCATCGCCCAGATGGGCCTGATGGGCGGGGACTTCCAGAGCCTTCTGAATATGACCACCGCCCAGGGCATGGCCTACTTTGCCGCCTGCCTGCCCATGGCTCTCGGCGGACTGCTCTCCGCCATTGCCCAGGGCCGCGTGGCCGCCGGTTCCATCAACATTCTGGCCAAGAAGCCCGATGACTGGTCCAAGGGCCTGCTGCTGTGCGGCATCGTGGAGTTCTATGCCATTTTGTCCCTGCTGGCCTCCATGCTGATGCTCCTGCAGTTCTGAGCCGCCCCGGAGAAAGGGGACTGACATGAACGGAATTGAAAAAATCACCCAGCGCATCCAGGCTGACGCGCAGGCCGAGATTGACCGGGTGCTGAGCGAGGCCAGAGCCCAGGCGGCGGAGATTACCGCCGGCTATAAGGCCCAGGCCGACGCCGAGGCCGCCCAGATCGCGGCGAAGAACGAAAAGGCCGCCGCCGAGCGGAAAGAGCGCCTGGCGGGCACCGCCCAGATGGAGGCTCGGAAGCTGGCCCTTGCCGCCAAACAGGAAATGGTGGAAAAGGCCTATGACCTGGCCCTGAAAAAGCTCCGCGCCATGCCTGCGGAGAAATATACATCTGTGCTGGCGGAGCTGCTGGCTCAGGCGTCCTCCACCGGAACGGAGGAGGTTATTTTCTCCCCCAAGGACCGGGAGACCGTGGGCAAGGCCGCCGTGGAGCAGGCCAACAAGGCCGGCGGGAAAAAGCTGAAGCTCTCCGGCGAGACCCGGGCCATTCAGGGCGGCTTTATCCTGCGGGCGGAAAACGTGGAGGTCAACTGTGCCTTCGACACCCTGGTCCGCCTCCAGAAGGCGGAGACAGCCGGGGACGTGGCGCGGAAGCTCTTCGCGTGACAAGGAGGAAGTGTCTTGACTAAAAAAATCAGAGACACCGATTACCTGGCCATCTCCGCCCGGGTCAAGGCCATGGAGACAGGTCTCCTGAGCCGGGAGCGGATGGAACAGATTCTGGACGCCCGCACAGACGAGGAAGCGGTGAAAATCCTTCAGGAGTGCGGCTATCCGGAGCTGAACGCCAGCGATCCGGAGGCCATGGACGCGGCGCTGTCCGCCGTCCGGGAGGCCACCCTGGCGGACCTGACCGGCGGCGCGCCGGACCCCAGGTATATCGACATTTTCAAGCTGAAATACGACTATCACAATATCAAGGCCATTCTGAAGGCCCAGGCCATGGACACCAGCCCCGACCGGATGCTGATGGACATGGGCCGGGTGGAGGCCAAGGTGCTGAAGGAGGCCGTCCAGGCAGGACGCCTGGATGAGCTGCCGGAGTCTCTGGCCGCCGCCGCGGCGGAGGCCAGGGAGACCCTGGACGCCACCCGGGACCCCCAGCTCAGCGACATCGTGCTGGACCGCTGGTGCTACCGGGAGATGGCCGGGGTGGCGGAGGAGACCGGCAGCGCCTTTCTGGCGGGCTACGTCCGTTCCCAGATTGACGCGGCCAATCTCCGCAGCCTGATCCGGACCCTCCGGATGGGCAAGAGCGCGGACTTCCTGAAAACGGTGCTGCTGGAGGGCGGCGACGTGGAACCCGGTTCCATTCTGGCGGTGGGGACGGCAGGGGGCTCCGGACTGACGGAGCTCTACGGACCCACGCCCCTCCAGGCGGCGGCGGAGGCCGGCGCCGAGGCCCTGCGGGGCGGCTCCCTGACGGAGTTTGAGAAGCGCTGCGACGACGCGGTGGGCGATTACCTGTCCGGGGCCCAGTTCGTGCCCTTTGGAGAGGCGCCCCTGCTGGGCTATCTGGCCGCCCGGGAAACGGAGTACACCAACATCCGCATCCTTCTGATGGGCCGGGGGGCCGGGCTCAGCGCCGGCGTCATCCGGTCCCGGCTGCGGACTGGCTATGTGTAAGGCGGTGAACGTATGGCAGTGACTTATCGAATTGCGGCCGTAGGCGACTGGGAATCCGTCATGGGCTTCCGGGCCCTGGGGCTGGACACCTACCCTGTCGCAGACGCGGCGGAGGCCAGGGAGAAGATCCGGGAGCTGGCAAAGGAAAACTGCGCGGTGATTTACCTGACCGAGCAGCTGGCCAGGGACATGGACGACGTGCTGGCCCGCTACAAGGACGAGCTGCGGCCCGCCATTATCCTGATTCCCGGCCGGGGAGGCTCCCTGGGCATTGGAAAGAACAACATCCAGAGGGCCATCGAGCGGGCGGTAGGCGCGGATATTCTGTAACCGGCAAGCCTGTTTTCCGGAACCGGCGCACCGTTCGGGCGGGACAGAGCCCGCCCCCTGTGCGGAGTGTTTTTTGCAGGATTGCCCTGTAAGGACGGGGCTCCGCCCCCGTCTGTCTCCCCTGTCGTCCGGCAGGACGGCCGGGGGAGCTTCGTGACGCACATGCCGTCGCGAACATGATTGAAATGCAGTTCTCCGCCTCCGGCGGAGAAACCGGGGGGCCTGCCCCTGGACCCCTGTTCGGGCGGAGCCTGAAGAGGGTTTTTCCGGCAAATTTATCCTGAAAGAAGGTTGCATAAATTTGAGCGGCAAAGTTGTTAAAGTTTCCGGGCCGCTGGTGGTTGCCACGGGTCTGTCGGACGCCAACATGTCCGACGTGGTCCGCGTCGGTCCTCAGCGCCTGATCGGTGAGATCCTGACCATGAAGGGCGACGCCGCCTCCATCCAGGTCTATGAGGAGACCTCGGGCCTGGGCCCCGGCGCTGTGGTGGAAACCACCGGCGCGCCCATGAGCGTGGAGCTGGGCCCCGGCATGATCGAGGGCATCTACGACGGCATCCAGCGTCCCCTGGAAAAGATTGTGGAAAAGGTGGGCGCAAACATCACCCGCGGCGTGGAGGTTTCCGCCCTGGACCACGAAAAGAAGTGGGAATTCACCGCCATCGCCAAGGCCGGCGACAAGGTGGTGGGCGGCGACATCATCGGCACCGTCCCCGAGACCCCCGTGGTGCTCCATAAAATTATGATTCCCCCCAAAATGAAGGGAACCATCAAGGAGCTGAAAAGCGGCAGCTTCAATGTCACGGAGACCATCGGCATCCTCACCACAGAGGACGGCAGGGACGTCCCCCTGACCATGACCCAGAAGTGGCCCGTCCGTGTGGGCCGGCCCTATGAGAAGAAATATCCCCCGGTGAAGCCCCTGTGCTCCGGCCAGCGGATCATCGACACCATGTTCCCCATCGCCAAGGGCGGCACCGCCGCCGTTCCCGGCCCCTTCGGCTCCGGCAAGACCGTGGTTCAGCACCAGCTGGCCAAGTGGTCTGATGTGGATATCGTGGTCTACATCGGCTGCGGCGAGCGCGGCAACGAGATGACCGACGTGCTGCGGGAATTCCCCGAGCTGAAGGACCCCCGCACCGGCGAGTCCCTGATGAAGCGGACGGTGCTGATTGCCAACACCTCCGACATGCCCGTGGCGGCCCGGGAGGCCTCCGTATATACCGGCATCACCATTGCCGAGTATTTCCGGGACATGGGCTATGACGTGGCCGTTATCGCAGACTCCACCTCCCGCTGGGCCGAGGCCCTCCGCGAGATGTCCGGACGTCTGGAGGAGATGCCCGGCGAAGAGGGCTACCCCGCCTATCTGTCTTCCCGTCTGGCCCAGTTTTACGAGCGGGCCGGCAGCGTGGAGTGCCTGGGCGGCGACGAGCGCCGGGGCAGTCTGACCGCCGTGGGCGCTGTGTCCCCTCCCGGCGGCGACCTGTCCGAGCCCGTGTCTCAGGCCACGATGCGGATTGTCAAGGTGTTCTGGGCTCTGGACGCGTCTCTGGCCTATAAGCGCCACTTCCCCGCCATCAACTGGCTGAATTCCTACTCCCTGTATCTGGACACCCTCAAGCCCTGGTTCGACGAGAACTTCGGCGAGAGCTTCATGCAGGACCGGACCAAGGCCATGAGCATCCTCCAGCAGGAGGCCAACCTCAACGAGATTGTCCAGCTCGTCGGCAAGGATGCCCTGTCCCCCTCCGACCAGTTGACTCTGGAAGTGGCCCGGATGGTCCGGGAGGACTTCCTCCAGCAGAACGCCTTTACGGATATCGACGGCTATTCCAGCTACGACCGCCAGGGCAGGCTGCTGGCCATGATTCTCCATTACGAAACTCTGTGCCGGGACGCTATTGCCAAGGGCGCGTCCGCGATGAAGCTCTTCGATATTCCCGCCCGTGAGAAAATCGGCCGGGCCAAGAGCGTCCCCGCCGAGGACTACGTCAAGGTCTATGAGGAGATCGAGGCCGATATGGAGCGGCAGATCGAAGAGGTTGCCGCCCAGGGAGGTGAGAACTGATGATTCGTGAATATAAAACCGTAGAGGAGATCGTCAGCCCTCTGATGATGGTCCGGATGGTGGAAAACGTCACCTATGACGAGCTGGTGGAAGTGGAGCTTCACGACGGGTCCATCCGCCGGGGCAAGGTGCTGGAGGTCAACGGCGACACCGCCGTGGTCCAGCTCTTTGAGGCCGCCGCCGGCATCAATCTGGCGGACGCCAAGGTCCGCTTTCTGGGTCACCCCCTTCAGCTGGGCGTGTCCGGCGACATGCTGGGCCGGGTCTTCAACGGCATGGGCCAGCCCATCGACGGCGGCCCCGAGATCCTGGCCGAGGAGTACCGGGACATCAACGGCCTGCCCATGAACCCCGCCGCCCGGGACTACCCCAACGAGTTCATCCAGACCGGCGTTTCCACCATTGACGGTCTGAACACCCTGGTCCGGGGCCAGAAGCTGCCCATTTTCTCCGGCTCCGGCCTGCCCCACGCCAACCTGGCGGCCCAGATCGCCCGTCAGGCCAAGGTGCTGGGCGGCGACGCCGGCAATTTCGCCGTGGTCTTCGCCGCCATCGGCATCACCTTCGAGGAGTCCGAATTCTTCGTCAGCGAGTTCAAGCGGACCGGCGCCATCGAGCGGACCGTCCTGTTCTCCAACCTGGCCAACGACCCCGCCGTGGAACGCATCTCCACCCCCCGTATGGCTCTGACCGCCGCGGAGTATCTGGCCTTTGAGAAGGATATGCACGTGCTGGTCATCATGACCGACATCACCAACTATGCCGAGGCCCTCCGCGAGGTCTCCGCCGCCAAGAAGGAGGTTCCCGGACGCCGGGGCTTCCCGGGCTATCTGTACACCGACCTGGCCACCCTGTATGAGCGGGCCGGCCGTCAGCTGGGCAAGAAGGGTTCCATCACCATGATTCCCATTCTCACCATGCCCGAAGACGACAAGACCCACCCCATCCCCGACCTGACCGGCTATATCACCGAGGGTCAGATCATCCTGGCCCGGTCCCTGTACCGCCAGGGCATCCATCCCCCTGTGGACGTGCTGCCCAGCCTCTCCCGTCTGAAGGACAAGGGCGTGGGCAAGGGCAAGACCCGGGAGGACCACGCGGACACCATGAACCAGCTGTTCGCCGCGTACTCCACCGGCAAGGACAACAAGGAGCTGATGTCCATTCTGGGCGAGGCGGCCCTGACGCCCACCGATTTGCTGTATGCCAAGTTTGCCGACGAGTTTGAGCGCCGCTATGTCAACCAGGGCTATGACGAAAACCGGTCCATTGAAGAGACGCTGAATCTGGGCTGGGAGCTCCTCAGCATCCTGCCCAAGGCGGAGCTGAAGCGCATCAAGCCTGAGCTGATCGAGAAGTATTGGCCAAAGAAAGACTAAAGGAGGGGTGAGCCATGGCGAATATCACGGTAAGCCCCACCCGAATGGAGCTCACCCGCCTGAAAGGCAAGCTGCGCACCGCCCAGCGGGGCCACAAGCTGCTGAAGGACAAGCGGGATGAGCTGATGAAGCAGTTCCTGGACACCGTCCGGGAGGTCCGCGCCCTCCGGGCGGAGGTGGAAGAAGAGCTGATGACGGTCCATGGGGCCTTCACCGTGGCCTCCGCCCTCATGAGCTCCGAGGCCCTGGAACAGGCTCTGGTCTACCCCAAGCAGAGCGTGGAGCTGACCATGACCTTCCAGAATATCATGTCCGTCAACGTGCCGGTGTACGACTTCCAGACCCAGACACGGTCGGATTCCGACATCTATCCCTACGGCTTCGCGGCCACCTCCGGCGAGCTGGACACCGCCGTGGACGCCCTGGGGAAGGTCTTCCGGAAGATGCTGAAGCTGGCGGAGATTGAGAAGTCCGCCCAGCTGATGGCGGAGGAGATTGAAAAGACCCGCCGCCGGGTCAACGCCCTGGAGTATGTGATGATCCCCAACACCCAGGAGGCCATCCGGTATATCAACATGAAGCTGGACGAAAACGACCGGGCCACCACCATCCGGCTGATGAAGGTCAAGGACATGATTCTGAAGGAGTCTCTGGAAGAGAAGAGAGCGGAAACCGCCAGAGCCGTGAAGACCTTCGGGGATTCCAGCGAGGCTCCGGCAGAGGTATAAACGGGCAGTCCTGCCGCGGTTGTGCCGCTTTCCCGCTGTCAAGAAAAAATACTGCCTGGGAGAAATCCCGGGCAGTATTTTTGCGTTTTTTGACATTTTTGCGTTTTTTGCGCATTTTGCCCCTTTTGATTTTTTTGCCGGTATTTTTGACGGGCGGCGTTTTTCCAACGGTCCGGCCTGCCTGCCGGAAGCCCAGCATCATTGGGAAAACGGGCGGGCACAGAGACCCGCCACAGGCGTTATGACAGGGGGCGGGCGTAAATCCCGTTCCCTGCGCCGTCCCCGGGTTGAAAAAGGGGAAAAATTCTGATATAGTGGCCTCATTCTGATGATGACGGAGGCTGAAAAAAGCATGGAGAAAATACAGGTGGAGTATAAGGTGACGGTTTCCGACTTCCGGAAGGCGTCTTATTATGGCCTCTTTCTGCGGCACCGCCGGCCCCTGCAGATCATGTTCGTGGTATTGATCGGGGCCGTTCTTTACGGGACCGGCTCCTATCTGGGGCTGGGAACGGCCAACCCCCTGGTGTTCTTCCTGGCGGCGGCCTATCTCTGCTGGGGCCTCCTGCTGTTCGCCGGGACGGAGCGGAGCATCCGGCAGTATATGCGGACGCCGGGGAACTTCCTGGGCTGCACCTATACCGCTGTCCTGGAGTCCCACCGGGTCCAGTTTGAAATTCCGGAGCGGAGCATCAAGGCCTCCCAACAGATTGGAAATCTGGCCTGTGTCTTTGAGCTGAACCAGATTTTCATGATTTATGTCTCCGCCCAGGACCTCTACATCCTCCCCTGCCGGACATTGACAAAGGAACAGCGGGCGGAACTGCGGCAGACCTTCCGCCAGAGGCTGGGGAACCGGTTCGCCACCCGGTTCCGCTGAGGGGAGCGCGGGGCGGCGGAAGGCCCTGGACGGTCCGGAAGCCCCGTGAGTCCGTTATGGTCCTGGGTTTCCCGGGAAATGTACTAGAGTCTGTTTTAAAACCGTCAAAACGCCGTCTTGGGGTATCTTATTCCGCCAGGACTGCGTTGATTGGACTTGAAATCCGTCAGGATTCCCGCGTCCAATCGCCTTGTCTGGCGAAACAATCTGCCCCCATCCGACATTCCGCTGGTTTTAAAACAGCCTCTAAAACAGGAATCAGGAACTGCCCCATTCGTCCGGCAGCTCCTGATTCCTGTTTTTTCAGGCCCTGTTCTTCATACTGGAATCCATTAAAAAGCTTTCAAAAGCTTTTTATAGCGCAGGAAACGCGTTGGATTCTTATGAGAGCCTGTTTAAAATCTCCCCGCACACGTCTTGACAGTGTATTTTCCGCCCTGACTGCGTTAAAAATCCTTGCCATCCGTCAGGATGCCTGCGGATTTTTGCCTTGCAGGACAAAAAATCCCCTCGCCAATACGCACACGTTGAGATTTTAAACAGGCTCTGAGACGTGTTTTGTGCCATTCCGGCGCAAAACGGAAACGCAGAGTGGGGTTCTATTTCAAATAAAACTATTTAGTTTTATTTGAAATGAGTATCACTCTCTGTTCGCCCTTCCTCGCCAGGCAGCCGCCAGCGCCGGTGAAGGCCAGCAGCAGCCCCAGCACCGACAGCGCCAGCCATGCGGCAGGCAGGGCGACCCAGCCCACCCGGCTCAGCAGGCCCCCTAGAGCGCCGGACATCAGAGACGCGCCGATGTAGGTGGAGAAATCGAAGACGCCCACCAGGGTGGAGACGATGTTCCGGCCGGAGAAATACAGGGGCAGGTACGAGATCATATACCAGTTGCCGGCGTTGACCACGGCAATGAGGGCGGCAATCAGCAGCACCGTCACAAGGGAAGTATGCTCCGCCGTCAAAACCAGGCATCCTGCCGCGGCACAGGCCAGGGCCAGCATTACCTGCATCGCCCAGCGCGCGTCGTCTCCCAGGTGGGAGAGGGTCCCTCTGGCCAGAAACACCCCCGCCAGCTTGGCCAGGGGAATCAGCACCAGAAGCAGCAGAGAGTTTTCCCCCAGGTCCAGGACGCCGGTGAAAATCATGGGCAGCCAGAACACCGCCCCCTCCTGAATGGCCCCCACCAGCAGACAGAGCAGACAGATGAAAAACAGCCGGTCCTGAACAAATTCCCGGGCAATCTGAGGCAGAGGCGGCGGGGACGGCCGCTCTCCCCGCCTGTCCTCATAGGGAATCCGGCGGGACAGCAGGAGCCACGCCGGAATCAGCGCCAGGGCCGCCAGTGCCGGGACCAGGAAATAGGGCCGGAAGTCCAGGGGCCGGAACAGCCAGCTCAGCACCACCCAGCTGAGAAGATAGCCTGTTACGGAGCAGGTGGACATGATGGTGGAGACGTTTTTCCGCTGGTCCTCCCGGGCGTGGAAGGACAGCAGACGCAGCAGCGTGCTCCAGAACATGGACTGGCAAAAGCCGTTCAGACCCCAGAGGACCGTAAACAGGGCTCCGCTGGTCTGAAACGCCAGAATCAGGTTGATGCCGCCGGTGAGGCTCAGGGCCAGCATCAGAAAGCGGTAGGGATTCACCCGGTCCCCGATCGCGCCGTTGAGAAGCTGGCCCACGGCATAGGTCACAAAATACAGCGAGCTGGCAAGCCCCAGGTACTCCACGCTGACCCCCAGCCCTGCCGACAGCTTATCCAGCACCGTGGACAGGTTCACCCGGCAGAGATAGGCAGTCATATAGGTTCCCCAGGCCGCCAGAAGCAGCACGCGCAGGCTGTTGTTCCGTTTCATTCCCGTTCTCCTCCTTTTCACCGGGGATAGCGCCGGCGGGACAGATACTGCTCCGCCGCGTCCTCCCGCTCCACGGCCCGGCTCCCCCGCCGGGCGGACAGATAGGCGCACAGGGCGTCCAGCACCATCATATGGGTCAGCCGGGCGGCCACTGCCTCCTGGCGGCGTTCCGCCTCGCTGGAGGCGGTAACCAGGGCCGCCTGGCACAGCCTCGCCAGACGGCTGTCCCCATAGGAGGTCACGCAGATGGTGGCCGCGCCCCGCCGCTTCGCCAGCTCCATGGCGTCCACAATCTCCGCCGTCTGCCCGGAGTGGGAAACGGCCAGGGCGACGCAGCTCTCGTCCAGCTGGGCGGCGTCGATGCTGAAGGTCAGGTAATCCGTGATGGCATAGGCCGGCAGGCCTGCCCGCATAAAGTGAAAATAAGCGTCCTGGGCAATCAGGGCGGAGTCCCCTGCGCCGAAGATGTCAATGCGCCGGGCGGAGGCCAGCAGCGCCGCCGCCTGCTCCAGAGGGGCGCTCTGAATGGCGCGGGCCGTGCGCTGGACGGCGTCGGCGGTGTTGCCCGCCGTTTTCCGGAAGGCCGACAGAGGCGTGTCCTCCTCCGTCACGCCGCCAAAGGAAAAGCCGGTGTGGGTTTCCCGGGCCAGGGCGATTTTCAGGGCGCTGAACCCTCCCACCCCCAGCCGTCCGGCAAAGTTGATGACGCTGCCCTCCGACACGCCGGCCCGGGCGGCCAGGTGGGCCAGGGTGCTGTTGGTCACCTGCACCGGGTCCTCCAGGATTATGTCGGCAATCCGCTTCTCCACCGCCGACATCTGGGCATACCCGCCCCGAATCCGCTCTACCAGCACAAAACCGCCCCCTTTTGTTTGTATTATAACAATCTGTCCTCAAAATTCAATGAGTTTTTCTCATTTTGCTGTTGATTTGTTTAAGTTATAATGAGTAATACTTAATTATCCGGCGTTTTCTGTATGATTTGATGAAAAAGCGACTGTTTCCTTGTAGGATATCGAACTGGACATCTTATGTCTGTCCCTGTTATAATAGAGGTGCTATGGTCCGCGCCTGCGGAGCAAAGCATACCCTTTCAAACCGATAATGGAGGAAAGTTTATGAAGAAGTTTATGTCTCTGCTTCTGGTCCTGATGATGGTCCTGTCCCTGGCCGCCTGCGGCGGCAATTCCGGCGGGTCCTCTTCCGGCGATTCCGGCACTTCCGCTCCCGCGGACTCCGGTACGTCCGCCCCTGCCGACTCCGGTTCCGGCGACGCTGCCGAGCCCGGTTTCTCCGGCAGCTATCTGATGGGCACCGGCTCCGCCACCGGAAACTACTATCAGTTCGGAAACGCCATGTGCACCGTTATCAACAATGTGACGGGAGCGAATCTGACCGTCAACGCCACCGGCGGCTCCACCGAAAACGCCCGTCTGCTGGGCTCCGGCGAAAATGAGTTTGCCATGATTCAGTCCGACGTGTACAGCTATGCCCACGACGGCATCGAGCTCTTCGACGGCTCCCCCATCACCAACTTCAAGGCCATCACCGCCTGCTATCCCGAGATGGTGCAGATCGTGGTCCGGAAGGACAGCGGCATTCAGTCCATCTCCGACATGGCCGGCAAGAACATCTGCGTGGGCGCTGTGGGCTCCGGCTACGAGGTGGCCGCCCGTCAGATTCTGGGCGCTTACGGCATGACCTATGACGACATCAATGAGACCTTTGCCGACCAGTCCACCGCCAAAAACGGCGTTCAGGACGGCACCTTCGACGGCATGTTCATGTGCTCCGGTTATCCCAACTCCAACGTCACCGAGCTGTCTTTGAACGGCAACATCGACCTGGTCACCATTGATGACGAACATATGGCCAAGCTGCTGGAGCAGTATCCCTTCTATTCCTCCTTCACCCCGGAGACCGACGAGTATAACCTGGGCCATCCCATCACCTCTGTGGCCGTGAAGTGCATGATGGTGTGCAACGATACCTTCTCTGACGACGAAATCTATGCCCTGACCAAGGCCATCTATGAGAACCTGGGCGATGTGCAGGAAATCAACGCCAAGGCCAATTACATGAGCCTGGACGCCGCCCTCAGCGGTATCCCCAGCGACCTGCATCCCGGCGCCATGCGCTACTATGAGGAGCAGGGCATCGAGATCCCCGACTACCTGAAGTAATCCGGCAGACAAGCAAATACCTGCAGTATGAAGCGGCGGGCAGGACAGAAAATGGTTCTGTCCTGCCCGTGCTCTTCCCGACGTTAAGAACCCATAAAGAACCGCGCAGTCCCCGCGCCTCTGCCTCCGCCGCATGAAGCGGCTTCAACTCAGGAATCGAAGGAACCCCCGGTTCCCCGTGCCGGAGGCTCTTTGATATAAAACATCAACAGAAGGAGAACAGCCATGGCCCTCTTCAAGAAAAAAGTACAGACCCCTCCTGAGGAGATCGACCTGTCCGCCATCGACCGGGAATCCAAGTATAAAATTTTCTCCCCCAGGGGTGAAAAGCTCCTCCGGATTGTTCTGACCGTTTTCGCGCTCTTCCAGCTCTACGCCTCCATCTCCAACAAGGTGCCCCTCCAGATTCTCCGCTATACCCACCTGGGCTTTGCCATCTGTCTGGCCTTTCTGATTTACCCCGCCACCAAGAACGCCGACCGGAAAAAGCTGCCCTGGTATGACTGCCTGCTGGCGGGGCTGTTCTTCTGCGTGGTGGCCTATTTCATTCTGAACTACAAGGCCCTCCAGTTCCGGGCCGGCGCTTACACCATGATGGACACGGTTATGGCGGGCCTCGGCATCGCGCTGGTTCTGGCGGCCTGCTGGCGTGTGGTGGGCCCGCCCATCGTCATCATCGCCTCCTGCTTCTTTGTCTACGGCATGGTGGGCAAGTACATGGGCAGCTTCCTCCAGCACCGGGGCTTCTCCCTCAAGCGGATCATCACCCATCTGTTCATCACCACCGAGGGCATCATCGGCAACCCCCTGGGGGTCTGCTCCACCTACATCTTCCTGTTCATCCTCTTCGGCGCCTTCCTGGAGAAAACCGGCATCGGCCAGTTCTTCATTGACCTGGCCAACTCCCTGGCAGGCTGGGCCGCCGGCGGTCCCGCCAAGGTGGCGGTGCTGTCCTCCGCCCTTCAGGGCACCGTCTCCGGCTCCTCCGTGTCCAACACCGTGTCCACCGGCTCCTTCACCATCCCCCTGATGAAGTCCCTGGGCTATACGCCGGAGTTTGCCGGAGCCGTGGAAGCCGCCGCCTCCACCGGCGGGCAGATCATGCCCCCGGTCATGGGTTCCGCCGCCTTCCTGATCTCCGAGGCCTGCGCCGTGCCCTACCGGGAGCTGATGATTATCGCCGTCATTCCCGCGGCGCTGTACTTCATTGGCATCTGGATCAGCGTTCACCTGGAAGCCAAGCGCCTGGGCCTCAAGGGAACCCCCCGGGACCAGCTGCCCAGGCTCTGGCCGCTGATGCGGGACAAGGGACACCTGCTGCTGCCGCTGATCGGCATTATCTACCTGATGATTTCCGGCTTCACCGTCACCCGCTCCGCCCTCATCGGCTGTCTCATCTGCATCATCGTTCCCTATCTCCGGAAGGGGACCCGGGTGCCCTTCCTCCAGATTTTCACCGCCCTGCCCCAGGCGGCACGGAATGTGGTTTCCGTGGCTACCGCCTGCTCCACCGCCGGCATCATCATCGGTATGGTGACTCTGACAGGCCTGGGCCAGCGCATCGGCGCGGGCATCTTCGACCTGGTGGGCAACAACGTCTTCCTGGCTCTGGTGTGCGCCATGTTCACCTCCCTGATTCTGGGCATGGGCGTCTCCACCACCTCCAACTACCTGATTACCTCCACCATCGCCGCCCCCATCCTCATCAAGGCGGGCATCCCCATGCTGGCGTCCCATATGTTCTGCTTCTACTTCGGCATTGTGGCGGACATCACGCCGCCCGTGGCTCTGGCGGCCTATGCCGGCAGCGCCATTGCCAAGGGCAACGCCTTCAAAACCGGCGTCAACGCCACCAAGCTGGCCATTGCCGCCTTCCTGATACCCTACATGTTCGCTATGAATCCCAAGATGATTATGATAGGCGGCACCTTCCTGGAGGCTCTGCCCATGATCTGCACCGCCGTCATCGGCCTGGTGGGCATCGGCGCGGGCTTCATCGGCTATCTCAACGGCCCGGTGAATCCCATCATGCGGGTGGTGTCCCTGGCGGGCGGCCTGTGTCTGGTGATTCCCGGCGCCGCAACGGACGTCATCGGCATCGCCCTGATTGCCCTGGTCTATGTCAGCAACCGCATTTCCAACCGAAGCAAGGCTGCCGCCTGATTCTGTTCCGGCTGCCTGAAAAACGCCGCGAAGGAGTCTCCTTCGCGGCGTTTCCCTGTGCGGATGAAGCGAAAAAAGCTCTGTTCATCGGAGTGATGCCGTCAGCACGGCTGAACATCGGTACATGCAGACGTTCAAACAGCGCCCTGTCCGAGTTGCTTCCGACTCGGGCAGGGCGCTGTTTGTGCGATATGCCGTTTTTTCCTGGGCGCTGTCCATTCCCCGGGGCGGCCCGGAAGGCCGCCGGTATTCGAGCCTGGGGGATGGCCCGGGGGTCTTCCGGCCGCTATCTTCTTTTCCTGCTCAGACCGTCACAATATGCGCCGAGAAGCTCCCTGTCTCTTTTGGACAGCTTCCGGTACGCGCTCAGGAGATTCTGTTCATCCTCGGATAAACTTGTGTCACGGAGAGGGTTCTTCTTGAAATCGAAGAAGTCCGACAGGCTGATATTCAGCCCCGCGCAAAGCTTCTCAAGCGTCGGGATTGTCGGGCAGGTGTTGCGGAGAAAGCAGTTGTTGAGGCTTGAGTAGGGAATGCCTGACTCTTTTGCCAGCTTGTAAATGGACCAGTGATTCAATTTCAGGAACTCCCGGATTCGTCCCAGGACCTCATTTTCTATCATCCAATATGCCCCGCTTTCGTCATCTGAAAAAAAGTTTATCTAAAATGGGTGATGCCCAATAGATGAACAAACGGGTTGGCTATTGACAATTATAACTCAATTGGGTATGATATTACATAGTTCGACACGATGGGGCGGTTTGAAGCGTTATGCCCCGTGCGGCGGGGGTATGAACCCGGATGATTCGCTGCTGGAGCTGAATTTGAACGCAGTGTCCTCGGAGGTGACAGGGACAAGCGGGTTGTCCGGCTGCCGGGGGGAAGGGAGGCAGTTTTGTTAGGGAAAACACATATGGTGATTGGAATTGCCGCGGCCATGGCGGTCACCCAGCCGGAGACTGTGCCGGAGCTTGTATTGGCCGCCGGCGGAGGCGCTTTCGGCGCATTGATCAGCGACATAGACGTCGGCACATCAGGGTCCCACCGTGATGCTGATAAAATTGTCATGCTTTCCGCCGTGGTGCTGCTGGCGGTGCTTGCGCTGGACTGTTTTTTCCACACCGGAGTAATTGAACAGGTGGTGCGAAACAGCGGCTATGGCCGTATTATCGCCGGTATCTTGCTGTTTATCTGCATCTGCGCGTTTGGCAAGGAACAGCCTCACAGGTCCTTTATGCATTCTTTTCTGGCATTGGCCCTCTTGTGTTTCGCCATTGGGCTGGTGTGGGAAAAGGCGGTGGTTTCGTTTGCGGCGGGATTTCTCTCCCATCTGGCAACGGATGTATGCAACAAGAAAAAGGTGCGATTTTTGTACCCGCTTAAGGGAGGGGTATCCCTGGGACTGTTCCACGCGTATGGCCTGGCAAATCAGGTCTTTTTCATGGCGGGATGCGCGGCGGCCGCACTGGAGATGGGATTATTTGCAGTCAGGATATTCCGGCGGTGACCCCGGCGGGCCGCTGCCAAAATTTTTGAGGAGGTAAGGGAAGATGATTGACTGGTTTGACCACAAGGGATTTGACGAGTATTACCTGAAATCCGCCAAGGCGGCGAACAAGGGGAAGCTGCTCAACGCGTTTTATGCGCAGTGGATGGAGTGGTTCGGGCCCTATAATACGATTCGGACCCAGACAAAGGGCTGGGTGAAAGCGAACTGGAACGCAAAAAGCAAGAAGGGCATCAAGGAACGGCTGCTGAAATATGGCTATACCTCCGCGCAGATTGACGGCCTGTTCAAGAAGTTTTCGGAGTGGATTAAGCTGACCTGCAAATAAAGGCTGCGGTTTTGCGGCGTATGACATACGGAAGGGAATATTGAGGGAGGGAAATGGTATGAATATGACAAATTCAGGATTCAATCCGCTTTCAGACAAGCTGGAGAATGAGGACTGCTTCGGGTTTCACAGCGAGTATTATGTTGACCCTGACTGGCGACGCACAGCTCCATCCACTATGGAGAGGAATTATTTCAGGAAAGGATATTCCCAATATTCAAAATATCAGGGTGATATTTATTTTCTTCGCTCTGAAGGAAGTCTCAAGGCCAGGAATTACGGCGTTTATGTCATAAAATCCAATGTACAGCGGAAAACATCCCATGCAATCAGGCTTCATACCCGAAGAACATTTAATTTCCATACTTATATTGCGGTCAACCGCCGTGGCTATTTCCTTTACGACATGGAAACCATCTCCTTATTCGGCTTTGACGGGCGTAAGATTTATACGCATGTGTTTGGCAGAAAAGAAAGCCGTCATGGTCATTCTCGTCTGGAATGCGTATATGTCTATGACAATACAGTGATTTACTCCGAAACAAGGCAGCCCGCAATGAGTACGGATATTTACCGCGTCAATATGCTGACAGGGGAAAAGACGCTGCTGTGGGGCGTCCAGAAAGGGGACTTGGCATTTGACAATTGTCTGCGGGAAAGCTACCGGCAGGAATGGGGAAGAGAACTGCCGTTTTCTCAGGCCCCCTCAAATATTGGTAATATCTCCTGCCAATTTTTGTATGCGAATAAACATCGTGTTGTGGCGGGATATACGAGAAGCGATGGGAATCGGATTTCTTACATCGTTCATATTGATTTATCGAAAAATCAATGGAGCGTACTGGATTGCTTTGCAAGGCCCAGCTGGAAAGCAAAGATAAATGAGGATTCTCTGCCGTCATGGGATGACCGGCATATTTTCTCGTTTAATATGCTTGACGATACCATGTGGGTAAAAACGAGCGATAAAGATATCCAGCTGGTTCACACAGATATCCAGGGCGTAGTCCAGCTGCGGGGAAAATATTCTGTAGGCTGGAAATTATGTACATTGGGTTTCAATGATTCAAGATACTATTATTTTGACGGCAAACTTGCTTTTATTCCAACAGGGTTTGAGGTGTATCATCTTAAACAGGATGGAGAAAAGAAAAGAATACACTTTCAGCGTTACAATAACCTTAACCTCCATTTTTGGTGTTTTGATAATATCTACCATGTTCCAGATGAGAGTCAGCTATATAGATTTTGGAATGTTACAAACAGCTATGAAGAATACCGTGTGAGACCACGTCCTTTTTATGATAGTAGTGGCATGAGGAGAATGGAGATAGAACAGGTCGGAGTGATAGGCGAGCCAGTTTCTGCCTTCCGGGCTTTGGATAAGCTGACATTGGCCGCGTTCCGGCGCGGCGCCGGCGCGCCGGCCATGACCCGCTTTCGGGATCAATTGCTCCTTTACAGAAAGAGTCTGGCCAACAAATGGGATTATAATGCGTTCGTTGGCATTCTGCTTGGGGTGCGCGGGCCGAAGCACGGCGACGCGGCGTGTATGAATTTTGCAATCGGCCAGGGCGACAACGGAAACAACACCAGGAAAACCCTGGAGGCAAAAGGGCTGATGTCTGTCTTTGAGAAATACAAGGGCAAAGAGATTGATGGGACAATCCTGCTTTCCGATGTGGAGGAAGAGATTCTTGCCATTGCGCCGGAGTACGCGCCAATCAGAGAAACATTACAATATTACATAAAATGTATAGAACGATGAACAGGCAGGGTGGATTATGGATAAAGGACAAGCGTCTCAGGTTGTTCAAAATGCCGGCATGACGCCGCGTAATGTTGCGCACAGCATCTATCTGGCAGCGGTGGAAGGCGTGTCGGGGGCAAACCAGCATGAGGGATTCGGCTTTGCGCTTTCTGCCATTGCGGAGCTGTGGAACATCAGGGGCTCCGTCGGCAATCCCTATGGCAGAACCAAAATAACAGGCCGTTACAGGGGAATGGGCGTGACGGAGGACATGATTTTGAATGTCGTGTCCCGATACCCCCATGGGCTGAGGGACAATGAACCGCTGTTTGATGATTTGCTGGGCGTTGGCTCTTCCGGCAGGCCCGCAGGCGGCGGTCAGGCCAGAGGCGCCGATACAGGCAGCAGGCAAAATTCGTCTGATAATGCTATCATAATCGCAGGTGTGTTATTTATTATATTGAAACTACTTATGGGACGGGGATGGATTTTCTCAATCCTTGTGACCTTAGCGGTTGCCGCGATGATAGATTCACTCAGCGGACGAGGGAGGTAAACGTGAATAACGCAAGAAAAGAGCAGCTTCTTTATCAGAAGGCCCATGGTCAGGGAATGGATGCCAGCCCTGCGGAGAAGATGGAGCTGAGAAAGTACAAGGTAGACGCCGGCGACGGAAACCTGGCCACAAGAGCCAATATTCGTGCTTACATCAAAGCGGTCGACAGCGGCTACCGGTTGTCTTTTTATGACTACTGCTGTAATAACCGCAAGGGAGACAGGCGGCGCAAAGGCCACAGTGAAAAGGAGATGGCAAGCAGTAACCTTGAGCATACGATTGGCGTCATGCTTATGGGCTGGCTGATATGGGGCGTCGCGCTTTACTGGGCGTTCGGTCAGAGACAGTCGGTTGGTTCATGCGCCGTCATGGGAGCGATTATCTCAGCGGTTTTGCAGCGCGTAAACAGGAGGTGGGCAGGGTTCACGTGTTTTATACTTCCGTGTATCATCGCCGCTGCCGCGGCTAAGCTCCAGCTTTGACCGTCACAGCCGGCGGCGGGGAGGCAGGGGAAAATCCGTGACGCCGGACACAAGCCCTGTACAGATCAGGACCGCAGAAGGCGGAGGGCCTATGGCCCTCGGCCTGTTCTCGTGCCCGTGGTCCCGGGCGCTGTACTGCATTGTTTAGAGCTGGGTTCGATTGGTTCCGGGTAAATTCTTGAAATCGGCCGCGGCCTCCGGCGGACGGGACAGGGTCCCTGCGTAAAATTTTTGAATCGAAGTCTCCGCCGGGAATCCGGCGAGGGTGTTGGAAATTTCCGAGCCGGAGTCCGCTCGTTAAATTGATGGCCGTGCGCCCCAAACCAAACCGCGGCCCGGCAAGGCGGTCCGCCGCCCCGTTCCCTCTCCGCCGGGAATCCGGCATATCCCGGCGGAAGGCGAAGAAATTCCCAACACAGCACAGGTTTCCGGCCAAAGGCGGGAAACGGAGCGGTGTTGGGAATTTCTGAGCTGGCACCCCGAACTGGATTCGAACCAGCGGCCTGTCGCTTAGGAGGCGACCGCTCTATCCATCTGAGCTATCGGGGCCTGTTCACTTGTATGCGCCGGATATGTGCTTTTAGGAAAGCGTTCCCGCTCCCGCCTGGGAGACAACCGCTCCATCCCCTGAGCTGCCGGGGCGTATACGGGATGAT
Source organism: uncultured Oscillibacter sp. (assembly GCF_947654275.1). Taxonomy (GTDB): domain Bacteria; phylum Bacillota; class Clostridia; order Oscillospirales; family Oscillospiraceae; genus Oscillibacter. The sequence continues at coordinate 393 of NZ_CANTJS010000006.1, read as the reverse complement.
ACGGTTTTCATGGGGGCTCCCTCAGCCTGGAAGCCAAGCGACTGTCCGGGGAAACGAATGTCCGCTTTGTATTCTACCCGTTTTTTTCCGGCCTGTCAATCCAAAAGACCGCTTTTGCCGGAAAATCTGCAAAGGTCCCCGGCTCACGCCGGGACTGGATTTTTTCCTTCCGGCCTGCTATGATAGAGGCGGCGGAAAAAGCTCCGCCCAATCATCCCAAAAAATTTTTTCAGCCGGCGCAATAAAACGCCGTGCTGATGCGTTTCAATTATAGACAGGGGGGAACAGACGATGCGCACCAAGACCGCTTCGGCGGAGGACGGCCTGGACCGGCAGCTTGCCCGTGCCGCCGCCGGGGAACAGGCGGCGCTTGAGGCTCTCTATGCCCAGACC